>JAHJOO010000065.1 GCA_018820275.1 Alphaproteobacteria bacterium
CGGGCGGCGCACCGGTCGGCGCGGTCGCCGCGGCGGCGCGGGCGGCCAGCGGGGCGGCCTGGAAGCGGGCGGCCAGCTTCTCGGTCAGGGCGCGGGCCTCGGCTGGCGGCATCTGGGCCAGGATGGCGGCGAGGGTACGCGGGCGCATGGCGGCGGCGACGGGCAACAGCACCGAATCGTCGAGCTGCGAGAAGACGGCGGCGGCCTCGCGCGGGCGCATGGCGGAGTAGACGGCGACCAGACGGTCGGTCTCGGCCTTGGCGCGCTCGTCGACCTGCCCCAGCAGGCCCTCGACCTCACCCTTGACCTTCTCCAGCTCGGCGGTCTGTTCGGCCAGCTTCTGCTCGGCGGCGGCCAGCAGCGGCAGCATGGTGGCGAAGTCTGCGTCGCGGGCGTCCAGCTCCTTGCGGCGGTCGCCCAGCGACGAGATCACGCGCAGCTCGGCCGGCGAGATGCCGATCTGGGCCGCCAGCTGCTCCTCCGACAGGGCACAGACGGCCGTGGCCGCATTGGCGTTCGCCGGAGCGGCCGCGGGCACGGCCTCCTCGGCCCAGGCGCGGGCACCCTCGAACAGGCCGGGCGCCACGCCGACGGCGCGGACGAGGATGACGCCGCCGACCGCGACGGCGGCCAGGGGCAGGATGCGGGGCAGCTTGCTCATGCGGGGCGCGCCCTCCTCAGGCGGCGAACAGATCGTCGTCCTGCGCTCGCACGGTCCGGTTAGGGATCCGTTCGGACACAGGGTTAGCGCTCATGGCACGGACGATGGCGGCGACGTCGCCGCGGCCTTCGGCGACCGCCGGTCCGGCGAGGGCCTGGATGCGCTGGGCCAGGGCGGCCATGCGGTCGGTCGGCGCGGCCGGCTCAGGCGTGCGGGCGGGTATCGGCGCAGGGCGCTCCGTCCGCGTCACGGGGGTGGGCGCGGGCGCAGGCGAGGAGGTCCGCGCCGGCGCATCACCCCCGCGCGCGATCAGCCTCTCAAGCTCGCCCTTCAGCTCGCGCGCCCGCACGATCCGGTCATGCAGCAGGTCCGTCTCCTGACCCGCCGCGCGCAGGGACGCGAGCGCCGCCTCCGCCCGGCCCGCGGCCTCGTTGAGTTCGCTCACGGCGCCGGCAAAGGCCAGTTGCCCGTCGCGCAGCACCTTGAGACGCCGCTCCAGCCGCACGCCGAAGCCGACGGCGCAAACCAGCAGCAGCATCAGCACCGCATCCATGACCAGGCCGATCATCACAAGCCTCCCTTGGTCAGGCCTGACGCGGCCTCGCGCGAGATGGGGCGCTCCACGCGCACGGCGATGTGTGCGCCCTTGCGACCCATCTTGCCGACGGTCAGCGGGATGGCTCCCGCCCGGATCGAGACGTCGGAGTCCGGCGTCGCGTTCAGCATCAGGGTGTCGCCGACCTTCAGGTTCAGCACCGAGGACAGCGGCGCCTGCTGTTCGTCGAGCACGGCGCGGACCTCCGTCTGGGTGGTCCAGAGCTCGCTGGCGAGGTGACCTTCCCAGATGTTGTCGCGTCCGAACTTCTCGCCCATGAACTGCTGCAGCAGCATCTTCCGGATGGGCTCCAGCGTGGCGTAGGGCAGCAGCAGTTCGATGCGTCCGCCCCGGTCCTCCATGTCCACCCGCAGCTTGACCAGGATGGCGGCGTTGGCCGGCCGCGCGATGGCGGCGAAGCGGGGGTTGGTCTCCAGGCGATCCAGATTGAAATGCACCGGGGTCAGCGGCTCGAAGGCCTGCTGGGCGTCGTGGAGGACCACCTCGATCATGCGCTGGACCAGAACCCGCTCGATGGTGGTGTAGGGCCGCCCCTCGATGCGCAGGGCCGCGGTGCCGCGCCGGCCGCCCAGCAGGACGTCGACGATCGAGTAGATCAGGTTGGAGTCGACCGTCAGGAGGCCGTAGTTGTCCAGTTCCTCGGCCCGGAACACCGCGAGGATGGCCGGCAGGGGGATGGAGTTCAGGTAGTCGCCGAACCGGATCGACGAGATGTTGTCGAGGCTGACCTCGACGTTGTCCGAGGTGAAGTTGCGCAGGGACGTCGTCATCAGCCGCACCAGGCGGTCGAAGACGATCTCGAGCATCGGAAGGCGCTCGTAGCTGACGAGCGCGGAGTTGATGATGGCGCGGATGCCGGTGCGGTCCGCCGCGTCGTCGTCGCCCAGGTCGAAGCCCAGCAGGCTGTCGATCTCGTCCTGGTTCAGGACGCGCTCGGGCATCAGCCCGCCGCGGTCCGGCTCCCCGCCGAAGGCCTCCGTCGTCTCCAGATCGTCCGCCTGCGCCGCCGCGTTCATTGCACCAGCATCTCCTCGATCAGCACGGCGTCGATCTTGCCGGGCGCGAGGATCAGGTTGACGCGGCGGGCCAGTTCGGATCGCAGCTGGAAGCTGGCGGCCGAGCCCTGAAGCTCCTCGGGGCGGAGCTCGCGCAGGAAGCCCTGCAACATGTCGTGCAGGCGCGGCATCTGGGACTGGATGACCTCGGCCTGATGGGCGTCCTTCATCTCAAGCGTCAGCTTCAGCTTGAGGAAGGTCGGCCGCCCGTCCGACGACTGCACGTTCACGACCATGTCCGGCAGGGTGAGGAAGGTGACGCCGTCCGGCCCCTCGGTGATCTTGCCCAAGGCCGGATCGGCTTCGGCGTCGCCGCCCTTGCCGTGCCCGCCCTTAGCGTCCTTCTTCTCGTCCTTCTTGGCGCCGTGATCGTCGCCCTTTTCCTCGCCGTGGGCCGCGTCGGCCGCGGCCGGCTTGGGCTGCATCAGGAAGAAGGCCGCGCCGCCCCCGCCGCCCAGCAGCACCACTCCGGCACCGATGGCGATGAAGAGAATCGGCAGCTTTTTCTTCTTCGGCGCGTCCTCGCCGTCGACGGGCCCCTCGCCCTCGACGACGGCGGGCACGTCCGCCCCGCCCTTCTTCTTGCCGAATTTCAGCATCGAATCCGCCCGCACCGTTCCTCGGGTCATTTCGGCCGGACTTGGTTAACGCGCCGTTTAGAACCGGCAGAAGCTGCCGGGCGCCGGGCGGGCGAAACCGCGGGAATCCAGTCGTGGCGGGACCGGACCGGTTGGCACGCCCGTTGCGACGGACGTTTCCGGAAGGAGCCGCCCGTGGAAAACGCCGCCTACGTCGGACTGTCGCGTCAGATGACCCTGCGTCGTGAACTCGACGTCGTGGCCAACAACATCGCCAATGCCGAAACGACCGGGTTCAAGGTCGAGCAGCTGCTGGTCGGCACCGAGGTCGGCGAGCGCGCCCGCAACGACTCGGTGCGGCCGGGCGTGAGCTTCGTGCTCGATAAGGGCCTCGGCCGCGACTATTCGCAGGGCGCGCTGAAGCAGACGGACCGCTCCCTGGACTTCGCTCTCGAGGGCGAGGGCGCCTTCTTCGTCGTGCAGGACGGCGCCGGCGAGGCCTACACCCGCGACGGGGCCTTCACCCTGGACCCGGAGGGCCGTCTGGTCACCGGACAGGGGCGCCCGGTGCTGGGCGACGGGCAGGAGATCGTCCTCGACCCCGCCCTCGGCGCCCCGGCGGTCGCCGCCGACGGCACGATCAGCCAGAACGGCGTCCAGGTCGGACGCCTGACCGCGGTCCGTTTCGACGCCCTGTCGGTGCTCGAGAAGGGCGGCGACGGCCTGTACCGCAACACCTCCAACGCCGCGCCGGCGGAGGCGACGGACGTCCGCGTCCACCAGGGGATGCTGGAGGGATCCAACGTCAATCCGATCCTCGAAATCACCAATCTGATCGAGATCCAGCGCGCCTACGAGCGGATCACGAAGATGATCGAAAACGCCAACGACCTGTCGCGCCGCTCCGTCGAGCGGTTGGGCAAGGTCAGCTAAGAGAGGGAGCCCCGCATGCGCGCTCTTCGCACCGCCGCCTCGGGCATGGCCGCCCAGCAGACGAACGTGGAGGTCATCTCCAACAACATCGCCAACATGAACACGGTGGGCTTCAAGCGCCAGCGCGCCGAGTTCCAGGACCTGCTGTACCACAACGTCGAACGCATGGGCGCGACCTCGTCCAGCGCGGGCACGGTGGTGCCGACCGGCATCCAGATCGGCGCGGGCGTGAAGACCGGTTCGGTCTACCGCATCACCGAACAGGGCACGCCCCAGCAGACGGGCAACCGCTTCGATCTGGCCATCGACGGCAAGGGCTATTTCCAGATCACCCTGCCGTCGGGCGAGACCGCCTTCACCCGCGCGGGCAATCTCAGCCTGAACGGCGAGGGCCAGATCGTCACCGACGACGGATATCTGCTGGAGCCGGCCATCAGCATCCCGCAGGACGCGGTCGACGTGTCGATCTCCAAGTCCGGCGAGGTTCAGGTGATCGTCTCTGGCAGCCCCGAGCCGCAGGTCGTGGGCACGATCCAGATCGCCACCTTCTTCAACGAGGCCGGACTGGAGGCCGTCGGCGACAACCTGCTGCTCGAAACCGCCGCCTCCGGCCCGGCCACGGTCGGGACGCCGGGCGACCCGGGCTTCGGCCAGCTGCTGCAGGGCTACACCGAGGCGTCGAACGTCGACGCGGTGTCCGAGATCAGCGCCTTGATCATCGCTCAGCGCGCCTATGAGATGAACTCCAAGGTCATCTCGACCGCCGACGAGATGATGGCCGTGTCGGCGCAGGTGAAGTCGTGATCCGCGCCCTGATCGCCGCCGCCGTCCTGCTGGCCGCCGGCCCCGCGCTCGCGTCCGACGTCACGCTGAAGGCCAATCCCGTCGATGACGACGGCCAGGTCACCCTCGGGGAGGTGTTCGACGGCGCCGGTTCGGCCGGCTCGGTCGTGGTCGCCCGCCGCGTCGGCCCCACCGTGGTCATCGAGGCCGGAGCACTTCAGGCCAGCGCCCGCCGCGCCGGACTGAGCTGGACCAATCCGCAGGGCCTGCGCCGGGTGGTGGTTCGTCAAGGTGCCCCGACCGCCTCGGGCGCTGCGACCTCAGGCCCGGCCGCGGGCCGCGCCGGACCCACGGTCGAGGTCCTGACCTGGGCCCGCAGCATCGCCGCCCACGAAGTCATCCAGCCCGAAGACGTCATCTGGGCCCCGGTGCAGAGCCACCTCGTCCCCGCCGGCGCGCCTCGTGACGCCGACGCGGTGGTCGGCATGTCCGCCCGCCGCGCCCTGCGCGCCGGCACCGCCGTCCAGCCGAACGACATGGTGGCCCCCAAGGTCATCAGCCGGAACGAGATGGTCACCGTCACCTATACGGCCCCCGGCGTGACCCTGACGGTCACCGGCCGGGCCCAGCGCGACGCCGCGCGCGGCCAGCCGGTGGCGGTCACCAACCTGCAGTCCGGCCGCACCATCGACGCGGTCGCCGTCGGCCCCGGCCGCGCCGTGACCGGTCCGGCCGCCCAGGCCGCCCGCTCCAACCCCGAAGCGTTCCAGTGATGGGAATTCCGCACATGCGTCCGTCCGCCCTCGCCGCCCTGCCCCTGCTCGCGACCGTGTCGCTGTCCCTGGGGGCCTGCTCCACCGCCATTGAGGCGGTGCGCGGACCGGAGCTCGCGCCCATCGGCTATCCGGCGGCGCTCGTCCCGGTCGAGCAGCAATATCTGCCGGGCCCGCAGACGGCCCACGCCGCGACGCAGGGTGCCTCGGCCAACAGCCTGTTCGGCGGGACCTCGCGCAGCTTCTTCGGCGACCAGCGCGCCCGCCGCGTCGGCGACATCCTGACCATCGAGATCGACATCGACGACCGCGCCCAGACGTCGAACAGCACGTCGCGCACCCGGTCCAACGAGATCTCGACCGGCGTCTCGAACTTCTTCGGGCTGGAAAACAGCCTGGGCCAGGCCTTCCCCGGCGGCTTCGACCCGGCGAACATGGTCGGCCTGGGCGGGGAGTCCAACGCCCAGGGCGCCGGCAGCGTGAACCGGTCCGAGCGCGTCAACCTGACGATCGCCGCGGTCGTGACGGCGGTCCTGCCCAACGGCAATCTGGTGATCCAGGGCCGGCAGGAAGTGCGCACCAACCGCGAGGTCCGCGAACTGACCGTGGCCGGCATCGTGCGCCCCGAGGACATCTCCTCGTCGAACGTCATCCAGCACGACCAGATCGCCGAGGCGCGCATCAGCTACGGCGGTCGCGGCGACATCAGTCGCGTCCAGGCGACGCCGGCCGGCCAGTCCCTGGTCGAGCGGTTCAGCCCCTTCTAGACGGCGCGGCTCCCCGCGCGGCACGGCCAAGCTGAAACTCTTAACAGAAACTCGCGTTTGGCCAGTCAGACGCGAGTACCTGTTGATGTTCAAAGTTCTGATCCCCGCCGCCGCCACCCTGGCCCTGGTCGCCTTCGCCGCCCAGAGCCGGTCGGAACCCGTCGTCGACGCGCCCGCGTCCGGCACCCCGACGCCGGAGGCGACGCTCGCCTGGCATCTCAGCCACGAGGGCGGCATGGCCAAGCTGGCCTATGGCGTGGCCCATTCGGACCAGATCGTGATCATGCTGACCTGCCGCCCGGGCGACGCGCGCGCCCAGGCCTTCGGCGTGGTGACCCCCGCGGGCGTGGCCGTCGTGGACGGTCCGGCACCCGTCGATCCGCTGACCGGGCTGGCCATGGCCGATGTTGCCGTGGACATGGGGTCCTCGGCCCTGACGTCGCTCCGGGCCGGCGGCCGGCTGCCCGTCGTGGGCGAGGCGGGTCGGGCCGATCTGCCGGTCACACCGGGTGACAAGGCCGTGATCGACGGCTTCTTCGCCCATTGCGGCGCGACGCGGGCCTGAGCGCCTGCTAGCTTGGCCGTTCAGCCCGGGGGGCCGGACATGATCCTTGCCATCATCGCGGCCGTCGGGGCCCTGGCCGTCCAGGGTCCGCGCGACGGCTGGACGTGGACGCTCTACGACGACCCGCGCGCTCTGGTCCTCGCCAACGAGATTCCCGACACCGAGCACCTCCGCGCTACCCTCGAATGCGACGCCGGGTCCGGTGCCGTCACCGTGCGCATCTACGACTTCGGCCCGGGCGGCGAGTTCGCCCAGTTGCGCGCCGGCAGGGCGACCGCCCAGTCGCAGGCGGACGCCGATTCCGACGGCTCCCTCGGCGTCGGGCTGCGCATCGACCACCCGGTGTTTGCCGCCTTCGCCGGCAGCGGGCGGCTGGCGGTGACGTCGGGGGACCGCGCGGGTGCCGTCACGATCGACCGCGCCAATCTTGCCAAGCTGCGCCGGTTCGGAGAACTGTGTGCGGGCTGATCCCAAGGGCCGCCGATGTCCCCTCCCCGCCTGCTCCTGCTGAGCCTCGCCGCGCTCACGGCCGCCTGCGCCTCGACGCCGCCCCCGGCGGCCGGGCCGGCGCCCGTTGAGGCCGGGGCACCCCAGCCGCTGGCGGACCATGACTGGGTCTATGACGACGACGAGGGCGACCTGCACCTGACCTACGGCCGCGACGAGAGCGATGACGTCTGGCTCACGCTGCGCTGCGAGCCCGGCAGCGGCACGATCGGCCTTGACCAGTACGTCGCCCCCGCCGGGGCCCGGGTGATCGCCCTGGAGTCGGGCGGCGACACCGAAACCTGGCCGGCCCGGCCCGAACCCGACGAACTTAACGACGGCGTCTATCTGATTGCCGAGGCCGAGGCCGGCACGCCCGTGTTCCAGCGCTTCCGCCGCCTCGGCTGGCTGGCCGCCTACGGGCCCGACTGGCGCGCCCCCATGGTCGCCCGGCCGGGCTCCCTGCCCGGCATCGAGCGCTTCTTCGCCGCCTGCGGCTGACTTGACCCGGTGGTGAACCCGTACGCACCCTCGCGCCAACGAGGGGGACCCGCCATGCATCGAAGCGCCATCACCGCCGGGGCGGCCGCCCTGCTGCTCGCCGCCTGCGCCGCCGACGGCGCGGCCGTCATCCCGACCGAGGCCGCCCGCCCCGTGGCCACCCCCCTCGCCGCCCTGATCGCGGACTATGAGACCTTCCTGCGCCGCAACGACCCCATCACGGCGGGGCAAGAAGGCGACCGCGCCGCCCAGACCCGCCTGCCCGACAACAGCCGCGAGGGCGAACTGGCCCGCCGTCCGGAACTGGCCGCGTTCAAGGCCCGGCTGGACGCCATCGACCCGACCGGCCTGCCGCTGGACGACCGCATCAACCACGCCCTGCTGGACCGGCTGATCACGCGCGAGATCGAGGGCATCGATCTCGACACGGGGCGTCTGGCCTTCAACTCCGAGGGCGGGGTGGGACAGTCGCTCGGCTATTTCGCCTCGGTCACGCGCATCGCCACCCGGCAGGACGCCGAGAACTGGCTGGGCCGCATGGCGGCCATCCCCGACCTCTACGCGGCGTCGACCGCCAACGCCCGGCGCGGACTGGACACCGGCCTGATCCAGCCGCGCTCCGTCGTCGTCAGCGCCCTGTCCCTGGCCGAGACCGACGCGGCGATGACGATCGACCGCGACCCCCTGATGCGGCCCTTCGCCAGTCTGCCGGCCTCGATCTCCGCCGCCGACCAGGCCGACCTGCGCGCGCGGGCCCAGGCGATAATCGCCGACCGGATCATGCCGGCGCGGCGGACGTGGCTCGACTTCCTGAAGACCGACTATCTGCCCCGCGCGCCGGAGGCCCCCGGCCTCGGCCTGAAGCCCGGCGGGCGCGACATGTACGCCTGGCTGGTGCGTGGCTACACGACCACGGAGATGACGCCCGATCAGGTCCACGAGCTGGGCCTGCAGGAGGTCTCCCGCATCCGCGCGCGCATGGACGTGGAGATGCGCGCCGCCGGCTGGACCGGCGACTTCGCCGGCTTCCTGAACTTCCTGCGCACCGACCCGCAGTTCTATGCGACCAGCCGCGAGCAGTTGCTGGAGAAGGCGTCAGAGATGTCCAAGCGCGCCGATGACGGCCTGCCCGCCCTGTTCGGCACCCTGCCCCGTACCCCCTACGGCGTGCGCCCCGTGCCGGTCGAGATCGAGGCCACCTACACCACCGGCCGCTACTTCGCCGGCTCGCTGAAGGGCGGGGTGGCGGGCGGCTATATCGTCAACACCGGCAAGCTGGACCAGCGCCCGCTGTACGAGCTGCCGGCCCTGACCCTGCACGAGGCCGTCCCCGGCCACCACCTGCAGATCGCCCTGCAGCAGGAGGCCGAGGCCCAGCCCTACTTCCGGCGCGCCGCCGACGTCACGGCCTTCACCGAGGGCTGGGGCCTGTACGCCGAGTTCCTGGGCGAGGAGATGGGCTTCTACCGCACGCCCTATGAGCGCTTCGGCCGCCTGAGCTACGAGATGTGGCGCGCCTGCCGCCTGGTGGCGGACACCGGCATGCACTGGAAGGGCTGGTCGGTCGAACAGGCCCGCGCCTGCTTCCGCGACAACTCCGCCCTGGCCCCCCACAACATCGAGACCGAGCTGCAGCGCTACGTCGGCTGGCCGGGTCAGGCCACGGCCTACAAGGTCGGCGAGATCCGTCTGCGCGACATCCGCGCCCGGGCCGAGGCGGCGCTGGGCGACCGCTTCGACGTGCGCCGCTTCCACGACGCCCTGCTGGTCGACGGCCCCCTGCCGCTGGACCTGCTGGACCTGCGGATGGACGCCTGGATCGCGACGGAGCGGGACCGGAGCTAGAGCCCCAGCTCCACCCGCGCCTTCCGCGTCAGCTTCGCGGCGACGAGGCCGTGGGCGATCGCCAGATGTTCGGCCAGCTCGTCGTCAGGCCAGTCCGAGGGCGCCGCAAGGTTCACCCACTTCGCCCGCGCCAGATAGGGCACCGGCCGCGCGCGGCCGCTCTCGGTCAGCACCTCATAGGCGATGTCCGAGACCTTGAAGCTCAGCGCCCCTTCGCCGCCGACGAGGGCGAACATCTTGCCTCCGACCTTGTAGACGTCGTGGTCGTCGCCGAAGGCGTGTTCGAGGGTGACGCCGGGCAGCGCCAGGCAGACCCTGCCCACCCCGGCGCGATCCATGATCAGGCCTCGACGCCGACGCCGATCGGGCAGGTCACGCCCGTGCCGCCGATGCCGCAATAGCCGGCCGGGTTCTTGGCCAGATACCCCTGGTGATAGCCCTCGGCGAAGTAGAACGGCCCGGCCGGCACGATCTCGGTCGTGATCGTGCCCCGCCCCGCCGCCGCCAGCGCCGCCTGATAGGCGTCGCGCGAGGCCTCGGCCTCGGCCTGCTGCGCCTCGTTCAGGACGTAGATGCCCGAGCGGTACTGGGTGCCGAGATCGTTGCCCTGGCGCATGCCCTGGGTCGGGTCGTGGTTCTCCCAGAAGGCCTTCAGCAGTTCGGGATAGGTGATCTCGGCCGGATTGAAGACGACCTGCACCAGCTCGTTGTGCCCGGTCTTGCCGGTGCAGACCTCCTCATAGGTCGGGTTCGGTGTGTAGCCGGCGCCATAGCCGACCGCCGTCACCCAGACGCCCGGCAGGTTCCAGAACACCCGCTCCACGCCCCAGAAACAGCCCATGCCGAAGATGGCCGTCTGGAACCCTTCGGGATGCGGCCCCTTCAGCGGCCGGCCGTTGATTACGTGGACCTCGTCGGTCTCCAGCGGCGTCGCGCGCCCCGGCAGGGCGGCGTCGGGCGAAGGCAGGTTCATCTTCTGGGGCAGCATGGCGGTCTCCTCGATCTCGTCGCCCCATATGGGGGGCCCATCCCCGCTTGCCGAGGGGGGCGCCTTCGTCTATCTCGCTCGCCTCCCGCCGCATCGACCTCCCGCGGCGGGTCACGCACGGTCGTGAACGGACAGGTGGCGGAGTGGTCGATCGCGCACGCTTGGAAAGCGTGTGTAGGTGAAAGCCTACCGAGGGTTCGAATCCCTCTCTGTCCGCCACCGGCCCCCGAGCCGGAATGCTCTAAAGAGCCAGCCGAATACTTCCAGAAAGTTTACCGCAGGGTGCGGCGCGCTTGGCGCACGCCGGCACCGTCAGTGCGGTCGCGAATGGGTGCTGTCAACTTAACGGGTGAGTAAAGATCCGGCAGGATGAAACATATAACGATTTCAATCGCATGAAGTTAGAGCGCTTTGCGGCCAGCCCGATGGCCACTTGCGTTGCGGGCGCGGGCGAAGTTCACTTAAACATATGTTTTGCAATCGAAATGCGGACCGCCCCGGACCGGGTCGACAATTACTCGCCGGTTAAGTTGACAGCACCGGGCGTTGTAATAGCTGAATTTTATACCGGCGCATGGCGCTGGTCCAGACTTTGGTACCAACTAGAGATCTAGGTCGCGGCCACCCGCGAAGTGTCGCTCGAATGAGGTGGCGGGCAAAGTTGGCGCAAGCAGTACCGTCGCGCGGAGGACAAGCCGTCTTTTCTGCGCCAGAACCGGACATCGACGCCTAGCCGTAGATCAGACCTTCAGGCGGTAGCCCACGCCAGCTTCGGTCTCGATTATGGAGGGCTTGGAGGGGTCCGGTTCCAGCTTCTGGCGCAGCTGACCCACGACAACACGCAGATATTGAGTGTCGTCCTTGTGCGCGCCTCCCCAG
Source organism: Alphaproteobacteria bacterium (assembly GCA_018820275.1). Taxonomy (GTDB): domain Bacteria; phylum Pseudomonadota; class Alphaproteobacteria; order Caulobacterales; family Caulobacteraceae; genus Brevundimonas. The sequence continues at coordinate 11,431 of JAHJOO010000065.1, forward strand.
ACAGCGGTCAGCAGGTCTCGGTGCCCAACCACCTTCCCGGCGTCACGGGCGAGGTGGGCCAGGACTTCATACTCCTTAGGCGTCAGGCGGATGACGGCGTCGCTCCGCTCGACCCGACGATACTCCAGATCAATCAGGACATCTCCGATCCGAAGTGGCCCAGACGGCGTCGGCCTGGCATCAGCTTGGCGAAGCCCGGCCCGGATGCGGGCTAACAGTTCCCCCACGCCGAAAGGCTTCTCAACGTAGTCGTTGGCCCCCAGGTCCAAGGCGGTGATCTTCTCCGCCTCCCGGTCGCGGGCCGACAGGACGATGATCGGGCCCTTGTAGAACTCGCGCGCGCGAGCCAGCACGTCCTTGCCGTCCATGTCGGGTAGGCCGAGATCCAGCACCACGGCGTCGGGGCTCCAAAGCGCGATTCCCCTCAGCCCTTCCTGTCCACTGTCTGCGCGCTTCGGCTCATAGCCGGCGGCGTCCAGCGCGGGCGACAGGAAGCGGTGAATCTGCGGCTCGTCGTCGATGACGAGGACCTGGGGGCGGACGGCGGACATCAGGGCACGCTAGAGCAGGTCGGGGTGGGTGGCGACGGCCTTGGGCAGGCTGATGAGGATGCGGGTGCCTTTGCCTTCGTGGATTGGGCTGGCGGCAGCGATGCGGCCGTTCATGGCCTCGACGAAGCCCTTGGCGATGGCCAGACCCAGACCCGCGCCCTTCGTGCGATCCGACGGCTCCTCCATGCGCCGAAACTTGTCGAAGACCCGCTCCAGTTCGGCAGTGGGGATGCCCTGGCCCTCGTCCTCGATGGAGATGATTACCGAGCCCCGGTCCTCATAGGCCGCCAGTTCGATCGTCGTGCCGTCGGGGCTGTAGGCGATGGCGTTCTCCAGGATGTTGACCAGCGCCTGCTCCAGAAGGGCCTGGTCGGCCGGAACGGCGGTCAGGCGGTCAGGGAAATCGCGGGTCATATGCCGATCACCCAGTCGACGCGACACACGGTCGGCGGCGGCGTTCAGCACGTCTCGCACGTCGATCCAGTCCGACTTGACGTTCAGCGCGCCGCCCTCGAGCCGGGTCATGTCCAGAAGGTCGCCGACATACCGGCTGAGACGCTCGGCCTCCTCGCGGATGCTGAGCAGAAGGTCCTTCCGCACGGCGGGCTTCAGGTCGTCGCCGTAGTCGATCAGGGTCGTGGCCGAGCCGAGGACGGTCGACAACGGCGTGCGCAGATCGTGGCTCACCGAGTTCATCAGGGCGCTGCGGAATCGGTCCGTGCGCTTCAGAGTCTGGGTCTCGACGGCATCGCCGGCCAGCTGTGCCCGCTCGATGGCGACGGCGCCCTGCTCCAGCATGGCGAGAACCAGCCGCTCTTCGTCCGACCCGGGCTTCAGGGCCGCCGCCTCGATGCCTACGACGCCGGCGCGAGACCGCAGGCCATCCAGGGGGCGGAAGGTCCACTTCGCCTGCGGCAGCGTGCCTGTTCCGTGACCGGCCGCCTCTCCCCTCTCCCAAGCCCAGCGCGCGGCGGCCATGGCGGTGGAGTCCAGCGGCCCGGACGTGGGTGCGGCGGCGGCAACCTCGATGTCCACCCCGTCGGGAAGAAGCACCACGGCCCTGCCGGCGACTGCGGCGGCGGTCTGTTCGGCCAGCACCCTGGCGGTCTCCGGCCGGTCGTCGGCGGCGGCCAGGCTCTGGCTTGCAGCGAGCAGGGCCGACACTGCGGACGCACGCCGCTCGGCGTTGCGGGCCTGGTCCCGGACCCGCCCTGCAAGGCCCCCGGTCGCCAACGCCACGGCCCAGAAGACCAGCAGTGTCAGGATGTCGGTCGGCGAGCCGATCAGGAAGGTGTAGCGCGGCTCCAGGAACAGGAAGTTGTAGGTCAGGAAGGCGACGGTCGCGGCAGCCAGCGCCGGCCTGAGGCCGTATAGCACTCCCGCCGCCAGCACGGCCGACAGGTAGACCACGCCCAGATCGACGCGGGCGAACGTCCGGTCCAGCAGGGTGGCCAAGCCGGTGGCCGCGACGATAAACCCCGCGCCGATGCCATAGCCGCGCCAGTCGGACGCCAATGGCTTCAAGCGGACCTTTTTGATCGACGGGTCGTCCGCATGGGGTGCGTCGGTCACGACGTGAATGGCGACGCCTTTCGCCGCGCGGAGGAGTTCCGCCGCCAGAGACCGGCCCAGCCACTCGCTGATCCGGCTGTCGAGGCCCTTACCGATGACGATCTGGGTCACGTTGGCGCGGCGGGCGTAGTCCATGACCGTGGCGACCACGTCGTCGCCCGTCAGCAGCACCGTGCGTCCGCCCAGCTGTTCTGCCAGCACAAAGGCCTCGCCAAGCTTCGCCGTTCCTTGCGGACCCGTGGGGGCCCGGTTCGGGCGGTCGACGTGCGCGACCGTCCACGGCGCGTCCATCATCATGTCCGACAGGCGCCGGCCGGTCCGAACCAGTGACGGGGCCATGGGGTCGCCGCCCACCAGGACCAGGATCCGCTCTCCCGCCGCCCACGGCCCTTCCATCCCGCGATCGCGCAGAGTCGCCACCAATTGGTCGTCCACGGTCTGGGCGGCGCGGCGCAGCGCGAGTTCGCGCAGCGCGATCAGGTTTTCGACCTTGAAGAAGCGGTCGGCGGCCAGGCGCGCCGTCTCGGGCACATAGACCTTGCCCTCGGCGAGCCGCTTCCTCAGCTCGTCGGGCGTGATGTCGACGACTTCAATCTCGTCGGCGCGTGAGAGGGCGCTGTCCGGCACGGCCTCGTGCTGGCGCACGCCGGTGATGCGAAGGACGACGTCGGACAGACTCTCCAGATGCTGGACGTTCAGGGTGGTCCAGACGTCAATGCCGGCGTCCAGGATTTCCTCCACGTCCTGCCAGCGCTTGGGATGGCGCGATCCGGGGACGTTGGAGTGGGCATACTCGTCGACCAGCAGAAGTTCCGGCCGACGCGCGATCGCGCCGTCGAGATCGAACTCCAGAAGCGTCCGATCTCGATAGTCGATGGGGGCGCGCGGCATGACCTCCAGGCCACGCAGCAGGCTTTCGGTCTCTCGCCGGCCGTGCGTCTCAACCACCCCCACGACGACGTCGCCGCCCTCGGCCTTTCGGCGTCGGGCGGCGCGCAGCATCTCATAGGTCTTGCCGACCCCCGGCGACATGCCGAGAAACACCTTCAGCCGCCCCCGCTTTCGTCGGGCGGCCAAAGCCGACGGAGCCGGGCCCGGGTCCAAGCCTCAGCCCGTCGGGAACCGGGCGTCCAGCGCCCGGTTCGTGATCAGGACGTTGACGCGCGGCTGGCCGATGAAGCCCAGAAGCGGAGTCTCGACGTTGGCCTCGATCACCTGAAGGACCTCCCCGAGAGGCGCGCCGCGCGCATCGGCGATGCGTCGGGCCTGCAGCCGAGCGTATTCCGGCGACACATGCGGGTCGAGACCCGAGGCGGAGGTGGTGACGGCGTCCGCGGGGATCACGGCGGCGCCGGTCTCCGCCCGGACCGCGTCGGCGTCGGCCTTCACCCGCTCGATCAGATCCGGATTCAACGGGCCGAGATTTGAGCCCGACGAGGCCGAGGCGTCATAGCCTTCGCCGGCCGCCGAGGGGCGGGGGTGCAGGTAGCCGGCCTCGGCGAAGCCTTGGCCGACCAGGGCCGAGCCGCGCACGATGCCGTCGGCGTCGCGGATCAGGCTGCCGTTCGCCTGATCCGGAAAGGCGACCTGGGCGATCCCGGTCACGGCCAGCGGATAGGCCAGGCCCAGCAGGGCGGTGAAGAGAGCGATCATCACGATCGCGGGGCGTAGGGCGTTCAGCATCAGAAGGTCGCCTTCAGGCTGGTGACGACGCGGCTCTCGTAAACCGCGCCGAAGTCATGCTCATCGGTGTCGTGGTAGCGGACGTCCAGCGCCAGCGTGTCGGTCAGGGCGTAGGCGGCACCGGCGTTCCAGGTCGTGTAGTCGAAGTCGGACGAGACCCACTGCCGCCCCACGGAGCCGGACACGGTCCAGCGGTTCGTGGGCTCCCAGGCCAGATTGACCTCGGCATAGGTCGCCTCGTCCTCGGCCGCGCCGAAGAAGTCGGGCGACCAGAACACCGCCGCCCCGAAGGTCACCGGACCCACGTCACGCGACGCCGCGGCCTTCAGCTCCACGTAGTCGTAATCGAGGCCGGACGGGTCGTCGTACAGATAGGCGACAGCCCCGAAGTCCCAGTCCCAGGCCGCGAACTGCGGCCGGAAGCCGGCGTAGAGATCGGCCTCCAGAGAGGTCTCGTCGTCGCCGGCATAGGACACGTTGGACGCCCAGGCACCGGCGTAGAAAGCGCCGGAACCCAGATCGACGCCGGCCTGAAGCGCCGGGTCTTCCTCCGTTTGGCTAACGCCGCGGAACACGTAGTCGGAGGTGACGCCGAGGTTGGCCGACACGTCCTGGGCGCGGGCCGAGCCGCAGAGGGCCAGACCGAAGATGCCGGCGATGGCGACCAGGCCGAAGATCACGTCGTTGCGGCCGGAGGCGTGGGGTATGCGCTTGCGCATGGAATGAACTTTCACAGGAGGAGGATGGGGCTCAGGCCAGGCCGAGCCCGGAGACGACCAGGTCGATCAGCTTGATGCCGACGAAGGGCGCGATCAGACCGCCGAGGCCGTAGATCAGCAGGTTGCGGCCGAGCAGGGCGCCGGCCCCGATGGCGCGGTACTTCACGCCGCGCAGAGCGAGCGGGATCAGCGCCACGATCACCAGCGCATTGAAGATCACCGCCGACAGGATGGCGCTCTCGGGGCTGTGCAGCCCCATGACGTTGAGCGCGCCGAGCGACGGCAGGGCGACCACGAACATCGCCGGGATGATGGCGAAGTACTTGGCCACGTCGTTGGCGATGGAGAAGGTGGTCAGGGCCCCGCGCGTGATCAGCAGCTGTTTGCCGACCTCGACGATCTCGATGACCTTGGTGGGATCGCTGTCCAGATCGACCATGTTGCCGGCCTCGCGCGCGGCCTGGGCGCCCGTCTGCATGGCGACGCCGACGTCGGCCTGGGCGAGCGCAGGCGCGTCGTTGGCCCCGTCCCCGCACATGGCGACCAGACGGCCTTTGGCCTGCTCGGCCTTGATGAGGCGCATCTTGTCCTCGGGCGTGGCCTCGGCGAGGTAGTCGTCCACACCTGCTTCTGAGGCGATCGCGGCGGCCGTGACCGGATTGTCGCCGGTGATCATCACGGTCCGAAGCCCCATGCGTCGCAGGTCGGCGAAGCGTTCCTTGACCCCCGGCTTGACCACGTCCTTCAGGTGGATGACCCCGATCAGGGTGCCGTTGTGGGTGACGGCCAGAGGCGTGCCGCCCGACCGCGCGATGCGGTCCACGCCTTGCCGGAACTCGGCCGAAGCCTGGGTCTCGGTCAGGTCCAGCGACTTCAGCACCGCATCGACCGCGCCCTTTCGCCAGGCCTCGCTGCCCGCATCCACGCCGGACTGGCGCGTCACGGCGGTGAAGGGGATGGCGGTCGCGCCCTGCGGCAGCTCGGCCGTCAGGCCGGCGTTGCGGCCCAGTTCGATGATGGAGCGGCCTTCCGGCGTCTCGTCGGCCAGCGACGCCATGACGGCGGCACGCAGAGCGTCTTCGGGCCGCACGCCGGGGACCGGGATGACCTCGGTCGCCATGCGGTTGCCGAAGGTGATGGTGCCGGTCTTGTCGAGCAGCAGGGTGTCGACGTCGCCCGCGGCCTCGACCGCCCGGCCGGAGGTGGCCAGCACATTGACCTTCAGCAGCCGGTCCATGCCCGCGATGCCGACGGCAGACAAAAGCCCGCCGATTGTCGTCGGGATCAGGGTGATGAACAGAGCGCCCAGCACGATCGGATCCAGGTCCACGCCCGAATAGGCGCCGAGCCCGAGCAGGGTCACGACCGCGATCAGGAACACCAGCGTCAGCCCGGCCAGCAGCACGGCGAGCGCCACCTCGTTCGGCGTCTTCCGCCGATCCGCCCCCTCGACCATGGCGATCATGCGATCCAGGAAGGTCGAGCCGGGCCTGGCGGTGATGCGCACCTTGATCCAGTCCGACACCACGGTGGTGCCGCCGGTCACCGCCGAGCGGTCGCCGCCCGACTCGCGGATCACCGGCGCGCTCTCTCCGGTGATAGCGGCCTCGTTGACCGAGGCGACGCCCTCTATGATCTCGCCGTCCGAGGCGATGACGTCGCCCGCCTCGACCAGGATGATCGAGCCGATCTCCAGCTCGTGCGCCGGAGTTGGAACCACCGTGCCGGTCTTGGGATCGACGATCAGCTTGGCCTTGGTGGTCACGCGGGTGGCGCGAAGACTGTCCGCCGCCGCCTTGCCGCGTCCTTCGGCCACGCTTTCGGCGACATTGGCGAACAGCACCGTGGCCCACAGCCACAGCGCCAGTTGCAGCGAGAACCCGAAGCCGTCACCGGACGCGATCTCCGCCGCCGCCGAGACCGTGGCCAGCAGGGCCACGATCCAGGTGGTGAAGATCACAGGGTTCTTGAGCAGCTTGACCGGGTTCAGCTCGACGACGGCATCGCCAAGCGCCCGGCCCAGCATCGCCCCCGACAGCCCGCCGGCGATCGGCGAGCGCGGGGCGTGAAGGGACATGTCTGTCATGTCGTGGGTCCGTTCGGGTCAGAGACGGGCCACGACCTGGAGCATGTCGAAATGCTCCACGATCGGGCCGAGTGCGAGGGCGGGGAAGAACTGCAGCCCCCCCAGGATGAGGATCACGCCGATCAGCAGGCCGATGAACAGCGGCCCGTGGGTCGGCAGGGTCCCGACGGACGGAGCCAGCTTGGGCTTGACCACCAGACTGCCGGCGACGGCCAGCACGGCCACGGCCGGAACGAAGCGGCCCAGCAGCATGGCGAGGCCTTGCGTCGTCGCCCACCAGGGCCCGTTCGCCGTCAGCCCCGCGAAGGCCGAGCCGTTGTTGGCGGCGGCGGAGGTGTAGCCATAGAGGATCTCCGACAGGCCGTGCGGGCCGTCGTTCAGCAGACCATCCAACGCCTGGGGCAGGACGGCAGCGGCCGCCGCGAAGCCCAGGATGGCCAGCGGCAGGACCAGCACAGCCACCATGGTGTACTGGATCTCGCGCGCCTCGATCTTCTTGCCGAGATACTCAGGCGTACGCCCGACCATCAGCCCGGCGACGAAGACGGCCAGCACGGCCATCAGCACCATGACGGCGATGCCCGACCCGATGCCGCCCGGCAGGATCTCGCCAAGCTGCATCAGGAATATCTGCAGGCCGCCGCCCAGCGGCATGTAGCTGGCGTGCATGGAGTTCACCGAACCGTTCGAGGCCCCGGTGGTCATGGTCGCCCAGGCGACGGAGGACGGCACGCCGAAGCGGACTTCCTTGCCCTCCAGGTTCTGGCTCGCCTCGACCCCGGCGGCGGCCAGCGACGGCACGGTCTGGGTCTCGATGGCGTACATCGCCACTGCCGAAGCCGACAGCAGCACCAGCGCCGCGATCGCCAGCGCCCGGACATCCTTCTTCGCCAGCACGCTGCGGCCGAACGCGAAGAAGGCGGCCCAGCCGAGCACATTGATGCAGACCGCCGTGATGAAGTTGGTCAGTGGCGTCGGGTTCTCCAGCGGATGGGCGGAGTTGACGTTGAAGATACCGCCGCCGTTGATGCCCAGCTGCTTGATCGCCAGCTGGCTGGCGGTCGGGAACAGGCTGATGGTCTGCGGACCGCCCTCCATCGTCGTCGCCGTGGCCGAAGCCTCCAGCGACTGGACGATGCCGAGACCCGCCAGAACGATGGCCAAGACGAACGACAGGGGCAGCAGCACATAGAGCGTGGTGCGCGTCACATCGGCCCAGAAGTTGCCGACGCCCTGGCCGCGATCGGCGACGAAGGCGCGCGCCAAGGCCGCCGCGATGGTCGCGCCGGTGGCCGCTGAGAGGAAGTTCTGTACGGTCAGGCCCAGCATCTGGCTGAGCGTCGACATCGTCGTTTCACCGCCATAGGCCTGCCAGTTGGTGTTGGTGACGAAGCTGACGGCGGTGTTGAACGCCATGTGCGCGTTCAGGCCGTCGAACCCTTGCGGGTTCATCGGCAGCACGCCCTGAAGGCGCAGGATCGCATAGAGGGCAAAGAAGCCGGCCGCGTTGAAGGCCAGAAGCGCGCCCGCGTAGCCGAGCCAGCCCTGGCTGCGGCTCGGGTCCACGCCCGAGGCCTTGTAGAAAACGCCCTCGACGGGCTTCAGCACCGGGTCGAGCCAGGTGCGTTCGCCGTTCCAGACGCGCGACATGTAGACGCCGATGGGCCAGCCGAGCAGGCAGGCCAGACCGAGCGTCAGGGCGATTTCCGCCCATCCTTGAATGTTCACGACGCGGCTCTCCTAGAACCGCTCGGGCCGCAGCAACGCCGCGACCATGTACACGGCGACGACGACCGCGCCGACGCCCCAAAGGACCCCGATCACCATCATCACACCCGCTTCAGTCCAGCGGCGAGAGCGGCGAAGAGCACGAAGCTCCCGCCGCCGATCGCCAGATAGATCACGTCGGCCATGCCGCACTCCCTGTGTTCGACAGGGGGCGATCAGACGCCGCATCCGCATAAGGGCGCTATTTGGAACGCGCCGCGCCGCATAAGGCCGACATAAGTGGTTGTCGGCTAGAGGTCGATCTGCTCCGACATCTCCAAGGCGTCGTCTACCTCAATGCCCAGGTCGCGCACCGTGCTCTCGGACATCAGGAGCGGCGATTCCTGTCACCTCGCGAGCGTCAGCTCCTCGACCGCGTCGCCGACGGGATCACGACGAAAGTTATTGCCTTCGAGCTCGGTCTTTGCGCTCGGACGATCGAGGTCCATCGGGAGCGCGCCATCAAGCGACTGGGCGTACGCACGATGATCGAAGCCGTCAGGCTCCTGACTCTGGCGGCTCCATCGGCCCCCTTGATGGACGTCAGGCGTCATGTGCCTCGCGGCGATCGCTAAAGTCGACCGCCGCCGTCAGCCTAGCGCGTAAAGATCGCACGCGCCAAACCGCTGCGGGACGACCGGTTCACCGAAAGTGCGCGAGATGAGATCTCCCGACAGGTGGGAAAAGCCCGCCGCCCAGGCCTGCATGAACCGGCTGTGCGTACTGACATCATAGTAGGCAGCGGCCATCCCCGCGTCCCGTGCCGCCGTCGCGAAGCGCTTGAGCAGATCCTGTCCTTGCCCGGCCTCGCCCGACAGGTGGACGACGCCGCAGAGGCCCGTGTCGCGCCATCGCACGATGTCCCCAGGCTCCTCAGCACGGGCCAACAGGCCGCGACAGAATGGCTTTAGCTGGGTGACCAGTCCGCTGAGGATCAGCGCCGGCAGGCCAGCCGGAACATCCGTCAGTTCCAGGATCACCAGCCGCTGACGGCCAGCCTCCTTCAGCCCCGCGAGGCGCGCGACGAAGGCTGTCCGGGCGCTCGAATGCGTCAGCCCGTGGAAAGCCACAGGAAGATGCAGGGCGGGTGGCGGTCCCGGACTGCTGTCCCAGACCTCAGTGGCGAAGGAGACCCGGCGGAGCGCTAGCTCCAGCTGACACCTGGGCGTCAGATCTTCAGGCCCGGTCGGCAGCAGTTGGCCGTCCTCTGCTTCCTGCAGAACCACGGATCGGATCCGGAAAGCCGCGACCGCGCCCTGCCGCACATTCCATACAGGCTCGAGGTAGAAAAGCACGCGAAGGTTGGCGGCATTGGGCCGCTCGATCAGCGCCGTTTTGCGGACCGGCGAGGTGACTCCGAAGCGTTCCCACGGAGCCGAACCGTCCAGGCTGTCGCTCAGGTCGCGGGGTCGATCGGCCGCTGCGCGATCCAGCTGATCGGCCGAGACCGCCGTCGCCTCGACGGCCTCGCCCTGGAGCCGGTCAACGATGGCGATGCGCACGTCCTCCGCCTTCACGGCGCCGAGGAAGTAGCTGAGCGTCTCGCGCATGAGCTGGGACGCCCGGCTCAAAGCCCCAACCGCCGGGTGCCCCGGCTGGATCAGGATGAAATCGGCGTCGTTCACCCGGACGATGAAATCATCGTCACGCGCAGCCCTTTTGAAGGCTCGAATGACGAAATCTTCGACCAGATCCTGATGCCGGGTCCAGCGCGTGCCGACGGCGTCCCGGATCGCAGCGACCGAGATGACATGAACCTGCCCGCGCTCGGCGGCCTGAGCAGCGCCCGCATCCCGCAGCATTTCCCAGACAGAGGTCGTGAGGCTAGCGGCTAGCTGCACGGATCGAGTGTCCGACTGACCAGGGCCGCTGTCTCCTCGACCAGCACGATCAGGGCGTCGGCCGCACGGAAGGCCGCCCCGTCCGGAGGCACATGGTCCATCAGGGCCTCGGCCTGGGCGATGACCCGAGCGAGGTGATTGTTCAGTTCATGTCGGAAGGTCGGCAAGTCAGGCTGCGGCATTGATGGGCGGGAGGTCGATCAGGAGACGGGCGGCGTCGAGCAGTTGCCCGGCGCGAAACGGTTTGGCGAGCACGCCGTCGGCGCCGAGCCCCTTGGCGAGGGTTAGAAACTCCCGCGCCGGCGTCTGGCCGCCGCCCGAGACCGCCAGGATCGGCACCTCGGGACGCGCCGCCTTCATGGCGAGGATGGTCTCGATGCCCTCACGTTCAGGCATCACGATATCGGTCACCACAAGATCCGGAGAGGTTGTCATGAAGCGTTCGAGACCCTCGGTGCCGTCCTGGGCCAGCATCACCTGGGCGCCGGCTCGGGCGAACGCGCGTCCCATCGCCAAAAGCAGCGGACGGTCGTCCTCGATAAGAAGGACCAGACGATCCTGCGCGCGCCCGGTCACGACCCGTCTCCCGTCGTGCCCGAAGCGACGAGGGGGCGTCGGATGATGTGATGATTCATGACCGCCTCGCCGACCGACCAGTCTCGATGCAGATAAGGGTGCAGCCGGGCAGGTCGAACCGCCAGACAGGAATTCTACGGTAAGCCGACAACCTTACGCCAAGGCGAGGGGCTCCGCGTCCAGCACCTCGCGAACCTTGTCCGCCAACTCGTGTCGGCGGTAGGGCTTGCCCAGCAGCTGCACCCCGGGTGGTAGCCGTCCTTCGGTCAGGAGCGCGTCCCGCGAGTAGCCCGAGGTGAACAACACGCGCAGGCCCGGCCGCAGCGTCAGGGCCCGTATCGCCAGGTCACGACCGTTCATGCCGCCCGGCATGACGACATCGGTGAAGAGGAGGTCGATGTCGTCCGGCAAACCCGCGAGCGCCTCCGCAGCCCCTTCTGCTGTCGTGACGCGGTATCCCAGCGCCCGCAGTTGCACGGTCAGGTTCTCCCGCACGAACGCGTCGTCCTCGACCACCATGATGTGTTCGCACCCCCCTTTGCCAAGGCGGGGGCGTGCGGGAACGGGCGTTGCAGAGGTCCCCCTGGCCAAGCTGGGGAAGAACAGTTCCACCGTGGCGCCCTTGCCCGGCGCCGACCGGATCCTGGCCTCGCCCCCCGTCTGCTTGATGAAGCCATAGACCATCGACAGCCCCAGACCGCTCCCCTTGCCGACCGGCTTGGTCGTGAAAAAAGGCTCGAACGCCCGGCTGAGGACAGCCTTGGGCATCCCCTGGCCAGTGTCCGAGACCGCGAGTCGGACGCAGGGCCGCCGGATCCCGAGGTCACCCGTGGGAGGAGCCCGGCCTTCGCCGACATTGTCCAGCCGCAGCGTCAGCTTGCCACCGCCTGACATGGCGTCCCGCGCATTGATGGCGAGGTTGAGAAGGGCGACCTCGACCTGACCCGAGTCCGCTTCGACCAGCCAGAGGTTCGCCGGTGCGACGATCTCGATCTCGATGTCCTCCGACAGCGTCCGCCGAAGCAGCGGCCGCAGGTTCCGGACGAGGGTCCCCAGGTCAAGATTGGTTGGTTTCAGCGCCTGACGACGCGCCACCGCCAGGAGGCGACTGGTGAGTTCGGCACCCCGCTCGGCCGCCTGGATCGTCATGCTGGCAAGGTCTTTCAGGCTCGGCTGGTCGGCCAGCGCCTCTTCCAGCCCCTCGGCGTTGTTGAGGATGACCGTCAGAAGGTTGTTGAAGTCGTGAGCTACGCCTCCGGTGAGTTGGCCGATGGCCTCCAGCTTCTGGGACTGCCGCACGCTCTCCTCAAGCTCGCGGCGCTCGGTAACGTCCAGCATCGAGCCGACCGCCCGTGTCGGGCGCCCGGCGTCGTCGCGAATGATGAAGCCGCGATCCGCGACGGCCGCATAGCGACCGTCTGCCTTCTGGAAACGGTATTCAGCGCGCCAGATGGTCTGGGAGCTTTCCAGGGCCGCAGTAAAGCCGGCCTGCACCCGGTCCCGGTCATCCGGGTGAGTATGCTGCGACCAGAACTCCACGGGGGTCAAATCCTGGGCCGGCGAATAACCGAACAGGTCCTGCAGATTGCTGTTCCACCAGAGAGCGTCGCGCGCGATGTCCCAGTCCCAGACCACGTCGTTGGTGGCCCGGGCCATGAGCTGGAACCGCTCCTCGCCCAGCCGCATGGCCTCCTGCGCCGTCCGGCGTTCCGTGATGTCCCGTTGCACGGAGACGAAGTGGGTATGGGCGACTCCGTCCAGCGCGATGGGAACGATGTCCATCTCGACCCAGAAGGGTGCGCCATGACGCGTATAGTTGACCAGTTCGGCGCGGACGGACTCGCCGCGCGCCAAGGCGTCCCTGATGCGGTCCACCTCGGCCTGCGACGTGTCCGCACCCTGAAGAAGCCGGGGCGTCCTGCCGATGATCTCGGCTTTCTCGTATCCGGTCGTGCGAACGAAGGCGTCGTTCACGTAGACCACCCTCGGTCCGCCCGACGCCTCCTCGATCGGATTCGCCTCGGTGATCAGGACCACGTCGTTCAGGTGGGACACGGCCTGTTCGAGGAGCCTCAGCTGCGTCTCCGCCGCGCGCTCCGCGGTCACGTCCCTGAAGTAGACGGTCACCCCCCCATTGTCGGCCGGGTGAACGGCGGACTGAAACCAGCGGCCGGGCGGGTCGAGGTATTCGGTGAAGCGTTGGGTCTGTCGGCGCTCGACGGCGGTCTCCACTGCGGCCTTGAAGATCTTGTCTCGGGCTTCCGGGAACGCCTCCCAGACGTTCCGGCCCAGTAGTTCCGCCCGCGGCCGGTCCAGATATGCCTCCGCTTGCCCGTTCAGGAAGGTGAAGCGGTCTTCGGCGTCCAGGGTGAAGAAGCCGTCGCTGATGCTTTCGAGCATCGCGGTTCGCTCCCGCTCAAGCTCGACAAGTCGCGTGACGTCGCGCGCGGAAACGAAACGGGCCGCGCGGCCCCCATACTCGAGTTCGTGCGAGACCACATCGACGAACACCATTCGCCCGGCCCGGGTCAGATACCGCCAGACGCCCGAGGTGTCGATCGCGTCCGTGGTTCCGTCGATCTGCGCCCGCAGCTTTTCGATGTCTTCGGCCGGACGAATGTCCTCCAGCGACATGGCCAGAAACTCGGCGCGCGACCAGCCGTATTTCCGCTCCGCCGCCGCGTTGACGTCCAGGAACGCGAGCGTCGCGATGTCATAGATCCACATCGGATCCGGGTGGGCATGGAAGAAGGCCTGGCGGAGGTCGAGCTTGTCCAAGACGGGTCTGAAAACTCCACAGTCGAGACCCGAGCTTGGACGGATCGCTGGCGTACGCAAGCCGGTGAATCTACCACCTACGCGGTCCCGCGACCCTGAAGCTTAACCGCTCGCTCACCTTGTGAGCCTATCGGTCGAAAGCCATGTACGTTTACCTTGTCGACGACGATCCGCTCGTTCTCGCCTCGCTGCAGGCGACGCTCGCGGGGCGTTATGAAACCCGCGCGTTTGAAACCGCCGAAGCCCTCCTGGCGGTCATCGACGCCCTGCCGCCCGGGGTCGCCCTCATCGATATGGCGCTTCCCGGCATGGACGGCGCCGCGTTGCAGGCGGAACTCACCGACAGGCAGGTTGCGATGGTGATCGTATTTCTCACCGGACAGGGCAATATCGCGCTGGCCGTTGACGCCATGAGGCGCGGCGCGGTCGACTTCCTTTGCAAGCCGCTCCGCCGCGCCGACCTGCTGACGGCCCTGGACCGAGCGACCGATCAACTGAGCGATCTTCTCGACCAGCGTCGCCGCACCGGCGCCATCTCCCGCCTCAGCGACAGGGAACGCGAAGTTCTTCGGAATCTCGCGACCGGGGCGCCCAGCAAGGTGATCGCCCATCGCCTCGGCATCAGCTCGCGCACCGTGGAAATGCACCGGGCGCACATCTGCGAAAAGCTCGGCGTCCCGACCGCCGCAGCGATCGCGCTCGGCTGCGCGGCGGGTCTCGTCTGAATACCAGACCTTCAACCCCGAGCCTGCAGGGAGCGGCCCTTACCTCAGCTTTCGAGAAGGTGCGGCAACGGCCGCCCCGTCGATGAGCGCGTTAGCCTCAGCCATAAATCCAGAGGCGCTGCATTGCGCCAGGAGCGGGGATTGACGGTCGGCGCCGAGTAGTCGTCGAGTGAGTGAAGGCACGTTGCACAATTTTCCGTCAAAACAGACACTTGAGTGAACACGGTTTTCGGCGCCGGCCAAAGCAGGCGTCGCGCGGGCCGCGAAGCGCGCTAGCGCCATGCCACTGAAATAGTTAGCCCTTTGATTTCGCCGCGTCCCTATTGAACAGTTAAGGTGACAGCGCCTCGGCGAAGGCACCTCTCAATTCAGTAGAGACTGGTTCGGGTTAGACTGCCCTCACCGCCACGCACCCCCGGCTCGGACGTCTCTCCCGACCAGGGGGCTCCCAAGCGCCGGACCTCCGGGCGCTATTCGCCCCCAATGCCCTACCGCTGACCTCGTTCTCCGGGCCCTGAAGCCGGGTCTTCGGCCCGTCCGGCGCAAGTGCTGTCAACTTAACTCCCCTCCCCGTCCAAGATGAAGGATCCGGTTCATGACGCGACGGCCGCGCTCCAGGCTTCATGCGCCTGCGCTCGGAAGACCCGTAGCGTGCTGCGGCTGATGAGATGCCGCTGGGTGTAGAAGGTGTTGTAGACGGCGGTGTGGACGGTCAGAAACCGCTGGGCCGAAGTGGCACTTTTGAAGCCGATCATCTGCCGCTCGCGCTTGCGGATAGGCAGATGGGAGTTCTCCGCACGGTTGTTCTCGCGGAGGCGACCGGGGCGATGGCGATCGCCCAGACCGAGCCGGTCCAGCGCGGTCTTGTAGGAAGCGAGGCCGTCAGTGACGATCGTCTCCGGCATAACCGGCTGATGCTGCAGTAGCTTTCTCAGGAAGCTTTCAGCCGTCGCTGCGTCCCGCCGACGTTCGACGGCGGAGCCGAGCACCTCCCCTTCGTCGTCGACCGCTCGCCAGACGTACATATGCCGGCCGCCGATCGAGCTCACCATCTCGTCGAGGTGCCACCGGGGCGACGGAGCTGGCCGACGCCGCTTCAGGTTCCTGGCTATCTGCAGACCGAACTTCCGGCACCAGTCGCGGATGGCCTCGTAGGACACGTCGATCCCCCGCTCGGCGAGGATCTCCTCGACGTCTCGAAGGCTCAGATTGAAGCGGTAATAAAGCCAGACCGCGCTCTTGAGGATGTCGCTTTTGAATCGGTGCCGCTTGAAGCTGAATTTCGCCATAAGTCCCTGCCCTGCATGGACTTTTCAGCATACCAGTAGAGACTGGTTAGGGTTAGACTGACAGCACCATGGTGTGGAGCCAGCCCAAGAGCGGACCTGCCGAAGGTCAGCTGAGAGTCGAGGCCGTGTAAAAACGTGCTGAGCCACGGCGAAGCGGAAGTGGCGACGGGGCGCGGAGCGCCCTCTTCTCACGCCCTGATCGCTTCCATCAGCGGCTTGGTCCCCAGCACCGCCATCACCCGCTTCATGTTGTAGGC
>JAHJOO010000066.1 GCA_018820275.1 Alphaproteobacteria bacterium
ATCTGCCCGCTCCCGCCCCGGGCGCTCCGGCGCCCGCCCCGACCGCGCCCGCTCCGGCCGCGCCGGCCCAGTGATGATCGTCGGAAAGATGCCCATGGATCGCTTGCTCAAGGCCGGATCGGTCGCCGCCCTCGCCCTCGTCGTCGCGGGGTGCGGCACCATTCAGCGCGTCCTGCCCTTCAATCTGGGGCGCGGCCCCCAGGCCGAGGACGTCGCCAGCGCGGGCGAACGCATCCCCGTGATCGAGTTCGATCAGGCCCTGGTCCCGTCCGCCGCCCTGGCGGGGCGCGACTTCTTCCTGCCCGGCCCGCAGGCGGTCACCGCCTGGCCGAACCCGGGCGGCACGGCCGACAACTCCGTCGAGCACGCCATCGCGGCGCCGGACTTCACCGTCGCCTGGCGCCGGAACGTGGGCGCCGGCGCGGGTCGGACCAGCCAGGTCATGTCGCCGCCGGTCGCCGAGGGCGGCCGCATCTTCGTCATGGACGGGGAATCGACGGTCTCGGCGGTCGACGCCCGCAACGGCGGACAGATCTGGCGCGTCAACCTGCGCCCCCAGGGCGAGCGCGGCGGCTTCGGCGGCGGCGTGGCCGTCTCGGGCGGCAAGGTCTTCGCCTCGTCCGGCTATCGCACCATGACCGCCCTGGACGCCGCGACGGGCGCCGTCGTGTGGCAGTCGTCCGTGGACGTGCCGATCCACGGCGCGCCGACCGTGTCGGGCGGCCGCGTCTACGTCGTCGACGTGGACAACCAGATCATCGCCTTCGACGTCAACACCGGCCAGCAGGCCTGGTCCTATCGCGGCATCGTCGAGCCGGCGCGGATCATGCTGGCCTCCTCGCCAGCGGTCACGGGCGACACCGTGGTCGCGCCCTTCTCCTCCGGCGAGCTGCTGGCGCTGCGCGCGTCCAACGGCCAGCCGCTGTGGCAGCGCGAACTGTCGCGCACCAGCCGCACCAGCGCCCTGTCGGAGGTGCGCGACATCGCCGGTCGTCCGGTCATCTCGCGCGGCTTCGTCTATGCGGTCAGCCACTCCGGCGTGCTGGGCTCGCTGGACGCCCGCTCGGGTCAGCCGCGCTGGCAGCTGCCGATCGGCGGCGTCCAGGCCCCGCTGCCCGTGGGCGACGTGGTCTACGTCGTCTCGAACGTCGGCCAGCTGACCGTCGTCAACCGTGAGAACGGCCAGGTCTACTGGACGCGCGACCTGAACGAAGGCCGCGTGCGTCAGGAGGGCGGCTTCCTGGGCTTCTTCGACCGCACCGTGCGGCCGTCGTGGGCCGGGCCGATCCTGGCGTCCAACCGGCTGGTGCTGGTCAACTCCGACGGCGAGGCGGTGGCGCTGAACCCGAAGACGGGCGAGGTGCAGGGCACGGTCAACCTCGGCGCGGCGGCCTATGTCGCGCCGATCGCCTATGACGGCGCCCTGATCGTCGTCACCGACCGGGGCGAGCTCGTCAGCATCCGCTGACGACATCTTGCGTTAAGCGTACAAACGGGTCTGGATCGGCGTCATGGCCATCAAAGTCGCCATCGTCGGTCGCCCCAATGTGGGCAAGTCGACCCTGTTCAACCGGCTGGTGGGCAAGCGGCTGGCGCTGGTCGACGACCGCCCGGGCGTGACCCGCGACCGGCGCTATGCCCAGGGCAACATCGGCGACATCGACCTGACGCTGATCGACACCGCCGGATACGAGGACGTCACCGACGAAAGTCTGGAATCGCGCATGCGCGAACAGACCGAGCTGGCGATCGAGGACGCCGATCTGGTCCTGTTCATGATGGACGCGCGCGAGGGGGTGACCTCGCTGGACCGCATCTTCGCCGAGCGCCTGAGGCGGGTGCACAAGCCGATCGTCCTGCTGGCCAACAAGTCCGAGAGCCGCGAGAGCGGCGGCGGCGTGGGCGAAGCGCACGCCCTGGGCTTTGGCGAGCCGGTCGCCCTGTCGGCCGAGCACGGCGAGGGCATGGCCGACCTGTACGCGGCGGTGCTGGCGGCCTCGGCCGACATCTTCGTCGAGGAGGAGGAAGAGGCCGACAAGCCGATCCGCATCGCCGTGATCGGCCGGCCGAACGCGGGCAAGTCGACCCTGGTGAACCGCCTCCTGGGCGAGGACCGCCTGCTGGTCGGGCCGGAAGCGGGCATCACCCGCGACAGCATCTCGGTGGACTGGGAGTGGGAAGGCCGCCCGATCCGCTTCGTCGACACCGCGGGCATGCGCCGCAAGGCGCGCGTGCAGGAGAAGCTGGAGAAGCTGTCGGTCGCCGACACCATCCGCGCCATCACCTTCGCCGAGGTGGTCGTGCTGATGATGGACAAGGACCACGCCTTCGACATCCAGGACCTGCAGCTGGCGGATCTGGTCGAGCGCGAGGGACGGGCCCTGATCTACGTCGCCTCCAAATGGGACCTGGAAGACGAGCCGCAGGCGCGGATGGCCGAACTGAAGCGGCTGGCCGAGGACAAGCTGCCCCAGCTGCGCGGCACGCCCTTCGTGGCCCTGTCGGCCCATTCCGGGCGCGGCGTCGAGCGCCTGATGCCCGCGGTGATCCAGGCCTATGAGACCTGGTCGGTGAAGGTGAAGACCAAGGATCTGAACACCTGGCTGGCCATGGCCGTGCAGCGGCACCCGCCGCCGGCCGTGGACGGCAAGCGGATCAAGCCGAAATACGTGGCCCAGACCAAGGCCCGGCCGCCGACCTTCGTGCTGATGGCCAGCCGCGCCGCGTCCATGCCCGAGCAGTACAAACGCTATCTGATCAACTCGATCCGCGAGAGCTTCGACCTGCACGGCACGCCGATCCGGCTGACGGTGAAGTCGTCGGCGGGCGACAATCCCTATGCGCCGGGCGGCGCCAAGTCGGGGCCGGAGCGCTACAAGGGCGACGCCAAGACCGCGCCGCGCCGCGTGATCAAGAAGGCCGAGAAGGCCGAGATGCTGTCTCACCTGCCCGGCAAGGCGCTGGAGCAGAAGAAGACGCGCACGGCCAAGCCGCGCATCATCAGCGGCGTGAAGGCCAGCTCGTCCAAGAAGGCGGGCTCGTCGGTCGCGGTCCAGAAGGGCGCGCGCGGCGGAGCCCGACAGGTCTCGCGCTCGGGCCGGATCCGCACCGGCCAGAAGCACGCGCCGAAGAAATAGGGCTCAGGCGGCCGCCGCTAGACCAACGCCGCCGTCGTCGGCCCGTCGCGCCAGTCCTTGAAGCTCAGCGTCAGCGGCGGCTCGCGGGTCGGATCGGCCAGTTCCACGATCAGGGGCGCGATCTCGGACGGGTGGGGCAGGGTCTCCGGATCCTCGCCGGGAAAGGCCTGGGCCCGCATCTGGGTGCGCATGCCGCCCGGGTTCAGCACGCAGATGCGGATGGGCATGGTCTCGGTCTCGTTGGCCCAGCACTTCATCAGCACCTCCGCGCCCGCCTTGGTCGCGGCATAGGCGCCCCAGAAGGCCCGCGGGGCGGTGGCGACCGAGGTCGTCAGGTGGATCACCCGGGCCGCGTCCGACAGCTTCAGGAGGGGCTCCAGCGAGCGGATCAGGCGATAGACGGCGGTGAAGTTGGTCTTCTCGATCTTGGCGAACTGGCGCGGGTCGGCGTGGCTGACCGGGGCCAGACCCTCGGCCCCGAGCGTGGCGGCGGCGTTGACCCAGACGTCCAGACGGCCGAACCGCTCGAACAGGGCCCCGCCCAGCCGGTCGATGGCCCCGCCGTCCACCAGGTCGAACGGGATCAGGGTGGCGTGCTTTCCGGTCGCGGCGAAGATGGCGTCGTCCAGCTCCTCCAGCCCGCCCTGGGTGCGGGCGGCCGCGACGACGTGGGCACCGGCCTGCGCCAAGGCGAGGGCGGCCTCATGGCCGATGCCGCGCGAGGCCCCGACGACGAGGGCGATGCGGTCTTTCAGGGGCTGGTCGGAAGTCATGCGGGCTGATAGCCGCCCGGCGCGCGGATCGCCAGTCTCAGAGGCCCGGTCCGGGCTGCCACAGACTGAAGCTGACGCCCTGGTCGTCGACGATGGAGACGGACAGGCCGGTGGCGCTTTCCGACGGAACCTCGGACTTGCCGCCCAGATCGACGGCCCGCTTCGTCAGCGTCTCGATGTCCGTGACGCGGAAATACAGGTGGGTGTAGACCTTGCACTGCCCCTTGCGCAGACCGAACGGCGGGTCGCTGTCGGCGACGTGGGCATAGGTGGCGTGGGAGGAGTCCGCCTCGAAGGTCCAGCCGAACAGGCCGCCGTAAAAGGCCCGGGCCTTGTCGAGGTCGGGCGTGTCGAGCGTGAAATAGCCGAGCTGGATCATGCCGGTTAAGCGCTGACCAGCAGGGAAAGTTGCCGCCCCGAGTCCTCGCGGCCGCCTTCCTCGATCTCCCGGTCCAGCAGGCGGGTCGGATACTCGCCCGTGAAGTAGTGGTCCGTGAACTGCGGGTTCGCCGGGTCGCGCGGCCCGGCCTCCATGGCCGCGTACAGGCCATCGACCGAGAGGAAGCCCAGCGAGTCGACCTCCAGGTACCGGCACATCTCCCCCAGACCCATGCGGGCAGCGATCAGCTGGTCCCGCTCGGGCATGTCGATGCCGTAGAAGTCGGGCCACAGGATCGGCGGCGAGGCCGAGCGCAGGTGGACCTCGGTGGCGCCCGCGGCGCGGACGGCGCGGACCAGTTTCACCGAGGTGGTGCCGCGCACGATGGAGTCGTCGATCAGGACGACGCGCTTGCCCTCCAGCACCGCGCGGTTGGGGCTGTGCTTCATGCGCACGCCCCTCTGCCGGGCGCCCTGGCTGGGCTGGATGAAGGTGCGGCCCAGATAGTGGCTGCGAATGATGCCCATCTCGTAGGGGATGCCGCTCTCGCGGGCATAGCCCAGCGCGGCCGGGACGCCCGAGTCGGGGACCGGGACCACCACGTCCGCCTCGACCGCGTGCTCGCGGGCCAGCCCTGCGCCCATGCGCTTGCGCACGTCATAGACCGAGCGGCCGTTCACGAGGCTGTCGGGGCGGGCGAAGTAGACGTATTCGAACAGGCAGGGGCGCGCCGGGCGGGGCGGGAAGGGCTTGAGCGAGCGCAGCCCCTCGTGGTCGATGACGATGACCTCGCCGTTCTCGACGTCGCGCTCGAAGGTCGCGCCGATGGCGTCCAGCGCGCAGGTCTCGGAAGCCAGCACCCAGCTGTCGCCCAGCTTGCCCAGCACCAGCGGCCGGATGCCCAGCGGATCGCGGGCGCCGATCATCTTGGTGCGGGTCAGGCAGACCAGGGCGTAGCCGCCCTCGATCCGCGACACGGCATCGATGAAGCGGTCGACGATCTTGGCCTTCCGGCTGCGGGCGATGAGGTGGAGGATGACCTCGGAGTCCGAGGTCGACTGGAAGATGGCGCCTTCGCCGACCAGCTGGCGGTGCAGGAAGTGAAAATTGGTCAGATTGCCGTTGTGGGCGATGGCGATGCCGCCCTGGTCCAGATCGGCGAACATCGGCTGGATGTTGCGCAGGAAGCTGCCGCCGGCGGTGGAATAGCGGGTATGGCCCACCGCGGCCGAGCCGGGCAGGCGCTCGGCCAGATTGGCTCCGCCGAAGGCGTCGCCGACCAGCCCCATGTGTCGTTCGGTGTGGAAGCGCTGGTCCGCCACGCTGGCGATGCCGCAGGCCTCCTGGCCGCGGTGCTGCAGGGCGTGCAGGCCCAGGGCGACGACGGACGAGGCCTCGTCCCGGTCGGCACCCCAGACGCCGCAGACACCGCACTCCAGACGCGGCCGATCGTCGTCGGGATCACGCCAATGGGGCCGGTGGACGACGGGATCGGCGATCGCATGCGACATCGTCGGGGCTCCGATGGCGGCGGAAACTACTCGGGGGACGGCGGCGAAGTATTGCGGGAATCTGTCTTCGGCAAGGCGTCGGGGTCTGAAAATCCTTGGCGCACGGACGAATTGACCACCGGCGTGACCGCGTCCAGCCCGGCGCCGATGCCGGGCAGGACGATCTGGATGGTGCGCGCGGCGCCCGCGCTGAGCGGCCAGGTGGCGGCCTTGCCCAGCCAGCCGGGCGTGCGCTCGCCGGGCATGGCGGCGACGATCACCAGATGCACCGCGCCGACGAGCACGAGGCCGCGCGCCGCACCGACCAGTACGCCCAGCGCGCGGTCGATCCCGCCGAGGTGCGGGTGGGCTTGGGCGCGCTTCGACAGGGCCGAGCCGAAGATGCGGATGCCGAAATAGACGATCAGGAAGCCCATCAGGGCGGCGAAGATGACGCCGGCCCAGTCCGGGTCGACCAGACCGCGGCCGATCGGGGCCGTCAGCGGCAGGGCAATCAGGGTGAGGAAGGCCGCGAGGACGAAGCTGAGCAGGGTGATCAGCTCGCGCGTCGCGCCGCGCACGCCGCCGGCGGCCGCCGAGGCGATGAGCACGATCAGGACGAAGACGTCGTATCCGGTCACGCGGCGCTCCGCCCTGTTCCCACGGTTCTCAATAGCGTCTCTGGGAGATTCGTTCGACCGCCTCGGCGAGACGCGAGACCGAGAGACAGTCCATGGCGCCGCCCGCCCCCTGGGGCAATGGGGCGCAGAGCGCCTGGTCGAAGCCCAGCTTGGCCGCCTCGCGCAGGCGGGCCTCGGCCCGGCCGACGGCGCGGACCTCGCCCGACAGGCCGATCTCGCCGAAGACGACGCAGCCTTGCGGCAGGGGCTGGTCCACGGCGGAAGAGATCAGGGCGGCCGCGGCGGCCAGATCGGCGGCCGGCTCGTTGATGCGCAGGCCCCCGGCGACGTTCAGATAGACGTCCTTGTCGCCCAGACCCAGACCGCAGCGCGCCTCGAGCACCGCCAGCACCATGGCCAGACGACCCGAGTCCCAGCCCACGACGGCCCGCCGGGGGGTGCCGTAGGCGCTGGGGGCGACCAGGGCCTGGATCTCGACCAGCACCGGCCTCGAGCCCTCGATGCCGGCGAACACCGCGGCGCCGGGCGCGCGGTCCTTGCCCTCGCCCAGGAACAGGGCCGACGGGTTGGACACCTGCCGCAGGCCCGCGTCGCCCATCTCGAAGACGCCGATCTCGTCGGTGGCGCCGAAGCGGTTCTTGCCGGCGCGCAGGATGCGGAACGGATAGCCGCGCTCGCCCTCGAAGCTGAGCACGGCGTCGACCATGTGTTCGACGACCCGGGGGCCGGCGACCTGACCGTCCTTGGTGACGTGGCCGACGAGGATCACCGCCGGGCCGCCGGACTTGGCCATGCGCACCATCTCGCTGGCGCAGGCGCGGACCTGCGTCACCGAGCCGGGGCCCGCTTCGTGCACGTCGGACCAGAGGGTCTGGATGGAATCAACGATGACCACGTCGAAGCGCTCGCGCTTCAGCGTGCCGAGGATCTCGCGCAGGGCGGTGGCCGAGGCCAGTTCGACGGGGGCCTTCTCCAACCCCATGCGCCGGGCGCGGCTGCGGATCTGCTCCACGGCCTCCTCGCCCGAGATGTAGGCGACGCGGCGGCCCGACAGGGCGGCGCGGGCGGCGACCTCGAGCAGCAGGGTCGACTTGCCGACGCCCGGATCGCCGCTGAGCAGCAGGGCCGAGCCGGGCACGACCCCGCCGCCGCAGACCCGGTCGAACTCGGCCACGCCGGTCAGGATGCGGGGCGGCTCGGGGTTCTCGGACTCGAGGCTTTCGAACTGCACCCCGCGGCTGCGGCTGGTCGCGGCCGGCTTCAGCGCGCCCGGCGGCGCGGACTGGCGCTCCTCGACGATGGTGTTCCACTGGCCGCAGGCGCCGCACTGGCCGGACCACTTGCCGTGGACCGCGCCGCACGACTGACAAACGTAGATTGCGGAGTCCTTGGCCATGTGATCGGCTTACAGGAGTCGACGGCGGCGGGGCAGGGGGCTGCGTCGGGGGTGCGACCGGGTTTGTCGTGGGGCGCTCGTGGCCGTCAGGGACTTCTACATTCTGTTCGGCGTCACCTGGGTGACGGCTTTCGTCTACGGCGGGAGCATGGCTCTGGCGGGCTTCCGGATCCGCAGTCTCAAGGCGTCGGGGCGGCTGCCGCAGGACATCCCGTCGGCCGCCGACGGACCGCTGGAGGGGCTGCGGGCCGTCAAATGGATGCTCACCGGGCGCTACGGCGAAGTTCAGGACGGCATGGTCCGAACGCTGGCCCTCGTCGCCCGACTGACCTTCGGACCCGCGCTGCTGCTGGTGCTTGCGGTCTTCTGGATCACCCTCACCGATCCTCCGGGGGACCTCGGCGGCGAGGCACCGCCGGTCACCCTCGACGTGCCCGGTGCTCAGGCACCGCGATAGCGACGCGGAACCCGGGTCCCGACGGAGGTCAGGAGCTCCCAGGCCACCGTGCCGGCGGCCGCGGCCGCGTCGTCCAGAAGGCGGTGGGCGCCGAACAGCTCGACCTCGTCGCCAATCCTGACGTCGACGCCCGTCACGTCCACGGCCAGCACGTCCATGGAGACGCGGCCGACGATGGGCCGAAGGGTTCCGGCGACGACCGCCCGGCCCCCGGGGCTGTTGGACCGCAGCACGCCGTCCGCGTAGCCGGCCGCGACGGTGGCGATCCGGGCGGGGGCATCGGCCACGAAGCCGCGCGAATAGCCGACGCTTTCGCCGGCCCGGACCTCGCGCACCTGGAGCACGTCGGCGCTGAAGGTGGCCACGGGGCGGATGCGGGCGTCGGGTCGGCCCTCGGGGCCGCCGCCGTACAGGCAGATGCCCGGCCGCACGGCGTCGAAGCCGTAGTCGGGCCCCAGGAAGCATCCCCCGGAGTTGGCGAAGGAGCGCAGGACCCCCGGGTATCGAGCGGTGATCGCGGCGAAGGCCTCGCGCTGGAGGCGGTTCATCGCGTGGTCCGGATCGTCGGCGCAGGCGAGGTGGCTGAGAACGAGGTCCAGTCCGTCGAACGGTCCGGGCGCGTCTTCCGGGCGGAAGCCGAGTCGGTTCATGCCGGTGTCGATCTGCAGGCCGCAGGGCCCGCCTCCGGCCGCGCGCCACTCGGCGGCCTGTTCGGGGGCGTTCAGGACCGGCTTCAGCCCGGCCGCGACGAGGCGCGCGGCCCGCCCGGGCGCGCAGCCGTCGAGGACATAGACGTCGGGGGCGGTGCCGAGCACGGCGCGCAGGGCCTCCCCCTCGGACGCCCGGGCCACGAAGAAGGTCCGCGCGCCCTCGTCCATCAGCCGCCGGGCGACCTCGATGGCGCCAAGGCCGTAGGCGTCGGCCTTGACCACCGGGTGCACGGGCGCGCCCGAGACGGCTTCCAGCGTGCGGTAGTTGGCGGCGAGGGCGTCGAGGTCGACGGTCAGGCGGGCAAGGCTCATGACCCCTTATGCCGCAACTGCGAAGGCGTCGCTATTCGTAGCTGGTGTTGTCCCAGCGGGCGTCGCGGGCAAGGTTGCCGAAGCACGTGGTGTCGGCGTCGAAGCTGAGGCGGATGGTGCCGATCGGGCCGTGACGCTGCTTGCCGATGATGACCTCGGCCATGTTCCGCAGACGGTCCATGTCCTCCATCCACTGCAGGTGCTCGGGCGTGCCCTCCTGCGGCATGGTCCGCTCTTTGTAGTAGCTCTCGCGGTAGACGAACATAACGCAGTCGGCGTCCTGCTCGATCGAGCCGGATTCGCGCAGGTCGGACAGCTGGGGCCGTTTGTCGTCGCGGCTCTCGACCTGACGCGACAGCTGCGACAGGGCAATGATCGGGACGTTCAGTTCCTTGGCCAGGGCCTTGAGCGCGCCGGTGATCTCGGACACCTCCTGCACGCGGTTCTTCTGGCCGCCGGCGTCGCCCGTCGTGATCAGCTGCAGGTAGTCGACGATGATGACGTCGAGGCCATGCTCCATCCGCTTGAGCCGGCGCGCGCGGGCGGCCAGCTTGGACATGGCCAGGCCGCCGGTGGCGTCGATGAACAGCGGCGCCTCGCCGATCTCGATGGCGGCGTCGCGCAGCCGGCCATAGTCGACGGCGTCGATGTCGCCCTTGCGCAGCTTGTCGGACGGCACACCCGAGGCGTCGGCCAGGATGCGCATGGCCAGCTGCTCGGCGCTCATTTCCAGCGAGAAGAAGGCGACGACGCCACCGTCGACGGTCTTGCGGCCCTCGGGCGTCGGCTCGTAGCGGTAGTTGCGGGCGATGTTGAAGGCGATGTTCGTCGCCAGCGAGGTCTTCCCCATCGACGGGCGGCCGGCGAGGATCAGCAGGTCGGACTTGTGCAGGCCGCCCAGTTTCTGGTCGAGGTCGTCCAGATGGGTGGCCAGGCCGGCCAGCTTGCCGTCGCGCTGATAGGCCTCGGCCGCCATCTGCACCGCCCCGGCCAGGGCGGTGGAAAAGCCGACGAAGCCCGACGAGGGCTTGCCCGTCTCGGCCAGGCTGTACAGCGACTGCTCGGCCTGTTCGATCTGGTCCATGGCCGCGGTCTGCGGATCCGGCGCCTCGCGCATGATGTCGCCGCCGATGCGGATCAGCTCGCGCCGCAGGGCCAGGTCGTAGACGACGCGGGCGTAGTCCGGTGAGTTGGCGGCGGGGGGCGCGCGGTCCACCAGGTCGGCGAGGTAGCGGACGCCGCCCAGTTGCTGGAAGGCCGGGTCCTGCTTGAACCGCTCCATCAGCACCGTGGGGTCGGCCAGCAGGCCCTGACGGACGTGGTCCTCGATCGCCTCGTAGAGCCGCTGGTGGAAGGGCTCGTGGAAATGCGACCCCTTCAGCCGGTCGGACAGGCGCTCGAACACGCCGTTGTCGAACATCAGCGCACCCAGCAGCGCCTGCTCGGCCTCCAGATTGTGGGGCGGCGCCGAGACGAACGGCACTTCGGGCGTGATGGGGGCGAGGGCGTTCATGGGGGTCCGAGGTTTAGCCCTGCGCCCCGGCTGCGTCAGGAGCGGTCGTCGCATCCGCTGGGGGCGGATGGGCGGGACTGTGGATGAGCCGCCGGAAAAGCGAAGGGGCGCGCCCGACCGGACGCGCCCCCTCTGTCTTAAGTCCGTCGAGGACGCCGGTCAGGCGTCTTCGTAGGACTCCTGCTGACCGGCACCGCCGGCGAGCATGTCCTTGGCCGCTTCTTCAGCCGCGGCGCGCTCGTCGGAGAACTGCGAGGCGATGACGTCCTCGCCGGCGGCCTGACGCTCGGCCTCGTCTTCCGAACGGGCGATGTTGATCTTGACCACGGCGGAGACCTCGGCGTGCAGGCGGACCGGCACTTCGTGGACGCCCAGGGTCTTGATCGCCGTGTTCAGGATGACCTGCGAGCGCTCGACCTTGGTGCCCGAGGCCTGGACGGCCTCGGCGACGTCGCGGCCGGCGACCGAGCCGTACAGCTGGCCCGTCTCACCCGCCTGGCGGATCATGACGTAGGTCTGGCCGTCGATCTTGTCGGCGACCTTCTGGGCCTCGGCCTTGTTCTTCTCGTTGCGCGCCTCGATGGCGGCGCGCTCGACCTCGAAGGCCTTCAGGTTGGCGCTGGTGGCGCGACGAGCCTTGTCGCGCGGCAGCAGGAAGTTGCGGGCGAAGCCGTCCTTGACGGTGACGACGTCGCCGATGGCGCCGAGGTTCTCGACGCGTTCGAGCAGAACGACCTTCATCTTACTTCACCACATACGGCAGGAGGGCGAGGAAGCGGGCGCGCTTGATGGCCTTGGCCAGTTCGCGCTGCTTCTTCTGGGACACCGCGGTGATCCGCGAGGGGACGATCTTGCCGCGCTCGGAGATGTAGCGCTGGAGCAGCTTCACGTCCTTGTAGTCGATCTTCGGGGCGTTGGCGCCGGAGAACGGGCAGACCTTGCGGCGGCGGTGGAAGGGGCGGCGGGCCGGGGCGTTTCCGACCGGGGCGCCGGGGACGGGACGGGTCACGTCGGTCATGTCAGCGATCCTTATTCGGAAACTTCGGCGGTGTCGTCTTCGCGGGGCGTGCGCTCGCGCTCACGTTCGCGTTCGCGCTCGCGGCGGGCCAGCAGCGGCGACAGTTCGAGGTCCAGTTCCTCGACCTTGACCGTCAGCCAGCGCAGCACGTCCTCGTTGATGGACAGCTGGCGCTCGACCTCGGCCATGGCGGCCGGCGGCGTGTCGATGGCGAGCAGGGAGTAGTGCGCCTTGCGGTTCTTCTTGACCCGGTAGGTCAGGTTGCGCAGGCCCCAGTACTCGATCTTGGCGACGGAACCGCCGCCTTGCTCGATCAGGTCCTTGATGGTGTCGTTGAGGGCTTCGGCCTGTTGCGCGCTGATGTCCTGGCGCGACATGACCGTGTGCTCGTAAAGAGCCATGGCAGTCTCCCTTGGGGGGCGTCGGCGCGACCGGACCGGGTAAGTCCGTCCACGATGGTTCCCGAAGCGGCGGTCAGGACGGTTTCCTGACCCTTTGGTGTTCCGCGCCGGGACCGAAGCCCTGGAAAGCGGGCGCGTATAGGGGAAAAGGGCCCGCGCGGCAAGCGCGCCCGTCAGCCCCGCGTCAGGGCCAGCTGCACCACGTCCGTCCGCGCCGACCGGAACCCCGCCTCGCAATAGGCCAGGTAGAACCGCCACAGCCGGCGGAAGCGCTCGTCGAAGCCGCCCATGCGGCGGATCTCCGGCCAGGCGGCCTGGAACCGCTCGTCCCACTGCTTCAGCGTGTCGGCATAGTCCTGACCGAAGCGCTCGATCGCGCCCCAGGACAGGCCCTCGCGCTCGACCACGGGCTGCAGCCGGCCCTCGGATGGCAGCATGCCGCCGGGGAAGACGTACTTCTGGATGAAGTCGGTCCGGCGGTTGTACTCCTCGAACAGCGCGTCCTGGATGGTGATGATCTGCAGGCCGGCGACGCCGCCGGGCTTCAGCACGTCATGGACCTTGGCGAAATAGGTCGGCCAGTACTCTTGGCCGACGGCCTCGAACATCTCGATCGAGGCGACGCGGTCGAAGGTCCCGTCCACATCGCGATAGTCGATCAGGCGGATGTCGGTCCGGTCGGCGAGGCCGGCCTCGAACAGCCGGCGACGGGCGAAGTCGTGCTGTTCCTGGCTGATGGTGACGCCGGTGACGTGGGCGCCGATCTCCTTCGCCGCGAACTCGGCGAAGCCGCCCCAGCCGCAGCCGATCTCCAGCACGGTCTGGCCCGGCTGCAGATCCATCATCCGGGCGAGGGAGGCGTATTTGGCGCGCTGGGCGGCCGCCAGATCGGTCCCCGTCCCGGCGAACCGGGCCGAGGAATAGGTCATCGTCGGGTCCAGCCAGGCGGCGTAGAAGCCGTTGCCGAGGTCATAGTGGGCGTGGATGTTCTTGCGCGAGCCGCGACGGCTGTTCCGCTTGCGCTTGTGCGACAGCCAGTTGACCGCCTGCATCACCGGATTGCCGTCGAACAGCCGGCGGATGTGGTCGTAGTTCCGGGCCAGGGTCTCCAGCAGGGTCGCCAGCCGGGGGCTGTCCCATTCGCCGGCCATATAGCCCTCGGCGAAACCGATGTCGCCGTTGGCCAGCACGCGGCGGGCAAAGCGGTAGTCCCTGACCTCGAGCGTCGCGGTGAGGCCCTCCTGCCTGCCCTCCAGCACGTGCCGCTCGCCGTTGGGCAGCAGGACGTGAAGCCGGCCGAAGGTCCAGTTGGCGGCCAGCAGGCGCAGCATCAGGCCGAACACGCGCGGCGTCCGCTCGGCGACGTCCAGGCTCGTGGCGGGGATCGAACTCATGTCGGCATAGGTGGGATCGGGGGCGGTCATGCGTCAATCCTCGCGGTCGCGCCGCTCGTGGTCGATCGCCTTGAGGGCGTCCAGCGCCCGCTTGCGGGCCGGCTCATGCTCGACGATCGGTCGGGGATAGGTGGTGCCCAGACGGACGCCGGCGTCGCGCAGGACCTCGGCCGGAGCTTCCCACGGCGCGTGCAGCCAGCGGTCGGGGACCCTGCTGAGCTCGGGGATCCAGCGCCTGACGTATCGGCCGTCCTCATCGAATTTCCGTCCCTGGGTGATCGGGTTGAAGATCCGGAAGTACGGGGACGCGTCGGCTCCGGATCCCGCGACCCACTGCCAATTCTGAACATTCGACGCCAGATCGGCGTCGACGAGGCAGTCCCAGAACCACTTTTCGCCTTCGCGCCAGTCGATCAGCAGATGCTTGATCAGGAAGCTGGCGACCACCATCCGCACGCGGTTGTGCATCCAGCCCGTGGTCCACAGCTGCCGCATCCCGGCGTCGACGATCGGATAGCCGGTCAGGCCGCGTCGCCAGGCTTCCAGCCCCTTCGGATCCTCGCGCCACGGCATGTGATCGTACTGGGGCCGGAAGGCGCGATCGACGATCTGGGGGAAGGCGTGCAGCAGGTGGGCCGAGAATTCGCGCCAGACGATCTCGGAAATGAATTTCTTCGCCTGGGCGGGCGGCGCCTTGCCGGCGGCGGCGGCCGTTCGCGCGACCTCCAGCGCCCGCCAGGGAGCGATCTCGCCGAAATGCAGATGCGGCGACAGCCGGCTGGTCACCGGCCGCCCGGGATGGTCGCGGCCGTCGGCATAGTCGGCCATGGGGCCGGCCACGAAGGCGGACAGGGCCGCCGTCGCGCCGGCCTCGCCCGGCGTCCAGTCGAATCCGGTCGACCAGTCGGGCCGGCGGGGATGCAAACCCCAGTCGTCGAGGTCGTCCGAGGCGACGCCCGCCGGCGTGTCGATCGCCCGCGGTCCGAGCGTGTGCGGCGGCGCGCTCCACTGGCCGAGCAGGGCCTTCGAGAAGGGGGTGAAGACCTTGTAGGGCTCGCCCGAGCCGTTCAGCACCGCGCCCGGGGCACAGAGGTTGGATCCGTTCCAGCCCTTGACCTCGACGCCCTCGGCCCGGAGCGCGTGGGCCAGGTCGGCATCGCGCGCGGCGGCGTCGGGCTCCCAGAGGCGGTTCATGAACAGACGGTCGGCCCCGGTCTCGTCGATCAGGCGGCGCAGCTCGGTCTCCGACTCGCCTTGGCGCAGGATCAGGCGGGACCCGCGGTCCTTCAGCGCGGCGTCGAGCGCGCGCAGGGACTTGTCCAGCCACCACAGCGAGGCCGCCCCCTTGGGCCGGACGCGCGAGCCCGGGTCCAGCACATAGACGGGCAGAAGCGGGGCCCCCGTCTCCGCCGCGCGGGTCAGGGCGGGGTTGTCGTGCAGGCGAAGGTCCTGGCGGAACCAGAGGATCACAGGCTTGGTGGTCACTGGCCCTCCCGTCGTGGCATCTTGCGGGAAACGTCCCGTCGCGCCACCTGTTCGCCGCATAGGCGCGGCAAGTGCGCGCGCCAACGATTCGAGCCCCCGTCACAAGGTCGCACCGTGAACCCGAACGCCGTCATCGACATCACCGAAGGCCTCAGCCGCCCCGTCTCCATCGGCGGCGGCCAGCGCATCGTCTTCATCGCCGGCCCCTGCCAGCTGGAAAGCCGGCAGCACGCGCTGGAGATGGCGTCGGCGTTGAAGGAGATCGGCGCGCGGCTGAACGTCGGCATCATCTACAAGACCAGCTTCGACAAGGCGAACCGGACCAGCGCCAACGCGGCGCGGGGCTTCGGCCTCGAGGGCTCCCTGCCGATCTTTGCGGAAATCCGCGAGACCCTCGGCCTGCCGGTGCTGACCGACGTGCACACCGAAGAGCATTGCCGCATCGCCGGCGAAGTGGTCGACGTGCTGCAGATCCCGGCCTTCCTCAGCCGCCAGACCGACCTGCTGCTGGCCGCCGCGGCGACCGGCAAGGCGATCAACGTCAAGAAGGGCCAGTTCCTGGCCCCCTGGGACATGAAGAACGTCATCGCCAAGATCACGGGCGCGGGCAATCCCAACGTCATGGCCTGCGAACGCGGCGCCAGCTTCGGCTACAACACCCTGGTGTCGGACATGCGCGCCCTGCCGGTCCTGCGCGAGATCGGCTGCCCGGTGGTGTTCGACGCCACCCACAGCGTGCAGCAGCCGGGCGGGCAGGGGACCTCCTCGGGCGGCCAGCGCGAGTTCGTGCCGGTGCTGGCCCGCGCGGCCGTGGCCGTGGGCGTGGACGCGGTCTTCATGGAGACCCACCAGGACCCCGACAATGCGCCGTCGGACGGCCCCAACATGGTGCCGCTGGACCAGTTCGAGGCGCTGGCGGCCGAGCTGATCGCCTATGACGACCTGACCAAGAGCCGGATGGCGAAGGCGGCCTGATCCGGCCGGGCCCACGACCGATTTTGACGCGATGCGCCTTCAGGATGGGCAGATGACGCGCGACGCCTTCAGGATCCGATCCGGACTCTCCGGACTCTCCGGACTGCATTTTTCAGGCCCGGACAGTCCGGCCCCTGGTCGGTCGGCTAGGCCATGCGGTTGTGTCCCCGCGCGTCGCGCTTTAGCTGATCTGCATGGCTGAGCGCACTTTGGACCTGGGCGGACTGCAGGCGCTGCTGGAGCGCGTGCGCGGGCTGAGGGCGGCCTGCGTCGGCGATCTCATGCTGGACCGCTACGTCTACGGCGAGGTCGACCGCATCTCGCCCGAGGCGCCCATTCCCGTGCTGAAGGTGAAGCGGCGCGTCGCCATGCCGGGCGGCGTGGGCAATGTGGCGCGCAACGTGGCCGCTCTGGGCGGACGGGCCCGCCTCGGCGCCGTATCCGGCCGGGACGCGGCCGGCGACGAACTGGCCGCCCTGATCGCGGCCGAGGGCGGCGTCGAGGACGCGGTCGAACGTCGCGCGGGCGCCGACACGATCGTCAAGACCCGCTTCGTGGCGGCCGGCCAGCAACTGCTGCGGCTGGACGAGGAGACGGCGACGCTGCCGGCCGCTGAAAGCGATGCGTTCTCCGGGACTTCCGTGGTCCTGTTGTCGGACTATGCGAAGGGCGTGGTCAGCGACGCCCTGATCGAACAGGCGCTGAACGCAGCGCGGTCGACGGGGGCACCCGTGATCGTGGACCCCAAGGGTCGCGACTTCGCCCGATACGGCGCCGTGGACCTGATCAAGCCGAACGCCAGCGAACTGGCCGGGGCGACGGGGCTGCCGGTGGGCACGGACGCCGAGATCGAGGCGGCCCTTGAGGCGCTGCTGGCGGTCACGACGGCCAGGGCCGTCGTGGTGACCCGCGCCGGCAAGGGCATGAGCCTGATGCGGCGCGGCGAGGCGGCGAAGCATTTCCCCGGCCGGGCGCGCGAGGTGTTCGACGTGTCCGGCGCCGGAGACACCGGTCTGGCCGCGCTGGGCCTCGCCCTGGGGGCCGGCGCGTCGCTGGAGACGGCGGTGGAGTTCGCCATCCTGGCCTCGGGCGTGGTGGTCGGGAAGGCCGGCACCGCCACGGTGTCGCCGGCCGAGCTGATCGACGCCGAGATGAGCCAGCACGCGGCCGGCGCCCACGCCAAGGTCATGCCGCTGGAGGAGCTGGCGCACGTGGTCGAGGGCTGGAAGCGTCAGGGCTTGCGGGTCGGCTTCACCAACGGCTGCTTCGACATCCTGCACCGCGGCCACGTCGCCTATCTGGCGCAGGCGCGGAGCTGGTGCGACCGGCTGGTCGTGGCGCTGAACACCGACGCCTCGGTGCGGCGGCTGAAAGGCGAGGGGCGGCCCATCAACGATCTGGACAGCCGGGCGGTGGTCATCGGCGGGCTGGGCAGTGTGGACCGGGTAACCAGCTTCGACGACCCGACGCCGCTGGCCCTGATCGAGCGGCTGCGGCCCGACGTCCTGATCAAGGGCGCGGACTACACGCGCGAAGGCGTGGTCGGCGGCGACTTGGTGGAGAGCTGGGGCGGCGAGGTGAAGCTGGCGACGTTCGAGGACGGCTTCTCCACGACCCGCACGATCGAGAAGATGAAGGACCGCTGATGGCGCGACGGATGATCGTGGTGACCGGCGGGGCCGGGTTCATTGGCTCCAACGTGGTGGCGCGGCTGTGCGCCGAGGACCGGCGCGACGTGGTGGTGTGCGACCGGCTGGAAGACGCCGCCCTGGGCAAGTGGAGGAATCTGGCCAGGCACCGGATCACGGACTTCTGGTCGCCCGAGGAGCTGTTCGAGAAGCTGGAGCGGTACGCCGAGCGGATCGAGGCCGTGGTGCACATGGGCGCCATCTCGGCGACGACCGAGCCGGACGCCGACCTGATCCTGCGCACCAATTTCTCGCTGTCGCGCGACCTGTGGGACTGGTGCGCGCTGCGCGACGCCCGGCTGATCTACGCCTCGTCCGCGGCGACCTACGGCGACGGGGCGGAGGGGTTCGACGACGACGACGATCTTGAGAGCCTGTCGGCGCTGCGTCCGCTGAACGCTTATGGCTGGTCGAAATTCCTGTTCGATCAGTATGCGGTGCGTCAGGCGAACGCGGGGCAGGCGCCCGGCCAGTGGGCGGGGCTGAAATTCTTCAACGTCTACGGCCCGAACGAGGGCCACAAGGGCACGATGAAGTCGGTCGTGGCGCAGATCTGGCCCAAGGTCGCGGCGGGCGAGCCCGTGACCCTGTTCCGGTCGCACAACCCGGACTATCCCGACGGCGGCCAGATGCGCGACTTCGTCTTCGTCGACGACGTGGTGGACGTCATCTGCTGGCTGCTGGAGACGCCGGACGTGTCGGGGGTGTTCAATGCCGGGTCCGGGCAGGCGCGCTCGTTCCTGGACCTGGCTCACGCGACCTTCGCCGCGGCCGGCGTGGACCCGAAGGTCGCCTATGTCGACACGCCCGAGAGCATCCGGGACAAGTATCAGTACTTCACAGAGGCGCGGATGGACCGGCTGCGCGAAGCCGGCTTCCCCGGTCAGGCCACGCCTCTGGAGGAGGGGGTGCGCCGCTATGTGCAGGACTTCCTGATGACGGCGGACCCCTACCGGTGAGGGGGCCGCGGCTGACCTGGCGCCAGTGGCTCGGCTGGACGGGCGTCGCCGTGGTGTTCGTTCTGACGGCGGCGGCGCTGGTGTGGCGCGGCGACATCCTGCGCGCCGGGCTGGACCCGCAGGTTCCATTCCAGACCTACGATCCGCCCCCTGCGCCGGACTACGGGCGGCGCGACGCCTGGGCGCTGTGGGAGGCCGCGGCGCCGGGCGCGGGCGACGTCCCCGTCTTCTTCGTGCATTCCACCACCTATGACGGCGGACCGCACTGGAACGCGCCGATCGGCGAGCCGAGGGCCGACGCCTATCTGCGCCGGGTCGTCCTGCCGAACCATGCGGGGCCCTTCGCCAAGGCCGGACCCGTCAGCGCGCCCCGGTACCGCCAGGCCAGCCTATACACGCGGTTGACGCTGCGGGACGACGCGCGGGAAGCGCGCGCGTTCGCCTGGCAGGACGTCGAGGCGGCCTTCGACGCCTGGCTGGCGCGGCACCCCGAAGGCCCGCTGCTGCTGGCCGGAATGGAACAGGGCGCCGAGCTGATCGACCGGCTGGTCAAGGAGAGGGTCGCGGGGCACCCGGACCTGGCCCGCCGCCTCGTCGCCGTCTACATGATCGACGCTGTCCTGGCCGTCGACGCGGTGCCGGCGGACGTGCCGGCCTGCGCGGTGCGCGACCAGTCGGGCTGCACCGTGGCGTTTTCGGCCATCGGCGAGGACGGGGAGGCGGGGCGGCGCCGGCTTCGTCGGGCGCTGGTCTGGGACGGGGGCCGGCTGGTCGACCTGAACGGACGCGACGCCCTGTGCGTGAACCCGATCTCGGGTGTCGCGCATGGCGGACGGACGGCGATCCGCGAGCACGCGGGCGCGACCAACGCCACCGGGCTGGAGTGGGAGGCCCACCCGGCGCTGCAGAGCGGCCGGGTCACGGCCGAGTGCCGCGACGGCCTGCTGCGCCATTCGCAGGCGCGGGGCGAATCCTTCCGCCGGGGCGGGTCGTGGGCGGATCGAAGAAAAGCCATGCCATACAACTTGTTCTATGGAGACATTGAGCGCGACGTTCAGGCCCGGATCGCCGCTTGGCGCGGTCAGTCGGACGTGCGTCCCTCGCGCCAGTCGAACAGCGCCTCCAGGACCTGAAGCGCCCGGCCCCGGGGACTCTCCAGCTTCGGATCGCGATTGAGGATCAGCCGGGCGTCGTCCGCGGCGACGCGCAGCAGGTCGCGGTGGCGGATCGGGTCGGCGAACCGGTAGGCGGGGAAGCCGGACTGGCGCAGGCCGATGGGGTCGCCGCCCCCGCGCAGGCGGAAGTCGGCCTCGGCGATCTCGAACCCGTCCTCGGTCGTCCGAAGAATCTCCAGCCTTTCCCGCGCCGTCTCGCCCAAACCTTGCTCGCCGCTTCCGTACAGGAGGATGCAGGAACTGGCCTTGGCCCCGCGGCCGACCCGCCCGCGCAGCTGGTGCAGCTGGGCCAGACCGAAACGATCGGCGCGCTCGATCACCATGATGGAGGCGTTGGGCACGTCCACGCCCACCTCCACGACCGTGGTCGCCACCAGCACCGGCAGGGCGCCGTTGGCGAAGCGGCGCATGACGTCCTCCCGCGCCGCGCCCGGCATCTGGCCGTGCGCGAGCCCGACCTCGAGCCCCAGCCGCGTCGACAGGTCGACGGCGCGGGCCTCGGCCGCGGCGACATCGCCGGTCTCGGATTCGGCGACGAGGGGGCAGATCCAGTAGGCCTGGGCACCGCCCGCGACGGCGCGCCCTAGGCGGGCCGCGACCTCGTCGAGACGCTCGACCGGCAGGACGGCCGTGGTCACCGGGGTCCGCCCGGGCGGCTTCTCGTCGAGACGCGAAACCTCCAGATCGCCGAACTGGGTCAGCTCCAGGGTGCGGGGAATGGGCGTGGCCGACATGGTCAGCATGTGCACGCCGTCGCCCTTGGCCTGCAGCCGCGCGCGCTGCTCCACGCCGAAGCGGTGCTGTTCGTCGACGACGACGAGACCGAGACGGTCGAAGGCCACGGCGTCCTGGAACAGCGCATGGGTGCCGATCGCGACCTGGGCAGAGCCGTCGGCGAGCGCCGACAGGGCCGCGCGTCGCCCGCTGGTCGTGTCGCGTCCGGTGAGCAGAAGGGCGGTCAGGCCGGCGGAGGCCAGCAGGGGCGTCAGACGTTCATGGTGCTGGCGCGCCAGGATCTCCGTCGGCGCCATCAGGGCCGACTGGAAGCCGGCCGCGGTGGCGTCGGCCATGACGAGGGCGGCGACGGCCGTCTTGCCCGAGCCCACGTCGCCCTGAAGCAGCCGGGCCATGCGGGTGCCAGAGCCGAGGTCGGCGCGGATCTCGGCCACCGCCCGGGCCTGGGCCCCGGTGAGGCGGAAGGGAAGGGCGGCCTGGAGGGCGTCCGACACCGGGCCCGGCGCGATCATGGGCGCGGGGTGGGCCAGCCGCGCCGCGCGGCGGCGCGCGAGGGCGAGCTGATGCGCCAGCAGTTCGTCGTAGGCGAGACGCTGTCGTGCGGGAGCGTCGGGTTCCAGCTCCGGCAGGGACTGCGGCGCGTGCAGCGCCTCGATCGCCTCGCGCCAGCCGGCCCAGCGGTTGCGGGCCAGCCAGGCGGGATCCTGCCACTCCGGCAGTTCGGCCGCGGCGGCCAGGGCGAGGCGGACAAGTTTGCGGATCTGCCGCGAGGTGAGCCCCTGGGTCGCCGGATAGACGGGTTCGGCGGCGGCGGGCTGGTCGTCGCCGTCGACCCGGAACACGTCGGGATGGACGATCTGGACCTCGCCGTTGAAGCGCTCGACCTTGCCCGCCACCAGACGTGTTTCGCCCCGGGGCAGGAGCCGGTCGATCTGCTGGCCGGACCCGCCGAACCAGACGAGATGCACGAAGCCGGTCTCGTCGGAGGCCCGCACCTTGAGCGGCACGCCCGGCTTGGCGGGCAGGATCAGGCGGTCCACGACCACGGTGAAGACGCCGATCTGGTCCTCGACCGCGTCCGCCGCGGTCATGGGACGGCGCTGGATCAGGCCCGTCGGCGCCAGCAGGACGAGGTCGCGCACCAGAGGGCCCGCGACCTTGCGCACCAGGGGCAGCACCTTCTGGCCCACGCCCCTGAGGGTGGAGACCTCGGCGAACAGGGGGAACAGAATCTCGGGCCGCATCCTTGTCAGCATAGGGCCGCGCCGCGGGTGGCGAAATCGGGCCGGGGCGTCTATCTGGACGGCTCAACCAGTTCAGCGAGACCGGGCAAGAATTCTTGTGACCGACCACGGCGTGCATTCCGAATCCGAGCCGTCCGAGCGTCTGCGCCGGCTGACCTTTCGCGCCTGGCGGCGCGGCTTCCGCGAAGCCGACCTGGTTCTGGGGCCGTTCGTCGAGCAGGTCGGCCCCGAGCTAAGCGACGACGAGCTGACGGCGTTCGAATTGCTGCTGGATGTCGACGACGACCACGCCATCTACGCCTGGATCATCGGCAGCGCCGAGACCCCCGCGGCGCACGAGACGCCGCTGATGGCGCGCCTTCGGACCTTCATGCGCGCGTACGTGGCGGCGGCGGTGGCCGAAGGGGCCGGCTGATGGACGGATCGTCGCCGAAGGTCGAGGAGGCGGAGATCGGCGGGGCGCCGGAGGGGCTGGACGCCCTGGTGGTGGCCGACGCCGTCCGGGAGGCGGGCGGCGTCGCGCTGTTCGTCGCGCGGGATCTGTCGAGGGCGACCCAGTTCGCCCAGGCCTTCGCCTTCTTCGCGCCCGAGGTCGAAACCCTGACCTTTCCGGCCTGGGACGTGCTGCCCTATGACCGGCTGAGCCCGACCGCGGGGGTTTCCGCCGCGCGGATGGCGGCGCTGAGCCGACTCGGGCGACGCGACCCGACCGACCAGACGCCGCTGCTGGTCGTCACCACGGTCGGCGCGGCGACCCAGAGGACGCCCGCCAGGGAGTTGACCCTGCACGCGGCGTTCGAGGCCGAGGTCGGCGACGAGGTCGACCTGGCCGAACTGGAGCGGCATTTCGCCGCCAACGGCTATGTTCGGGCCTCCACCGTGTCGGAACGGGGCGAGTTCGCGGTCCGGGGCGGGGTGGTCGACGTATTTCCCCCCGGCTTCGACGAGCCGGTCCGTCTGGACCTGTTCGGCTCTGAGCTGGAGCAGATCCGGACCTTTGACCCGGAGACGCAGAGATCCACCGGCAAGCGCGACAGCCTGACGCTGGCGCCGGTGTCCGAGGCCCTGCTGACGCCGGAGAGCATCTCGCGCTTTCGCACGGGCTGGCTGAACCTGTTCGGCGCCGCGGG
Source organism: Alphaproteobacteria bacterium (assembly GCA_018820275.1). Lineage (GTDB taxonomy): Bacteria > Pseudomonadota > Alphaproteobacteria > Caulobacterales > Caulobacteraceae > Brevundimonas. The sequence goes on from JAHJOO010000066.1 coordinate 23,013, forward strand.
CGACGACATGATGTACGCCGCCGTCAGCGAGGGCGCGCGTCGGCAGGGGCTGGAGCACTGGCTGCCGCTGCTGCACGAGCGGCTGGACACCCTGTTCGACCATCTGCCGGACGCCGCGCCGGTGTTCCTGGACCCGCAGGTCGAGGCGGCCCGGGCGGAGCGGTGGGCGCTGATCGCGGACGCGTTTGAATCCCGAAAGGCCAGCAAGGACGGACCCTCGAAGTCGTCGGGCGCGTGGCGGGTTCTGCCGCCCGAGCGGCTGTATCTGCCGGAAGCCGACTGGAACGCGGCCCTCGCCGGCCGCAAGGTGCGCCGCCTGTCGCCCTTCGCCGGCCAGGGCGTGGACGCGGGCGGGCGTCTGGGCCGGACCTTCGCGGCCGAGCGGGCGCAGGACAGCGTCAACCTGTTCGAAGCGGTGGCCGGGCACGTGAAGGCGCTGCGGGCCGAGGGCCGCAAGGTGATCTTCGCCAGCTGGACCGACGGCTCGTCGGAACGGCTCGCGGCCATGCTGGGCGACCACGGCGTGCAGCCGATCGTTCCGGTGCGGGACTGGGCCGACGTCGGCAGGGCGTCGAAGGAGATGATCCTCCGGGCCGTGGTGCCGATCGACCATGGCTTCGTCGCGCCGGGGTTCGCCGTCATCAGCGAGACGGACATTCTCGGCGACCGACTGGCGCGGCCGCGACGCAAGCGGCGGGCGGCGAACTTCCTGGCCGAGGCCTCGGCCCTATCCGCCGGCGACCTCGTGGTCCACCTCGATCACGGCATCGGCCGCTACGAGGGGCTGAAGACCCTGGAGATCCAGGAGGCGCCGCACGACTGCCTGGAGCTGCTCTATGCGGGCGAGAGCAAACTGTACCTGCCCGTTGAAAATATTGACCTGTTGACGCGGTACGGCTCTGACGCTGAGGGCGTTCAGCTGGACCGGCTGGGCGGGGCGGGCTGGCAGGCACGCAAGGCCAAGGCCAAGGCGCGCCTGCGCGAAATGGCCGAGGGGCTGATCGCCCTGGCGGCCAAGCGCGCGCTGAAGACTTCCGACGCCGTGACGCCGCCCCAAGGGCTGTTCGACGAGTTCTGCGCCCGCTTCCCCTATGAAGAGACCGACGACCAGCTGAACGCCATCGGCGACGTGCTCGAGGACCTCGGCAAGGGCATGCCCATGGACCGGCTTGTCTGCGGCGACGTCGGCTTCGGCAAGACGGAAGTGGCTCTGCGCGCGGCCTTCGTGGTGGCCCTGTCCGGCATGCAGGTGGCCGTCGTCTGTCCGACGACCCTGCTGGCGCGGCAGCATTTCAAGACCTTCTCGGAGCGGTTCGCCGGCTGGCCGGTGAAGGTGCGCCATCTGTCGCGGATGGTCACGGCGAAGGAGGCGGCGGAGACGCGCGCGGGGTTGAAGGACGGGTCGATCGAGATCGTGGTCGGCACCCATGCGGTGCTGAGCGACCAGGTCGGGTTCAAGAACCTCGGTCTGGTGATCGTCGACGAGGAGCAGCACTTCGGCGTCAAGCACAAGGAGAAGCTGAAGAGCCTGCGCGCCGACGTGCACCTGCTGACCCTGACCGCCACGCCGATCCCGCGGACGCTGCAGATGGCGCTGTCGGGCCTGCGCGAGATGTCGATCATCGCCACGCCGCCGGTGGATCGCCTGGCGGTGCGGACCTACGTCACGCCGTCCGATCCGGTGCTGGTCCGCGAGGCGCTGCTGCGTGAGAAGTACCGCGGCGGGCAGGCCTTCTACGTCGTGCCGCGCCTCAAGGACCTCGAGAACGTCGAGCGGTTCCTGCGCGAGCAGGTGCCCGAGATCAGCTTCACCGTCGGCCACGGCCAGATGAGCCCGACCCAGCTGGAAGACGTGATGAGCGCCTTCTACGACGGGCGCTACGACGTGCTGGTCTCGACCACGATCGTCGAAAGCGGCATCGACATTCCTACCGCCAACACCTTGATCGTGCACAGAGCCGACATGTTCGGCCTGGCCCAGTTGCACCAGATCCGCGGTCGGATCGGGCGCGCCAAGGCGCGGGCCTTCGCCTATCTGACCACCGATCCGAACAAGCCCCTGAGCCTGTCGGCCGAGCGGCGGCTGCAGGTGCTGCAGTCGCTGGACAACCTGGGTGCCGGCTTCCAGCTGGCCAGCCATGACCTCGACCAGCGTGGCGGAGGCAATCTGCTGGGCGACGAGCAGTCGGGCCACATCCGCGAGGTCGGGGTCGAGCTGTACCAGCAGATGCTGGAGGACGCCGTCGCCAGCCTGCGGGAAGCGGGCGGTGAGGTCCAGGACCGCGGCTGGTCTCCGACCATCAACACCGGCGCTGCGGTATTGATTCCAGAGGAATACGTCCCGGACCTCAACGTGCGTCTGAGCCTCTATCGCCGCCTGTCGGACGCCGAGAAGGGCGAGGACCGCGAGGCGATTGCGGCCGAGCTGATCGACCGGTTCGGTCCGTTGCCGGACGAGGCGAAGCAGCTGCTGCGCATCGTCGGCATCAAGGCCAACTGCCGCGCGGCCTGCGTCGAGCGCATCGACGTGGGGCCCAAGGGCGCCGTGCTGACCCTGCGCGATAACCGGTTCCCGAATCCGGCCGGGCTGGTCGGGCTGATCCAGAAGAACCACGCCTTCTGGAAGCTGCGGCCCGACCAGAAGATCGTGGTCAAGGGCGACTGGCCCGATGCGGACGAGCGGCTGAAGGCGGCCGAGCGGGTGACTGCCGACCTGGCGCGGGTGGCGAAGGCGACCGGCTAGACGCAGCCGTCTTCCGGGCTCGGGTCGCGCTTGTCGAAACGTGCGTCCGACCACGCCGTCCAGCGGGCGCGCAGCTCGTCGAACGACGCGTCGTCGAGGCCGTAGGTGGTCAGCGTCAGCTGGGTGCCGCCGCGCGGCCATGTGTCGTTGGGCGGCCGGCCCATGGCCAGCAGCAGGCCGTCGCCCCATTCGCGCACGGTCAGACCGACCTGATGACGACCCAGGTGCCAGACCTCGCCGGACACGCGGTCTCCGGTCGGCAGGGTCGCCGTCCACGGCTCGCCGACGGCAGGGACCTCCGTCAGGCCCAAGGCGGCGGCGCCGTTCAACGCCTCGGACTTCGGCTCGCCCCCGAAATAGAGGGTGCGGCGGGTCTGGCCGAGATGGCGCGTCATCATGAAGCGCAGCTGTTCGGTGAAGGCGATCCAGCCCTCGGTCATGTCCTCGAACACGCCTGTCCAGTCGTCGCCCGCGGCGGGGGCCGAGCGGATAAGCCGGACGATCGAGTGGTCGCCCCGGTCCTCGACCTCATAGCGATCGGGCACGCCCTCGAAATCCAGCACGCGGCGCGCATCGTCGGCGCGGCCATACTGGAAGAAGATGAAGTCGACCTCGCCCGACAGGGTGTCGGCGTCCCAGCCGAACCACTGCATGATCTGGTCCTTGTCGCGCAGCGCAGCCCAGACGGCGTCGGCGGGGGCGGGGACGGTGACTTCCACGAGGACGCGGTCCTGCATCGGCTTGTCAGTCATGGCTCAGTTCCTGGTCGGAGGGGATTTGGTGGCGACGGCCGGATGGGCGACGGCGGTGAGACGGTAACGCCGGCCCGCGGGGGCCGAATGTTCGCGGGCGAGATCGGCCACGGCGGCGGCGACCTGTTCCGAGAAGCGGTCGAAGTCCGCGGGCGTGGCGAAGCAGAGGTCGGCCTCGACGGTCAGGGTCAGCAGGCGCGCGCCCTCGCTCTCGGCCGCCTGCCTCATCCGGGCCACGTCGCGCACCATGGCGGAAGCCGTGCCGATCAGGTGATCCGCGGCGTGGCGGTCCTGGGCGGTCACCGCCGCGGGATCGGGGGCGGACTGGAGCAGGGCGGGATCGAGCAGCAGATTGGGCGCGGCGATGAACAGGCGTTCGACGAAACCGCGCTTCCGGCGCTCGCCCGCCGGCTGGACCAAACCGGCGGCTTCGAGGGCCCGGAGGTGATGGCCGATGCGCTGGCGCGGCATGTCGAGGCGTTCTGCGAGGCCGGCGGCGGAGGCGGGCTCGACCAGACTGGCGAGGATGCGCCGCCGGATCGGCGCGAGGGCGAGGCGGGCCACGTCCAGATCGTCGAGCAGGGCTGTCGGGCGCGATGCCATGACGCCGTTGTCAATTAGACAGAAACGAATGTCAAATTGACAAGGCGGGTCCGCAGGGGAGGGGGCGCGCTCAGGCGGTGGCGGAGGCCGGGAGGGAGGCGGCGTCGGCGGACGCCCGTTCAAGCAGGGTGCCGGGGCCTTCCTGGCCCCGATACTCGGCGACGCCGACGTCGAAGGCCACCGTGAAGGGGCGGACGCCGGGGCCGGCGTCGAACGCCGTGCAGCCGACCACGGCGGCGATGCGGTCGGCGACCAGGCGGGCCTCGACCGCGTCGGTGGCCGGAAGGGCGAGGGCGAAGACCTCGGACGACAGACGCGCGGCGGTGTCCTCGACACGGATCAGTCGCGAGATCATGGCGCCGATCTGGGGCAGGGCGCGGGTGAGCCAGCCGCCGTCCCGCGCCTGTCGCAGTTCCTGGTTCTGCGACACCCGCAGAACGCAGACCGAGATCGGTCGACGCCGCGCCAGGGCCGCCTCGACCACCCGGCCGAGGTGGGCCGCGAACAGATCGTCCGTGAACAGGCCCGTCGCGGGGTCGGTCAGGCCGGAGGAACGGGCCGCCTCCAGCGCGCGCCTCACCGCTTGGTGCTCGCGGTAGGTCCGCGCGAGGGCGACGATGCGGGCGGCGGTTTCGGACTCGGGGACGGTCGCCTCCGCGACGTCGGCGAAGCCTCGACCGTAGAGGTCGGTGAGATCGACCGGATCCTCACCCGACAGGTAGAGCACCACCGGAATCTGCTGCAGGCGGGTGTTGCGGCGCATGCCGGCGGCGATGGACTGGGCAGGCGCCCGGTCGGGGCCGCTCCACAGAACCGCGGCGTCGAAGGCCCGCTCGTGCAGGTAGTCGAAGGCGGTGTAGGGCGTGGGGGCGGCCACGACCTCGCAGTCCAGGGCTTCGAGCGCGTTGCTGAGCGCGAGGACGCGGCGATCGGGAGGTCCCGCCGCCAGCACGCGCAGCGGCGTGGCGTCGGGTTCGTCGGGCTCCAGGTGAACCCCGCGCGCCCCGAAAGTGGCGGCGCGGAGGGCGATCTCCTCCTCGGCCACGGCGCCGCGCATGAGACTCTCAAGCCTCAGGCGGATCTGGGCGGGATGGCCCGCGCCGGACATCACCAGGTCGAAGATCGTTCGATCCCGAGGGGGGACGCCCTCTCCGGCGACGGCGAGGGTCGGCAGCGCGCGGGGGCGGGCCGCGGCCTTCAGCGCCTCGGTCCAGTCGCGCGCGTCCGGCAGACGGGCGTCGACGATCAGGGCCTCGACCGGGAGATCGCCCAGCGCCGACAGGGCCCCGCCCAGACCCCGCGCCGTGACGGTGCGCCAGCCGATCCCGTCAAGCCCCTGACAGAGGGGGCCGACGACCGAATCCTCGGCCGCCAGCACAAGAATGCGCGGTTCCGCCTTCACGCCACCAACTTTCCCGAGTCCCAGAAGCGGCTGGACCATAGACGCCGCCGCCCCGCCGCCGCAACGCCGCATTCGCGCGCATGGCGAGTGGAGATCAGGCCTGTCATGACGGAAATAATGCGTTAGGTTCGCCGCCATCGGGGGCGCGGGGAACCGAAGGGTTGCAGAACGAGCTTGGCAAGACGCCGATGTGGTGGGTGAGGCTGTCCGGCCGGGCGTTCGCCCGAAGCTGGGGTCGGGACGTGATGCTCTATACGGGCGGCGTCTCCTTCTTCGCCCTGCTGGCGGTGTTTCCCGCCATCGCCATTCTGATCGGCCTCTACAAGGTGGGGCTGTCCATTACCGAGGTGAGCGCCCAGGCCGCGGCGCTGGCCGACCTGCTTCCCGCCGCCGCGCGCTCCATCTTCCTGACCGAGATCGAACGGCTGGCCCAAGCTTCCGCGCGCACCGTCTCGGCGCAGTCGGCCTTCGCCCTCATCGTCGGTGCCTATGCCGCCCATCGCGGATTCAAGGCCTTGCTGGCGGGTCTGAACCTGATTCATGACGAGCAGGAGCCGCACGGCTTCCTGCAGTTCAACCTTCTGGCCTTCTTCGTGGCCCTGTTCGCCTTCGCCCTGTTCACCGTCGTATCGGGTTCGGTCGTGACCTTCCGGCTGATGTCCCATGCCTCCGGCGGCGGAGACGTCTCCGGCCTCGGACTGCCGTTCGACGGCCTCCTGCCGGCGCTGGGACTGGGGCTGGGTCTGACCCTTCTGTACCGCTACGCCATGAGCCACCGCACGCGGGTGGCGTGGGGCCCCGCGATCATCGGCGGCCTCATCGCCACGGTGCTGTCGATGGTGAGCTCGTGGCTGTGCGCCATCTACGTCGAGCAGATCGCGCCGCTGGGGGCGACCTACGGCTCGGTCGGCGCCATCGTCGTGCTTCTGATCTGGCTGTCGTGGAACGTCAACGCCATCTTCTACGGCGGGGCCTTCGCCACCGAGATGGAGATCGCGGACCGGGCCCGGGGGGCACCCACGTTCGAGGAGGACGCCGACGCCCCGACCGCCGAGGTCGTCAGTCTGGCCGCCCGCCGCTCGCGACGCTGAAGCGCAGGGCGCCGTCCACCTCGTCCACCGACACCAGCCGGTGCGGGCCGTCCAGGAGCAGGTGCGGCACGTCGATCCGCGCCATCGGGTCGTCGGCCAGCAGGACCACGGTGGCGCCGGGGGCGGCCGCTTCCAGGGCCTTGCGCAGCCGGAGCGACGGCACCGGGCAGTGATGACCACGGGCGTCCACGACGAGCGGGCTCACGCGGTCGCCCGGTCCAGCAGCAGATCCAGCGCCTGGATCATCGCGGCGCGCCGCACCCCGTCGCGGCCCAGGTCGCCGAAGCGCCGCTCCCGCGTGACCAGGCCGGAAGGCCCCACGGCCCCGAACCAGACCAGACCGACGGGCTTGTGCGCCGATCCGCCGCCGGGGCCGGCGACGCCGGTCACCGACACGGCGAGATCGACGCCGCCGCGCTCGCGCGCGCCGCGGGCCATGGCCTCGGCCACTTCCTCCGAGACCGCCCCGTGCCGCGAGATGAGGTCGGCAGGGACGCCCAGCATCCGCGTCTTGGCCGCATTGGAATAGGTGACGACACCGCCGTCCAGAACGTCGGACGCGCCCGGTGGCCCCGTCAGGGCCGCGGCGACGAGGCCACCCGTGCAGCTTTCGGCCGTGGCCAGGGTCAGTCCGCGGGCGCGCGCGGCGCCGAGCACGGCCTCGGCGCGGTCCAGTATGTCGCGATCGAACATCGAGCGTTCCAAGCGGCGGGCGAGTCGTCCTAACCTGCGCCCGACAGGGGCCGCGTGTCGACGGTGCGCCTGATCGCCATTGCAGGAGCCTCCATGAGCGCAGCCGACGTTCCCGCCGGAACCGCCCCCTCGGGCGACCGGCTGACGCCCGCCCTGTTCGCCCTGGCCATCTTCACCTCGGCCTCGCTGGTGTTCGTGGTCCAGCCGATGGTGACCAAGCTGGTCCTGCCCATGCTGGGCGGCTCGCCCCAGGTGTGGAACACGGCGATGGTCTTCTTCCAGGCCGCGCTGCTGGCCGGATACGGCTATGCCCACCTTCTGCAGCGGATCGCCTCGCTGAGGACGCAGGTGATGGTTCACCTGGCGTTGCTGCTCGTGGCCGCGCTGTTCCTGCCCCTGAGCGTCAGCGGCGTGCTCGGGAGCCCCGACCCGTCGGCGCCGATCCTGTGGTTGCTGGGGACCCTGACCCTGTCGGTGGGCGCGCCCTTCGCCGTGCTGTCGGCGACCGCCCCGTTGCTGCAGGCCTGGTACGCCCGGGTGCGCGCCGGCCACGCCGACGGCAAGAACCCTTACGTCCTTTACGCCGCGTCGAACCTCGGCAGCTTCCTGGCCCTGCTCAGCTATCCGGTGCTGATCGAGCCGCTGGCGACCCTGTCGGGGCAGCGCTGGGGCTGGACGGGGGGATATGCGGTTTTCGTCGCCCTGATCGTCGTGCTGGCTTTGACCGTCTGGCGCCGGCAAGTGGCCGCGGCCGAGCCGGCCCCGCTGGCGCGCAGCGCGCCGCTGGGCTGGAAGGACCGGCTGATCCTCATCGGCCTGGCGGCGGCGCCGTCCAGCCTGATGCTGGGCGTGACGGCGCACCTGTCGACTGACGTGGCGTCCGCGCCCTTCCTGTGGGTCATCCCGCTGGCGCTGTACCTTCTGACCTTCGTCATCGCCTTCCAGGCCAGGCCGTGGATCCCGCTGCCCATCACCCTGGTGGTGCAGGCGGCGGTGGGCGCGGTGGCCGTGACGCTGGCGGCGTTCCGCAGCGATGAGTGGCTGGTCCTGTTCGGGATCAGCATCCTGGCTTTCTTCTTCACGACCCTGATGTGCCACCAGCTGCTGGCGGCGCGGCGTCCGGCGCCCGACCGGCTGACGGAGTTCTACCTCCTGATGTCGCTGGGCGGGGTCGTCGGCGGGGCCTTCACGGCGCTGCTGGCCCCGGTGATCTTCAACGACGTCTGGGAATACCCGCTGATGCTGGTGCTGGTCGGCCTGGCGCGGCCGTGGGGGCGCGGCTGGAAGCTGGACTATCGCGACGCCTATTTCCTGCTCGCGGGCGTGGTGATCGCGGCCCTGCCGCCGGTCATCCACATGGTCGTGCACGCCAACGAGATGCTGTGGCCGCTGTTCCAGGAGCCGGCGATCTTCCGCCAGATCACCGTGCTGCTGCTGGGCGCGGCGGCCGTCTGCGCCTTCCTGATCCGCGACCGCGCGCTCGCCTATGTGGCGCTGCTGACGGCGATGACCCTGTCGGCGCAGTGGATCAACAAGGGATCGGACTCCGCCTACACCGAGCGCAGCTTCTTCGGCGTGATGCAGGTGGCGAACACGCCCGATGCGCGGCTGGGCGGCGACGTTCACGCCCTGATGCACGGCACCACCCTGCACGGAGCCCAGGCCCGCGACCCGCGCTATGCCTGCTCGCCGATGACCTATTATGCGCCGACGACGCCGATCGGCCAGGCGGCGGTGATGATGCAGAACCGCCGGCCGGCGCTGAACATCGGCGTGGTGGGGCAGGGGTCGGGCGCCATGGCGGCCTACAAGCGGGCGGGAGACACGCTGACCTTCTTCGAGATCGACCCGATGGTGGACCGGCTTTCGCGCGATCCACAGTGGTTCACCTACATCAGCGACTGCGCCCAGGGTCCGGTGCGCACGGTGCTGGGCGACGCGCGCCTGACCATGGCGGACGAGCCGGCGGGGACCTATGACCTGCTGATCATCGATGCCTTCTCGTCCGACGCGGTGCCGACCCATCTGCTGACGCAGGAGGCGATCGCCGGCTATCTGAAGCTGCTGAAGCCGGACGGCGTCGTGGTCCTGCACCTGTCGAACCGCAATCTGGACATCACCCTTCCGGCGCTGGCCGCCGCGCGGGCGCTGGGCGCGCCGGAGCGGCACCAGATCTACGTCGAAAGCCGCGACGCGCCCGACATGGCCGAGGCGTCGACCGAGGCGATGATCCTGTCGCCGACCGAGGCGGGCATGGCCGATTTCGCCGCCGACCCGCGCTGGCGGGTCCTGGCTCCGACGGACGTGCGGCCGTGGACGGACGACTACGTCAACCTGTTCGGCTCGCTGGTGCGGGCGACCTTCTAGGTCGTCATTCCGGCAGGTCGAGCGTGGCCGTCGCCATGGCGGCCAGACCCTCGTCGCGGCCGGTGAAGCCAAGGCCCTCGGTCGTGGTGGCCTTCACGCTGACGGCGTGGAGCGGCAGCGCGAGGACGGCGGCGATCCGCTCGCGCATGGCCTGACGGTGGGGCTTCACCTTCGGCCGTTCGCAGATCAGGGTGACGTCCACGTGGACGATCCGGCCGCCCCTCGCCGTGGCCAGGTCGCGGGCGTGCGCCAGAAAGGCGTCCGAGGCCGCACCCTTCCAGCGCGGGTCCGACGGCGGGAAATGATCGCCGATGTCGCCTTCGGCGAGGGCCCCGAGGATGGCGTCGGTCAGGGCGTGCAGGCCGGCGTCAGCGTCGGAATGGCCGATCAGCGTGCGGTCGTGCGGGACTTCGACGCCGCACAGCCAGACGGCGCCCCCCGGCCCCCAGCGGTGGACGTCGTAACCGTGGCCGACGCGGGTGAGGCGCCGGTCCGACGACGCGAGCAGGGCCTCGGCCATGGCGAAATCCTCCGGATGGGTCAGCTTCATCAGGCGCGCGTCGCCGGTCACCTGGGCCACGGTCAGGCCGGCGCGGCGCAGGGCCTCGGTCTCGTCGGTCGGCGGCGTGGGGTCGGGCCAGGCGTCGAGGGCGGCGGTCAGGGCGCCCAGCCGGGCCGCCTGGGGCGTCTGGATGCGCAGCAGGCCGTCGCGGGAGACGGTCTCGCCGATGCGGCCCTGCGCGTCTCGGCGCAGGCTGTCGGCGACCGGCAGGACGGGGGCGGCGGCGTCCGCATGCTCGAGCGCGGCCAGCAGGGACTCGACGACTCGCCGGTCCAGCAGCGGGCGGGCGGCGTCATGGACCAGGACGGGGCGGTCCAGGGGGTGTCCGGCCAGCGCCGCGAGCCCGGCGCGGACCGAGGCGGCGCGATTGGCGCCGCCGGTCACCGCGATCCAGCCGGAGAGGCCGGACAGGGCGCCTTCGGTTTCGCCGTGGGCGTCGGCGGGGACGCAGACCACGACCGGATCGGCGCCAGCTTCAAGAAGGGCCTCGACGGACCGGCGCACCACGGGGACGCCGCCCAGCAGGTGCCATTGCTTGGCGCCGCCGGCGCGGCTCCCGGAACCGGCGGCGACGACGACGGCGGAAAAGGTCATGCGCCGCTTCTAGTCAGCCGCGCGGCGGCTGGCGAGGGGCGTTGCGCCGGACCCGGGGCGGGCGCACCCTCCGGCGCAACGGAGGGGATTCCATGACGCAGACCATCCTCGCGCCGGTGATGGCGCTGGTCCTCTGGTCGCTGGTGATGTGGGCGTGGCTGTACGTCACGCGCATACCGGCCATGCGCAAGGCCCGGATCAGGCTGGATCCCGACGTGCCGACCGGGACGCTGACCCAGGCGCTGCCGCCGCGGGTGCGGTGGAAGGCCGACAACTACAATCACCTGATGGAGCAGCCGACCATCTTCTACGCCACCGCCCTGGCGCTGGCCGTGGCGGGGTCGGGCGGCGGACTCAACCTGTGGCTGGCCTGGGCCTACGTCGGTCTGAGGATTGCGCACAGTCTAGTGCAGGCGCTGGTGAACCTGATCGTGCTGCGGTGGGCGCTGTTCATGGCGGCCACGCTGGTGCTGGTCGCGCTGGCTCTCCGGGCGGCCCTGCGGGTGTTCTGATCCCGTCCGGCGCCGTATGACGCGCCGCGTGACTCCCCAGACCCTCCAGATCGGCGACGTGACGGTGCCCGGCCGGGTGCTGATGGCGCCCATGACCGGCATCACCGACCTGCCGTTCCGGCGCCTGGCCAGCCGACTGGGCGCGCCCTACGTGGCCACCGAGATGGTGGCCTCGGCCGAGCTGGCGCGCGGGCGGCCCGACGTGGTGCGCCGCGCCGCCGTGGGGGAAGGTTTGCCCCTGACGGTGATTCAGCTGGTCGGGCGCGATCCGGGCGCGATGGGGGAGGGTGCGCGGATGGCCGAACAGGCCGGTGCCGACCTGATCGACCTGAATTTCGGCTGCCCGGCCAAGGAGGTCACCGGCGCTGCGGCGGGGTCGGCCCTCATGCGGCAACCCGAGCTCGCCGTCCGGATCATCGACGCCGTGGTGCGGGCGACCTCGCGTCCCGTGACGGTGAAGATGCGGCTGGGCTGGGACGACCGGGACCGGAACGCGCCCGCGATCGCCGCCCGGGCGCGTGACGTGGGCGTGAAGGCCATCGCGGTGCACGGGCGCACGCGCTGCCAGTTCTACACCGGCACGGCCGACTGGGAGGCGGTGGCGGCGGTGAAGGCGGCGGTGGACGTGCCGGTGATCGTCAACGGGGACGTCAGGACCGTCGACGACGCCCGAGCGGCGCTGGCCCGGTCGGGTGCCGACGCGGTGATGCTGGGGCGCGGCGTCTACGGCCGGCCCTGGCTGGCGGCGGGCCTGCAGGCGGCGCTGGACGGCCGGCAGGCGGCGGCCGAACCGCCGGCGGCGGCGCGGCATGCCCTCGTCGTCGAGCATTTCCGGTCGGTTCTGGAGTTCTACGGCGACGGCCTGGGCCTGCGCATGTTCCGGAAGCACCTGGGCTGGTACGTCGAGGAGGCGCCGTGGCCAGGGGACCCGCTGGCGCGACGCGCGGCCAAGGCCCGCCTGTGTCGGCTGGAGACGGCGGACGAGGTCGAGGAGCAGTTGGCGATCCTATGGGGGCTAAAGTGACGCCGTTCGGCAACTGACCTGTTGATTTCGGGCAACAGGTCGGGAACAGTGCGCCTCCGCATGAGCTCGTCGACGACCTTGCCGGACGCCCAGACTCCCGCGCCAGCCGCGCGGGAGCGGTTTTCGTTTCTGTCGGGGCTGAGCGGTCGTCCGCTGTTCGCCGTGGCCTACGTGCTCGCCTTCCTGATCGTCGGCGGCGCGATCTGGGTCGTCGCCACCGCGCCGTCCGCCCCGGGCGTCGAAGCCGACAGGGCCCTGACCAGCCAGGCGGTTCTGGCCGCGCTTCTCCTCAACCTGCTGATCATCGGCGCGCTCGCGGCGGTCGTCGGGCGGCAGGTCCTGGCGCTGGTGCGCGACCGCTCGCGGGCCGGGTCGCGCCTGCACCTTCGCTTCGTCACCCTGTTCTCGCTGGTCGCGGTCGCCCCCGCGGTCGTCATCGCCCTGGTGTTCGGCGTGCTGGTCAGCCGCGGCGTCGACCAGTGGTTCAGCAAGAATGTGAGCGACGCCGTGGAAAACGGGGCCGACATCGCGCGCGCCTATCTGCGGGACGTCGGCGGCACGCTGGAATCCGACCTGTCGACCATGGCCAACGAACTGACCGCGCCGGAGGCCGTGGCCGGATTCCGCGAGGACCGCATCTGGTTCTCCGCCCTGCTGGCCCAGACCGCCGACATCTTCGGCTACCCGGCCCTCTACATCATCGACGGCGAGGGTCGGGTGCTGGCCCGAGGCGAACTGCCCGGAGCGCCGCGCTATCGATCGCCGCCGGCCGCCGATCTCGAGCTGGCGGCCGAGGGAGAGGAGGCACCCAGCGGGGTCACCGAAGCCCCCGACGCGGTCCGCGCCCTGTATCCGCTGAACGGTTACGGCGACGCCTATCTGTACGCGGTCCGGCCGCTCCAGCCGGGCCTGATCTCCAAGATGCGGACCAGCGAGCAGTCGATCGTCGCCTATCGGCAGGCGGCGGAGAGCCGCAGCCGGCTGCAATGGGCCTTCGCGCTGAGCTATCTGGAGACGGCGCTTCTGGTGCTGGTAGGCGCGGTGGGCCTCGGCATGGCGGCCGCGAGCGCCATCTCGGCGCCGATCGGGCGGCTGATCTCGGCGGCGGACCAGGTGGCGGCCGGCGATCTGTCCGCGCGCGTGGACGAGCCCTCGGGCGTCGACGATCTGGCCGCCCTGTCCAACGCGTTCAACCGGATGACCGGAGATCTGCAGGCCCAGCAGACGGCGCTGCTGGCGGCCAGCGAGGAAGCCGTGGGTCGGACCCGCTTCATCGAGACCGTCCTGTCCGGCGTTTCCGCGGGCGTCATCGGCCTGGACCGCAAAGGGCGGATCTCGGCGGTGAACGAGAGCGCCGTGCTCTTGCTGGGCATCGCCGAGACCGACCTGATCGGCATGACCCTGGCCGAGGTGTCGCCGGAACTCAGCGATCTGCTGAAGCGCGGCGAGGCGCACATCGAGGAGGACGTCGACGTCACCCGCGGCGGCGAGACCCGGCGCCTGCGCGTCCGGATCGAGGGCGGGCTTGGCGGGGAGATGGTGCTGACCTTCGACGACATCACCCGTCTGGTCACGGCCCAGCGCAACGCCGCCTGGCGGGACGTGGCGCGGCGGATCGCGCACGAGATCAAGAACCCGCTGACGCCGATCCAGCTGTCCGCCGAGCGCCTGCGTCGCCGTTACCGCAGCCGCGTCGAGGACGACGTCGAGACTTTCGACCGCTGCACCGAGACGATCATCCGCCAGGTGGGCGACATCGGCCGGATGGTGGACGAATTCTCCTCGTTCGCGCGCATGCCGACGCCGCGCTTCACCGCGGAGAACCCGGCCGAGTTGCTGCGGGAGGCGGTGTTCGCCCAGCGGGTGGCCCAGCCGGAGGTGACGGTGGACATGCCGAAGCTGCCGGCCAAGGTCGTCGCCCACTGGGACGGCCGCATGGTGGGCCAGGCGCTGACCAACATCCTGAAGAACGCGGGCGAGGCGGTGCTGGCGCGACGGGCGATGGAAGGCGGCGCCCCGCTGGAGGCGCCGGCGATCCGCGCCCGGCTGGTCGTCGAAGATCACCAAGCCTGTTTCATCGTCGAGGACGACGGCATCGGTCTGCCCGAAAAGGATCGCGACCGTCTGACAGAACCCTATGTGACGACGCGCGAGAAGGGGACCGGTCTCGGTCTCGCGATCGTGCGGCGCATCTGCGAGGACCACGGCGGCGAGCTGAGGCTGGGCGACGCCGAGACCCTGCGCGGGGCCCGCATGACCCTGGTTTTCCCCCTGAAGCCGGGTGTTACCCGGGCCCCCATTCCCGCAAACGCGACGGCCAACTAGCGAGGCGACATGCGACCCACAGGCGCTGACATTCTGGTCGTGGACGACGAGGCCGACATCCGGGACCTGGTCTCGGGTCTGCTTGAAGACGAGGGCCATTCGGTCCGCGTGGCCGCCAACTCCGACGAGGCGCTGGCCGCGATCCGGGCGCGTCGGCCGTCGCTGGCGCTGCTGGACATCTGGATGCAGGGCGGCGGTCTGGACGGTCTGGAGCTGCTGGACGTCATCAAGGGCGTCGACGAGGACCTGCCGGTCGTCATGATCTCCGGCCACGGCAACATCGAGACGGCCGTCAGCGCCCTGAAGCGCGGGGCCTACGACTTCATCGAGAAGCCGTTCAAGTCGGACCGCCTGGTCGTGGTCATCCAGCGCGCGCTGGAGGCGGCCTCGCTGAAGCGCGAGAACCGCCGTCTGCGGACCCAGGTCATGGCTCCGCCGGGCCTGATCGGCAGGTCCGCCGCAGCCCAGGCCCTGCGATCGACCATCGCCAAGGTGGCGCCGGCCAACAGCCGGGTGCTGATCTCGGGCCCGCCGGGATCGGGCAAGGAGCTGGTGGCGCGCCAGATCCACGACGCCAGCTCCCGCGCCCGCTGCGAGTTCGTGGCCATCTCGGCCGCCGGCATGACCCCGGAGCGGCTGGACGTCGAGCTCTTCGGCGAGGAGGTCGGCGAGGGGCGCGCGCCCAAGGTCGGGGTGTTCGAACGGGCGCACGGCGGGACGCTGTACCTCGACGAGGTCGCGGACATGCCGCGCGAGAGCCAGAGCCGCATCCTGCGCGTCCTCGTCGAACAGCGGTTCCGGCGGGTCGGCGGGGAACAGGACGTCCAGGTCGACGTGCGGGTGGTGTCGTCGACGTCGCGCGATCTGAAGGTCGAGATCGATCTGGGACGTTTCCGCGAGGACCTGTTCCACCGCCTGAACGTGGTGCCGGTGCGCGTGCCGCCCCTGTCCGAACGGCGCGAGGACATCGCCGAACTGGTCGAGCATTTCGTCGAGTCCATCTGCGCGGCGCAGGGTCTGACGCGCCGCCGGATCGCCGACGACGCGGTCGCGGTGATGCAGGTCCACCCGTGGCCGGGCAATGTGCGCCAGCTGCGCAACAACGTGGAACGCCTGCTGATCCTGGCCTCGGGCGAGGCGCACGAGCCGATCACCGCCGACATGCTGCCGCAGGAGGCGTCCGCGTCTTCGGGCGGCGGCGGGCTGGGCGCCGACAAGATCATCGCCCTGCCGCTGCGCGAGGCGCGCGAGGTGTTCGAGCGGGAGTATCTGGCGGCACAGATCATGCGGTTCGGCGGCAACATCAGCCGCACCGCCGGCTTCATCGGCATGGAGCGGTCGGCCCTGCACCGGAAGCTCAAGTCGCTGGGGGTCTCGCCGTCGCGGGGCGGCGACGAAGACCTGGACGACGCCCCGGAGGGCGAGGTCTGATGTCGCGGGTCGCCTACGTCAACGGGGTCTATCGCCCCCACCGCGACGCCGTGGTTCACGTGGAGGATCGGGGCTACCAGTTCGCCGACGGCGTCTATGAGGTCTGGTCGGTGTTCGACGGACGCCTCGCCGACTTCGACGCCCACATGACGCGGCTGCACCGCAGCCTGGGCGAGCTGAGGATCCGCATCCCGATGACGCGCGAGGCCCTGACCCGCGTCCTGCGGGAGACGGTGCGGCGGAACCGGGTCCGCGACGGCCTGGTCTATGTCCAGGTGACGCGGGGGACCGCCCGGCGCGACCACGTCTTCCCGGGTGAGATGACCGCGCCGAGCGTGGTGGTGACGGCCCGGCCGATAGACATGGGGAAGGCCGACGCCGTGGCCAGAAAGGGCGTCGCCGTGATCACGCAGCCCGACATCCGCTGGGGCCGCTGCGACATCAAGACCGTCGGCCTGCTGCCCAATGTGCTGGCCAAGCAGGCGGCCCGCGAGGCGGGCGCGGCCGAGGCCTGGATGGTCGACGAGATGGGACTGGTGACCGAGGGCGGCTCGACCAACGCCTGGATCGTCGACGCCGAGGGGGTGCTGCGGACCCGCGACGTCCAGGCCAACATCCTGCGCGGGTGCACGCGGGCGGCGCTGACGGATCTGGTCCGCGAGACCGGGCTGACGTTCGACGAACGGGCCTTCACGGTCGACGAGGCGAGGACGGCGAAGGAAGCCTTCTACACCGCCGCCAGCGCCTGGGTGATGCCGGTCGTCTCCATCGACGGCGTCAGGATCGGCGACGGCAGGCCAGGCCAGATCAGCAAGCGGCTGCGCAAACTGTATCTTGAACGGGCGCGCGACGAGGCCATCTAGGCGTTGCTCCGGCGACGCATCGACCGCTAGTGTGGCGCCGCCGCAAAGCGGCCCCGCGCCGCTCTCTCGGCCGGAGAACCAAGAAGAACAGGGGCCAACCCGCCATGTCGCAAGACAAACGCCAGAACCTGCAGGACACCTTCCTGAACGCGGTCCGCAAGACCAAGACGCCGCTGACCATCTTCCTCGTCAACGGGGTCAAGCTGCAGGGCATCGTCACCTGGTTCGACAATTTCTGCGTGCTGCTGCGCCGGGACGGCCAGTCGCAGCTGGTCTACAAGCACGCCATCTCGACCATCATGCCGTCGGCGCCCGTGCAGCTGTACGAGCCCGACGCCGAAGAAGACTGATTGTCCAAACACGTTGATCACACCGTCCCGCTGATCCGGGCGGTCGTCGTCCATCCCGACCGGCGCGAGGGCGCCGACCGGGCCGCGGCCGAACGTCTGGAGGAGGCCGTGGGCCTGGCCCGTGCGCTGGACCTCGACGTGCGCGCCGAGGAGATCGTGCGCGTGCGCAAGCCGGTGCCCGCCACCCTGTTCGGCTCGGGCAAGGTCGAGGAACTGGCCGCCCTGGTGCGGGCGGCCGAGGCCGAGGCCGTGGTCGTTGACGACCAGCTGAGCCCCGTGCAGCAGCGCAATCTGGAAAAGGCCTGGGACGCCAAGGTCATCGACCGCACCGGTCTGATCCTGGAGATCTTCGGCCGGCGCGCCCGCACGCGCGAGGGCAAGCTGCAGGTCGAGCTGGCGCGGCTGGAATACGAGCGCTCGCGGCTGGTCCGGACCTGGACCCACCTGGAGCGCCAGAGGGGCGGCACCGGCTCGACCGGCGGCCCCGGCGAGACCCAGATCGAGATCGACCGCCGCCTGATCGCCGACCGCATCGTCAGGCTGAAGGCCGAGCTGGAGGAGGTGCGGCGCACGCGCGGCCTGCAGCGGAAGCAGCGGGCCAAGGCCCCGCATCCGACCGTGGCCCTGGTCGGCTACACCAACGCCGGCAAGTCGACCCTGTTCAACCGCCTGACGGGGTCGGAGGTTCTGGCGAAAGACCTGCTGTTCGCCACCCTGGACACGACCCAGCGCACCTTGAAGCTGCCGCAGGGCCGACCGGCGATTATCGCCGACACCGTGGGCTTCATCTCGGACCTGCCGCACGAACTGGTCGACAGCTTCCGCGCGACGCTGGAGGAGGTGGGCGAGGCCGATCTGATCCTGCACGTGCGCGACATCGCCTCGGAGGACACCGAGGCCCAGGCGAAGGACGTCGAGGCGGTGCTGAAACAGATCCCGGCCGTCGAGGGCAAGGCGCGGCGGGTGCTGGAGGTCTGGAACAAGACCGACCTTCTGGACGCCGAGGCGCGGCAGCTGGCCGAGGGCCAGGCGGCGCGGGCGGGCGAGGGCGGCGCCGTGCCGGTCTCGGCCTGGACCGGGGAGGGCATCGAGACCCTGCGCCGCGCCATCGCCGACCGCATCGACGACGAGCCGGAGATGGAGCTGACGCTGGAGCCCTCGCAGGGCGAGGCGCTGGCGTGGCTGTACGAGAACGGCCGGGTGACGGGCCGCGAGACGGATGCGGAAGGGCGCACGCGGGTCACGGTGCGGCTGCATCCGGCGGCGCTGGGGCGGTGGGAGCGGGCTTTCGGGGGCTAGCGCGCGTCGTCGGAACGAAACTGGTGCAGGAGGGACATGTGGCTGATGGGGACGCCGCCGTCGTCGCTGTGCCGGAGTTCCGCGACGACCCAACGCGACCTGCGATAGAATCCCGGATCGGTCACGACGACGAAACCGGGCCCGGACGCGCCCCGCGCCTGGAATGCGGTCCAGTTCGAGCTCGACCTGGCGGGGATCGCGGACCATGCCAGCTGGACCCAGCCGGGATGGGTCGGGAAGACAAGCGGCATGAAGTCGAGATGCCGGCTCGTGCCGGCACCTCCGAAAAGCGCCGACATCCGTCGTTCGAGCACTGCCTGATCATGCGGGCCGACGAGAGTGAGGGAGCAGGTGTTTCGCTGGACGCGGTCGCTCTCGGGATCGAGACCTTCGTTGATGGTGAGGACGATGGTCAGATCGCCCTCGCTCAACAGAAAGGTCTCGCCGGTCGCCGGATCCTGATCGTTCGATGCAGGGACTGCCACCTGCCGCCACCGGGTATCATCGACGGGCCGCACCGCGTGGCCGTCGAGGCGGTTGCCGTCAAAACAGAGCGCTGCGAAGAAGGTGAAGGGGTCGGGGCGACGGGCGTGTCCCTCGACCACGACATCGTCCACCCGGGTCGGAGGCGGCGGGTCCTGAAGCCCTGCAGCCTGTGCGGCGACGAGGAGGCCGATGAGGAGTGCACGCATGCGGTGTCCTTCGTGATCGCCGACAGGCTGTCACGATCCCGAGCGGCCGCCAATGGCCTCAGGCTTTGGCCCGCTCAGCCGCCTTCGCCGCGTCCCACAGGGCGTCCATCTCGGCCAGGTCGCTCTGTTCGGGGGTGCGACCGTCCTTCGCCAGCTCCGCCTCGATGAAGCCGAAGCGGCGGACGAATTTGGCGTTCGCTCCGCGCAGCGCGTCTTCGGGTTCGACGCCCAGCTTGCGGGCCAGGTTGGCGACGACGAACAGCAGGTCGCCCATCTCCTCGGCGGCCTTCTGCGCGTCGCCGGCGGCGATCTCTGCCTTCAGCTCCCCGATCTCCTCGTCCAGCTTGGCGAAGACCTCGTCGGTCGAGGGCCAGTCGAAGCCGACGCGGGCGGCGCGTTTGGTCAGCTTGGCCGCGCGGTGCAGGGCGGGCAGGCCCACCGGCACGTCGTCCAGCACGCCGTGCTGGGCTTTCTGCGCACGTTCGGCGGCCTTGATGTCCTCCCACCGCAGCTTCTGGCTGGCCCCGTCGGGCAGGGCGGCCTCTTCGCCGAAGACGTGGGGATGGCGACGTTCCAGCTTGTCAGCGATAGCGTCCGCCACGTCGTCGAAGGCGAAGAGGCCTTTTTCCTCCGCCATGCGGGCGTGGAAGATCACCTGAAACAGCAGGTCGCCCAGCTCGGAGCGCAGGTCGTCGAAGTCGCCGCGGTCGATGGCGTCGGCGACCTCATAGGCCTCTTCCAGGGTGTAGGGGGCGATGGTGGCGAAGGTCTGCTCCACGTCCCAGGGGCAGCCGCCGACGGGATCGCGCAGACGGACCATGATCTGTTTCAGGCGCTCGATCGGAGCCGTCATGCCGCCTCTCCGTCGCGGGCGGCGAGCCGGGCGCGGACCTCGGCGTGGGCCTCCGGCGTCAGGGGGTAGATGCGCAGGACCAGGGCCGAGGCCAGCAGCAGGACGACGGGGGCGGCGATGAACAGCCACTGCAGGCCCAGGATCACGCCGGGCTCGTTCACCGCGCCCGGCGTCGGGTCGAAGCCGATCCACTCCAGCACGGCGAAGGCACCGACCGAGACGGCGTATCCCAGCTTGGACGTGGCATTCAGGATCGAGAACAGCAGGCCGGTCCGGTCGGCGCCGTCGTCCAGCCGCACGGCGTCCGAGGCGTCGGCCATCATGGCGCGGAGCAGCAGATCGGCCGCGCCGAAGGCCAGCCCCGCGCCGAACATCGCGGCCAGGGCGGCGGGGAAGTTGCCGGCCGGGACCAGCAGGGTGGCGGCGGCGAAGCTGACGGCGAAATAGACGCTGCCGACCGCCAGTGCCCGGTGCTTGCCCATGCGCGTGGCCAGCCAGGCCCAGACCGGCGCCCCGACCAGTCCGGCGACGAAATAGACCAGCAGCAGGATGGAGGTCTGGTCCCGCTCGAAGCCGCGGGCCTGTTCGAAGAAGTAGAAGAACAGCACGCCGATCAGGCCTCGCGCGGCG
The DNA here is from genome assembly GCA_018820275.1 of Alphaproteobacteria bacterium. Lineage (GTDB taxonomy): Bacteria > Pseudomonadota > Alphaproteobacteria > Caulobacterales > Caulobacteraceae > Brevundimonas. The sequence continues at coordinate 43,799 of JAHJOO010000066.1, forward strand.
CCCAGCATCAGGTCGGACAGCAGCAGCCGGCGCAGGACGGGCTTGAGGATCAGCTTCAGCGTCGCCCCGACGCCCCCGTGCGGCGGCGGCGTGACGTTGCGCGGCTCGGGCGTGAACAGGAAGGTGACGAGCAGGGCGATGGGCAGCAGGCCGACGATGAAGCCGCCCTGCATGCGCACGGCCTCGACGTAGGTCTTGCCCAGCATCTCCTGGGCCACGACCGGGATCAGCAGGACGGCCAGCACACCGACGATGTTGGCCACCTGCCACCAGCCGTAGATGCGCGAGCGCTGGTCGTAGTCGGGCGACAGGACCGCGGCCCAGCTCATCTGGCTGAGCAGGCTGATGGAATAGCCCAGGTACATGACCACCAGCCAGACCGCGAGGTGGGTCGCGCCGGCGCCCTGACCGACGAAGAACAGCATGGCCACGGAGATCATCAGGATCGGCGCGCCGATCGCCATCCAGACGCGATAGCGGCCCCATTTCGTCGAGGTGCGGTCGATGACCATGCCGAGGAAGGGATCCACGACGATGTCGGCCAGGCGCACGATCAGGAAGATCAGGCTGACGGCGGCCAGGGGCACGCCGACGTGGCTGGCGTAGAACTCCGGCAGGGTGACGTAGACGGGCAGGCCCAGCGCCGCATAGGGCAGGCAGGAGGCGGCGAAGGCGGCGAGCGTGGCGTTGGAGCGGCGCGGGGCGACGGTCGTCATGGGGGGCTCCGGGCCGCGAGTCGGCCGGGGAAACCTTGCCAGCCTTTTCCGCGCGACGGGAGCGCGCACTTGATGCCGGGCGGCGAACAGGGCTTTGCTGCGCCGATGAGGCGGACCCTGCTCCTACTGGCGGCGACGGCGGGCCTGACGGTCGCCGGTCAGACGCGGGCGCAGGACGGCGTCTGCGGCGCGTCCCACCCTGGCATGTGGGGCGGTTCGGCGCAGACCAACGCCAATTCGCTGTGGGGGCTGACGTGGTCGCCCTTCGGCACGATCGAATACGGCTGGGAGACCTATCTGCCGCTGATCCAGCGCGAGCTGACCACGCCGTGCGGCCCGGGCACGCCGGCCTTCGCCGAGGCTCTGGCCGGGTTCCAGGCGCGACACGACCTGACCATCACCGGCCAGTTCGACGGCGCGACCTTTCAGGTGTTCCGCGGCCTCTGGCAGGAGCGGCGCCCCTTCATCATGGCGCGCGTGCGCGGCGAGGACTGCCCGGAGGCGGCATCGCAGCGCGACCTCGGCTATCTGCAGCTGGACGAGGAGCACGCCGACCGGATCACCCGCCTGCTGCGTTTCGACGTGCTGCACGCCTATCGCGCGATGCGCGCGGCGGCGCGCCGCGAGGTCCCGGAGATCGCGGCCGATCCGGAGCTGCTTCAGGTCTTTTCCGGCTGGCGGGACCCGGCTGCGGACGCCGCGCGTTGCGAGGCCGAGAAGAACTGCGACGGGCAGCGGCGCGCCGTCTGTTCGCCGCACCGGACCGGGACCGCGGTCGATCTGTACGTCGGTCACGCCACGGGGCTGGGCGTGGACTCGACCAGTCCGGTCAGTCGACAGCACATGAGCCGGGGACCCGCCTATCGCTGGCTGGTCGCCAATGCCCACCGATTTGGATTCGTGCCCTATGTCTTCGAACCCTGGCACTGGGAGTGGATCGGACCGACGCCCGAGACCGAGGCCTACGTTCACCCGTCTGACTGAGGGCGAGGCGGCGCTGGCGGCGCGGGTGTTCGGCGCGGCGCTGGACGTGAGCCGGGTGCGCCTTCTGGCGACTCCTTTTCCGCGCGCCTTCGTGCCGGGGCGTTGGTTCGGGATCGACTGGATCTGCTGGCCCCGGGCGACCCTTCCCCGTGACCTCAGCGTCGCGCCGCTGCCCCCGCGCGCCACCTTCGTGCACGAACTGGTGCACGTCTGGCAGGCGCAGGTCGGGACCAACCTGCTGGTCGCCAAGCTGAAGGCGGGCGACGGACCCGCGGCCTATGCCTATGCGCCCGTGCCCGACTGCGTCTGGGACGCCCTGAACATCGAGCAGCAGGCGATGGTCGTGGAGCACCGCTACCGGCTGGAAGAGGGCGGAACCGTGCCCGGCGACCACGCCTTCTATGACCGGGTCTGTCCATTTTGACGCACGGGGCTTGCAGGCCCGGACGGGGTCGCCATATCCGCAACTGATACGGTGACGAATGTGCGTCACCAGCTTAGACGGAGGGCGACATGCCGAAGATTCTGGTTCTCTATCATTCCACCTATGGCCACGTGGAGAAGATGGCCGAGGCCGTCGCCGAGGGGGCGCGGTCCGTTGAAGGCGCGACCGTCGACGTCAAGCGCGTGCCCGAACTGGTGCCCGAAGATCTGGCGAAGCAGAGCGGCTACAAGCTGGATCAGGCCGCGCCGATCGCGAAGCCGGAAGAGCTGGCCGACTATGACGCGGTCATCGTCGGCGCCGGGACCCGCTACGGCACCGCGGCCAGCCAGATGCGCAACTTTCTCGACCAGACCGGGGGCGTCTGGATGAAGGGCGGGCTGGTCGGCAAGGTCGGCTCGGCCTTCGCCTCGACCGCCACCCAGCACGGGGGCCAGGAGACGACGCTGATCGGCCTGATCCAGACCCTGCTGCACCACGGCATGCTGATCGCGGGACTGCCCTATGCCTGGGCAGGCCAGAACCGGATGGACGAGATCACCGGCGGCAGCCCCTACGGCGCCACGACCATCACGGGCGGCGACGGCAGCCGGATGCCTTCGGAGAATGAGCTGGAAGGCGCGCGCTGGCAGGGCCGCTACGTCGCCGAGACGGCGAAGAAGCTGGTCGCCGGCGCGTGATTCCGCCCGCGGTCTTTTTCGGCCACGGCTCGCCCATGAATGCGCTGGGCGGGCCGTATGCCGACGGCTGGCGCCTTCTGGGCGAGGAGATCGGCAAGCCGCGGGGCGTCATGATGGTCTCGGCCCATTGGGAGACCGACGGGCTTGCCGTCACACGCCAGGCGCGGCCCCGGACCATCCACGACTTCGGCGGGTTTCCGGCCGAGCTTCACGCCCACCAATATCCCGCGCCGGGTTCGCCCGAGCTCGCCAGCCGGGTAGGTGAGCTGACGGGGGCGATCCCGACCGGAGCCTGGGGTCTCGATCACGGCACCTGGTCGGTGCTGAGCCACGTCTGGCCCGAGGCCGACGTGCCGGTCGTTCAACTGTCGCTGGACCGGCGGCGGGACGTGGCCGGCCATCTCGAAATCGCGCGACGACTGGGCGCGCTTCGCGACGAGGGCGTGATGATCGCCGGGTCGGGCGACTTCGTGCACAATCTGCGCACCTGGAAGCAGGACGGAGGCGCGGCCTATCCATGGGCAACCGGCTTCAACGAGGCTGTGAAGGCGGCCCTTGTCCGGGACGATCTGGACGCCCTGGCCAACTGGGTCGGCCTTGCCGAGGACGCCCAGCTGAGCGTGCCCACGGACGAACATTTCCTGCCGCTGCTCTACGTCGCGGCCCAGCGGCGGGCGGGCGACGCGGTGAGCTTCTTCAACGACGTGATCGAGGGCGGGTCGATCTCGATGACGGGCGTGCGGATCGGCTAGCCGAAGACGCGCCGGCCCGCGACCCAGGTTCCCGCGACCTTGCCCTGGAGACGGCGCCCGTCGAAGGGCGAGTTCCGGGACTTGGAGCGCAGGGTGCCCGCGTCGATCACGACCGGCGCGTCCGGATCGAACAGCACCAGGTCGGCGGGGGCATCGGCGGTCAGCCGGCCGCCGTCCAGACCCAGCAGTTCGGCCGGGCCCAGCGTCAGGGGGCGCAGGAGCTCAAGCAGGGTGAGCTCATGTTCGTGATGGAGGCTCAGCGCCGCCGGGAGCAGGGTCTCCAGCCCCACCGCGCCCGGGACGGCCTGGGCGAAGGGGCGCCGTTTGTCCTCCGCCGGCGCGGGGGCGTGGGCCGAGGTGATGATCTCGATGCGCCCGTCGCGGACGCCCTCGATCATGGCCAGGCGGTCGCTTTCGGCGCGCAGCGGCGGGTCCAGCCGGTAGAAGGTGCGCCAGTCGCCGGCGTCCAGATCGTTGAAGCACAGGTGGTTGATCGAGACGCTGGCGGCGACCTCCAGCCCCCGGGCGCGGGCGCGGTCCAGCGATTCGAGCGCGGCCTCGGTGGAGATCAGGTCGATCAGCAGGCGCACGCCCGTCAGCTCGGCGAGGGCCAGGTCGCGGTCCAGCTGGATGCGCTCGGCCAGCGCGGGCGCGGCGGCCAGGCCGGACCATGCGGCGGCGTCGCCGGCGGTGGCGACAGTCCCCTCGGTGAGCCACGGCTCGACCGGCCGGGTGGCGACCAGGGCGTCGAAGGCGGCGGCATAGGTCATGACCCGCTGCAGGGCGCGGCTGTTGGTCACGACGCGGTCGCCGTCGGTGAAATAGGCGGCACCCGCCTCGGCCATCAGACCGATCTCGGCCATGCGCTCGCCGGCGCAGCCGCGGGTCAGGGCGCCCGCCGCCAGAACGCGGACCAGATCGAGGGCCGCGCCGCGTCTGTGGATGAAATCGACCATGGCCGGGTCGTCGACGGCGGGGTCGACGTCGGGCTGGACGACGATTGACGTCACGCCGCCGGCCGCGGCGGCCAGGCTGGCGGACTTGAGCGTCTCCTTCGGCTCGGCGCCGGGCTCGCCGGTCTTGACGCGGACGTCGATCAGGCCGGGCGCGAGGCACAGGCCGTCGGCGTTGACGATCTCCACGCCCGCCGGAGCCGAGCCGCCGGCCGCGACGTCGACGATGCGCCCGTCCTCGATCAGGACCGCGCCGATCGCATCGAGGCCGGATGCCGGATCCAGCAGGCGGGCGCCGACGATGGCGAAGGCGGTCATCGGTCGCCTCCATGGCGGCGCTCGGTCAGGGCGGCCAGCACGGCCATGCGGGCGGCGACGCCCATCTCCACCTGCTCCTGGATCAGGGAGACGGACAGGTCGTCGGCGACATCGGAGTCGATCTCCACGCCGCGGTTCATCGGGCCGGGATGCATGACCCTGGCCCCGGGCGCGGCCCAGGCCAGTTTCTCGCGGTCGAGGCCCCAGAAGCGGAAATACTCGCGGGTGGAGGGGATCAGCGCGCCCTCCATCCGCTCCAGCTGCAGGCGCAGCATCATGACCACGTCGGCCCCGGCGAGGCCGTCGCGCATGTGATGAAAAATCTCGCAGCCCCAGCGGGCGGCGGCGGACGGGATCAGCGTCGGCGGGCCGACGAGGCGGACCCGGGCACCCAGCATCGACAACAGGGCGATGTTGGACCGCGCCACGCGGCTGTGGGCCACGTCGCCGCAGATGGCGACGGTCAGGCCGCCGACGTCGCCGAAGGCCCGACGGATGGTCAGGGCGTCCAGCAGGGCCTGGGTCGGGTGCTGGTGCCGCCCGTCGCCGGCGTTGACGACGGCGCAGCCGACCTTCTGCGAGAGCAGGTGCGCGGCGCCCGACGCGCCGTGGCGCACCACCAGGATCTCCGGCGCCATGGCGTTCAGGGTCACGGCCGTGTCGATCAGGGTCTCGCCCTTGGCCACCGACGAGGCCTGGACGGGCATGGTGACGACGTCGGCCCCCAGCCGCTTGGCGGCGATCTCGAAGGAGGAGGAGGTGCGGGTCGAGTTCTCGAAGAACAGGTTCACCACCGTGCGCCCCGCCATCAGGCCCAGCGGGCGCGGCGAGGGTTGCCGGTTGTGCTCGGCGAAGGCGTCCGCGAGATCGAGCAGGGCGTGGGCGGCGGGAGGATTCAGGTCCGTGGCCGACAGGAAATGGTCGGTCGGAAACGGCGTCAGCCGCTCGGTGATCGCGTCGGGGACGGCGGCCTCGTCAGTCATCAAGGCGGCGTCATAGGCCAGACTCAGGCCAGATGGAACAGCACCAGCAGGATCGGGATGACGGCGGCGGCCGCCACCGTGGTCAGGGCGACGATCCCGGCCATCAACGGCGCGTCGCCGCCCATCTGGCGCGCCAGCATGTAGCTGGCCGCCGCGCCGGGGGCCGCGCCGCACATCAGGGCGATGCCCTGGGCGGTGGCGTCGCCGCCGTAGAGCACGCACAGCGCCCACATCAGGGGCGGCGTCACGCCCAGTTTGACGAAGGTCACCGTCGCGATGGTGACCTTGCGACGCGCCACCTCGGCGAAGCTGAGGCCCGCGCCCGCCACGATCAGGCCCAGCGGCAGGGCGGCGGCCCCCAGCAGCTCCAGCGTGTCCGAGAGCCCCGGCAGACGCGGGACGCCGGCGAGGTTCAACGCCAGGCCGATCAGGCAGGCGACGAGAATGGGGTTGGAGACGATCGCCCGCGCCAGCGACAGGACCGACAGCGGCTTGCGGTCGGCCCCCCAGCGCTCCAGCACCACGACGCAGAGGATGTTGGTCACCGGGATCATGGCCCCGATGACGACCGCGGCCAGCGCCAGCCCGTCGGGGCCGTAAACCGACTGGATGACCGGCAGGAAGACGAAGCTGTTCCAGCGGATCACGCCCTGGAAGACGCTGGTGTAGGCGGGTCCGTCCAGCCGGATCAGCGGCTTCAGCAGCAGGGTGATCGTGGCGATGATGAGGACCGAGGTCACCGCCGCCAGCCCGGCCGCGCCCGCGCCGCCGCCGGAGATGTCGGCGCTCCAGATCGCCGGGATCAGGAAGCCGGGATAGAGCAGGTTGATCGACAGTTTCTCGATCGGCCGCCACGTCGCGTCCGGCAGGAAGTCCGACTTGCGCAGGCCGTAGCCGACGGCGATCAGGACGAAGACCGGCAGGACCCCGGCGAGCAGGGCGCCCATCAGCCCCTCAGCCGGTCCAGCGCGCCCTGGAGGATCCAGGCGGCGGCGGTGCGGTCGATCACCTGCGCCCGGCGCTTGCGATTCAGGTCGAGGTCCTCGATCAGGAAGCGCTCGACCGCGCTGGTCGACAGGCGCTCGTCCTGGAAGGCCACGGGCACGGGGCGCAGACGCTGAAGATTGCGCGCGAAGGCGCGGCACGACTGGGCGCGGGGGCCTTCACTGCCGTCCATGTTCAGCGGCAGGCCGATGACCAGGCCGGAGGCGGCGCGCCCGTCCATCAGCTTCAGCAGCGCCTGGGCGTCGTCGGTGAATTTCGTCTTGCGGATCAGCTGCAACGGGCTGGCGATCATGCGACCGGGGTCGGACACGGCCACGCCGATGGTCTTTTCGCCGAGGTCCAGACCGAACCACGGCGTGTTGGGCGGGGTCTGGTCGCGCAGCGCGTCAAGGGTCAGATCGATCACCGTGCCGCGGTGAGGCTGGCGCGGGCGCAAGTCAAGGTTCAAGCTGCCCGGGCACGTGAAGAAGGGAAGCAAGATGCGCAGGTTGGTGACGATGACCGCGGCCGTTCTGGCTCTTGCCGGTTGCGAGGCGGGCGAGGGGCCGGTCGCGGATCCCGCCCCGGCGGACCGGCCCGCAACGGGCCCGCTGAGGCCCGCAGGACCCGCGCAGACGCTGAGCGCGGACCCGGACCCGGGATTGCAGGACTCCGCCGGCGTGGTCGAGCTGACGCCGCTGGAAGGCCAGGGAGACCAGACGGTGAAGCTGTTCGGCACGGCCGGCGGTGACCCGGCGATGAACGGCCTCTACACCCACGTGGCCTTCTTCGTGGACCCGGCCGAGGGGTGGCGGGTGTTCCGGATCGGCGACTTCCTCGACTATCGCGTGCTGTCGTCGACGCCCGGTCGGGTCGAGCTGGAGATCGACGAGAGCGTCATGGACCCCGAGACCAGCGAGATCGGCTCCCGCACGCGCCGGATCATCCTCGGCTGGGCACCGGGCGCCGACGGGGCGGTGCCGGAGGCGGTCACGGTCACGCCCGCCGCCTGGGGCGCCGCCTTGTGAAAGCCCGGCGAGGCCGCTAATCCCGCGCCTTCACCGCACGTGCAGGAGGGCCGCATGGCCATCGACGCCGCGACGGTGCGCAAGGTCGCGCATCTCGCCCGGATCAAGACGCCCGAGGACCGGCTGGAGCCGCTGGCCGCCGAGCTGAACGGCATCCTGGCCTGGATCGAGCAGCTGAATGAGGTCGACGTGGACGGCGTGGAGCCGATGACGTCGAACGTGGCCCAGCCGCTGCGGCTGCGGGACGACGTGGTGACCGACGGCGCCAAGGTCGACGCCGTGTTGTCGAATGCGCCGAAGTCGGCGGACGGCTTCTTCGTCGTGCCCAAGGTGGTGGAATGAGCGAGCTGACCGGACTCTCGCTGAAGGCCGCGCTCGACGGGCTGACGGCGCGCGACTTCTCGTCCGAAGAGATCACCACGGCCTTTCTGACCCGTATTGAGGCCGCCAATCCGACGCTGAACGCCTACGTCGAGGTGACGGCGGACAAGGCGCTGGGCATGGCGCGGGCCGCCGACGCGCGGCTCAAGGCCGGCGAGGCCGCGCCGCTGGAAGGCGCGCCGCTGGGCATCAAGGATCTGTTCTGCACCGACGGGGTCCAGACGACCGCCGGATCCAACATGCTGCGTGGCTTCGTGCCGCCGTATGAATCCACCGTCACCGCCAACCTGTGGCGCGACGGGGCGGTGATGCTGGGCAAGTTGAACATGGACGAGTTCGCCATGGGCTCGTCCAACGAGACCAGCGCCTTCGGCCCCGTGGTCAACCCGTGGAAGTCGACGGAGTCGAACGCCGAGCTGACGCCCGGGGGCTCGTCGGGCGGGTCGGCGTCCTCGGTGGCGGGCGACCTGTGCCTCGCCGCCACGGCCTCGGACACCGGCGGCTCGATCCGCCAGCCCGCCGCCTTCACCGGCACGGTGGGGATCAAGCCGACCTATGGCCGCGCCAGCCGCTTCGGCATGGTCGCTTTCGCCAGCTCGCTGGATCAGGCCGGGCCGATCACGAAGACGGTCGAGGACGCGGCCATCCTGCTCCGCTCCATGTGCTCCTTCGATCCGAAGGACTCGACCAGCCTGGACGTCGGGACGCCGGACTGGACGCAGTCGCTGAACACCGGCGTGAAGGGCCTGCGCATCGGCGTGCCGAAGGAATACGTGGTCGACGGCATGCCCGCCGAGATCCAGAAGCTGTGGGACCAGGGCGTCCAGTGGCTCAAGGACGGCGGTGCCGAGATCGTCGAGATCAGCCTGCCGCACACCAAATACGCCCTGCCGGCCTATTACATCATCGCCCCGGCCGAGGCCTCGTCGAACCTGGCCCGCTACGACGGCATGCGCTTCGGGCACCGCGCGACGGACACGAAGTCGCTCACCGACCTTTACGAGACCTCGCGCGCCGAGGGCTTCGGCAAGGAGGTCCAGCGCCGCCTGACCATCGGCGCCTATGTGCTGTCGGCCGGATTCTACGACGCCTACTACGTCCGGGCGCTGAAGGTGCGCCGCCGCATCGCCCAGGATTTCGACGACGTCTGGGGCCGGGTGGATGCGATCCTGACGCCGTCGACGCCGTCGTCGGCCTTCGCGCTGGGCGACAAGCAGATCGACCCGCTGCAGATGTATCTGAACGACATCTTCACCGTGACGGCCAACCTGGCCGGCCTGCCGGGCATCTCGGTGCCGGCCGGTCTGGACTCGGGCGGGCTGCCGCTGGGGCTTCAGGTCATCGGCAAGGCGCTGGACGAGGCGACGGTGTTCCGGGTTGCCGACGCGCTGGAACGCGCGGCCGGGTTCACGGCGCGGCCGGAAGCCTGGTGGTGATCTGAGGCAGATCGCGATGGAGGCCTGACCGAGAATCGAACTCGGGTGCACGGATTTGCAGTCCGCTGCGTAACCACTCCGCCATCAGGCCGCGGGGCCCTGGAAAGGCCCGCGTAATCGCGAGGGGCGTGAGCTATCAGATCGGATGGCACCCCGCAACGCGCCTTTGAAATCGACGGTCGTCGACCGTATGGACGGTTCCCCAAGGGCGCGCCTTCGCCTATAAGCGCGCTGCAAATCAACGACTGGTGACAAAGATGGACATGACGGCGGCGCGCAAGGCGATGGTGGACAGCCAGGTCCGCGTCAACGACGTCACCGACCGGGCGCTGCAGGCGGCGCTGCTGGCCGTGCCGCGCGAGAAATTCTGTGCCCCGGGCCGCGAATTCTCGGCCTATGCCGAGGTCGAGGTCGAGATCGCCGCCGGGCGCAGCCTGATGGAGGTCCGCGAGGTCGCCAAGATGCTGCAGTTCGCCGTTCCCCGCGACGGCGAGACGGCGCTGGCCATCGCCGGGCCCTACGCCGCCGCCGTGCTGGCGCGGATGGGTCTCAAGGTCACCGCCCAGGAAGCCGACCCCGCCGTGTTCGACGTCGTCGGCGCGGTTCTGCAAGAGCAGGGCGTCGAGACGGTCGTCGGCCCCCTGACCCATCCCCACGTCGGCGAATGGGATCTGATCGTCAGCGAGGGCGGCGTGGCGACGCGGCCGGACGCCTGGCTGGACGCGCTGAAGCCCGGCGGCCGCGCGGTCTTCGTCGAGCGCGACGGCCGGGTCGGCCGCGCCGTCCTCTACGTGCGCGGCGAGCAGGGTCTGTCGCGCCGGGAGCTGTTCGACGCGGCGCCGCCGGTTCTGGACGCCCTGCGTCCCGCCCCGGCCTTCGCCCTGTGACGACGGATCGCGGCCGGTCGCGCGTGAATAAAACTTAACTGGCGTGCGGCAGAGGGTTTCCGCACTTACCTCGATCACACTACGGCGCCGCTCCCCCGGCGCGGGTCTCAAGGTCTGAACATGTTGAACCGCACCAGAGCGCTGGTCTCCGCCGCCGTCCTCGCCCTCGCCGCGGGGCTCGCCGCGCCCGCCTTCGCGCAGGAGACCCTCGAGCAGGCGGCGGATCTCGCCTACCGCACCAATCCCACCGTGCTGGGCCAGCGGGCCAGCCAGCGGGCACTGGACGAGTCGGTGCCCCAGGCCCGCTCCGGGCTGCGCCCCTCGATCGACGTCTCCGTCGGCGCCAACTACAACTTCTCGGACAGCGCCGGCGGCCCGCGGGCGATCGACACCGACGGCGACGGCGTGCCGGACACCACGATCACCGTCCCGGCCTCCAACACCGATTCGACCTCGGGCAGCGTCAGCATCGGCCTGTCCCAGACCCTGTGGTCCGGCGGACGGATCGGGCTGGGCATCTCCGTGGCCGAGGCCAATGTGCTGGCGGGCCGGGAGAACCTTCGCTCGGTCGAGCAGCAGGTGCTGGCCTCGGTGATCCAGGTCTATGCCGACGTGCTGCGCGACGAGGAAATCCTGCGCATCCGGGAATCCAACCTCACGGTGCTGCAGCGCCAGCTGGACGAGGCCAACGCCCGCTTCGAGGTCGGCGAGATCACCCGCACGGACGTGGCCCAGGCCGAGGCGCGCCTGGCCCAGTCGCAGGCCGACCTGGCCAATGCCCGGGCCCAGCTGGCGGTCAGCCGTGCGGCCTACGCCGCCGTGGTCGGTCAGGCTCCCGGCACCCTGACGCCGCTGCCCCGCCTGCCGGGGATCCCGGCGGACTTCGATTCGGCCCTCGCTGTGGCGCTGGAGGAGAACCCCTCCATCCGCTCGGCCATCTACGGACTGTCCGCCGCCGAAGCGCGCGTGGCGCTGGCGCGGGCGGAGTACCTGCCCTCGGTCCGCGCCACGGCGTCGTACGGCGGCGCCACCAGCGACCTCGGCAATCTGGGCGAACTGGCCGACGAGACCGCCTTCCGCGCCGGGGCCACCCTGTCGGTGCCGATCTTCACCGGCGGCCTGAACGGCTCGCGGGTCAGCCAGGCCCTGGAGCAGGCGAACGTCGCCCAGATCGCCATCGAGGGCGAACGCCGTGGCGTCCTGCAGTCGGTGTCCAACGCCTATGCCCAGCTGGTCTCGGCGCGCGCCACGGTGCTGGCGGGCGAAGAGGCGGTCCGCGCCGCCACGGTCGCCGCCGAGGGCGTGCGTCAGGAAGCCCAGGTCGGCCTGCGCACCACGCTGGACGTGCTGAACGGCGAGCTGGAGCTGCGCAACGCCCAGGTCGCCCTGGCCACCGCGCGCCGCAACGAATACGTGGCCCAGGCCAATCTCCTGCTGGCCATGGGCCGGCTCGACATCACGGTCCTCGCGCCCGGCGCCGAGGTCTATGACCCGGCCGCCAACTATCAGCGCGTGCGGAACCGCGGGGCCCTGCCGTGGGAAGGCGCGATCGAGGCGCTGGACCGGATCGCCGCTCCGCCGGTGACCGTGACCCCCGACGCCCCGGACGCCCCGATCGACCAGCGCCTGAAAGGCGACGTCATCCGGACCGCGCCCGGCGACCTGCGTCCGTATTAACCTGAGAGGGGAAAAACGTCCGTTGATTCCGTCCCCCGATGGTGCGACGACAGGACGTCCCTTCACGCCGTCGGCCCGTCGCGACGCCTCCGTCCAAGGTTGAACCATGACCGATCAGACCGCCCAGGAACCGACGATGGAGGAGATCCTGGCGTCGATCCGCCGGATCATCTCCGAAGACGACGCGCCGGCCGAAACGGCGCAGGCCCCGACGCCCGCGCCCGAGCCGGCTCCGGCGCCGACGCCCGAGCCGGTGGACGTCGCGCCGGCGATGATGGACGAGGTCCCGTCGGCCCAGGACGACGACGTCTTCGAACTGACCGACCGCTATGAGGCGCCGGCCGCCGAGACGATCGGCGACCTGGACGTGTCGCCGAACGAGCCTGAGCCCGAGCCGTTCCCGGCCCCGCGCGCGCCGGAGCCGGTCGCCGCGCCTGCGCCGTCCGCCGACGGCCTGATCGGTGCCGCCGCGGCCGGTGCCGCGGTCAGCGCCTTCGCCGGTCTGACCGCCGCCGCCCGCAAGCCGGCCGAGGCGGACCTGTCCGCCGGCGCCGGCACCTCGCTGGAGGCCCTCGTCGGCGCCCTGCTTCGCCCGATGCTCAAGGACTGGCTGGAGGCCAATCTGCCCGACATCGTCGAGGCCCAGGTACGCAAGGAAGTCGAACGCCTCGCCCGCCAGGCTGGCTGAGCCCTCGCACACCTGCGAACCCTCTCGAGGGCGGCTCCCCGGCGGAGCCGCCCTTTTCCTTTGCCGAACCGCCCTCAGATAGCGACACGCCGCGCGTGTCGCGGTAGGGCCAGAAGAATGACCATGCTTGAGAAGAATTTCGACCCGAAGTCCGCCGAACCGCGCCTGTATGCGCAATGGGAGGAAAGCGGCCTGTTCGCGCCCCGCGGCGACGCGGCGGAGACCTATTCCATCGTCATTCCGCCGCCGAACGTGACGGGCAGCCTGCACATCGGCCATGCGCTGAACAATACGCTGCAGGACGTGCTGGCGCGCTATCACCGGATGCGCGGCAAGGCGGTGCTGTGGCTGCCCGGCACGGATCACGCCGGCATCGCCACCCAGATGGTGGTGGAACGGCAGCTGGCGGCCGCCGGCAACGTCGGCCGACGCGACATGGGTCGCGAGGCCTTCGTCGAGACGGTGTGGAAGTGGAAGGCCGAGAGCGGCGGCACGATCGTGCGCCAGCTGCGCCGGCTGGGGGCCAGCTGCGACTGGTCGCGCGAGCGCTTCACCCTCGACGAGGGGCTGTCTGCGGCCGTGCGCAAGGTCTTCGTGCAGCTGCACAGGGACGGCCTGATCTATCGCGACAAGCGGCTGGTGAACTGGGACCCGCACTTCCAGACGGCGATCTCGGATCTGGAGGTCGAGCAGAAGGAGGTCGACGGCGCCTATTGGCACTTCGCCTATCCGCTGGCCGACGGGGTGACCTACGAGCACCCGATCGCCTTTGACGACGACGGCAAGGCCGTTGAGTGGGAGACGCGCGACCACATCGTCGTCGCCACCACGCGGCCCGAGACCATGTTGGGTGACACCGGCGTGGCGGTGCATCCGGATGACGACCGCTATGCCGGACTTGTCGGCAAGTCGGTGATCCTGCCGATCACCGGCCGCCGCATCCCGATCGTCGCCGACGACTATGCCGACCCGACCAAGGGCTCCGGCGCGGTGAAGATCACGCCGGCGCACGATTTCAACGACTTTGGCGTGGGCAAGCGCGCGGGGCTGGCGGCGCTGAACGTGATGGACGGCTTCGGTCGCATCACGGCCGCCGACACGCCGGACGTGCCGTCGGCCTATGAGGGCATGGACCGCTTCGCGGCGCGCAAGGTGATCGTCGCGCGGGCCGAGGAAGAGGGCTGGCTGAAGCTGATCGAGAAGACGCGCCACATGGTGCCCCACGGTGACCGGTCGGGCGTGGTGATCGAGCCGTGGCTGACGGACCAGTGGTACGTCGACGCCAAGGTGCTGGCCCAGCCGGCGCTGAAGGCCGTCGAGGACGGCGACACCGTCTTCGAGCCGAAGAGCTATGAGAAGATTTACTTCGAATGGCTGCGCAACATCGAGCCGTGGTGCATCTCGCGCCAGCTGTGGTGGGGGCACCGCATCCCCGCCTGGTACGGTCCGAACGGCGAAATCTTCGTGGCCGAGACGGAGGAGGAGGCGCGGGCCCAGGCCGGCGACCTGCCGCTGACGCAGGACGAGGACGTGCTGGACACCTGGTTCAGTTCGGCCCTGTGGCCGTTCTCGACCATGGGCTGGCCGGAGAAGACGTCGGATCTGGAGCGCTTCTATCCGACCAGCGATCTGGTCACGGCGGCGGACATCATCTTCTTCTGGGTCGCCCGGATGATGATGATGGGCCTGCATTTCACCGGAGAGGCGCCCTTCAGGCGGGTGATCATCAACGGCCTGGTCCGCGACGAGAAGGGCCAGAAGATGTCGAAGTCCAAGGGCAATGTCATCGACCCGCTGGAGATCGTCGACGAGGTCGGCGCGGACGCCCTGCGCTTCACCATGGCCATCCTGTCGGGCACGCGCGACATCAAGTTGTCGAAGCAACGCATTGAAGGTTACCGGAACTTCGGTACCAAGCTGTGGAACGCGGCGCGGTTCAGCCAGATGAACGACTGCGCGCGCGTGGCCGGTTTCGACCCGGCGGGCGTCACCTCGACGTTGAACCTGTGGATCCGCGGCGAGCTGACCAACGCCGAGCGTCAGGTGTCGGCGGCGCTGGAGGCGGGCCGTTTCGACGAGGCGGCGCAGGCGCTGTACCGCTTCGTCTGGAACGTGTTCTGCGACTGGTATCTGGAGCTGGCCAAGCCGGTGTTCCAGGGCGTCGACGAAGCCGCCAAGGCCGAGACGCGGGCCATGACCGCATGGACGCTGGACCAGACCATCAAGCTGCTGGCGCCCGTCATGCCGTTCATCACCGAGGAGCTGTGGGCCGAGCTGGGCAAGGCCGGGGCGCCCCGCGACGAGGGCATGCTGCTGGGCGCGGCCTGGCCCGACCTGCCGGACGCCTTCGTCGATGCCGAAGCCGAAGCCGAGATCGGCTGGCTGATCGAGGTGGTCGAGGCCATCCGGGCGCTGAAGGGCGAGATGAGCGTGGCGACCACGAAGCCGCCGCTGACCTTCCTGTCGCCCGACGCCGCGACGACGGCGCGTCTTGAGCGGCACCGCGACCTGTTGGCCGGCCTGGCCCGCGTGTCCGACGTCGCGACCGCCGATCAGGCCCCCGCGGGTGCGGTGGCGTTCGTGGCCGGAGGCGGTGCCGCGGCACTGACCTTGGCCGGTCTGGTCGACGTGGCGGCCGAGCGGGCGCGGCTGGACAAGGAGATCAAGGGCATCGAGGCCGACGTCGCCCTGTTCTCGAAGAAGCTGGACAATCCCAACTTCGTCGCCCGCGCGGCTCCCGAGGTGGTGCAGGAGCAGCGCGACAAGCTGGCGGCGGCCGAGGCCGACCGGGCGCGTCTTGAAGCGGCGCGCGAACGCCTGGCCGCGCTGGGGTGACCGTACGGCTGGACCAGGAACTGGTCGCCCGCGGTCTGGTCGCCAGTCGTGCGCGGGCGCGGGCGGCGATCGAGGCGGGCGGGGTGACGGTCGACGGGGCCCCCGGAACGTCGCCGGCGCAGAAGGTGGCGGAGGGTGCCGTCCTGACGGTGCGGGAAGCGCACGACTGGGTCGGACGCGGCGCGCTCAAGCTGGCCCATGCGCTTGAGATGTGGCCCGTGGCGGTCGACGGGCGCGTGGTGCTGGACGTCGGGGCCTCGACCGGCGGCTTCACCGAGGTGTGTCTGAGAGCCGGCGCGGCCACGGTCTATGCGGTCGACGTGGGGCGGGCCCAGCTCCATCCCGTGGTGTCCGGCGACCCGCGTGTGGTGAATCTCGAGGGGACGGACGCCCGGGACCTGTCGTCGCAAGTCATTCCCCGGGCACCGGATCTGATTGTTTGCGACGCCAGCTTCATCGGGCTCGCCAAGGTGCTGCCGGCCGCGCTGGCCTTGGCCGCGCCGGACGCGGACCTCGTCACCCTGGTCAAGCCGCAGTTCGAGATGGACAGCCGCACTGAGGTCGGCCGCAAGGGCGTGGTCCGCGACGCCGAGGCGCGTCAGGCGGCGCTCGACCGTGTCGCGGCGTGGCTCGAAGGCGTTGGCTGGACGGTGCGCGAGACGGCGGAGAGCCCGATCGTGGGCGGCGACGGCAATCACGAATGGCTGCTGTGGGCGCGGCGGGCCTGACGCCCGCCTCAAGCAGCAAGCGCCCGCGGCGCGAGCGCCAGGCCCAAACAAGGAAAAACCCCCGGCGGATCACTCCACCGGGGGCTTCCGGCCCGTCGCCGATCGACAGGGGGGCTGAAAAAGAGCGGCGACGGGATTCGGTCAGTAGCCGTAGCGGTCGCAGACCTCGCGGCTGGAAATCACGATGCGGCCCCGGCGGTCGCGTTCGCGCACCGTGACGGTGCGGCAGCCGGAGTCGCGGCCATAGGCGTCGTAGCCGTAGCCCGGGCGGGCGTAGGGATCGCGGCGGTAGTCGTCGCGGTAGGGCTGCTGATAGCCCTGGTCGTAGCCGTAGCGGCGGTCGTCATGGCGGTCGTCGTAGCCGTAGCGGTCGTCCTGGACCCGGCAGTCGGACGAGCCGGAGCCGACGCCCGCGCCGATCAGGGCCCCGACCACGCCGCCGAGGACGCTGCCCTCGGTGCGACGGCCGCGGGCGGCCATCTGGGATCCGGCGACCGCGCCGATCGCGGCGCCGAAGGTGGCACCGGCGGCCTGACGCTGGCCGCGATCGCGATCGCAGTACCCCGGCGCGGCGCGCTGGGCGTAGTCCGGGTCGGAGCCGTAGCCGTAGGAGCGACCGTACGGATCGTAGCTTTGGGCCTGGGCCGGCACGGCGGCGGTCGCGAGCACGCCGGCCGCAGCGGCGGCGGAGGCGAGGGCGGCGAGGCGGGTCGGTCGGGCCATGGAGCGGTCTCGTGTCTGTGGGGGCGGGAGCGCCTGTTTGACCCTTATGACCGCGCCGGCCTGAACGGCCGTTGAGCGGCGCGTTCATCTTCGTTCAGGTTTCGGCCCTTGCGCGCGGGGCGCGGCGCGGCGAGAAGCCGGCGATGCGGACGACCCTGAACATCGAGCGCGTGGCGGGGCAGGGCGACGGCCTCGCGCGCGGGCCGGACGGCGCCGTGTTCGTGCCCTTGACCCTGCCCGGCGAGGTGGTCGAGGCCGAGGTGGCCGAAGACCGGGGCGAGGTCGTCGAACTGATCGTCGCCAGCGCCGCGCGCGTCGCGCCGCCATGCCCGCACTTCGGCGACTGCGGCGGGTGCGCCCTGCAGCACTGGGCCGCGGCCCCCTATCTGGACTGGAAGCGGGGGCAGGTGGTGCACGCCCTGGCGCGCGAGGGGCTGGAGGTCGAGGTCTCCCCGACGGCCGCCACGCCCGCGGGAACGCGGCGACGCGTGGCCCTTCACGCCCGGCGGCGCATGGACGGGACGGTGGCGCTCGGCTTCAAGGCGCGACGCTCGTGGCGGCTGGTGGAGCTCGGGACCTGCGTCATCGCCGATCCGCGGATCGTGCGGGCGCTGCCGGCCCTGGCCGAGGTCGCGGCGGCGATGTTCGAGCACCCGAAATCGGCCCCGAGCCTGCACGTCACCGTGACCGACTCCGGGCTGGACGTCGATGTGACGGGCGTCGAGCGCCGCACGGGCGGAGGCCTGTCCGGCGACGCCCGGGCCCGCGCGATCGCGGCCGCGACCGCGGCGGACCTGGCGCGGCTGAGCCTGGCGGGCGAGGTCCTGTTCATGCGGCGGCCTCCGGTCGTGAGCTTCGGACCGGCCCGGGTCGTTCTGCCGCCTGGCGGCTTCCTGCAGGCCTCGCCGCAGGCCGAGGCGATCATGGTCGCCGAGGTCGTCGCGGCGGCCCGGGGCGCGCGCAAGATCGTCGACCTGTTCTGCGGAGCCGGGACCTTCACCTTTCCGCTGGCGGAGATCGCGCCGGTGCTGGCGGCCGACGCGGGAGCTGAAGCAATCGCGGCTCTGAACGCGGGACGCAGGTCCGCGCCGCGCCTGAAGCCCGTCACCGCCCACGCCCGCGATCTGTTCCGGCGCCCCTTGTCGCCCTTCGACCTGAAGGGATGCGACGTCGCGGTGCTGGACCCGCCGCGCGCCGGCGCCGTGGAACAGGTCCGCCAGCTGGCCGACGCCCGGACGATCGAACGCGTCGCCTACGTCAGCTGCAACCCCGTGACCTTCGCCCGCGACGCGGCCGTGCTGGTCGCGGCGGGGCTCCGGCTGGAGCGGGTGTTGCCGGTCGACCAGTTCCTGTGGTCCGGGCACGTCGAGCTGGTGGCCACGTTCCGCAGGTGAGGTGGCGGCGGGGTCCCGCTCATCCCGGTCTATGCCGCATCGAACAGGTCCATCTGCGGCCGCATCTCCCGCGGGACGCGGAAGCGGGTGACGTCCAGCTCATGCCGGGGTCCGTCCAGCCCCAGGCGCTTGACGGCCGCCTTGAAGCGGGCGGCGATCAGGTCGGCGACGGGGCCCGTTCCCTTCATGCGCTGAGCCCAGTCGGCATCGTAGTCGCGGCCTCCGCGGGTCTGGCGTACCAGCGACATGACGCGCGCGGCGCGGTCGGGACGCGCCTCCGCCAGCCATTCCCGGAACAGGTCCTTGATCTCCAGCGGCAGGCGCAGGGTGACGTACATGGCGGTGGAGGCACCGGCCGCCTTGGCCGCCTCGAGCACCGCCTCCAGCTCATGATCGTTCAGGCCCGGGATGACGGGGGCGAACCCGACGCCGACGGGCACGCCGGCGTCGGCCAGCCGCGACATGGCCTCAAGCCGTTTCGCCGGGGTCGAGGCGCGGGGCTCCATCGTCCGGGCCAGGGCGCGGTCCAGGGTGGTGATGGAGACGAAGGCCGAGGCCAGCCCCTCGCGACCCATGGGGCCGAGGATATCGAGGTCGCGCGTGACCATCACCGACTTGGTGATGATCGACAGCGGGTGATTGAATCGCTGCATGACTTCGAGGATCGCGCGCGTCGACTTCAGGTCGCGCTCCACCGGCTGATAGGGGTCCGTGTTGCCGCCTATGTGGATGCGCTTGCAGACGTAGCGGGGTTTGCTGAGCTCCTGTTCCAGGAGACGTGCGGCGTCCGGCTTCCAGAAGATCCGGCTCTCGAAATCCAGGCCCGGGGATAGGCCCATCCAGGCATGGGACGGACGGGCGTAGCAGTAGACGCAGCCATGTTCGCAGCCCTTGTAGGGGTTGATGGAGCGGTCGAAGCCGATGTCGGGGCTCTGGTTCCGGGCGATGATTGTGCGGGCGCGCTCGGGGGTGAGCTGGGTGCGCAGAGGCGGCGCGTCCGCATCTTCGGCGGTCCAGCCGTCGTCGACGTCGTGGGTCGTCCGTGCTTCATATCGTCCGGTCGCATTGGAACGCGCGCCTCTGCCCTTCACCTCGGCCATGGGGACAACATAGCCGAACGCAGGAACAAAGCAAGAACGTTCGGGGTCGCAGGGAGCGGCCGGGCCGGGCCGGGTGCGTGAGGGGAAGGGCCGGGCCTGCTTCGCCAAGGCTTCGCAGGGCCAGGCCTGCGAGCCGGCTGGTGCGGATGAGAGGACTCGAACCTCCACGCCTCGCGGCGCTGGAACCTAAATCCAGTGCGTCTACCAGTTCCGCCACATCCGCAGGTCCGGGGCCCGGATAGGGCGCCCCGACGAAAAGAAAAAGGCCCGGGATCGCTCCCGGGCCTTTCCGCGTCGATCGTGAGGATCAGCGCTTGTCGTGGTCATCCGTCGGGGACGGCGCGCCCGGCATGGGTGGAACGGGTCCCGGAGGCGCGTCGGGGTGCAGTTCCGGCACGTCGACGATGCCGCGGCCCACGTGGCTCTTGTGGACCCCGTACAGGAAGTAGATCACCAGGCCGATGCCGCCCCAGATCGGCAGCACCATCTTGGCGTCGTGCGGCAGGTTCCAGAACAGGAAGGCGCAGCCGGCGGCCGAGAGCGGGGCCATGATCCACACCAGCGGCGTCCGGAACGGACGGTGACGGTTCGGCTCCTTCACCCGCAGCATCATCACGGCGATGGACACCATGAAGAAGGCGAACAGGGTTCCGGAGTTGGAGATGTCCGCCAGCTGCCCCACCGGGAACAGGGCACCGGCCGTGGCCACCGCAATACCGGTGAACAGGGTCACGACGTGCGGCGTCTTCCACTTGGGGTGAACCCGCGAGAAGGCGTCCGGCAGCAGGCCGTCGCGCGCCATCACGAAGAAGATGCGCGTCTGGCCGTAGATCATCATCAGGATAACCGACGGCAGGGCCACGAAGGCGGCGGTGCCGAGCGCGTTGCCGACGGCCTCATAGTTGATCTCGCGCAGAACGTGGGCGAGGGCTTCGTTGGAGCAGACGAGGGCGTTGGCGTTCTGGGCCAGGGCGCAGGCGGCCGTGAAGGCGGCCGAGCCCGGCTGGACGGCGGAACCGTCGGCACCGACCACCGGCTGGGCACCGATGGCCCCGACCGCGCCAACCGCCACCAGCAGGTAGAAGATGGTGCAGATGGCCAGCGAGCCGATCAGGCCGATGGGGACGTTGCGCTGCGGATTCTTGGTTTCTTCGGCCGCCGTTGAGACGGCGTCGAAGCCGACGTAGGCGAAGAAGATCGAGGCGGCGGCACCGACGATGCCCATGCCGGTCGTGCCTTCGGGGCCGAACCAGCCGTTGGGGGCGAACGGCGAGAAATTGCCGGTGTCCATGGCCGGGATCGTCAGGGCGATGAAGGCCGTCAGGGCGGCGACCTTGATCACCACCAGCACCGCGTTCACCCGCGCCGATTCGGTCGTGCCGCGCATCAGCAGCAGGGTCACCAGCATGGCGACGATGATGGCCGGGACGTTGATGTAGCCGGCACCCTCGATGTTGACGTTCGGCGAGGGAATCCAGCCGTTCATCGTCCAGGCGGGGCCCGCGGACAACAGGTCTGGCCAGTCGAAGCCGAGGGCGTTCTCGGCCAGGCCCATGGCGTAGCCGGACCAGCCGACCGAGACGGCGGAGGCGGCCACGGCGTATTCGAGGATCAGCGCCCAGCCGACCATCCAGGCCAGCAGTTCGCCCATCACGGCGTAGGTGTAGGTGTAGGCGGAGCCCGAGACCGGGGCCATGGCCGCCAGTTCGGAATAGCAGAGCGCGGCGACGGCGCAGACGGCGCCGGCGATGACGAAGCTGTACATCATGCCCGGGCCGGCCTTTTGCGAGGCCGCGGCGGTCAGCACGAAAATGCCCGTGCCGATGATGGCACCGATGCCGAGCAGCGTCAGCTGCAGCGGGCCCAGCGATCGATGTAGAGACTTCTTCTCGGCCGTGGCCAGAATGGCGTCGAGTGACTTAACGCGCCACATATGAACTCCTCCCCCCAATGGGACAGCTTGATGCTGGCGCGGACGCTAGCGGGGCCCGATCCCCATGGCAACGCGGTTTCCGTTTGATGAACGCGGCGTGACGACGGCCCCGGTTGGCCGTGACCGGCGGAGCGCGCTAGGGACCGGCCATGCGGCTGCCCATCCATGAGGTTCTCGACGCCCTGACCGCCGCCCTCGCGGCGTCGACGACGGTCGTGCTGGCGGCGCCCCCGGGGGCGGGCAAGACCACGGTCGTGCCGCTGGCGCTGCTCGACGCGCCCTGGCGCGGCGACGGCCGCGTTCTGGTGCTCGAGCCCCGCCGCCTCGCCGCGCGCGCGGCGGCGGAGCGGATGGCGGCGACGCTGGGGGAGGCCCCCGGCGGCAGGGTGGGCTACCGCACGCGCCTGCAGAGCCGGACCGGCCCGTCGACCCGGATCGAGGTGATCACCGAGGGGGTGTTCACGCGGATGATCCTGGACGACCCCGGCCTCGACGGCGTGGCGGCCGTGCTGTTCGACGAGTTCCACGAGCGCAGCCTGGACGCCGATCTGGGTCTGGCGCTGGCGCGGGAGAGCCAGAAGCTGCTGCGCGACGACCTGCGGCTGCTGGTCATGTCGGCGACGCTGGACGTGGTCGGCGTGTCGACCCTGCTCGGCGACGCCCCGGTGATCGAGGCGAAGGGACGCATGTTCCCGATCGAGACGCGGCATCTGGGCCGCGATCCGCGCGAGCGGTTCGAGGCGGCGATGGCGCGGGCGATCCGGTCGGCGCTGGCGGACGAGACGGGCTCGATCCTGGCCTTCCTGCCCGGACAGGGCGAGATTCACCGGACCGCCCGCTTGCTGGCCGAACAGGTGCGCGACGCCGCGGTCGAGATCGCGCCGCTCTACGGGGCGATGGACAAGGCCGAGCAGGACCGGGCCATCCAGCCTCCGCCGTCCGGTCGTCGCAAGGTGGTGCTCGCCACCTCGGTGGCGGAGACCAGCCTGACCATCGAAGGCGTCCGCGTGGTGATCGACGGAGGTCTGTCGCGGGTTCCGCGCTTCGATCCCGCCGGTGGCCTGACCCGGCTGGCGACGGTCCGGGTCAGCCGGTCCTCGGCGGAGCAGAGGCGCGGACGCGCGGGGCGCACGGAGCCGGGCGTCTGCCTCCGGCTCTGGGACGAGGAGCAGTCGCGGGGCCTGATCCCGCACCAGCCGCCGGAGATCACCCAGGCCGACCTGACCGGCCTGGCTCTGGATCTGGCCCGTTGGGGCGCCCGCGACGCCGAGGGTCTGGATCTGCTGGACCCGCCGCCGAAGGGCGCCTTCGCCGAGGCGCGGGCGGTGCTCATGCGGCTGGGGGCGCTGGACGGGGAGGGCGCCTTGACGGCGCATGGCCGGCGGCTGGCGGGCATCCCGCTGAGCCCAAGACTGGCGCACATGGTGGCCTTCGC
Organism: Alphaproteobacteria bacterium; assembly: GCA_018820275.1. Classification (GTDB taxonomy): domain Bacteria; phylum Pseudomonadota; class Alphaproteobacteria; order Caulobacterales; family Caulobacteraceae; genus Brevundimonas. The sequence continues at coordinate 66,856 of JAHJOO010000066.1, forward strand.
CTCGGACGCCGGCGACGCGGCGACGGGCGCACGGATCGCCGCGATCCTGTCGGAGCCGGGGTTGGGGGGTGCCTCCACCGACCTGCGCGACCGGCTGAAGGCGCTGGCGCGGGATCGCTCGCCGCGGGCGCGCGACGCGCTGAAGCTGGCGGAGCGGTGGGGGCGTGCGGCCGGCGCCGGCTCGGGCGGGGCGGTCGAGCCGGGCCGTCTGGTGGCGGAGGCTTTCCCCGAGCGGGTGGCGCGGGCGCGCGGAAAGGCGGGCGAGGCGCAGCTGGCGTCGGGCCGGGGCGTGCACCTCGATCCGACCGATCCGCTGGCGCGCGAGCCGTGGCTGGCGGTGGCGGATCTGTCCGGAGGCGAGGCGGGCGATCGCATCCGGCTGGCGGCGCCGCTGGACCCGGCCGATCTCGCTCATCGCGTGGAAGAGGAGGACCGGCTGGCGCGGACGCCGGGCGGACGGCTGGAGCTGAGGCGGGTTCGACGGCTCGGGGCGCTCGTGCTGGAAGAGGCACCGATCGGCGCGCCCGACCGCGCGCAGGTGACGGCGGCGCTGCGGGGGGAGGTCGAGCGGAAAGGTCTGAAGGATCTGCGCTGGGGCGAGCGGGCGTCGGCGCTGCGGGCGCGGCTGGCATTTCTCGCGGGGCTGGAGGAGGGCTGGCCCGACGTTTCGGACGACGGGCTGTTCGAGGCGCGGGATACTTGGCTGTGGCCTCTGCTTGGCGAGGTGCAGGCGCTGGACGCGGTGTCCGATGCCGCGCTGGAGCAGGGGCTGAAGTCGCTCGTGCCGTGGGACCGCCAGCGGGATCTGGACCGGCTGGCGCCGCCCCGGCTGGAGACCCCGCTCGGATCGGCCGCCATCGACTATGCCGCCGAAGGCGGACCGCGCGTGGACATCAGGGTGCAGGAGCTGTTCGGGGTGACGACGCACCCGACGGTCGGCGGCGGGCGCGTGCCCCTGACCCTGGCCCTGCTGTCGCCGGCGCGACGCCCGGTGCAGGTGACGAAAGACCTGCCGGGCTTCTGGGCCGGCTCGTGGAGCGCGGTCCGGGCCGAGATGCGCGGCCGCTATCCCCGCCACCCCTGGCCCGAGGACCCGTCGAAGGCCGAGGCGACGACGCGGGCCAAGCCGCGGGGGAGTTGATCCGGGCCTGCGACGCCGCGCCCCATCGCGGGCGATGCCGTCACCACGTTCAAGGCCCCGTGGAGGACCGATGACGGGTGCATTGAGACTGGTGCTGGGGGACCAGCTGTCGGACGGGTTGTCGGCGCTCGCCGACCTCGACGCGGACCGCGACGTGGTCGTGATGGCCGAGGTGCGCGACGAGGCGACCTATGTCCGGCATCACAAGCAGAAGATCGCCCTGACGTTCGCCGCCATGCGCAAGTTCGCGGGGCGGCTGGAGGGGCGCGGGGTGCGGGTTCGGTACGTCCGGGTCGACGACGCCGGGAACGCGGGTTCGATCGCCGGTGAGCTGACGCGGGCGGTCGGGGCGCTGGACCCCGAACGCGTGATCATGACGGAATGCGGAGAGTGGCGGCTGGCCGAGGCGCTGAAGGCCTGGGCCGGGGACGCCCGGGTGGCGGTGGAGGTGCGTCAGGACGGGCGCTTCATCTGTTCGCACGACCGGTTCCGGCGCTGGGCCGCGGACAGGAAGCAGCTGCGGATGGAGTTCTTCTACCGCGAGATGCGCCGCGAAACCGGCCTGCTGATGGACGGCGACGAGCCCGTCGGCGGGCGCTGGAACTTCGACGCCGAGAACCGGAAGAAACTGCCGAAGGGCATCACGCCGCCGGGGCGGAAGCGCTTTCCGCCCGACGCCGTGACGCGGGAGGCCATGGACGACGTGGCGCGGCTGTTCCCCGACCATTTCGGCACGCTGGACGCCTTCGACTGGCCGACGACGGCGGAGGAGGCGGAGGCCGCGCTGGCGCACTTCCTGCGCGACTGCCTGCCCGGCTTCGGCGACTGGCAGGACGCCATGAAGGACGGGGCGCCGTGGATGTGGCACGCGTTGACGTCGACCTCGATCAACCTGGGTCTGCTGGACCCGCTGGACGTGTGTCGGCGTGCCGAGGCGGAGTTCACGGCGGGGCGGGCGCCGCTGAACGCCGTGGAGGGCTTCATCCGCCAGATCCTGGGCTGGCGGGAGTTCGTGCGGGGCATCTACTGGCTGAAGGTCCCGGAGTATCGCCAGCGCAACTTCCTCGACGCCGACCGGACCCTGCCGTGGTTCTACTGGTCGGGCGAGACGGACATGGCCTGCGTCGCCGACGTGGTGGCCCGCACGCGCGACCACGCCTATGCCCATCACATCGAGCGGCTGATGGTGACCGGCAACCTGGCCATGCTGCTGGGCGTGCACCCGGATGCGGTGGACGACTGGTACATGGTCGTCTTCGCCGACGCCTATGAGTGGGTCGAAATACCCAACACGCGCGGCATGGCCACCTTCGCCGACGGCGGGATCGTGGGGTCCAAGCCCTATGCGGCGTCCGGGGCCTACGTCGACCGGATGAGCGACTGGTGCGGGGGCTGCCGCTACGACGTGAAGGCGAAGTCGGGGGAGGGGGCCTGCCCGTTCAACCGGCTGTACTGGGGCTTTCTGGAGCGGAACCGCCCCCGGCTGCGCGACAACATCCGCCTGGCCATGCCCTATCGCACCCTGGACGGGTGGAGCGAGGCGCGGCGGCGGGAGGTGGTGGATGAGGCGGAGGCGTGCCGAGGCGAGCTGGGAGCCGTCCCGCGCACCTAAAGCCCCTCCGTCGCCGCATAGATCATGATCCCCGTCGCCACCGACAGGTTCAGACTGTCGGCGCGACCGCGCATGGGAATCTTGACGTTGACGTCGCAGGCGGCGGCCAGGGCGTCGGTCAGGCCGGCCTGCTCGTTGCCCATCAGGATCAGGGCCGGCCGGGTCAGGGCGGCGGCGCGGTGATCGACCGTGGCGTCCAGTCGGGTGCCGACCACGGCGCCGGGCCAGGCCGCACGCCAGGCCAGGAACTCCTCGACCGAGGCCCTCGAGATCGAGACGGCGAAGATCGAGCCCATGGTCGCGCGCACGGCCTCGGTCGAAAAGGGGTCGACGCAGTCGCCGATCAGGATCACGCCGCCGCATCCCGCGGCGTCGGCCGTGCGGATGATGGTGCCCAGATTGCCGGGATCGCGGACCTGCTCCAGCGCGACCCAGCAGGGCGCGCTCTCCGGCCGGATTTCGGTCAGGGGCAGGTAGTCCTGATCGAAGACGGCCAGCACCGTCTGCGGGTTCTCGCGCCGGCTGATCTTCTCGAGGATGGCGTGGGTGACGATCACCACCTCGCCGCCGGCCCTGGTCGTCTCGGCGCGGGCGCGGTCCAGCAGCGGATGCGGCCGGGCGTCCTGACCGACCAGCAGCAGTCGGGGCGCGCGTTCCAGATCAAGCGCTTCACCTATGAACTTGAGGCCTTCTGCGAGGAAGCGACCGGTCTGCTGCCGTTCCTTGCGCATGTGCAGGGCGCGCACGGCCTTGACCGTCTCATTGGTCAGGCTGGTGATCAGCCTTTCGCTCACGCCGTCCACCGCGAGAAGAAGCTGAGCCCGATCGACCGGCCTGCGGGGTCGGCCTCGCCCAGAGCCAGTTCGCCCCAGTCGACCGTTCCGGCCCGGCCTTTCAGCGCGTCCGCCGTCAGGTGCGCCAGCGACAGGCCCGAAATGCGGGAGGCGTAGGCGTTGAGCAGCAGGAAGTCGGCGTCGTCGGCCAGCAGCTGCGCGCAGTCGGCCATCAGGCCCGGCAGGTCCTCGAACAGCCGCCACACCTCGCCCGTCGGGCCGCGGCCGTACTTGGGCGGGTCCAGGATGATGCCGTGATATTTCGACCCGCGCCGCACCTCGCGCGCCACGTATTTGCGGGCGTCGTCCACGATCCAGCGGACCGGCGCGTCGGACAGTCCCGACAGCTCGGCGTTCTCGCGCGCCCAGGCGACGGACTTCTTCGAGGCGTCGACGTGGGTGACCTCGGCCCCGGCCGCGGCGCAGACCAGGCTGGCCACGCCGGTGTAGCCGAACAGGTTGAGGACTTTCTTTTTGGGGCTACCGCCCTTCGGGCTGCTTGAGCCCCATTGCCTGATCCTCTGATCCAGCCACTCCCAGTTCGCCGCCTGCTCGGGAAAGACGGCCAGATGCCGGAAGGCGGTCAGGCGGGCGGTGAAGCTGACGTCGCGCCACGACATGACGAAGGGGTCGATCGGCGCGCGCTTGAAACGCCAGCGGCCTTCGTCGTCCTCGCCCTGCGGATCGAACACGGCGTCGGCGCGGTCGAAGTGGGCGGGGTCGTGCGGGGCCCAGAAGCACTGGGGTTCGGGCCGGACCACGGAGATGCGGCCGTAGCGCTCCAGCTTTCGGCCGTCGCCGCAGTCCATGAGGCCGAAATCGTCCCATGGTCGGGTGATCAGGGTGGTGGGATCGGCGGCGAGGGCGGGGTTCATGGGCCGCTGATAGGCCGGGGAGCCGTCGTCGGTCCAGCGTCACCGACGCCGTCCGGCCGGTGCCGGGTCTTGTCCCAGGCGAACGGGTCGGTGACCAGACGCCAGGCGGCGTGGGCGAAGGCGATCGACAGCAGCGACCAGTAGGCCAGCGCCTGGAGCATCGCGGCCGGCCCATAGGTGAGACCCGCCCGCCGCGCGCCGATGCCCGCCGTCAGCCAGGCGCAGATCACGCCGGCGCACAACACGATCAGGGCGGTCCGGGGGATCGCCGGCGGGAGGCCCATGGCCGCGGCGACGAGGACGGAGGAGGCGACCCAGGCGATCGACGGCGCGTGCACCGCAGCCGAACCCAGCGCCATGCCCAGGGTCATGACAAGACTGATCGCGCCGCGGAGGCCCAGACGCCACGGGCGTCGCGTATGCACGCCCCAGGTCTGCATATAGCCCTTCATCCAGCGCGTGCGCTGGGGCAGCCAGTGCTCCAGATCCCCGGGCGGAGTCTCGACCGTCGGCCGCGCCAGGACGCCGAGCCGATAGCCCTCGCGATGCAGCCGGAAGCCCAGGTCGGCGTCCTCGGTGACGTTGTGGGCGTCCCATCCGCCGACAGCGCGGAGCACGTCGGCCCGGAAATGATTGCTGGTTCCGCCCAGCGGGAAGGGCAGGCCGAGGCGCGCCAGACCCGGGAGCGTCACCTCGAACAGGGCCGCGTATTCGAGCGCGAACTGGCGGTCGAGGAACGGTGAGGTCGTGGCGCCGGCGCGGACGATGCGCAGCGGCGCCTGGAGACAGGCCAGTCTCGCGCCGTCGTCGGCCGCGAACCGCGCGGCCGCCTCGCGGAGTTGCAGCGGGTCAGGTCGGTCCTCGGCGTCGTACACCGTCACGAGATCCGCGCGGGTTCGGGCCAGACCATGGTTCAGCGCCCGTGGCTTGGTGCGGGGGTGGCCCGGCGGCACGATCAGTACGCGCAGCCAGTCGGGTCGCTCGACCGCCTCGATCGCGGCCAGGGTGGCCTGATCATGGGCCTCGAGGAGCAGGAAGCCTTGCAGCCGGTCGGGGGGATAGTCGATCCGGGAGAGGGCGGCGATCAGCTGGGATGCCACCTCCGCCTCGTCGTGGAGGGCGACCAGCACGGCGTAGGCGGGCAGGTGCTGCGGGTCGGGCGGCGGGCCGGGACGTCCGAGGCTGACGACCGCCAGCAGGATGCGCCATGCGGCGCCGGCGCCGAACGCAACGAGGGTCAACAGGACCGCCGCGTCCCCGAGGGTCGCGGGCGTCGTCGCAACGCCCGCGCCAAGCCCGATGAGCGACGCCGCCATCACCAGCCACTGGAACGCGGAGGGGGCCCGACGCCGCGCGCTGTCCGACGCCGGCAGGGCGAATTCGTACGGAAGCGGGCGTTGGCCGTCGGCGCCCAAGTGCGGTCCTCCCCGGTCCCGCCCAACCGGTAGGCGGCCCGGGCGACGGCGACAAGTCCCCGGCCGGTTGTGACGCGGGGTCGAATGCCGCTATGTCCCGACTGGATTTCACGGAGCCCGCCCCTTGTCCGTCGCCCCCGCCCCGGCCGCGCGATCGGTCCGCAAGCCGAAAGGCGGCGGTCATGAGCGGCGCGCCGAAATCCTGTCGGCCGCGGAACGGATCTTTGTGGAGCATGGCTACGAGGGCGCGACGATCCGCAAGATCGCCGACGAGGTCGGCCTGTCTTCCACGGCACTTTACATGCACTTCTCCGACAAGGCGGAGATCCTGCATGAGATCTGTCGGGAAGCGTTCGAGGCGCTGATGGCCGCCAACTCCGCCGTCATCGCCGAGTCGTCCCCGCCGATCGAACGGCTGCGCAGGATGATGCAGGCCTACGTCGATTTCGGGTTCGCCAACCCCAACGCCTACCGGCTGATCTACCTGACGCGGCCGCTCGAGGCGCGCGACGGGGCCCAGACGGCGGCGCAGGAGGTGGGCATCGGTCTGTTCCGCGCCTTCGAGGACGTGGTCCACGAAGCGGCGGCCGCAGGGCAGTTGAAGCGGGGCGCGCGCGAGACCGCCCAGGCCTTGTGGGCCGGCGGCCATGGCGTCGTGTCGCTGATGATCACCAAGCCCTATTTCGAGTGGACCGCGCGGGAAACCCTGACCGCGACGGTGCTCGACGGCCTGTTCGAGGGCCTGTTCCACCCATGACGCGCGCGGCGGCGCTCGCCACGGCGTTGGCGGCGGTCGCGTGCGCCGAGGCGCCGGCCCCCGACGACGGCCGCCTTCGCGTGATGTCGCTGGACGGCTGCGCCGACCAGTATGTGCTGGCCATGCTGCCGGACGCCGAGCTGGCGCTTTCGCCGCGCGCCGACGATGCGGACTCCTACTTCGCCGAAGCGGCGCGCGGGCGGCGGCGCGTTCGCCCGGGGCTGGAAGCGGCGGTCGGCTTTCAGCCCGACGTGGTCGTCCGCCAATGGGGCGGCGACGCCCGGCTGCTGGCCGCGCTGGAGCGTCGCGGTGTCAAGGTCGTGGAGATCGGCGACGCCTCCAGTCTGGGCGACGTCCGCGCCAATGTGGTCAGGGTGGCGGACGAGATTGGACGACCGGAAGTCGGCGCGCGTCTGGCCGCGGGCATGGACGCGCGGCTGGCCGGTGCGGCGCGTCGGGCGGGTCCGCCGGAGCCGGCGCTGTATCTGACTGCGTCCGGATGGACGTCCGGGCCCGGAACCCTCGTCGACGCCGTGATGACCGCCGGAGGGCTGGTGAACGCCGCGGAGGCGCCGGGCTTCGGCGCCGTCGGTCTGGAGGCTCTGGCGCTGAACCCGCCGGACCGGTTCGTCCTCAGCTTCTTCGACCGGCCGGGCTCGGACCGGCACGGCGTCGGACGGCACGAGGTCGTGCGCCGCGCCGTGTCCGTGGGCGAGGCGAAGGTGATCCCGGCGGCGCTGCTGTCCTGTCCGGCGTGGTACACGGCCGAAGCCGTCGAGATCGTCGCAGGATGACGGGGGTCTCACGGCTGATCTTCGTGCTGGGAGCCACCTGTCTGCTCGCGCTCGCGCTGGCCGTCGCGTGGGGCGAGACGGCCCTGACGGCGGCCCAGTGGCGCGAGGCCTTCGTCGATCCGGGGTCGGGACCGGCGGACGTCCTGTGGCGCATACGGGCGCCGCGGGCGCTTTGCGCGCTCCTGGTCGGGGGTGCCCTTGGCCTCGGCGGCGCCGTGATGCAGGGCCTGCTGCGCAATCCGTTGGCCGAACCGGGCGTGCTGGGGGTGTCCGCCGGCGGCGGCGCGGCGGCGGCGCTGGCGATCGTCCTGGGCCTGGCGGCGGTTCCGGGCGCCGTCGAGCTGGCGGCGGTGGCTGGCGCTGGGATGATCGCCGTCGCCTTGCTGGCCTTCGTCAGCCGGGTGGCGTCTCCGGCCGGGCTGATCCTGTTCGGCGTGGCCCTGTCGGCCCTCGGGGGCGCCGCGACGTCCCTCGTGTTCAATCTCGCGCCGACCCCGCTGGCGGCGGCCGAGGTCATGGCCTGGCTCATGGGGTCGGTGGAGAACCGGGGCTGGACCGAGGTCCTGTGGATCGCCGTGCCGACGGCGCTCGCGGCCGGCCTGGCCCAGGCCTGCGGGCCCGGTTTGCGCGCGCTCGCCCTGGGCGAGGACACGGCGCGGACGCTGGGGCTGCGGCTGGAACGGTTGCGCGCCCTGGCGCTGCTGGCGGCGTCCCTGGCGGCGGGGGCTGCGGTGGCGGTGGCGGGGGCGATCGGCTTCGTCGGCCTCGTGGCCCCGCATCTGGTGAGGCGCTTCGTTCGGGACGACCCGGCGCGGCTGTGGGCGCCCTCGGCGCTGGCGGGCGGGTTGATCCTCGTCCTCGCCGACCTCGCGGTCCGGGTGATCCCGACCGAGCAGGAACTGAAGCTGGGCGTGCTGACGGCGCTGGTGGGCGCTCCGCTGTTCGCCCTGATCGCCGCCCGCGCGGCGCGGAGCTGGCGCTCATGAGCGCGCTGGCGTTGATCGGGGCGCGGGTCAGTCTGGGCGGACGGCCGGCGCTGGACGGCGTCGACCTGTCGCTCCGTGCCGGCGAGCTCGTGGCCCTCTGCGGGCCGAACGGCGCGGGCAAGTCGACCGCGATCCGGGCCCTGGCGGGACTGATCCGGCTGGACGGCGGCGAGGCCCGGTTGGGGGGCGATGTCGTGATTGGCCTCCCGGCGGCCGAGCGCGCACGACGGGTCGCCTATCTGGCTCAGGAGCGGACGGTCGCCTGGAACCTGAAGGCGGCGGACGTGGCGGCGCTGGGCTCGCCGCCCGGGTCGGGGCCGCGCGTGGTCGCGGCGCTCGCGGAGATGCAGGCCGGGGCCCTGGCCGACCGGGGGATCAACGACCTGTCGGGCGGGGAACGGGCCCGCGTGCTGATCGCCCGGGCCCTGGCCCAGCCCGCGTCCGCCCTGCTGGCCGACGAGCCGACCGCCGGCCTCGATCCCGACGGCCAGTTGCTGGTCATGGACCGGCTGGCGTCGCGCGCGACGGCCGGGCAGGCGGTGCTGGTCAGCCTGCACGATCTGGACCTCGCCGCGCGCTTCGCCCATCGCATCGTCGTGCTGCACGATGGCCGCGTCCGCGCCGACGCGGCACCGCGTCAGGCGCTGGACGACAAGGTGCTGGCCGCCGTCTTCGGCGTGCGGGCCGACTGGATCGACGGTCGGCCGCGCTTCGACCGCCTGGGCCTCAGGGCGTGAGCTGGTCGTAGGGGATCGGGCCGGATCCCGCGCCCCGCGCCAGGTCGTCGGACAGCGTCAGCGGCGCCGAGCCCCCGGCCAGCCGGGCCTTGTAGACGCTCATGTTCTCCATCACCCGCATCATGTAGTTGCGCGTCTCGGTGAAGGGCGCGCACTCGATGAAGTCGACGGGGTCGACCTGGCGTCCGCGCGGGTCGCCGCAGCGCGCGATCCACTGCGGCGGGCGCGCCGGGCCGGCGTTGTAGCCGACGGTGGCCAGCAGCATGGACCCGCCGAACTGACCGGTCAGCTCCGCCAGATGATAGCTGCCCAGGCTCATGTTGTAGTCCGGGTCCCACAGCCGGTCGGCGGACCAGGGCAGGCCGAGGCGACGCGCGACGCCCGAGGCGGTGGACGGCAGGAACTGCATCATGCCGCGCGCGTCGGCGCTGGACCGGGCCATCGGGTCGAAGCTGGATTCCTGGCGCGTGATGGCGAGGGTGAAGGGCAGGGGGGCCGCGCCGGCGACTTCCGGCGGAATGCGGATGGGATATTGCCGCTCGGGCATGAGGAAGCCGCGTTGGCTGGCGGCGCGGCCGACCATCATGGAGCCGAACCGGTCGCCGTAGGCGAGGACGAGGTCCATCAGCTGGGCCAGATCGGCGGCTTCCGGCAGGCGGTCGTCGAGGTGATAGGCGAAGACGCGCATCAGGCCCTGCTCGTTGGCCTCGCCCAGGATCCGGGTGGCGCGGACCACCTCGTCGGCCTCGAAGCGGGCCCGGTCGGTCTCGGCGACGACCGGGTCGGCGGGCAGGGCCAGGGTGGTCACGCCCGCCTTTTCGGCCGCCAGCTGGCCATAGAAGGTCTGGATGTGGCGGGCACCCTGTTCGTACCAGGCGCGCGCGCCGGCGGCGTCGCCCCGGGCCTCGGCGGCGCGACCCAGCCAGTACAGGGCGCGGCCCTGGGTGATCGGGGTGGACGAATAGGTGCGCAGGGCTTCGAAATGCTGCGCCGCGCGCGCCGGGTCGTTCAGCTTGGTCAGGGCGACCCAGCCGGCGAAGAATTCGGCGTCCACCTTGCGCTCGCCGCCGGGGAAGCCGTGGCCGGCCATGGCGCCGTAGGCCCCGCGCCAGTCATTGCGCTGCAGCGCGTCGAGGAACCAGTTGCGCCGCTCGCTCCACAGGGTGTCCTGGCCCGCCTCGTGCGACGGGGCGGGGGGCAGGCCCGCCAGAAGCGCGAAGCCCTCGGACTGGCGGTTCTGCGCCCGAAGCAGGCGCACGCGTTCCAGCACCACGGCCGGATGCGCAGCCTGCGACGGGCTGAGGCCGGCGATGATCGCGTCCGGGGCGTAGGCGGTGCGCAGGCTCATCACGGCCTGCGCGACGGCGCGGCTGTCCGGCGAGGCCATATCCAACATGGCGCGGGTGGCGGGGCCGTGCGGGCCCAGAATCAGCATCTCCAGCCGCTGGTCGTGGTGCGCGGTCGTCAGCACCGGGCTCCAGCGGGCCAGCGCCCGCGTCTGAACGTCGGCCTCGAAGGACTGGCCCGTCCACCAGCGGCGGACCAGGCTCACCGCCTCCTGCTCGCGACCGGAGGCCGACAGGGCGTCGGCGAGGGCGAAGGCCCCCTGGGCCGTCAGCGGCTCGCGCCCGTCGAACCAGGCCAGTACCGACTGCGGCGCGGCATAGGACCCGGCCAGAACGGCCTCGGCTTCGGCGCGGCGCGATTCGGCGCGCGGCCAGGCGGCGAAGGCGCGGTCGGCGACCTCCAGTTCGGCGAAGGACATGTCGCGGCCGGACACGTCGATCACCGCCCATTCGATCAGCTTGCGCGCCGTCGGGTCGGCCATCTGCTGCGCGAGGGCGCGCGCGCCGGCGCCGTCGCGGTTGCGGGCGGCGGCCAGGGCCCGGGGAAAAATCTCCGCGTCGGCGGCCGAGAGGATGCGGACCTGCGGGGCATAGGGACGCTCCTGCGCCGGCGCGACCGCGGCGGCGATCCGTTCGGGCGAGGGCGCGAACAGCGCCGTGACGACGGCCAGGATGGAGGCGAGGAAGTTCTGGGCCATGCTTCTCCGGACCGGGTTGCGACCGCGCGGGCCCATCCCTAACCTTCAGACGTTGAGACGGCGGCGCACGCCGCGCCCCCTGACAGGACCCATCGTCACCATGACCGCCCCCTTGTTCAAGGGCGTGATCACCGCACTGATCACACCTCTTCGTGACGGAACCGTCGACGAAGCCGCCTTTTCCGCCCTGCTGGAACGTCAGATCGCCGCCGGGGTTCACGGCGTCGTGCCCATGGGGACGACCGGCGAGAGCGCCACGCTGACGGTGGATGAGCATAAACGGGTGGTCGACCTGTGCGTTGAGAAAGCCGCCGGCCGCGTCCGCGTCATCGCCGGGGCCGGGTCGCCCTCGACGGACAAGGCGATCGAGCTGGTCCGGCACGCCAAGACCGTCGGCGCCGACGGGGCCCTGGTGGTCACGCCCTACTACAACCGGCCTTCGCAGGCGGGACTGAAGGCGCATTTCGAGGCGGTCGCGGACGCCGTTCAGCTGCCCGTGCTGCTCTACAATGTGCCCGGCCGCACCGGCGTGGATCTGGCGGACGACGTGACCATCGCGCTGGCGCGTCATCCGAACGTGGTCGGAATCAAGGACGCCACCGGCGACATGGGACGCGTCAGCCGCATGCGCGCCGAAATCGGCGACGGTTTCGCCCTGATCAGCGGCGACGACCCCAGTTTCCTCGGCTATCTGGCGCACGGCGGGCACGGCGTTATCTCGGTGAGCTCGAATGTTGCGCCCGAGGGCATGGTGGCGCTGTACGACGCCGTCCGGGGCGGCGACCTGGAATCGGCCCGCCTTTGGCAGGATCGGCTGATCGCCCTGCACAAGGCGCTGTTCCTCGACAACTCGCCCGCGCCGACGAAGTATGCGCTGTCGAAGCTGGGGCTGTGCGGCGAGGACGTCCGCCTCCCGCTCGCGGCCACGAACGCGGCCGCGCGGCCGGTGATCGACCGGGCCATGGCGGCGGCGGGCGTGGCCTGATGCCGGACAAGACGTCCCAGGCCAAGACGCTGGCGGAGAACCGTCGGGCGCGGTTCGACTATTTCTTGGAGGACTTCACCGAGGCCGGCATTCAGCTGCTGGGCACGGAGATCAAGTCGCTGAGGGAAGGCCGCGCCAACATCGCCGAGAGCTACGTTGCGCCCGAGGGCCGCGAGCTGGTGCTGATCAACGCCGACATCCCGCCCTACAGACAGGCCAGCCGGTTCAATCACGAGCCCCGGCGACACCGGAAACTGCTGCTGCATCGCAAGCAGATCGACCGCATGATCGGGGCGGTCCAGCGCGACGGCCAGACCATCATCCCCGTGCGCCTGTATCTGAATGACGCGGGCAAGGCGAAGATCGAGATCGCCCTGGCCAAGGGCAAGAAGCTGCACGACAAGCGCGAGGCCCAGGCCGACCGCGACTGGGCGCGCGACAAGGCGCGCCTGCTCCGGGATCGGGGGTAGGTCCCCGTCAGCCCAGCGGCTGAGCCTCGAGGACGCCCTCCAGCGTCTGCCCCGCGCCCCCGTCGGCATACCAGCCCAGCGACGGCCGCATGAAGCGGTCCGCCGCGGCACCCAGCGACGCCACGATCAGGCAACCGATCACCAGCCACATCGCCGCCCGCCGTTCGGACGGCGTGAACACCCCATTCGTCTTGCGCATGCGAGCCTCCTCCAGGCCCGGAAACGCGACGCGGCCGGGCCAGGTTGCACGCCCTGAAGCTTACGCCCCATGCCGTCTGATTCGCGTGGCAGGGGCGCCACAGGGGCGCGCAACACCCCTTTTGGGCGATCACGATTCGATGAGGTCGCGGGCGCGCAGAAAGATCTGCCGGAACATCTCCGGCGTGAGCCGGCCGGTGTTCGTGTTCAGTCGCGAGCAGTGATAGCTGTTCAGCAGGATCAGGTCGCCGACGCGGCCCTCGGCCCCGTGCCCGGCCGGCATGGCGGAGGCGGGCCTGCCCAGGGCCCTGAGCACGTTCCTGCGCGACACGTCGCCGAGGGTGACGATCACCTTGAGCCGGGGCAGGGCGTCCAGGCGCGCAATCAGGAAGGGGCGGCAGGTGCGCTCCTCCTCCGGCGTCGGCTTGTTGCCGGGCGGCGCGCAGCGGACGGCGTTGGTGACCATGCAGTCGACCAGTTCGAGACCGTCGTCGGGCCGCGCCTCGTAGGCGCCGCGCGCGAAACCGGTCGCCAGCAAGGTCTCGTAGAGCAGCCATCCGGCGTGATCGCCGGTGAATGGCCGGCCGGTGCGATTGGCCCCCGTGCGTCCGGGGGCCAGGCCCGCGATCAGCAGCCGGGCCTGCGGGTCGCCGAAGGACGGCGCCGGGTCGTTGAACCAGGTCGGCTCGCGCCGCGCGTTCTCGTGGCGATAGGCGACGAGCCGCGGGCAAAGCGGGCAGCCGCGCGGGGCCTCCGGAGGAAAGCCGGTCATGCGCGGGGCCGCGCGACTTCGGGCAGCAGATCGGCGAGGTCGAGGAAGACGTCGGCCTGTCGCCGCAGTTCGTCGGCGATCTGGGGCGGCTGGGTCTTCAGCGTCGACACCACGGTGACCCGCACCCCCTTGGCCTGCACCGCCTCGATCACCCGACGGAAGTCGCCGTCGCCGGTGAAGACGACCGCGTGGTCGAGACGGGGGGCGAGTTCGAGCAGGTCGACGGCCATCTCCATGTCCATATTGCCCTTGATGCGCGACCGGCCGTCGGCGTCGGTGAAGCGCTTCACCGGCTTGGTCACGACCGAAAAGCCATTGTAGTCGAGCCAGTCGATCAAGGGCTTCACCGGGGAGAACTCCTCGCCCTCGATCACGGCGGTGTAATAGAGCGCCCGGAGCAGTCGCCCCCGCGCGGCGAAATGATCGAGCAGCCGCCGGAAGTCGAGATCGGCGTGCAGTCCCCGGGCCGTCGCATGCAAATTCGCCCCGTCGATGAAAAGCGCGAGGCGTTCTGGCATGATGTCCGGCATGGAAACGTCTTCCGGCGAGAATGGGCGGCCGGCCGGCCCGGAATCGGTGACCGACCTCGATCTGGACGAGGCCGTCATCGTCGCCCTCGGCTGCAATGACAAGGGCGCCTGGGCGGATTGCGTCGAGGCGCTCGAGGCGGCCCTGGCCCGCTTCCGGCCGGAAGGGCTGGACGTGGTGGCGCGCTCGTCGTGGTGGCGGTCCGCGGCCTGGCCCGACCCCGGCGATCCCCCCTTCCTGAACGGCGTGGTGGTGGTACGGACGGAGCTGTCGCCCAATCTCCTGATGGCCACCCTCGGCCGGATCGAGGAGGCCTTCGGCCGGACGCGGGGGGAGCGGCCGAACGCGCCGCGCACCCTCGACCTGGATCTGATCGCCTTCGGACGGAGAACCGGGGACCTCGACGGCCTGATCCTGCCGCACCCCCGCGCGGCGCAGCGCGGCTTCGTGATGGGGCCCCTCGCCGAGATCGCGCCCGACTGGCGGCACCCCGTCCGGGGCGAGACCGCGCGGGTTCTGGCGCAACACGTCACCGTCGGTCGCGACGCCCGCCCGGTCTGACGCCGCGATTTCGCCCTCGCCGCGTTGCACAATCGGCCGCAAGCCGCTATTTTCCGCGGTTCTCCCCGCCGCCCGAGGATTTCATGGCCCGCGTCACTGTCGAAGACTGCATCGAAAAGGTTCCCAACCGCTTCGGCCTCGTGCTGCTGGCGGGTCACCGCGCCCGCAATATCGCCAACGGCGCGCCCCTGATGCTGGATCGCGACAACGACAAGAACCCGGTCGTGGCCCTGCGCGAGCTGGCCGAGGACGCCCTCGTGCCGGACGAGCTGTCGGAAGCCATCATCACCACCCTGCAACGCGTCGACGAGCGGACGGAGGCGGAGGACGAGGCGGAGACCGTCGCCCTGCTGGCCGAGCCGCAGCACATGAACATGGCCGAGGCCGAACTGATCCGCGCTCTGCAGAGCGACCGGGACGGCGGCCAGGAGGAGCGCTACTGACGCCGGACGGCGACAGCGGCGTCACCATTCTTCCGGCGCGCATCGACGCGCCGGACCCCCCGATTGAAACGACCACGCCCGCGCCTGCGCGCAGCCGGGTCATGCGCCAGTTCGAACTGATCGAGGCGGTCAAGACCTACGATCCCTCGGCCGACGAGGCGCTCCTGAACCGCGCCTACGTCTACGCCATGAAGATGCACGGCTCGCAGCTGCGGGCCTCGGGCGATCCCTATTTCGCTCACCCGATCCAGGTGGCCGGCATCCTGACGGACTACCGGCTGGACACGGCGACCATCGTCACCGCGCTTCTGCACGACGTCGTCGAGGACACCTCCGCGACGCGCGACGACATCGCCGCCATCTTCGGCGAGGAGGTGGCGACGCTCGTGGAGGGCGTGACCAAGCTCAGCCGGCTGGAACTGCAGGCGGAACACACGCGTCAGGCCGAGAACCTGCGCAAATTCATCCTTGCCATCTCCAAGGACGTGCGGGTGTTGCTGGTGAAGCTGGCCGACCGGCTGCACAACATGCGCACGCTCCAGTACGTCAAGCCGGAGAAGCGCGAGCGCATCAGTCGCGAGACCCTGGAGGTCTATGCCCCGCTCGGCCGGTCGATCGGCATCCACTCCATCGCCCAGGAGCTGGAGGAGCTGTCGTTCGAACACCTGAATCCGACGGCGCGGACGGCGCTGCAGCGGCGGCTGGACGCCCTGCGGCTGGAGCACGGCGAGGCCCTGGAAAAGGTCACGCGCGAGGTCGGGTCCGTCCTCGCCGCGTCCGGCATCGCGGCCCAGGTGACGGGTCGACAGAAGACGCCTTACTCCATCTGGCGCAAGCTCCAGCGCAAGTCTGTCGGCTTCTCGGCCCTGTCGGACATCTACGCCTTCCGCGTGATCGTCGACGACGACGCCGACTGCT
The DNA here is from genome assembly GCA_018820275.1 of Alphaproteobacteria bacterium. Taxonomy (GTDB): domain Bacteria; phylum Pseudomonadota; class Alphaproteobacteria; order Caulobacterales; family Caulobacteraceae; genus Brevundimonas. The sequence goes on from JAHJOO010000066.1 coordinate 82,925, forward strand.
ATGCGGCCCTGGGGGTCATCCACCGCCGCTGGCCGATGGTTCCGGACCGGTTCAAGGACTATATTTCCACCCCGAAGTCCAACAACTACAGATCCTTGCACACGACCGTGGTCGGGCCGGGCGGGCTGCGCATCGAGATGCAAATCCGCACCGAGGCCATGGATCGCGTGGCCGAGGACGGGGTGGCGGCGCACTGGGCCTACAAGAACCACGCCTACGGCTTCGACCGCGAGGCGATGGAGAAGGACGGCGGGCGCGACCCGCTGCAGAACCTGCGGCACCTCGTGCAGGTGGTGGAGAGCGGCGAGGGCCACGAGGGCAACGACGACTGGGTCGAACACGCCAAGCTGGAGATGTACCTCGACCAGGTCTTCGTCTTCACGCCCAAGGGCGCGCTGATCACCCTGCCGCGGGGCGCCATGCCGCTGGACTTCGCCTACGCCGTCCACACCGGCATCGGCGAGACGGCCGTGGGCGTGAAGATCAACGGCGAGCTGAAGCCGATGCGCACCCCGCTGGTGAACGGCGACGTCGTCGAGATCGTTCGCGGGGCCAAGCGCGAGGTGCCCGCCGACTGGCGCAGCCTGACGGTCACCGGGCGGGCCCGATCCGCCATCCGTCGCAATATCCGGTCGACCGAGCGCACCGAATACCAGAAATTGGGCAAGGCCACGCTGGAGCAGACGCTGGGCCGCGTGGGCAAGAGCCTGGCGGAGGTCGCCCTCGCCCCGGCGCTGGAGACCCTGGCCATCGCCAACGAGGACGACCTCTTCACCGCCATCGGCCAGGGTCGGGTGTCGCCCGCCAAGGTGGCCGAGACCCTGTTCCCGGCCCTGAAGGGCATGGTGAAGTCTGTGAAGGCCCGCCGGCGCATCAATGACGAGGAAGCCCGCCTGTTCGTCAACGGCGGGGGCCTGACGCCGGGGGTCAGCATCCACTTCGGTGCCTGCTGCTCGCCGCTGCCGGGCGACCGGATCGTCGGGATCCTGGAGCCGGGGCAGGGCCTCACGGTCCACACCATCGACTGCCGTCGGCTGGCCGAGGTGGGCGACGACGACGCCATCTGGCAGGATCTGCAGTGGACGCCGCGCGCGGAGACCAGCGGTCTCGCCGCGACCCGGCTGCGGACCACGATCCAGAATGCGCCCGGCGTGCTGGGTGCCGTCGCCACCCTGATCGGCGACGCGGGCGGCAACATCCTGAACCTGAACATGACCCGGCGGCAGCAGGACTTCTTCGACGTCGACATCGACGTGGAGGTGCTGGACGCCCGTCACGCCACCAGCATCATGGCGGCGCTGCGGGCCAACCCCGCCGTCGACACCGTCGAGCGCGTCCGCGGGTGAGCCCGTCGCGCAGCGCGTGAGGACGTCGACCGAACCGGGAGCGACCCTGGCGACGATCGGTCACGGGCGGGATCCGGACCCTCTGCTGACCGATGTCACCGGCGGGATCTTCACGGCCGTGTACGGCGGGTTCATTCCCACGCGGCGCACGAGCAAGTATGAGCGGCCCGGCTGGATACGACAGGATTCGTGATGACCTCTGAAGACGTTCTGGACGAGTTCCGCGCCGCCGGCGCCCTGCGCGAGGGGCATTTCGTGCTGTCGTCGGGCCTGCACAGCCCGGTGTTCCTGCAGAAGAACCTCGTGTTCATGGATGCGGTCCGCTGCGCCCGGCTGTGCAAGGCGCTGGCGGAGCGGATCACGGCCGCGGTCGGGCCGGTGGATGTGGCGATTTCACCCGCTGTCGGGGGCATCATCCCCGGCTATGAGACGGCGCGCTGGCTCGGCGTGCCCTCCATGTACGTCGAGCGCGACGGCGGCGAGTTCAGGCTGCGCCGGGGGTTCCACGTCGAGGCGGGGCAAAGGGTGGTCATGGTCGAGGACATCGTCACCACGGGTCTCAGCTCCCGCGAGTGCATCGCGGCGATCCGTGCGGCGGGCGGCGACGTGGTGGCGGCGGCCTGCATCGTCGACCGCTCCGGCGGCCGCGCCGACGTGGGCGTGCCCCTCGTCGCCCTGGCGACGCTGGACGTGCCGGCCTGGCCCGCCGACGCGCTTCCGCCGGATCTCGCGGCCCTCCCGGTCGAAGACCCGGGCAGCCGTCGCCTGTCGAAATAGGAGTTCGCGATGTCGGGTTTGGTCCGTCTCGGCGTCAACATCGACCACGTCGCCACCGTCCGCAATGCGCGCGGCGGGGCGCACCCGGACCCGGTTCGGGCGGCGCGCGAGGCGCTGGCGGCGGGAGCGGACGGCATCACCGCCCACCTGCGCGAGGATCGCCGCCACATCACCGACGCGGACATCGCGGCGCTCAGCGACCTGTGCGCCGAGGCGGGCCGCCCGTTGAACCTGGAGATGGCGGTCACCGACGAGATGCTGGCCATCGCCCTGCGGCATCGCCCCCATGCGGCCTGTCTGGTACCGGAGCGGCGTGAGGAAGTGACGACCGAGGGCGGGCTGGCGGTGGCGGGTCATGAGGCGCGCATCGCGCCGGTCGTCCGCTCCCTCGTCGAGGCCGGGATCCGCGCGTCCCTGTTCATCGAGCCCAGTCCGGCCCAGGTCGAGGCCGCGCACTCCGTCGGGGCCCAGGTGGTGGAACTCCACACCGGCCGATACTGCCACCTGTCCGGCGACGATCGGCAGGTCGAACTGCAGCGGCTGCAGGCCGCGGCGACCCGGGCGGCGGAACTGGGGCTGGAGGTTCACGCGGGCCACGGCCTGGACTACGTGACCGCCGCCGACATGCTGGCCATCCCGGAGGTGCGGGAGTTGAACATCGGCCACTTCCTGATCGGGGAGGCGGTCTTCGTGGGGCTGGCGGACGCCATCGGCCGGATGCGGGCAGCGATGGACGGAGCCGAAGGGTGATCGTCGGCGTCGGCGCCGACCTGTGCGACATCCGGCGCATCCAGGCCTCCCTGGACCGTTTCGGCGACCGCTTCCGGACGCGATGCTTCACGGAGATCGAGCGCGCCCGATCCGAACGGAAGCCCGACGCGGCCTGGAGCTACGCCAAGCGGTTTGCGGCCAAGGAGGCGTGCGCCAAGGCCCTGGGCACCGGCATGCGCCGCGACGTCTACTGGAAGGACATGGGGGTGGTGAACCTTGCGTCCGGGCGTCCGACCCTTGCGCTGACCGGCCCGGCGGCCGAACACCTGAAGCGGCTGACGCCGCCGGACCACGAGGCCGTGGTGCATCTGACCTTGACCGACGAACACCCGTATGCGCTCGCCTTCGTGGTGATCGAGGCCTTGCCCGTCACAAAATGAGACTATACCCCTGCGACGCCAAGAAAGCCCGCCGCAGCGCGGGTGGGGGACCCTCGAGATGACCGAAGCCGACAAGCCGCACGACGCGCACGACGAGCCGGGCCACGAGCCCCACGCGGCCGATCCGCACCCGGCGCCGGAAGCGCCCGCCGAGGCGGCTGCGGACGAGTCCCATCCGGTCGAGACCGTGACGGAGGCCGGGGGCCATGTCGAAGACGCCGCCGGGGCCGCGGCTCCGGCCGCCGACGCCCACGAACCCGCGTCCTCCGCCGGGGAGGTGCCCGCCGTCGAGGACACGCCGTCCGCCGCAGAGACCCCCGTCGAACCCGTCCACGTCTCGGAGCCTGCGCCGACGTCGACCGCGGAACCGGTCGCCGCTGCGGCCGTGGCCGGCGCGACCGCCAGCCGCGTCGACGCCGCCTCGCCGATCTGGAGCGACCACGGCGACGCGCCCGACCACGCGCCAGCCCCGGTCTACAAGCCGCGCAAGGAGAAGACGTCCTCGTCCGGCGGTTCGGGCAATGAGTTCGTCGAGATCCTGAAGACCGTCGTCTTCGCCCTGCTGATCGCCGTGGTCCTGCGGATCGTGCTGTTCCAGCCCTTCACCATCCCCTCGGCGTCGATGGAGCCCAACCTCTACGAGGGCGACTACATCGTCGTGTCGAAATGGTCCTACGGCTATTCGAGGCACGCCATCCCGCTGAGCCCGCCCCTGTTCGAGGGCCGCATCTTCGGCAAGGCCCCCGAGCGCGGCGACATCGCCGTGTTCAAGCTGCCGCGGGACATCGGCACGGGGCCGAACAAGGTCGACTACATCAAGCGCGTCATCGGCCTGCCGGGAGACCGCGTGCAGATGATCGACGGCACCCTGCACATCAACGGCGAGCCCGTGCGTGACGTGGTCCTCGACGCGTCGGAAGTCGGCGAGACGTTCGGCGCGCGTCCGGCGACCCAGATGCGCGAAACCCTGCCCAACGGCCGCACCTTCACGGTCCAGGACTTCGGTCCCGGAGGCATGCTGGATTCCACCCCGGTCTTCGAGGTGCCGGCGGGGCATTACTTCATGATGGGCGACAACCGCGACAACTCGGTCGACAGCCGCGACCAGTCCTCGCAGGGCGTGGGCCTGGTCCCCGAGGAAAACCTGATCGGCAAGGCCGAGATCATCCTGTTCTCGTGGTCGCCCGGGGCCTCGCTGCTCAATCCGATCAGCTGGTTCAGCAAGGTGCGGCCCAGCCGCTTCTTCACGGACCTTGACTGAGGCCCGGAACCAGAACCGGCGCGCCGAGGCCGTCCGGGACCTGACCACGCGACTGGGCCACCCCTTCGCCCGACCGGAGCTTCTGGAAACCGCCCTGACCCACGCCAGCGTGGGGGAGGGCGCGTCGCACGACGCCCGCGGTCGGCCCTTCAGCCACAACCAGCGTCAGGAGTTCCTCGGCGACCGGGTTCTGGGGTTGCTGGTCGCGGAGCGGCTGATGCGGGACCTGCCCGACGCCGACGAAGGGGTGATGTCGTCGCGGCTGCACGCCCTGGTCGACAAGGCCGCCTGCGCCCGCGCGGCGGAACGGTTGGGCGTCGGTGCGGCCATGCGGCTGTCCCCCGGAGAGTCGAAGCAGGGCGGCCGCCGCCGCGAGGGGGTCCTTGGCGACGCCATGGAGGCGGTGCTCGCGGCGGTGTATCTGGACGGCGGGCTGGACGCCGCGCGCGCCGTCTTCGAGCGCGCCTGGGCCGAGGAGATCGCCGCGCCGGCGCAACCGGGACTGTCCAATCCCAAGTCGGCCCTGCAGGAGTGGTCCCTCGGCGGCGGCCGCGGCCTGCCGACCTACCGCATCGCCGGGCGCACGGGCTCCGACCACGCGCCGACGTTCACCGTCGAAGTGACCGTGCCTGGCCTGCAGCCCTTGACCGGACGGGGGCGCTCGCGTCAGGAGGCGGAGAAGGCGGCGGCCGTTGCCCTGTTGTCCCGTGAAGGCGTGATTTGACCGATACCGACCCCCAGACCCGTGCGGGCTTCGCCGCGATCATCGGCGCGCCCAATGCGGGCAAGTCCACCCTGGTGAACCGGCTGGCGGGGTCGAAGGTCTCCATCGTCACCCAGAAGGTGCAGACCACGCGCTTCCCCGTGCGCGGCATCGCCATGCACGGCGACGCCCAGATCGTGCTGGTCGACACGCCCGGCATCTTCAGTCCGCGCCGCCGCCTGGACCGCGCCATGGTCGCCTCGGCCTGGGGCGGGGCGGACGACGCCGACGTGGTCGTGCACCTGGTCGACGCCGCCTCGCACATCGCCTCGGACGGCAAGGACGGCTCGGCCGCGGATCGCCGGGGGGCCGAGGACACCGAGACCATCATCAAGGCGCTGACCGAGGCCGGCAAGCAGGTCATCCTGGCGCTGAACAAGATCGACGGCATGCGCCGCGACACCCTGCTGGCCCTGGCGCAGCGGCTGGACGCGACCGGCGCCTATTCCGAGGTCTTCATGATCTCGGCGGCGACGGGCGACGGCGTCGACGACCTGATGGCGCGTCTGGCGGCGGCGATGCCGGCGGGCCCCTGGCTGTACCCCGAGGACCAGGCCGCCGACGTGCCGATGCGCGTGCTGGCGGCCGAGATCACCCGGGAGAAGGTCTATCTGCGGGTTCACGAGGAACTGCCGTACTCTGCGGCGGTGGAGACGACGGCCTTCGACGATCGCGCCGACGGCTCGGCCCGGATCGAACAGACCATCTACGTCGAACGCGACAGCCAGCGTCCGATCGTGCTGGGCAAGGGCGGCCAGACGCTGAAGTGGATCGGCCAGAAGGCGCGCGAGGACCTGACGGAAATCCTCGGCCGGCCGGTGCACCTGTTCCTGACCGTGAAGGTCGATCCGAAGTGGCAGGACAGCCGCGCCCTCTACGCCCAGTTCGGGCTGGACTTCGATGCCTGATTTGTCGGTCCGCTGGGCCGGTCCGGTGGCCGCCCTGGCTCTCGGGATCGGCGGCGTTGCGGGCGGGGTCTGGTGGTGGACCTCGCAGGATCGCCCCGCGGCGGCGGAAGCGGCGGCCCCGCCCGAGCGTCCGCCGGTCGTCGTCGTCGAGGCCCTGCCGCAGCTCAAGGCGGCGCTGGACGCCGAGGCCGCGCGCGGCCGCCTGTCCGGAGCGGTTCTCGTGGCCAGGGGCGACCGGGTCCTGTTCCGTCAGGCCTACGGTCTCGCGGATCGCGAAGCGGGCGTGCCGGTCGCGGTGAGTTCCCGCTTCCGCCTGGCCTCGGTCAGCAAACAGTTCACCGCGGCGGCGATCCTGCGGCTGCAGGACGAGGGCGTCCTGTCGGTCGACGACCCGCTGTGCCGCTGGATTCAGCCCTGCCCGCAGGCGTGGGCACCGATCCGCCTGCGGCACCTGCTCTCCCATACGTCCGGGGTGCCCGACCTGATGGCGCAGGCCGGCTGGGGTCGGCGCAGGGTGGCGCCCACGACGCTGGCAGACCTGACGACGGCGTCGAGCTTCTATCGCCTGCAGTTCGAGCCCGGGACGAAGATCCGATACTCGAACGCCGGCTACAACCTGTTGGCCGCCGTGGTCGAGGCGGCGGCGGGGATGGAGTTCCACGCCTGGCTTCAGGCGAACTTCTTCACGCCCCTGGGCATGCACGACACGGGCTATGACGGGTCCGACACGATCGTCATGGGGTACGCCGACCTGGCCGGCGGGATCACGCCCCAGCCGAACGCCAACGTCAGCGTCATCACCGGCGCAGGCGCCCTCTACTCGACCGTCGACGACCTGCTGGTCTGGAACCGGGCCCTGCACGGCGGCGACCTGCTGTCGGACGAGAGCTACGCCGACATGATCCGGGATCACGGCCCTGCCGACGCGCCGCCCGAGCGAGGACGACCGCGGCGCGACTGGGGCTTCGGTCTGTTCGCCAACCGGCTCGGTGACCGGGTGACGCCCGGGTTTCCGGATCGCCAGATCTATCACACCGGCAGCTGGTCGGGATTCCGCAACATGGTGGTCCACCAGCCGGACGGCGACGTGACGGTGATCGTTCTGTCCAACAACTATCACCGTCAGCCCGAAGTTTTGCTCATCAGCCAGCAGGCCCTGGCGGAGGCCCTCGGGCGGCCGTTCCCGACCGCGCTCCTGCGCTAGCCCTCGCGGCGCATGCGGTCCTGCCGCGCGGCCTCGCGGTCGTTCTGCGCCTGGGACGCGATGGCGGCGGTCTCGACCGGGCCGCCGCGGACATACCGGCTGCAAACGACGCCGGAGGGAGAATGCCGGGTCTCCGTCATCCGCCACGCCGTCGCCCCGACGCCGTCGCGGAACAGCCGCTTGCCCTGACCGAGAATGACCGGAAAGACCATCAGGGTCATCTCGTCTACAAGGTCGGCAGCGAGCAGGGCCTGAACAAGCTGGCCGCTGCCCTGGATCAGCAGGTCGCGGTCGCCCGAGGCCTTCAGACGGCGCACCGCCTCGCCCGGCTCGCCCTCCAGCCGGTGGCTGTTGGTCCAGGTCAGGGGTGTGCCGGCACCGGCGACCACGAACTTGTCGATCGCGTTGAAGGTCCGGCCGATCTCGTCGTCCTGATCGGGCCAGTGGGCGGCGAAGATCTCATAGGTCTTGCGACCCAGGAGCAGGTCGTAGTCGTGGCCGATCCACCCCTCCATCATCTCGCCGACCGTCTCGTCGACATGGGGCGCCAGCCAGCCGCCGTAGGGGAAGCCGCCGGTCCAGTCCTCCGTCGGACCGCCCGGCGCCTGGAGGACGCCGTCCAGCGTCAGGAAGGTGGACAGTCGCAGCTTGCGCATTGTGCAGTCTCCTCAGCGGGCCTTGGCGGCCTTTGTGGGGTCGCCGAGTTCGGCGTTCAGGGCGGTGCCGGCCCGGACGAGCGCGGTGGCCGTCACCGGGTCGAGGGTTTCGCCCTCGGCCAGGCTTATCGTCGCCATCTCATACTGACCGCCCGACTTCAGGCGCGGCTCGGTCTCGAGAAGGCGCTGCCCGCGCCACAGGCCGAACAGCACGCGCTTACCCTCGGCGCGGATCAGGGCGACCGGCCCGTTCGACAGATAGACGAGGTGTCCCCACTTGATGACCTCCTCCATGCCGTCGACGGCGAGGGCGGCGGCGCGCAGACGGTGGAGCTGACCGCCCCGCCAGTCGTCGAATGCGGCCGCGTAGTGGTCGGGCGTGAGATCGGCCCTCGCCTTGTCCATCTCACTCGCCCCTGGCGCGGAACGGCAGAAGGGCCCGAAGCGCAGGGTCCCGCAGCCAGAGCCCGGCCCACAGCACCAGGCCCAGGTAGACTCCGAACCGCGTGTGGCTGAACAGGGGACTGCCGGCGTTCATGTGGGTGGCGATCGCGCCGCCCAGCAGGGCCGTGAGCGCAATCGCACCCAGAAACGCCGTCCGCGGCCAGATGTACAGGAGTGTCCCGCCCAGTTCGATGACCCCGATCAGAAGGATGTTCTCATCTGCAACACCGATGGGACGCGAAGCCTCCCGCGCGATCTCGGGCATAAAGAATTTGGGCGCTATCGACGCGGCAAGCATGAACAGGGCGAACAGGCCGCTGAGGACGCGGCCGGTCCAGACCGTGGGCGGGGCTTTCATGGGCGATCTCCTTTTGTGGCCGGTGCGGTTGGCGGGCCGTCGGCGTCAGGCGCGGCGCCGGCCGTCTTCGGCTGCGAAATGTGCCATCTGATCGGCGTGGGCCTGGCGGAAGGCCGGGCGGTCCGTGATGCGGGCGATGTAGGCCTCGGTCGCCGGGCGGTCCCCGAAGGCGCGGACCTGCGGAATGCGCAGGACGTCGGCCATCAGCAGGTCGGCGACGGTGAAACGGCCCGCGGCCAGCCACTCGCGCCCGCCCAGGACGTTCTCCATGTGATCGAGTCGGCTCTTGAGCCAGTCCTGCAGGCCGTTCTGCGGTGGACCGGACAGGCCGAGGAACCACCACGGTACGGTGACCATCTCGACGGAGTTCAGCGCCGCGACGACCCATTGCAGGGTCGCCGCCTCTCCCGCCGGATCGCGCGGCATCAGGGCTTGGCTCTTCCTGGCGAGGTGCAGCAAACCCGCCCCGCTCTCAAACAGCTCCAGTTCGCCGTCCTGCAGAAAAGGAACCTGGCCGAACGGCTGTTGGGCGAAATGGTCGGGTCCCTTGTCGGTCAGCGGCACCGTGCGGACGGCGTACGGCAGGCCTGCCTCTTCGCAGGCCCAGCGCAGGCGAAGATCGCGCACGAAGCCGCGCGGCATGTCGGGAACCCAGTCGTAGGTCCAGATCGTCAGGCCACTCACTGGCCCGGCGCCCAGCCTTCAGCGGGGATGGTGTTGACCATCCACGGCACGCCGAACCTGTCGATCAGTCCGCCGAAGCCCGGCGACCACGGGGACTCCGCGAACGGCATGGTCGGGGTGCCCCCGTCGGAGAGCTCCCGGTGCCAGCGCTCGGCTTCGTCCCTGTCCTTGGTGTGCAGGGTGACGTCGAACCCGTTCCGGTCCTTGTCGTAGCCCGGCGCGAACTGCGGGATCCCGTCCGAGCCCATGATCGCCTGGTCGCCCACGTCCATCCAGCAATGCATCAGCTGGTCCCTGTATTTCGGATCGATCGGCATGCCCGGAAAGCCTTCGCCATAGGGGATGGCGGCGGTGATCTTGCCGCCCAGAACGCGGGCGTAGAACTCGAACGCTTCGCGGCACTCGCCGCGGAAACTCAGGCTGGTCACGATTTTCATGGTCGTCTCCTGTGAACGTCGGTTCAGTCGGGATTGGCGGCGAGCCACGCCACCAGCCGGTCGAGGGTGGAGTTCCAGCCGTACGCATGGCCGGTCAGGCTGCGTTCAGACTTCAGGCCCTCGTGGGTGAAATCCATGCGGGTCTTGCCGTCCGCGGCTTCGTGCAGGACCACGGTGACCAGGGTGTCGGCCGGCGGGCCGTCCTCGTGGCTCTCGTCCCATTTGAAGGTGAAGACCAGGCGCTCGGGCTCGACGATCTCGCGGTAGTGCCCGCCCTGCCAGAGGTCCTCGCCCGTCTCGACGGATCGAAGACAGGCCCGCCATTCGCCGCCGACGCGCAGGTCGTTGGCCCCCGACACCATCGGCCATTCGACCGGACCCATCCAGTTGACCCGCATCTCGGGCCGGGTCCAGGCCATCCAGACCAGGGCGCGCGGCGCGTCGAAGATTCGCGTCAGGTCCAGCCGGTGCGGCAGCAGGGTCGGCAGGTCGGGCAGGGTGGCGGTGGAGGCCATGTCAGAGCGTCTTCACGATCTGGTTCAACTGGTCGGCGGCCTGCCCCCAACCCTCGTGGAAGCCCATGGCCTCATGCTGCTTCATCGCCGCCTCGGTCCAGTGGCTGGCCGTGGCCGTGTACCGCGTCCTGCCGTCGCCCGTCGGCTCCAGGTCGATGCGCGCCACCATGAAGGGGGCACCTGCGGGCTTCCAGTCCGGGGTCAGGGCGTCCGTCGAAACGATGCGGCGGTTCTCGACGACCTCGAGGTAGATGCCCGAGTTGGGCATCCGTTCGCCGTCGGGGCCATGCATGACGAAGTTGAAACGGCCGCCCGGGCGCGGCTCCAGCACCATGTCGCTGATGCTCCAGGGCCTGGGCGCGAACCACTGGGACAGGATGGCGGGGTCCGTGTAGGCGCGGAAGACCTTCTCCGGCGGGGCGTCGATGAGGCGCTCCAGCACCAGATCGAAGCCGTGGGCCACGCCGTCGGTGTCGCACGGGTTCGCCTCAGTTTGGTTCGCCATCGTCGTTTCCTTTCTGAATCTTGCGCAGATAATCGTCCAACCGGTCAAAGCTCCGGTCCCAGAAGCGGCGGTAGTGTTCGATCCATTCCGCCATGCCTTTCAGGCCCATGGGCTCGAGCCGGGCAGGGCGCCACTGGGCCTCCTTGCCGCGACTGATCAGCCCGGCCTTTTCCAGCACCTTCAGATGCTTGGACACTGCCGCCAGGCTCATGTCGAAGGGTTCAGCCAGCTGGCTCACGGAGGCCTCGCCCTCGCACAGCCGCGCCAGGATCGCCCGCCGCGTGGGGTCCGCGAGGGCGGCGAACTTCTGGCTGAGAGGATCCGGGGTCATGGTCGGGCCGTGTTGAACTGTCGGGTTGAATAAAGCCGCCGACCGTCGTTGTCAACCTGTTGGTTCAATACGGAGCGGGAACGCCTCCCCGCGCCTCCCGTTCATCCGCCCTGAACCCGGAGATACCGATGCGCGCCCTGATCCTGAACTGCACCCTCAAGCCCTCGCCGCAACCGTCCAGCACCGAGGCCCTCGCGCGCGTTGTCGCGGGAGAGCTCGAGAAGGGTGGGGCGGAGGTGGAATTCGTCCGGCTGGTCGATCTGAACATCAAACCCGGCGTCGAGGCCGATATGGGCGACGGCGACGACTGGCCGGGCGTGCGCGGGAAGATCCTTGCCGCCGATATCCTGATCATGGCCACGCCGATCTGGCTGGGGCAGGCGTCCAGCGTCTGCATGCGCGCGCTGGAACGGATGGACGCCTTTTTCGCCGAGACCGACGAGGACGGTCGGCCGACGCTGTTCGGCAAGGTCGGCGGCATCGTCATCACCGGCAACGAGGATGGTGCCCATCACATCGTCGGTACCGTGTCGCAGTCGTTGATCGACCTCGGCTTCACCATGCCGGGACAGAGCTGGACCTACTGGCACCTCGGCCCGGGACCGGGCCCGGACTATGTCGAGACCGAACAGGGCCACGCCTACGCCGACCGCGTCGGCCGCAACGCCGCGCGCAACCTCCTTGCCGTGGCGAGGACGATCACGAGGACCACCTACCCGGTTCCGGAGAGCGGCGAAGAGGACTAGGGTCCGGGCCTGCTCCGGAGACTGCCATGCTCGCTTCCCTCGCCGCCGTCCTGTTGCTGGCCCTGCCGGCCGACCCGGAGACCGCAGCGGTCGAGGCCGCGATCGACCGGATGCATGCCGCCGCCTCCGCCGCCGACGGCCCGACCTATTTCGCCCAGTTCACGGCGGACGCCCGCTTCATCGGCACGGACGCGACAGAGCATTGGCCGCTGGCCGATTTTCGCGCCTATGCCGAGCCCTATTTCGCCCGGGGGCGGGGCTGGGCCTACGTCCCGCGCGACCGCGTGGTGACGATCGCCCCGATCGACTGTCGCTGCGTCGCCTGGTTCGACGAGAAGCTGACGAACTCCGCCTATGGCGATCTGCGGGGATCGGGCGTCCTGCGCCTGACCGACGACGGCTGGAAGATCGAGCAGTACGTGCTCAGCTTGTCCGTACCGAACGATCGAGCGGGTCGGGTCGTCGAGGTGATCGCCGCTCCCGCCGAATGAGGGCGCCGTCGGCCTCGTCCTCGATCACGCCGTCGATTCCCTCGTTGGTCCGTGCGTCGATGGCGAACAGCTGGCGCTCGATTTCAAGGCCTTCGTCGATCAGCTTCGCCGCCTCGAGGCGACGCGCCTCGAACTGGCTGAAGATGCCGCGATTGCTGAACATGAACAGGCCGCCCACCGGCTTCCACGCCCCCCTGTTGGCTTCCAGCATGTCGAGATGGGCGTCCACCAGATCGAGCAGGCTGGACTGGATCTCCCAGTAGCGGGTCAACAGCGGGGCCTTGTCCTGGGCGCCGATGTCGAAACGCTCCAGCACGGCGTCGCGGGCGTACGGATCCACCACATTGTCGGCGAGGACCTTGCGGGCCGCGGCGTCGGCGGCGGCCAGCTTGCCGGGCGCGGCCTTCACCAGATCCCGGGCCAGCTGGAGCCGCTGGCGCGCGTCCGCGAATCCTCCGGAACGGTCCAGCCCGCGGGGGGTGAACGAACTCCGCCCCGTGGCGAAGGCGAGCTCGCGATGGACGGCCTGATAGGCCCAGGTCTGTTTGTTGCGGGAATTCGTCAGGGCCTCCACCAGCCGCACGGCATAGCCGGCCCGATCCGCCTCAATGGTGCGCGCCACGGTCTGCGGGGCCCCGACCAGCAGCGCCACTCCGGCGAGGCCCGCGGCGTAGGCCAGGCCGTGCCGACGGTTGGCCGGCTGGAGGATGACGGCGTTGACCAGACCCCCGACGGCCGCGCCCATCAGCAGGGACGTCAGCACCAGCGCGCCGAGGGACGTGACCCAGATCGTCAGGCTGCCGGAGTCCGTGCCGTCGCCGAAGGCCTCGGCCTCGATGGCGCCGGAGGCCCACCAGGCGACGCCGGCCACCAGGACCGCCCCGGCCGCCAGAAACGGCCAGCTGGGCACGCGCGACTGCCACGCGCGCCGTCGGGATCCCGAAAACTTGTCCATATATCTCAACTCCCCCGTGCGCAGGTTAAGCCGACTGGACAGGGGACGCGCAAGAGGCCTTGCGCCGCGGCGGCGAACGCCTAAGCCCGGGGAATGGAGATTTCGGACGAGGCCGTGGTGCTGGCCGCCCGCGCACACGGCGACACGGGGGCGGTCGTCGACCTGCTCACGCGCCTGCACGGCCGCCGCGCCGCCTATGTCGCCGGCGGCGCTTCGCGGCGGATGAAGCCCTTCCTGCAGCCCGGCTCGCGCGTCGCCGTGGAGCTGAGGGCGCGGACGTCCGATCAGCTGGGGTCCGCCCGTCTGGAGCCTCTGGGGGAGGGGCCGAGCGCGCTCTTCGACGACCCGCTCGCCCTGCTGGGCCTGTCGTCGGCCGCCGCCGTCTCCCTGGCCGCCCTGCCGGAGCGCGAGGCGCATCCGGGGGCCTTCCTGGCCTTCGAGGCGCTGACGACGGCGCTGGGGCTGCGCGACCTGTGGCCGGCCGTCTATGTCCGGTTCGAGAGCGGCCTGCTGGAAGAACTGGGCTTCGGGCTCGACCTGACCCGCTGCGCCGTCACGGGCGCGGTGGACGATCTGGCCTGGGTCAGCCCCCGCACCGGGCGGGCGGTGTCGAGCGAGGCCGGCGCGCCCTATGCCGACCGCCTGCTGCGGCTGCCCCCGTTCCTGCTGGGTGCCCAGGCCGGTCTGGGGGAGGGCGACGTGAGGGACGGGCTGGCCCTGACCGGGCACTTTCTCTCCCGCTGCGTCTTCGACCCGTTGAACCGGCCGCTGCCCGAGGCGCGGGACCGGATGGTCGAACGCCTGCGCGCGGGCGGACTGGCTTGATGACCGGAATGTAATCCACCCGGGCGTGACTTGCGTCCGGCGGGGATGTTAGCTGCGCGCATCGGGATCCGAGGAAACCTCACCATGTTCAAGCGCGTCTTCGTCGCCGGCCTGTCGGCGCTCCTGTTGGCGGGCGCCTCGTCCGTCGCGATGGCCCAGACCGTCGACGCCCAGCTGGGCGACCGGATGAAGGGCCACATCACCTATCTCGCGTCAGACGAGCTGGAAGGCCGCGACACCGGATCGGCCGGGCACATCCTGGCGGCCGAGTACGTCGAGCGCCACTATGCCGAGTTCGGGCTGAAGCCGCTGGGCGACGCCGCGGGCTCCAGCTGGCGCCAGCCGATCACCTTCGCCAGCATCACCACGACCGGCGGCCGGATGCAGGTCGGCGACCAGGTCTTCAACCAGGGTGAGCACGCCGCCCTCTACAGCACGGTGATCGGCGACCAGACCTTCGACGCCGAGATGGTCTTCGTCGGCCACGGCGTGGTCGCCCCGACCGAAGGGATCGACGACTACGCCGGTCTGGACGTGCGCGGAAAGATCGTCGTGGTCCTCTACGACATGCCGCAGGGCCTGCCGAGCGAGCTGAGCGCCCACATCCAGTCGTCCAAGGCGACGACGGCCGCCGAACGCGGCGCCGTCGGCGTGCTGACCCTGCTGCCGGCGCAGGCCCGCCCGGCCCCCTGGGCCTATCTGATGACCTTCCTCGGCGAGCCCCAGATGAAGTGGACCGACGCCCAGGGCCGGCCCCAGTCCGACGCCAGGGGCCTGCAATTCGAAGGCTATCTGAGCACGCCGATGACCGACGCCCTGTTCACGGGCGCGCCGATGTCTGCGGAAGAGGTCCAGACGAAGGGGGCGACCGAGCGGGTGCAGGGCTTCGTCCTGCCCGGACGGATGAGCGGCACGCTGTCGACCTCGGCGGAACTGATCGAGAGCCCGAACGTCGTCGGCGTTCTGGAAGGCTCGGATCCCGAACTGAAGAACGAGTACGTCGTCGTTCTGGGCCACCTCGACCACGAGGGCGTGGATGAAGAGCAGGAAGGCGACGACAAGATCTTCAACGGTGCCATGGACAACGCCTCGGGCATCGCGACGATGATCGAGGTCGCCCGCGAGCTGTCGAAGAACCCGCCGAAGCGCTCGGTGATCTTCCTCGCCGTGACGGCGGAAGAGAAGGGCCTGCTGGGCTCCAGCTATTTCGCCGCCAATCCGACCGTGCCGCTGGAGAACATCGTCGCGGCGGTCAACCTCGACATGCCGATCCTGACCTATGCCTTCGAGGACCTGGTGGCCTTCGGCGCCGAGCACTCGACCCTCGGCGTCGTCGTCAAGGCCGCAACCGAGGCTGTGGGCGTCGGCCTGACGCCGGACCCGACGCCCGAGGAAGCCTTCTTCGTCCGCTCGGACCACTACGAGTTCGTGAAGGCGGGCGTGCCGTCGGTCTATCTGGACCCGGGCCCCGCCGGCCCCGGTGCGGCGGCCAGCGCCGACTTCCTCGAGAACCACTACCACAAGGTTTCCGACGAGGTGACGCTGCCGATCGACTGGAACGCCGCCGCGCGCTTCGCCGTCGTCAACACCTCGATCGCCCGCACCATCGCCGACGGCGAGCGGCCGCAGTGGTACGCCGACAGCCCCTTCGCCTCCCCGGATCGGCCGACGGCCCAGCGCCCGACGAACTGATCCACAGTCCGGACTGAGACTATCGGGAGCGGGGCGCTAGACTGGCGCTCCGCTTCTTGATTCTGGACAGCATGACCCTCCACGCCCCGCCGCCGGAAGGCGGCCGCATCGTTGAAGAGCCCATGGGCGAGGCGCTGAGCCGGCGCTACCTGGCCTATGCGCTGTCGACGATCACGAACCGCGCCCTGCCGGACGTCCGCGACGGCTTCAAGCCGGTGCACCGCCGCATCCTGTACGCCATGCACCAGATGCGGCTGAACCCGCAGGCGGCGGCGCGCAAATGCGCCAAGGTCGTGGGTGAGGTCATGGGGGGCTACCACCCGCACGGCGACGCCTCGATCTACGACGCCCTCGTCCGCCTCGCTCAGGACTTCGCCCAGCGCTATCCGCTGGTCGACGGCCAGGGCAATTTCGGCAACATCGACGGCGATAACGCCGCGGCCATGCGCTACACCGAGTGCAAGCTGACCGCGGCCGCGACGCTGATGCTGCAGGGCATCGACCAGGACGCGGTCGACTTCCGGCCCACCTACGACGATCAGGACAAGGAGCCGGTCGTCCTGCCGGCGGGCTTCCCCAACCTGCTGGCCAACGGCTCGTCGGGCATCGCCGTCGGCATGGCGACCTCGATCCCGCCGCATAACGCCGTCGAGCTGATCGACGCCTGTCTGGAGCTGCTGAAGCGGCCGGAGGCGACCACGCAGGAGCTGGTCTCCCTCGTCCCGGGTCCCGACTTCCCGACGGGCGGCGTGGCCGTTGAAGGACACGCGGGCCTGCTCGAGGCCTATGAGACCGGCCGGGGCGGGGTCCGCCTGCGCGCGCGTTGGGAGACCGAGGATTTGGGCCGCGGCATGTGGCGCATCGTCGTCACCGAGGTGCCCTACCAGATCCAGAAGGGCCGGCTGATCGAGCAGCTGGCCGATCTGATCGAACAGAAGAAATCGCCCCTGCTGGCCGACGTGCGCGACGAATCCGCCGAGGACGTCCGCATCGTGCTGGAGCCGAAGAGCCGGACGGTCACGCCCGACGTGATGATGGAGAGCCTGTTCCGCCTGTCGGACCTGGAGATCCGTTTCCCCATCAATATGACCGTCCTCGACGCCGACGGCACGCCGCGGGTCATGGGCCTGAAGCCCTGCCTCGTCGCCTTCCTCGATCACCGCCGCGAGGTGCTGCTGCGTCGCTCGCGCTGGCGGGCGGACAGGATCGAGGCCCGGCTGCACCTGCTCGAAGGCCTGCGGATCGTCTTCCTCAACCTCGACGAAGTCATCCGGATCGTGCGCGAGGAGGAGACGCCCAAGGCCGTGCTCATCGCGCGTTTCGGCCTGACCGAAATCCAAGCCGACTATGTCCTCGACACCCGTCTGCGCCAGCTGGCGCGGATCGAGGAGATGGCGATCGAGCGCGAGTTCAACGAGTTGTCCGAGGAACTGGCGGGCCTGAACGAACTCTTCGCCTCTCCGGCCAAACAGACGAAGCTGCTGGCCGTCGGGCTGACGGACGTGCGCAAGGCGCTGGTCTCGCCGCGGCGCACCACGATCGCGGAGGCGGTCGACGCCTCGGCCCCGCCCCCGATCGACGCCTTCATCCCGCGCGAGGCCATCACCGTGATCCTGTCCGAGCGCGGCTGGATCCGTGCCGCGAGGGGCAAGGTCGAGGACCCCTCGGAGCTGAAGTTCAAGGAAGGCGACGGCCTCGCCTTCCTCGTGCCCGCCTTCACAACGGACAGGCTGCTGGTCGCCGCGTCCGACGGCCGCATCTTCACCGTGGGCGCCGACAAGCTGGCGTCGGGACGTGGGCACGGCGAGCCGCTGCGCCTGATGATCGACCTCGACGAGAAGGCCGACATCGTGAACCTGCTGGCGCATCGCCCCGGCGGCAAGATCCTCGTGGCGTCGAAGGCGGGCTACGGCTTCATCGCGCCGGAAGACGACCTGCTGGCCCAGAAGCGCGGCGGCAAGCAGGTTCTGAACGGGGACATGCTGGCGGCTATCCGGATTGACGGCGATCACGTGGCGACCATCGGCGAGAACATCAAGGCGCTGGTCTTCCCCCTTGAAGAGCTTCCGGAAATGGGCCGCGGCAAGGGCGTCAAGCTGCAGGGATTCAAACAGGGCGGCCTGGCCGACGTGACGGTGTTCGCGGCCGAGGCCGGGCCGGAATGGGTCGACGGCGGCGGGCGTCGCCGCAACTGGCCGGACTGGAAGGACTGGCTGGGCAAGCGGGCCCAGGCGGGACGTCAGGGGCCCCGCGGCCTACGGAAGTTCCGATAGGTCGGGCAGAGGCGCCCAGCCAAACCGGGTGAGGGCGTCCAGAGGCCGGAAGCGGGCCTTGTAGTCCATGGTCCTCGACCCCTCGACCCAGTAGCCGAGGTAGACGAAGGGCAGGCCCAGGTTCCGCGCCTGCACCACGTGGTCCAGCACGTTGAAGACGCCGAGGCCGCGCTTCTCCTCGCCCGGATCGAAGAAGCTGTAGACCATCGACAGACCGTCCGAGAGGACGTCGGTCAGGGCCACCCCCATCAGCCGCCCGGGGCCGCCGTCGACCGAGGGGAGGCGGTACTCGACCAGATGCGTCCGCACCGCCGTGTCCTCGACCATGGCGACGTAGTCCAGCCAGCCCATGTCGCTCATGCCGCCGGTGGGGTGGCGCGCGGTCAGGTAGCGGCGCAGCAGGTCGAACTGCTCGACCGTGGCCTCCGCCTCGACGAAGTGGCGAACCAGATCGGCGTTGCGGCGCAGGGTTCGCGCCCGGCTGCGGGACAGGTCGAACCGCGCCAGGGGAATCCGCACCGAGACGCAGGCGTCGCAGGCGTCGCAGGCGGGCCGGTACGCGATGTTCTGGCTTCGGCGGAATCCCGCCTGGGTCAGCTCGTCATTGACCCAGGCCCCGTCGGAGAAGGGCAGGTTGGCGAAGACTTTCCGCTCGGTCCTGCCCGGAAGGTAGGGGCAGGGCGCCGTCGCCGTCATATAGAACCGAAGCTGACGACGCGGGACGTGCTGGGTCACGGCCGTTTCCGTGAAGGTCCGCGAGGAGAGGCGCTGCTCATCGGCGGATTTGACCCGGGCTCCGTGGCGCCCGCAAGGCGATTCGCGCGGCGGGCGGGGCGGGTCACAGACTGGTGTCCCGCGGCAGGACCGGCGCTTCCCGGAGCAGTACGATCGAGATGCGGCGGTTGCCCGCGAGGCTGGGATCGTCGGGATAGAGCGGGTCGGACCCGGCCTTGCCGGAAACGGAATAGACGCGATCCGGATCGACGCCCGCGGCTTGCAGGATGAGACGCGAGGCGTCCGCGCGCTGGGCCGACAGGGACCAGTCTCCCGGCGCGCTGGCGCGGCTGGAACCCGCCACGGCGCTGGTGTGGCCGGTGATCGAGATCCGGTTCGGCAGCTGGACGATGACCTTGGCCACGGCGCGCAGCAGCAACTGGGCGCGGGAATTCGGACGGGCGGAGTTCTGGTCGAACATCGACCGGCCTTCCTGATCCACGATCTGGATGCGGAGGCCTTCCGGCGTCTGGTCGATGATCAACTGCTTCGACAGCTCGGCCAGTTCCGGCATGGACTGCATCGCCTGACGCAGCGAGGCGGCGGCCGACGAGAACTCGGCGGCCTCGCGCCGGGCGATCTCGTCGCGCAGGTCCGCCTCGCTGGCGGCGGCCAGATTGGAGCTCTGGCCCGCTTCCTGGGGGGCATCCGGCGGCGCCTCGGGGGCCAGTTCGGTGATGACGGACATGGAGCCCGAGCTCTTGGCCCCGTCGTCGCCCAGCGCGGTTCCGCCCAGGATGCCGCCCGAGCCGGACGTGGTGGCCGAGACGCTGGCGGGCGCGAAATACTCGGCGATGCCGCGCTTCTGCTCCGGATCGGTCGTGTTGATCAGCCACATCAGCAGGAAGAAGGCCATCATGGCGGTCACGAAGTCCGCATAGGCGACCTTCCACGCGCCGCCGTGGTGACCGTGCCCGGCGACCTTCTTGACCTTCTTGATCAGGATCGGGCGGTCGCTGTTGGACATGGCTTCCTGCGGGTGGACGGGACGTCGCCGGCAAGATCGGCGGATCAGGGTTAAGGGGGCGTTTCCCCGTCGCGGTCACGCGCGCCGCTGCCCCGCGGCGCCCTGGCCGCTTGAGGCGGACCCCAAAGCCGCCTAGTCCGGAATCATGTCCCTCGAGCCCCTCTCCGACGGCCTGGCCGACGCCTCCCTGGCCTATCGCCGCGCGCTCGGCGCGTTCGCGACGGGCGTGTGCATCATGACGGTCGACGGGCCGGCCGGGCCGGTCGGGATCACCGCGAACTCCTTCGCCTCCGTCTCGCTCGATCCGCGCCTGATTCTGTGGTCGATCGCCCTCACCAGCGAGCGCATGCCGGCGTTCGCGGCCGCGGACCGGTTCGCCGTGCATGTGTTGGCCGCGGGCGATGCGGACCGCGCGCACCGCTTCGCCCGGGGAGACTGCCGCCTGACCCCCGCAGACGCGGTCCTCGAGCCGGGGCGGGCGCCGCGCCTGCCGGGAACCCTGGCCTGGCTGGACTGCGCCGTTCACGCCCGCTCCGAGGTCGGTGACCATCTGGTCCTCATCGGCCGCGTGGACCGTTTCGAAGCGGGCGAGGGCACCGCCCTGACCTATTTCCGCGGCCGCTATGGCCGGGCCTCGCCGGAGACGTCGGCATGAAGATCGGATTCGTGGGGCTCGGCGTCATGGGGGCCCCGATGGCGGGGCATCTGGTCCGCGCGGGGCATCCGGTGGCGGGCTTCAACCGCTCGCCCGGGAAGACGGCGCTCTGGGCGGAGAACCACGGCGGCCGGGCCGCGGCGAGCGTGGCCGAGGCCGCCGACGGCGCGGAGCTTCTGATCCTCTGCGTCGGGAACGATGACGACGTCCGCGCCACGGTCGCGGCGGGCCTGCAGGCGACCGCCGCGGGCGCGGTCATCGTCGACCACACCACCACCTCGGCCGTCGTGGCCCGGGAGATGGCGACCCTCGCCGGGGGGACCGGCCGCGGCTTCCTCGACGCCCCGGTCTCGGGCGGACAGGCGGGCGCCGAGGCGGGCAAGCTGAGCGTCATGGTCGGCGGCGACGCCGGGGCGCTGGATCGCGCGCGGCCGGCGCTGGAGGCCTATGCCAAGGCGATCCGGCACATGGGGCCGGCGGGCGCCGGCCAGCTGACCAAAATGGTCAACCAGATCTGCATCGCCGGCGTGGTCCAGGGGCTGGCCGAGGCTGTGCACTTCAGCCAGCGGGCCGGGTTGGACCCCGAGGCGGTTCTCGCCGCCGTGTCCCAGGGTGCCGCCCAGTCGTGGCAGATGGACAACCGCTGGAGCACGATGGCGCGGGGCGAGTTCGAGTTCGGCTTCGCCGTCGACTGGATGCGCAAGGACCTCGGCCTGGTCCTGGACGAGGCCCGCCGCAACGGCAGCCGGCTTGCCCTGACGGCGCTCGTCGATCAGTTCTATGCCGAGGTGCAGGCGATGGGCGGCGCGCGATGGGACACGTCCAGCCTCGCGGCGCGCCTCGGCCGGGACTAGACGTCGAGAAATTTCACCTCGCCGGAATGCATCTGCTTCACGGCGGCGACGATCTTCAGCGTGCCGGCCTCGACGGCGTCGGCCAGCGAGGCGTCGGCGGTGGCCAGCTTGCGGGCGACCCAGCGGGCGTTCTCCTCGACCGGTGAGCCGTTGCCGGCGCGGGCGGCCAGCACCGGCGGGATGATCGGCACGATCATCTCCTCCAGCGAGGGATCCAGCGCGGCCCCGTCGACGATCGATTCGGCCGCCGCCACGGCCCCGCAGCCGGTGTGGCCCATGACCACGACCAACGGACAGTTCAGGTGTGTCACCGCATAGATGATCGAGGCGAGGCCGCGCCGGTCGACGGTGTTGCCCGCCACCCGGATCGAGAAGAGTCGGCCGAAGCCCTGGTTGAACAGGATCGTCGGCGGGGTGCGGCTGTCGGCGCAGCCGACGATGGTGGCGATGGGGTTCTGACCGGCCTGCAACTCGTCGAGATCATTGGCCTTCACGTGGCCGAGGTTGTTCTCGCCGCGCAGGAAGGCGGCGTTGCCGTCCCGGAGCTGCTGCAGCGCTTCGTCAGGCGTGGGGCCCCGGGCACCAGCGGCCCGGGGCGGCGAGGGAACCGGCTCCGGCGCGGCGGCGGCCCGGGCCGGTGCCGGAGCGGCGGACTTCTTCTTGCCGAACCCGAACATGGCGCTTTCCCCAAAGGCGTCTGAACTGAGCGACCGGCGTCATCCCAGCGTGGAAGGCCGCAGTCAAGGACAAGCTCAGCCGTTCAGAAGCCGCGCCGCCTGCGGGGCGAAGTAGGTCAGGACGCCGGCGGCCCCGGCGCGCTTGAAGGCGTGCAGGCTTTCGAGGATCGCGCGGTCCTCGTCCAGCCAGCCGTTGGCGGCCGAGGCCTTCATCATCGCGTACTCGCCGGACACCTGGTAGGCGAAGGTCGGGACTTTGAACGTCGACGCAACCCGTTGAACAACGTCGAGATAAAGCATGCCCGGCTTGACCATGACGGCGTCGGCGCCCTCGGACAGATCCATGGCCACCTCGCGCAGGGCCTCGTCGGTGTTGGTGAAGTCCATCTGATAGGTCTTCTTGTCCCCGGTCAGCGCTCTGGCCGACCCCACCGCGTCGCGATAGGGCCCATAGAAGGCGGAGGCGTATTTGGCGGCGTAGGACAGGATCAGAACATCCTGAAATGCATTGGCTTCCAGCGCCTCGCGGATGGCCTGGACCCGGCCGTCCATCATGTCGGAGGGGGCCACGACGTCGGCGCCCGCGTGGGCATGGATGAAGGCCTGCTCGGCCAGCCGCTCCAGACTGGCGTCGTTGGCGATGCGGCCGTCCTCCAGCACGCCGTCGTGGCCGTGGTCGGTGTAGCAGTCCAGCGCGACGTCGGTGATCACGCCGATCTCGGGTGCCGCGTCCTTGATGGCCTTGATGCAGTCCGGGATCAGGCCGTCCGGGTCGGTCGCGCCGGTGCCGACGCCGTCCTTGATCGCCGGGTCGACGTTGGGGAACAGGGCGACGGCGGGGATGCCGAGGTCGCGCGCCGCCTTCGCCGCCTCGGCCGCCGCCCTCGGCGACAGGCGGAACACGCCCGGCATGGACGGCACCGGGATGCGGTCGTCCGCCCCGTCATGGACGATCAGCGGCCAGACCAGATCGGCGGGCGTCAGCGTCGTCTCGGCGACCAGACGACGCACCCACGGGCTGGCGCGCAGGCGACGCGGGCGGGCGAAGGGGAAGGCGGCGGGCGGGAACGGCTGGGTCATGACGGCGTCATAGGCGGCTTGGCCGCATTGGAGAACAGGGACCGGCGACTTCCGGGATGCGCGGAGCACCGTCCGGACTCAAAAACAGGGTCCGGAGAGTCCGGAGAGTCCGGATGCCGGCGGTGATCGAGGCAGACTGGCACGGCCCGACGTCAGACGCGGTCGTGGCCGGCGAGGGTGACGACGCGCGAGGGCTTGGATAGAAGCACGGCGTGCGAGCCGGCCCGGACGGCCGACCACGCGGGAGCAACACATGGACTTCGCCCTCACCGACGACCAGCGCGCCATCCAGGACGCGGCGCGCGCCTTCGCCGACGCCGAACTGGCTCCGCATTCGGCCGAGTGGGACGAGACCAAACACTTCCCCGTCGACGTCATGCGACAGGCCGCCGAGATGGGCTTCGCCGCCATCTATGCCGGCGAGGAGCACGGCGGCATGGCGCTGGGCCGCGTCGAGGCGGCGGTGATCTTCGAGGAACTGTCGCGCGGCGACGTGTCGACGGCGGCCTTCATCTCGATCCACAACATGGCGACCTGGATGATCGACGGCTTCGGCTCCGACGACCTGCGCGGTCGCTATGTGCCTGCGCTCACGACCATGGAGAAGATCGCCAGCTATTGCCTGACCGAGCCGGGCTCCGGCTCCGACGCGGCGGCGATGCGCACCACGGCGACGCGCGACGGCGACCACTGGGTGTTGAACGGGTCCAAGGCCTTCATCTCCGGCGCCGGCACGTCGGACGTCTATGTGGTCATGGCGCGGACGGGGGAGGCGGGGCCGAAGGGCATCTCGGCCTTCGTCGTCGACTTGGGCACGCCCGGCCTGTCGTTCGGGGCGCAGGAGAAGAAGATGGGCTGGAACAGCCAGCCCACGGCCATCGTCAGTTTCGACGACTGCCGCATCCCGGCGGCCAATCTGCTGGGCAAGGAGGGCGACGGCTTCCGCTACGCGATGATGGGACTGGACGGCGGCCGTCTGAACATCGCCGCCTGTTCGCTGGGCGGGGCGCGGCTGGCGCTGGAGACAGCTCAGGCCTATGTCGCGACGCGAAAACAGTTCGGCAAGTCCTTGAACGAGTTTCAAAACATCCAGTTCAAGCTGGCCGACATGGCGACCCAGCTGGAGGCCTGCCGCCTGATGGTCCTGCGCGGGGCCTGGGCCATCGACACCGGCCACCCCGAGAAGACCAAATGGTGCGCCATGGCCAAGCGCATGACCACGGACCTGTGTTTCGAGATCGCCGACGAGGCCCTGCAGATGCATGGCGGCTATGGCTATCTGAAGGACTATCCGCTGGAGCGCATCGTCCGCGACCTGCGTGTTCACCGGATCCTCGAAGGCACCAACGAGATCATGCGCGTGATCACTGCGCGGGAGATGATGCGGCAATAACAAGGAGTCAGCTTTCGTCGGCATACGGCGAAGTCTGATCGTGACGGGATGGCTCCCACAGAACGGAGCCCTCGCCATGCGTTTCATGATCCCGCTCGTCGCCGCCGCCTGCCTGCTCGCCGGGGCGGCGCAGGCCCAGGAGTTCCGGTTCAGCGCCAACTCCAGCCGCGGCTATTCCAGTCAGGCGGAATTCCCGAACGTGCAGGTGTCGCGCCGGGCCGACAACCTGGTCGTGTCTGTCCGCGTCGCCTGCGACACGCGCGACGCGGCCCAGCGCCGCAGCGAGATCACCCAGACCCTGGCCGCCATGGCGCGGGCGGCCGGACTGGACGTGGCAATCGAGCTGGGCGTGGATTCCGGCGGCAACGTCGCCGACTTCGATGCGCGCATGATCCCGACCCTGCGCTTCCACAGCGACGACGGCCGGCCCGATACCAGCGCCGTGACCCTGGTCATCAAGACGCCCGTCGCCGAGGGCGACACGCTGGAGGCCGCCTCGGCCCGCATCCGCGCCTTCGTCGAGGCGACCCAGCGCGTCGGCCGCACCGAACTGCGTCTGATGGACGACTGGGAGCCGACGGTGATCCGCCCGGACCAGTATCGCCCCGTCGTGCTCGCCGCCATCGCGGCGGACGCGGGGACCACGGCGTCGGCCTTCGGCGCGGGCTACGGCGTCGAGGTGACCGGCCTGTCGCGTCAGGTCACCTGGCGACAGGCCGGGCCGCTGGAGCTGATGCTGTACATTCCCTACCAGCTGAGCGTCACGCCGGCGGGGTGAGTGGGCCGGGGCTGTCCCGAGTTGGCTGCCGGGGTCATGGCTGCTATTCTGACTAGCTGTAGTCAGGAGCTCGTCATGCGCGAAGTCGGCGTGTTGGAGGCCAGAACCGGGTTTTCCGCCCTGCTGAGCGAGGTCGAGGCCACGGGCGAGTCCGTCCGGATCATGCGCCACGGCCGGCCCGTCGCCCGACTGATCAAGGACGGAGACCCGCTTGAGCCGCGCCGCAAGCTCAGCGGCACCGAACTGGCGGCCCGGTTCAAGGCTCTGCGCGACGCCCAGCGCGCCGACCCGCTCTTCGACTCCCTGTCCTGGGATGAGCTGAAGGCGCGCATCCGCGAATGAAATGGGTCGTGCTGGACGCGTCGGCGATCGCCGCGTGGGTCTTTCCGGGTCAGACCACCCTGGCGAGCCGACGGTTCCTGGCGGACCTGGACCGGCACCGTCTGGCCGCGCCCTATGTCTTCCGCTGGGAGGTGGCCAATTTGATCATGGTCAAAGGCGCGGTGAGGGACGTCGAGCCAGCCACCGCCCTTCGGGCCATCGA
This sequence comes from Alphaproteobacteria bacterium, assembly GCA_018820275.1. Classification (GTDB taxonomy): domain Bacteria; phylum Pseudomonadota; class Alphaproteobacteria; order Caulobacterales; family Caulobacteraceae; genus Brevundimonas. The sequence goes on from JAHJOO010000066.1 coordinate 108,969, forward strand.
CGCCCTTGAGATCGCGATCGCCGAACCGACCCCACAGCAGGATGTCTTCGCCCTCACGTCTTTCGCCATGGAAGCGGGTCTCACTCTGTTCGACGCCGCCTATCTGGCGCTGGCCATGGAACTGGCCGCCGCCCTGGCCACACGCGACGCCCGTCTGATCGACGCCGCCCGCATCGCAGGCGTGGACGTGTTCGATCTGCGCGACTAATCGGGCGCCATGACCGACGAGCCTGAAGTCCTGACCCGCGTCCAGTCCGGGGTCGGGCGCATCACCCTGAACCGGCCCAGGGCCCTGCATGCGCTGAACAAGGCCATGTGCGAGGCGATGACGGCGGCGCTGCTGGCGTGGCGCGAGGATGCGGCGGTGAAGTCCGTCGTCATCGACCACACCGGCGAGCGCGGCTTCTGCGCCGGCGGCGACATCCGCATGATCGCCGAGAGCGGGGCGGGGGACGCGGCGGAGGCGAAGGCCTTCTTCCTGACCGAGTACCGGTTGAACCACCTGATGTTCGACTATCCCAAGCCGATCACCGCCATCGTGGACGGCATCGTCATGGGCGGAGGCGTGGGCATTTCGGAACCGGCCGAGGTGCGGATCGCCACCGAGCGGACGACCTATGCCATGCCCGAGACGGGGATCGGCCTGTTCCCCGACGTCGGCGGCGGCTGGTTCCTGTCGCGCCTGCCGGGCGAGACGGGGACCTGGCTGGCCCTGACGGGGGCGCGGCTGAAGGCGGCGGATACGGTGTTCCTCGGCATCCACAGCCACTATCTGCCGTCGGACGCGATCGAGGCCTTCCACGCCATCCTGAAGACCGACCCGGCGCACCCGGCCGACGTGGCCGACGGGCTGGAGGACGATCCCGGGGAGCCGACGGTGGAGCCCCACGTCGAGGCCATCGACCGCCTGTTCGCCCACGGCTCGGTCGAGGCGATCTTCACCGCGCTGGAGGCCGAGGGGACGGAGTGGGCCCTGGCACAGTTGGCGACGCTTAAGACCAAGTCGCCGCAGTCGTTGAAGGTGACCCTGCGCCAGTTGCGGCTGGGCCGCGCCATGCCCGACTTCGCCGCGAACATGGTCATGGAGTACCGGCTGGGCGGCCGCGTGGTGCGGACGCACGACTTCCAGGAGGGCGTGCGGTCGGTCATCGTCGACAAGGACGGCCAGCCGAAGTGGCGGCCCGACACGCCGGCGGGCGTGTCGGATGCCGAGGTCGAGGCCCTGTTCGCGCCCCTGCCGGCCGGCGAGGAGTGGACGCCCCTGTCCTGAGGCTTGCTCCGGGCGGCGATCAGCGCACAGTGGCCGGGGCCATTCTGGAGATCCCGATGCGCAAGCTGATTCTGGCCGCCGGCGCGGCCGTCCTGTTGACGGGGTGCGTGGTGGTCGTCGCGGACGGCACCCGGACCGTCATCGTCGAAGGGGCTTCGGACGCGCCCCGGGCGGCGGGAGACGCCTCCTGGGGCGACGTCTATCTGGAGGCGATCGAGGATCCGCGCCGCCCCGCCGACGAGGTGGCGCGCGACGCGGCGCGCAAGCCGTACGACATGATGGCCTTCGCCGGCGTCAACCGCGGCCAGCGCATCGCCGACATCCGGCCCGAGGAGGGCTATTTCACCCGCCTGTTCGCGCCCGTGGTCGGGGACGGCGGCCGGGTCTACGCCTTCGTGCCGACCCGCACGGCGACCCGCGAGACGCCCCTGGCCCAAGGCCTGGCCGCGACCTACCCCAACGTCGTGGCCATGGAAGGGGCCCTGGATTCCATGACCTTCCCCGAGCCGCTGGACGCGGTCTTCATGGTGCAGGAGTACCATGACTTCCACATCCCGGCCTTCGGCGTGGACGTGACCCGGATGAACAAGGCGGTCTACGACGCGCTGAAGCCGGGCGGTTACTACATCGTCATCGACCATGCCGGCCGGCCCGGGACGGGAAACACCGAAGTGCAGTCCCTGCACCGGATCGAGGGCGAATTCCTGGTCCGCGAGGTCGAGGCGGCGGGCTTTGTTCTGGACGGCGAGAGCGACGCGATCCGGAACCCCGCGGACGACGGCACGATCAACGTCTTCGACGAGCGCATCCGCTATCGCACCGACCAGTTCGTCTATCGCTTCCGCAAGCCGGGCTGAACATGGCCGTCGAATACATCCGGTACCGGATGGCCGCGCACACGCCCGAAGCGCTGATCGCGGCCTATGGAGACGCGGCGACCCATCTCGACCTCGCGCCGGAATGCCTGGGTTATGAGCTGACCCGCTGCGTCGAGGACCCGGCCTGCCTCATTCTCCGGATCGAATGGACCTCGACCCGGGCGCATCTGGAGGGCTTCCGGCGGGGGCCGCACTTTCCGCCCTTCCTGGCCGCGATCCGGCCGTTCATCGGCGAGATCGAGGAGATGCGGCACTACGAACTCACCGATCCGGCCGTCCGCAAGGGGTGACGCCGGACCGACCCCGCGCTAACCCTCCCGCCAAATCAAGGGAGAGAGCGCCATGACGCAGACCGTCGCCTTCATCGGCCTGGGCAATATGGGCGGGGGCATGGCCGCCAACCAGGCGAAGGCCGGCCACGTCGTCAAGGCGTTCGACCTGTCGGTCGAGGCCGTGGCGCGCGCCGTCGCCGCCGGTTGCGAGGCCGCGAGTTCGGTGGCCGAGGCGGTCAGGGACGCCGACGTGGTGATCACCATGCTGCCCGCGGGGCCGCACGTGCTGAAGGTCTATTCCGAACAGGTCATCGGCGCGGCGCCGACCCGGGCGCTGCTGCTGGACTGCTCGACCATCGACGTCGACACCGCCCGCAAGGTCGCCGGTCTGGCGGCCGAGGCGGGCTATGTCTTCGCCGACGCGCCGGTGTCGGGCGGGACCGTGGCGGCGGACGCGGGGACGCTGGCCTTCATGGTCGGCTGCGACGAATCGGCCTTTCCGCGCATCGAGGCGGCGCTGGAGCCGATGAGCCGGGCCACCTTCCGCGCCGGCGACCACGGCGCGGGGCAGGCGGCCAAGATCTGCAACAACATGATCCTGGGCATCACCATGCTGGGCACCTGCGAGGCCATCGCCCTGGCCGAGAAACTGGGTCTGGACCCGGTGAAGATGTTCGACATCGTGTCGAAGGCGTCGGGGCAGAGCTGGTCGGTGACGACCTACTATCCCTGGCCGGGTCCGGTGCCGACGGCGCCGTCGAACCGCAACTATGACGGCGGCTTCGCCACGGCGATGATGCTGAAGGACCTCAAACTGGCCCAGCAGGCCGCCGCGTCGGCGGGGGCGTCGACGCCGCTGGGGGCCCAGACCGAGGCGCTGTACCAGATGTTCGACCGTCTCGGCTTCGGCGGCCGCGACTTCTCGGCCATCCTGCAGCTGCTGCGGGGCAGGCTGGACGATCTTTCCACGAATTGATCAATCTCAAGGAAGCGGTGACGTTCCGGGCGGAAGCTGGGCCATGACCCGGACCGATCTTGAGAACCGTTATCAATTAAAGCCTTGCGACGATTTAACCGGCGGCTCGCATGGACTTTGCGGGGCCCCGGGCGCAAAACCCGCCGCGAAGGCAGAGTCCAGGCAGGCACCCGGATTGTACGACTACACGTCCGCATTCGAGACCGCGATCGAGCAGGTGAAGGGGGAGGGGCGCTACCGCGTCTTCGCCGACCTGAAGCGCCTGCGCGGCCAGTTCCCCCGCGCCGTGCGCCGTCGCGCCGACGGGGTCGAGCAGGACGTCGTCGTGTGGTGCTCCAACGACTATCTGGGCATGGGACAGCACCCTTCGGTTCTGGACGCCATGAAGGCCGAGGTCGACGCGGCCGGCGCGGGCGCCGGCGGCACGCGCAACATCTCGGGCACCACCCGCTCGGCCGTGGATCTCGAGGCCGAGCTGGCCGACTGGCACGGCAAGGAGGCGGCGCTGCTGTTCACCTCGGGCTATGTGGCCAATGAGGCGACGCTGACCACGCTGCAGCGGATCCTGCCCGGACTGATCATCTTCTCCGACAGCCTGAACCACGCCTCCATGATCGCCGGCATCCGCAACGGCGGGTGCGAGCGGCATGTGTTCCTGCACAACGATCTGGGGCATCTGGAGACGCTGCTGGCCGCCGCGCCGGCCGACGCGCCCAAGCTGATCGCCTTCGAGAGCGTCTATTCGATGGACGGCGACATCGCCGACCTGAAGGGCACGATCGCCCTGGCGAAGAAGTACGGTGCCCTGACCTATCTCGACGAGGTGCACGCCGTCGGCCTGTACGGCGCGCGCGGGGCCGGGATCGCCGAGCGGGACGGCGTGCTGGACCAGATCGACGTGATCGAGTGCACCCTGGGCAAGGCCATCGGCGTCATGGGCGGCTACATCGCCGCCGACGCGGTGATCGTCGACGCCATCCGCAGCTGGGCCTCGGGCTTCATCTTCACGACCAGCCTGCCGCCGGCCCTGACGGCGGGGGCGCTGGCGTCGGTGCGGCATCTCAAGGCGCATCCTGAGCTGCGCGAGCGGCACCAGGAGCGCGCCGTCGCGCTCAAGGCCCGGTTCGCGGCGGCGGGCATTCCCGTGATGCCGTCCGAGAGCCACATCGTGCCGGTCTTCGTGGGCGACCCGGTGCACACCAAGATGATCTCGGACATGCTGCTGGAAGAGCACGGCATCTATGTCCAGCCGATCAACTATCCGACCGTGCCCAAGGGCACCGAGCGCCTGCGCTTCACGCCGTCGCCGGACCACGACGACGGCATGATGGACGCTCTGGTCACGGCCATGGACAGGCTGTGGACCCACTGCAACGTGGCGCGCCTGCCCGCCGTCGCCTGACGGTTCCCCCGTCGCGGACACGAAAAAGGCCCCGGAGCGATCCGGGGCCTTTCTCGTTGCGGCCGGGCCCTACCAGCGCCAGGCGCTGTGGATCGCCTCGATCACATAGCCGTCGAAGCGGTCGACCAGGTAGATGTTGTTGTCCACCCAGACCCACATCGTGCCGGTCGGCGGCCACGGCAGACCCCAGTAGGCCGGGTCCGTGATCTCGTAGCGCCAGAAGATCGAGGGCAGGTAGTCGCCCTCGCTGTAGGTCCGGCCCCAGTAGGAGCGCGGCACGCTGTAGTAGCCGTAGCCCGGCGAGAAGTAGAAGCCGACGCGGACCCCCGACCAGCCGTGGAAGTGGCGGTCGTTGCGCCACCAGTCGCTGCGGCCGTGGCGGCGCGACCAGTCGCGGTTCCACGAGTCGCGGTTCCAGCGGCGACGGAACTCGCGATAGTCGCGGCGGTCATCCCGACGTTCGAACCGATCCTCGCGGCGGTCCTGACGGTCGTCGCGCCGGTCGTCCCGACGGTCCCGGCGGTCGTCCCTCTGCTCGGGACGGGGCGTCGGACGGTCATCCCGCCGGTCGCCCCGATCCTCGCGGCGATCCTCGCGGCGGTCCTGACGGTCGTCGCGGCGGTCCTCCCGACGATCCTGACGACGGTCGCGGCGCGCGTCCGGAGGGGTGGTGGGCGGCGTGACGTCCGGGCGGTCGGGCCGGTCGGGCCGGTCGGGCCGGTCGGGCCGGTCGGGGCGATCGGGACGGTCCGGGCGGGCCGGACGGTCGGGGGCCGGGGGCCGGTCGGGCCGCGACGGACGCTGCTCGCCGCCGCCGGAGGTCCCGCCGCCGCCGCGCCGCTCCTGCCGCGCCTCGCGGCGTTCGGCCTGGACCTCGGTCCGGTCGCGCCGGCGGTCGGGATCCTGGGCCGCGGCGATGGCCGGGGCCGCCGCCGGAACGGCGAAGGCCGTCAGGGCGGAAAAGACCAGAAGGGTTCTCTTCATTCTCGGGGTTCCTGCACGCCTTATCGGGCGGCTTGGGAGGAGGCTGTGCCCGTCAAGCTGAACGGCGTGTGAACCGGGCAGGAGGGGTGGAGGTCCCGACGACCGCGATCGCGGGACCTCCGGGAGGCGGTCAGAACACGTCGAACAGCACGTCGGCGATCAGGCCGGTGGCCAGCGCCACCAGCAGGATGTCGTTGTCGGCGTGCACCCAGCGGTGGCCGTGCGGCGCCGGGCGCAGGCCGTAGAAATAGGGGTCGTTCACATAGTAGCGGTGATAGGCCGACGGCAGATAGGCCCCACGGCGCCAGCTGTAGCCGTAGTAGCGCGGCTCGACGCGGTAGTAGCCGTAGCCGGGGGCGTACCAGTAGCCGTTGCGACGGCCGCTGTAGTCCCGGAACTCCGAGCGCCCGCGCCACCAGTCGCGATTGTTGCGGTCCCAGCGCCGCTCGTTGCGGAAGTCGCGGCGATCGTCGCGACGCTCGGCCTGGAAGTCGCGGCGATCGTCCCGCCGGTCCTGGCGGTATTCGCGGCGGTTGTCGTACTGGCCCCCACGCCAGTCGCGGCGATCGTCGCGGCGCTCCTCGCGGAAGTCGCGGCGGTCGTCGCGGCGGTCCTCGCGATGGTCGCGCCGGTCGTCGCGGCGGTCGTCCCTGTCGCGGCGGTTCTGGGCTTCGGCGGCCAGCGGCACGGCGGTCGTCGACAGCACGACCGCGGCGATGGCGGCCCGGGTCAGGCGGTTCATGAACAGTCCTCGCAAAAGGCCGGACGGCGGGCCGCCCGGAACGGGTGATGATCGACGGTCCCCCCTCCGGCATGAACCGTCGCTGAATGCCCCGGTCAGGTTCGATCCGGCGGACATTGCGTCGGCGCGCGACCGCCCCCACGTTCCGGCCAGATTCAGGAGCCCGCCGATGTCCCGACCGATCCAGCTCTGGTACTGGCCCACGCCCAACGGATGGAAGATCTCCATCGCGCTGGAGGAGATGGGTCTTCCGTACGAACTGAAGCCCGTGAACATCGGGGTGGGCGAGCAGTTCGAGCCGGCGTTCCAGGCGATCAGCCCCAATGGCCGGATGCCGGCCATCTTCGATCCGGAGGGGCCCGACGGCCAGCCGCTGTCGATCTTCGAGAGCGGGGCGATCCTGCAGTATCTCGGACGCCGCTCGGGCCGGTTCTATCCGGACGACGTCCGGGGGCGCGCCGAGGTGGACCAATGGCTGTTCTGGCAGGTCGGGGGGCTGGGGCCGATGGCCGGCCAGACCCACCATTTCCGCCAGTACGCCCCGGCCCTGACGGCCGACCAGCGTCATCTGGCCTATGGCGTGCGGCGCTATACGGACGAGACGCACCGGCTCTATGGCGTGCTGGACCGGCGCCTGGCCGACCGGGAGTTCGTGGCCGGCGACTATTCCATCGCCGACATGGCGATCTGGCCCTGGGTCGTCCCCTGGGAGCGACAGGGGCAGGACCTGGCCGAGTTCCCCCATCTGAAGCGCTGGTTCGAGACGGTCGAGGCGCGGCCGGCGGTGCAGACGGGCCGGTGGCTGGGCAAGGATCTGTCCCGGGATCTGGCCAAGGCCGGTCGCGAGGCGGACGCCCAGCGCGCCGTTCTTTTCGGCCAGCGGGCGCACAAGTCTTAAGGCGGGATTGCCGAGGCGTTTCCAAGATTTGAACGCGGCTTTGAGTATTCACGCTTCATTGGCGAAAAAGATTCGGCCGCGTTTCCGCCATTAACTTTAACTTCAAACCGCCGGTATTTCATCGCGCTCAAGGAAGCGGGGCCAGAACGGTCCCGGCCTGGAGGACTTGGTGATGAACGCGCAAGAACTGGCGCACGACGTTGCGGAAGACGGCGGGCTGCCGTTGCCGACCCCCGACATGGACGGTGACGCCCTGTTCCGTCTGGGGATGATGTATTCGACCGGCACGGGCGGCTGCCCGATGGACCGGGTCTCCGCCCACATGATCCTGAACCTGGCGGCGATGAAGGGCTCGGAAGAGGCCCGGGCCCATCGCCGGGAAATCTCGCAGGAGATGGAGCGCGAGGAGATCGGCGAGGCGCAGCGCGCCGCGCGCCGCTGGATCGACGCCGGCACGAGCAAGCTGGCCGCCTGACGCAGGTCGGCGACGCCCCGGTCGCCGTCAGAACTGCTGGTACTGCCCGTTGATCGTGTAGTTGAACCCGATCGGCAGGGCGTTGCGGACCTGGGTGAAGAAGTTGGCCAGCTCGCCCAGGGTCGAGCGCGGGACGTAGATGACGTCGCCGCGCCGCACCGCCACCCTGAGGCCGCGGCGCGGCCGCAGGTCCACCACCCGCATCATGGGCCGTCCGCCCGGACCGCGCCGGATCAGGGCCACCTCCTGGGTGCGGGCCGTGGGCAGGAAGCCGCCGGCCTGGATCACCGCCTGATAGGCGTCGATGTCGCCGACCATCTCGTAGACGCCCGGCGTGCGGACCTCGCCGTCCACCCACACCCGGATCGGCCCGGCCTGCCTCAGCGTGATCTCGACGATGGGGCGGACCAGCTGCGAGGCGTAGCCGGCCGAGACGTCCTGCTCCAGTTCCGCCAGGGTCCGGTCGGCCGCCATGACCTGTCCGATCAGGGGCAGGGAGACGCGGCCGTCGGGCCCGACCCTCAGCGTGCGGGTCAGCTCCGGCGCCGTGGGGATCGCCACCTCGATCTCGTCGTTCGGATAGAGGACGTATTCGGGTTCCGCGTCGGTCCAGTCGGCGAACGGAATGTCGGTGAAGCCGGGCGTCGTCGCCGGGCCGGCCAGCGGAGAGGCGATCCGGGGCGCGCGCACGCCGCCGCACGCGGCCAGGGAAAGGCCGACCAATCCCAGCATCAGGTGCCGGCGGCTGAAGTTCATGGGCGAATCCCGGCGCGGCGGATCACGATTGGGGGCAGGGTGGTCCGACAGGGGTAACCGATGGTTAACGCCGAGGGGCGAAGGCTGAAGTCCCGGTTCAGTCTCACGGATTCGCCTCCAGGCCCATGCGCACGACGGCCACAGTCATCGCCCGACCGCGCTACGGCCTGATGGACGTGATCGGCCTGCTGTTCCGTGAATTCTGGATCATGCTGGTGATCTTCCTCGCCGTCGTGGCGATCGGCACGGCGGTCGTCCTGACCATGGGCAAGACCTACACGGCCCGCGGCAGCGTCTACGCCGGGGTGGGGCAGGAGTACGTCTACCAGCCGCGCGTCGGCGCCAGCGAGCGGGGCCAGACCCCGGACGTGGACACCGTGACCCAGTCCGAGGCGGCGCTGCTGAACAGCCGCGCGGTCAAGGAACGGGTGGTGGACGTCCTGGGCGCGCCCGCCATCCTCGGCCCCGAAGCGACCGGGACACCCGCCGAAATGCGCGTGGCGGCGATCCGGACGCTGGAGAGCGGCCTGTCCGCGGGCGCCGTGACCGGCAGCCCGATCATCGGCATCGCCTACGAGGCGGATGAGGCCGAGCGGGCCGCCACGGTGCTGAACGCGGTCATCGACCAGTATCTGATCCATCGCCGCGAGGTCTTCGCCGACGCCAGCGCGCCCGCCCTGACGGCGCAGCGGCTCGTCTTCGAGGACGAGCTGGCCAGGGCCGACACGGCCTATGAACAGTTTCTCCGCACCGAGGACATCGGCGACTTCGCTGCGACCAAGGCGGCGCTCGCCGCCAATTATCAGACCGTGTCGGCCGACCGGCTGTCGACCCAGGCCCAGGTCAATCAGTTGACCCGCCAGCTGGCGACCCTGGAATCCGAACTGGCGCGCACCCCGCCCGAGATCGCGGTGCAGCAGGACCTGAACGTGTCGGCCCGGGACCAGATCCTGCAGCTGCGGACCGAGCGCGAACAGCTGCTGGCCCGCTACCTGCCCGACAGCCAGCCGATCCAGGACATCGAGGCCCGCATCGCCGGCCTGGAACAGTACGTCGGCTCGGGCCAGGGCGTCGGCGTCAAGGAGGTCCGGACCGGGCCCAACCCGATCTGGGTCGAACTGGAGACGACGCGCGCGACGACGCTGGCCCAGCGGGACTCCCTGCTGACCCGGCTGTCGGTGCTGGACGGCCAGCTGGCCGAGCTGCGCGCCCGCCAGACGCGCCTGACCTCGGTCGAATCCGAGAACGCCACCCTGTCCGGAAATCGCGACGTGCAGAGCGCCACGGTGCGCGAGTTCCAGCAGCGCGAGGCCCAGGCGCGGGCCGATCAGGGTCTGGTCAAGGCCGGCGCGGACGACGTCCGGGTCATGGAGCGCGCCTCCGCGCCGCTGCGGGGCAAGAGCCTGAAGCTGCCCCTGCTGGCGGCGGTCATCCTGTTCGCCGGCTTCACGGCGCTGTCGGTGGGGCTGATCCGCGTCTTCTCGCGCCGGGGCTTCGCCACCCCGGCCTCGCTCGGGCGCACCCTCGACCTGCCCGTGCTGGCGGCGGCGCCGGTCAAGGCCGCGCGGTGAGGTTCCCGGGCGTGTTAGCCTTCGCGTCGTGCGCGAGCGTTCCAGCGATTCGATGATCGACCTGACCTCCGAGATGGCCGCCCTGTGGTCCGCCCTCGGTCCCGCGCCCGCGCGCGGCGGCCGGATGGTCCTGATCGTCTCGGCCGTGTCGGGCGAGGGCGCCTCCACGGTCGCGCGCGAATACGCCCGGCTGGCCGCCGTGCGCGCCCGCCGCCCGGTCTGGCTGATCGACGCCGATCTGGATCAGCCCGGCCAGCAGGAGGCCATCGCGGCCGCGCCGGACCGGTTCGGGGCGCTGAGCAAGCCGGCCCTGGCCTCGCCCGACGGCTCCTGCTTCTTCGACCTTCACCCGCCCGCCAAGAGCCGCGACGGCCGCATCGTGCCGCCCGCGCGCCTGTTGACGGCGCGCGCGTGTCTGGGCGGGCGGCTGTGGGTGTCGCGCTTCGCCGCCGAGACGATCCGCGTCGGCCAGAGGGTCGAGGCCTCGCCGGACCCCGCCTACTGGAACGCAATCCGGCCCCATGCCGAGACGGTGGTGGTGGACTGCCCCGCCGCCGGACGTTCGGACACCGCCCTGATCCTCGCGCCGCTGGCCGACGCCGTGGTCATGGTGGTGGCGGCGGAGTCCACGGGGGCGAACGAGGCCTCGGCCCTGCGCCAGGAGATCGAGGCCGTCGGGGGGCGCATCGCCGGCGTGGTGCTGAACCGGACCGCGTGGACGCCGCCGGGCTTCCTCAGCCGGCTGACCGGCTGACCCGCTCCAGCCGCGCCAGCTCCTGCGCGCCGTAGAATTTCGGCTCGAACACCGGGGCCCACAGCACCTTGCCGAGGCCGCGGGCCGCCCTGTCCATGGCCCGGGCGCGGGCCGGTCGCCGCAACAGCCAGAGCGCGGAGGACGCCAGCGACCACAGGGCGACCTGCGCCAGACCGACCGCCATCCACTTCAGCACGCCCGGCCAGTCGCCGCGGGCGCGGGCCTCCTGACTGGGGCCCTGGCCGTAGGCGAAGGCGCGGCGCAGGGCGTAGCCCATGGTGGCGCGGTGCGGCGGGGCCAGCTCGGACACCCACGCGCGCGCCGCCCAGCCGAACCGCCCGCCGGACGCCCGGACCCGCGCGAACAGGGCGTCGTCCTCGCCGCCCAGCTGGTCGGCGGCGACGTCGAAGGGGGCCGGACCGGGCAGGGCGGTGGCCCGCACCAGCAGGGCGTTGCCGCAGCCCCAGGGCTTGTCGATCAGGCGGTCCTCGTCGGGGCCCTCGCGTCCGAAGAAGGCGTCCAGATGGGCCCGGGCCCAGTCCGGCGCGCCCTCGGCCACGCCGCGGATCGGCCCGAACACCACGTCCGCGCCGGTGGCGTCCCGGGCCGACAGCAGGGCCGCCAGCCAGCCCGGCTCCGCCTCCTGGTCGTCGTCGAGAAAGGCGATCAGCGGCGCGTCCGTGGCGGCCAGGCCCGCGTTGCGCGCGGTGGCCACGCCCGGCTTCGGCGCGGTCACATAGGTCAGGGGAAAGGGCGCGTCGGGGCGCAGGGCGTCGACCGGCGCGCCGGCGGTGCCGGCCGGGTCGTTGTCCACCACCACGATCTCGACGGCGTGCGCGTCCAGCCCGGTCTGGGCGAAGACCGAGCGCAGGGCGCGGCTCAGGCTGTCCGGGCGGCGCAGGGTCGGGACGACGACGGCGACGCGGGCCATCTCAGACCTCATCCGCATAGAGGGCGGCGCGGTACAGACGCAGGGCGAAGGCGCGCGCCGCGACGGGGGCGGCCTCGCTGAGCGCCAGACGCTTGAACCACGGCCGGATCGCCCTGAGCCCCGGCACGCGCTTCAGCCGGCGGGCGGCGCGGTAGCTGGGATAGGTCGAGACGACCGCGAAGTGGCGCTGGACCACCCGGGCGAAATTGGCGGCCGACTGCTCGTACTTGCCGGCCAGGGCGGCCGTGTCGTCGAGGCCCATGTGGGTGGCGGGGACGTCGACGTGGATCACCGGCCAGCGGCGCGACACGCGCATGGCCCACTCCACGTCCTCCCAGCCCCAGCCGCTGAAGCCCGGATCGAAGGCCTCGGCCGCGAACACGTCGCGCCGGACCAGGAGGTTGGAGGTGTAGACGTACTTCTCCGGGGCCAGGGCGCGCGCGGCGGCCTCGAGGCACTCGGACCGCTCGGCCATGGCGCGATGCACGGCGAAGCGGGCGTCGGCGGGCGCCTGTTTCAGCGAGAAGCCGCCGAAGGCGACCGCGGGGTCTTCCGCCGCGACCAGTTGCAGCCAGTCGGCGAGGAAGGTCGCGGAGTCCGGCAGCATGTCGGAATCGAGGAACAGGAAGTGCGAGCCGCGCGCCGCCTGGGCCAGCCGGTTGCGGCCGCGCGACCGGCCCTCGTTGGCCGGCAGGGTGATGAGGCGGGCGGGGAGAGCCAGTCCCGCCAACTGGCCGACGAGGCGGGCGGTCAGATCCGCATCGCCGGTGCCGTCGTCCAGCAGCACCAGCTCCGCCCCGGCGGGCGGCGTCGCGGCGAGGGCGGCGATCAGCGGGGCGGGATCGTCGCGCAGGAAGGGGATCAGCACCGACAGCGACGGGCGGGCGGCGGCCCAGGCGGCGTTGTCGTCGAGGCGAGCGCGCGGGCTCATGCGGCGGCCCTCGCCGCCCGCCGACGGGCCAGCAGGGAGAGGGCGGTGTCGCGCACCCCGCCGGCGTTGATCGTCAGGGCCAGCGCCGCGTAGACCCCGCCGCCGACGCCGGCCTTGAGGATCAGCTCCGCCGCGCCGCCCGGGGCGGGAAGGACGGAGACGACCAGCGCCATCCCGCCCGCCGCCACGCCGCAGCGCACCAGCGACTCCCAGGCCATCGGCAGGGGCAGGACGCGGCGACCCAGGGCGAGGGTCGCGATCAGGCCGACGCCGAAGCTGGCCGCGGTCGCCCAGGCGGCGCCGATCAGGCCAAAGCGCGGCACGAGGATCAGGTTCAGGATCACGTTGAGGACGGCCGGCACGGCCATGGCGCCCAGCAGGGCCGTGGTCTTCTTGCCCAGGGTGAAGGCCTGGCCGAAATAGTAGGCGGTCAGGCCGTACAGCAGGGCCGACAGGGCGATCCAGGGCGTCACCGTCACGGCCGCCGCCCGCAGCGCCTCGCCGATCAGGACGTCGGCCAGGGGCTGGGCCACCAGCGCCACGCCCGCGGCCGCCGGCAGGCCGATCAGCAGGAAGGTCGACAGCTGCTCGCGCGCCGCGACGGCCAGCCGTTCGCGCCCGCCGCGCTCCAGTGCCATGACCAGGGCCGGCTGGCCCGCCGTGCCCAGCCACAGGAACAGCACGTCCAGCGTCCGGTTGGCGATCGAATAGCCGGCGTGATAGGCGCCGACCGCGGCCTCGTCGAGGAAGGCGGCCAGCAGGAAGCGGTCGGTCGAGGCCAGCACGACCGTGAGCGCCAGCGAGGCGGCGATCGGATAGCCGTAGGCCGCATAGGCCTTCATGCGCGCCGGCTCGAGCCGGGCGCCGCGCCCGCGTCTCCACTCGCCGGGCAGGACGAAGGGCAGGACCAGCAGGGGGGCGAGGCCGAGCCCCAGCAGCGGCGCGGCCCCGCCCGCGCCGGCCAGGGCGAAGCCCACGCCGATCGCCAGGCCGGTGATCGTCACCGTCATGTCGATGCCGGCCGATTTCGTCACCTCGCCCTCGGCGCGAAGCCGCTCCTGCGCCAGCTTGACCAGACACCGCACCGGACACCCCATCACGCCCGCCGCGACGGCGATGCGGAACAGGGGATCGGCAGGCCACAGCCACAGGATGAGGGCTGCGAGCGGCACGAACGCCGCGGTCAGGCCCAGCGCCGTCCGGTACAGGCCGGCGAAATGCCCCTGAAGGTCAGCCCCGGGCGTCGACGCCGCCCAGAAGCGGGCCATGGCCGCCTCCAGCCAGGTGAAGACGGCGACGTGGGCCATGGTCAGGATGGAGAAGGCGAGGGCGTAGCGCCCGAACTCCTCGGGCGACAGCAGGCGCGTGAACAGGATGATGGCCAGGAAGCCCGCCACGCCCTGGACGACGTTGGCGGGCAGATAGCCCCAGACGCCCCGCCAGAACATCTCAGCGCACCGCCGCGCGGTCGCCCAGCAGCACAGGCACGGTCACGAGCATGATCCAGAGGTCCATCCAGACCGACTGGCGCTCGACGTATTCGACGTCCAGCTGGACCCGGCGGCGCACGTCCTGCGCCGAATGCAGCGGTCCGCGCGAGCCCTTGATCGCGGCCCATCCGGTCATGCCCGGCTTGATCCGGTGGCGGTGGGCGTAGTCGGCGACGAGGCGGGCGGATTCGATCTGGCCCGTCTTCATGCCCACGGCGTGGGGACGGGGGCCGACGAGGCTCATCTCGCCGCTGATGACGTTCAGCAGCTGGGGCAGTTCGTCGAGGCTGGTCGAGCGCAGGATGCGGCCGAGACGCGTGATGCGGTCGTCGTCGTGGGTGACCTGGCGGCTGGCCGTCGCGTCGGCCGAGGCGTGCTTCATGGAGCGGAATTTCCACACCACGATCTCTTCCTGATTGAAGCCGTGGCGGCGCTGGCGGAACAGGGCCGGCCCCGGGCTGTCGAGCTTCACCAAGGCCGCGATCAGGCCGAGGACGGGCAGGAGGGCGACGAAGGCCAGTCCGCCCACCGTCAGGTCCAGCAGCCGCTTGTTGAAGGCCCGGCGATCGTGGTCCCGGCGTCCGTCCAGCGGCGCCAGACGGCTGTCGGCCAGACGGTTCAGGGCGTCCTCGCGGTCGCTGGCACGGACCGGATCGACCAGCAGGGTGACCTCGTTCGGCAGGCTGCCCAACCGGCCGGTCAGGTGTCTGACGCGGGCTTCGGCCTTGGGATCGATGGCGACCACGATGCGGTCGACGAAGGGCAGGATGCGGTGGCTGAGCAGGGCCTCCGAATCGCCCAGCACGGGCACCCCCTCGACCGTCTCCGGGCTGCGGGCCAGCCGGTCGTCGAAGACGCCGAGCACGTTCACGTCGCGCCGCTTCAACGCCGCGCGGATCAGGGCCTCGGCGTGACGGGTCGCGCCGACCAGAACGACGTTGGGCGTCAGGGCGCCCGACCGCCTCCAGGCGGCGACGCGATCCAGCCAGACGAGATGCAGGGCGTACAGGGTGGCGAGGCTGACCCCGCCCCAGACGACGAGGGACGGCGCGCCCAGAAATCCTCCCGAGAGCAGCGCGCCGACCAGCACGGCGGTCCCGGTCGCGCCGGCCGCCACGCCGGCCAGCGCCGCCAGATGCAGAACCGCCGGGCGACCGGCCGGAAAGCGGTAGAGGTCGAGCGATCTCACAAGCGCCAGCACCAGGACGCAGCCGACGGCGAAGGGCGCCGCCTGCGCCACGGTCGCCGCCGCCAGTCCCGTCGGGGTCACCGCCCAGGCGCACAGCAGGGTCACGACGACGACCAGCGCCACGTCGATGGCGCGGAAATAGTGGGCGGCCAGCCGGGCGGCGTGCCTCTGTCGGGCATTCAGCCAGACTTCCGGCCGGAACGGGCCGCGCCGCGCCGCGCCGTCGGCGGCGAGACCGCGTTCCGCCAGGTCGCGCAGCCCGTGCACGTCCAGCGGCGCGCCGTCGCGGTGCGCCTCGGCGGCGGCGGCGGAGGAGAGCAGGGCGGCGGTGGAGGTCATGCGGGCCGAGGGTCCGGTTCCGAAGGGTCCCGAAACCTGCCACGGCGGCCCTGACCATCCCCTTAATGATCGCGCCGGATCGGCCCGGTTGCGCCGCCCGCGACGGTCCGCTATCGACGCGTCCTGCCGGAGACGTGGCCGAGTGGCTGAAGGCAACGGTTTGCTAAATCGTCGTACCGGGTAACCGGTACCGAGGGTTCGAATCCCTCCGTCTCCGCCAGACCTTTCCGGCCCGCCGGGTCAGGTGCGCCAGCGCAGGGTCTGGGCTTCCACCGGGTTCACGAACGGCGCGCCTTCGCGCTCGGCGCGGGACAGCGCCGCCTTGGCCGCGAAGTAGAAGGCCGAGGGCCTGTCCGGGTCGCCGGCGAACACCAGCGGCAGGTGCGGCGAGCGCCCCTCGAGCCGCTCCAGAATCCCGACGTCCTGGCGCAGAAACACCCGCCCCGTGGCCGACAGGAAGGGGTGCAGCAGGGTCAGGCGCCGGTCGCTGCACAGGATCAGGTTGCGCAACACCACCTCGCCGTCGCGCACGGGGGTGATCGTGGTCAGATTGACCAGTTCGAAGCCGCGCGCCGTGACCCGCTCGAGGCGGATCGAGGGCAGGCGGAACTCGATCGTCACCCGGCGCTCCTGCCGCACCAGGTCATAGACGGCGGTGGAGGAGAAGTCGTCGGCGGCCATGGCCGTGAAGCCGAACGGGGAGGGGGTATAGGCCTTGGTCTTGTCGCGGCGCCGGTCGGAGCGCCACCACCACGACCGGTGGATCATCGGCACGTGGGCCGGATCGACCAGGCCCAGAACGGCCTGGTCATAGTCGGCCCGGGCGGGCACCTCGGAGTAGGCGATCGGGGCCAGTCGGCCGTCCGGCTCGGGCGGCAGTTGCGGGAGTTCGGGGTCGCCGTCCACCGGCCGGGCCCAGACGAGGCCGAAGCGCGCCGTCAGCCGCCAGGCGCCCGTGTCGTCGTTACCGTCGGGGCGGCCAGCCGGGTTCGCCCGCCAGGCCAGGACGCCGCCGTGCAGGTGCGCGGTGCGGCGCGGCGGTCCCGGCCGGACCCGGTCCACGGGATACCAGGCCGACACCGGGGCCCCGAACCGCCGGTCGCGCGCGCCCTGGAGCGCCTCCCCCTGTTCCGACATCGCCGCCCGCCCCCAGGCCAGACCGCGACGTCCGGGAGGGACCGCGGCTCGGCCACGGTCCTACCGCGTGTCGGCGCCGCCGCCTAGGCCCCCGCCGCGCTCTGGCGGGGCGGCGAGAGTGTGCTAGACCGCGCCTTCCTCCGGCCCCTCCGGCGACCGGACAGGTGGCCGAGTGGTTTAAGGCAGCGGTCTTGAAAACCGCCGTGGGTGGAAGCCCACCGTGGGTTCGAATCCCACCCTGTCCGCCATTTCCGGGGAACGCCTTGCGGGTCTCCGGCCTTTTCTCCTGACACCGACAGAGGAGAGACGGATGACCCAGGGCAAACTGGCCGGGAAGAAGATCGCCGTGCTGGCGACGGACGGATTCGAACAGGTCGAACTGACGCGGCCGGTCGAGGCACTGAAGGCGGCGGGCGCCGAGGTGGAGATCGTCGCGCCGAAGGCGGGGACGATCCAGGGCTTCAACCACCACGACAAGGGCGACCGGACCGACGTCGACCGCGTCCTGTCCGACGCCTCGGCCGCAGACTATGACGGCCTCGTCCTGCCGGGCGGGGTGATCAATCCCGACGCCCTGCGGCTGGAGGATCAGGCCATCGCCTTCGTCCGCGACTTCGTCGAGGCGTCCAAGCCGATCGCCGCCATCTGCCACGGCCCCTGGACCCTGATCGACGCCGGCGCCGTGAAGGGCCGGAAGATGACCTCCTGGCCGTCGCTGAAGACCGATCTGTCCAACGCCGGGGCGGACTGGGTCGACGCGGAGGTGGTGGTCGACAACGGCCTGGTCACCTCGCGCAATCCGGACGACCTGCCCGCCTTCTGCGCGAAGATGGTCGAGGAGTTCTGCGAGGGCCGCCACCCGGGCTGACGGGCCGTTAACCCCGTCCAAACCGCCGCCGCGCATCCTGCCGCCCATGAGCGGCAGGACCTTGCGACTTCTGGTGATGGCGGCGCTGGCGCCGGTGATTTCCGGCTGCGCCCTGATCGGCATGGGGCCGAACCGCGGGGCGGCCTTGCCCGTCGTGCGGGATCCGGCCCCAATCGTCAGCGGCACCATGCGGCCGTACCAGATCCGCGGCCGCTGGTATCATCCGCAGGAAGACCGGAACTATCAGGAGGTCGGCATGGCCTCTTGGTACGGCGACCGGTTTCACGGCCGCCCGACCGCGACGGGCGAGACCTTCGACATGAATGCGCTCACGGCGGCGCACAAGACCCTGCCGCTGCCCGGCCTCGTCGAGGTGACCAACCTCGAGAACGGCCGGACGGCGGTTCTGCGCGTGAACGACCGCGGTCCCTTCGTCGACGGCCGCATCATCGACCTGTCGCGCGGCGCGGCGCGCGAGCTGGGCCTGCTGGAGCGCGGCGTGGGCCGCGTGCGGGTGCGCTATCTGGGCCGCGCGCCGCGGCTGGGGCCCCAGAGGGCGGCGGTGCAGGGCGGGTTCGAGGTCATGGCGCGCGTCGTCGACGGCGCCGGGGAAAGCCCGGCTTTCTGAAGCGTCGGGCCTTGGCCGCCGCGCCCGCGCCCGCCATACAGGACGGGTGTCGCGCGGTCGGTTCATCACATTCGAGGGCGGGGAGGGGGCCGGCAAGTCCACCCAGGCCCGGCGGCTGGCCGACGTCCTGCGCGCGCGCGGGCACGACGTCGTCCTGACCCGGGAACCGGGCGGATCGCCGGGCGGAGAGCGGATCCGGGCCCTGGTCGTGTCGGGCCAGGCGGCGGACTGGTCGCCGCTGACCGAGACCCTGCTGATGTTCGCGGCGCGCGACGATCACCTGAACGCCGTCATCCGGCCGGCCCTGGCCGCCGGCAAATGGGTCGTGTGCGACCGGTTCAGCGATTCGACCCGCGCCTACCAGGGCGCGGCCGGCGGCGTGGACCCGGCCGTCGTCGAGGCCCTGGACGCCGCCGTCGTCGGCGCCGACCAGCCGGACCTGACGCTGGTCTTCGACCTGCCGGCGAACCTGGGCCTGTCGCGGGCCCTGGCGCGGGGCGAGGGCGAAACCCGCTTCGAAAGCAAGGGCGCCGATTTCCACGACCGGCTGGCCGCGGCCTTCCGACGGATCGCCGCGGCGCATCCGGAGAGGTGCCGCCTGATCGACGCCGACGGCGACGTGGACGTCGTCGCCGCGCGCGTCCTCGCCGCGGTCGAGGCCGCCGGCGCATGAGCGATCATCCCCGCGACCGTTTCGATCTCGTGCCCGACGCCGAGGCCGAGATCGCCTTTCTGGACGCCCTGGAGCGCGGCCGGCTGCATCACGCCTGGCTGCTGTGCGGGCCCGAGGGGCGGGGCAAGGCGACCTTCGCCCATCGCGCGGCGCGCCGCCTGCTGGGCGCGGCTCCGGATCCTTCGCGGGGGCCCCTGGGGGCGCGGCCGGAGGACCCGGTCAGCCGGCTGGTCTCGGCCCGGTCCCATCCCGATCTGCTGGTGCTCGAACGCGCCGTCGAGGGCGGCAAGACCAAGCGCAACATCTCGGTGGACCAGGCCCGCGACCTGCCGGAGTTCTTCTCCAAGAGCCCGGCGCAGGCGGGGCGGCGCGTGGCCATCGTCGACGCCGCGGACGACCTCAACGCCAACGCCGCCAACGCCATCCTGAAGACGCTGGAGGAGCCCCCGCCCCGCGGCATTCTGCTGCTGGTCTGTCACGCGCCCGGCCGGCTGATCCCGACCATCCGGTCCCGCTGCCGCCGGCTGACCTTCCGGCCCTGGAGCGAAGCCGCGATCACCGATCTGCTGCGCAACACGGTCGGGCTCGACCTCGCCGAGGCGCGGGCCGTGGCCGCGACGTCCGGCGGGTCGCCCGGGGCCGCGCTGGCGGCGATCGGGGACGAGGCCCGCGCGGCGGGCGAGCTCGCCCGGCGGTGGGTCTCGACGCCGGGGCCGCTGGACCGGTCGGAGCGCCTCGCGCTGCAGGGCACGCTGCGCGGGGCCGAGGGCGCGGCGCGGTTCGAGGCCATGATGGACCACCTGGCCGGCGCGGTGCGCGACCGGGCGCTGGCGGGCGGGGAGGGGGCGGCGGACTGGGCCGACCTGTGGAGCCGGCTGACCGAATGGCCGGACCGGGCGGCGGGTCTGAACCTCGACCGCGGCGAGGTGCTGGCCTCGGCGCTGAACGATCTGGAGCGGACCAAGGCGCGCGCATGCTGATCGACAGCCACGTCAATCTCCACGCGCCGCAGTTCGACGCCGACCGCGACGCCGTCATCGCCCGGGCCCGGGAGGCCGGGGTGGCGCTGATGGTCGAGATCTCCGACCGCCTCGCGACCTTCGAGGCGACGCACGGCCTGGCCATGGCGCACGACGACATCTGGTGCACCGTCGGCGTCCACCCCCACGAAGCGCGGCACTACGGGGAGCTGTCGTCGGCCCGTCTCGTGGAGCTCGCAAGTCGGGAAAAGGTCGTGGGAATAGGGGAGTGCGGGCTCGACTTCCACTATGATCTCAGCCCCCGGGCGGTTCAGGAAGCCGTGTTCCGGCAGCACGTCCACGCGGCCCGCACGACCGGTCTGCCGCTGGTGGTGCACACCCGCGAGGCCGACGAGGTGATGGCGCGGGTGCTGGCCGAGGAGATGGCCGACGGCCCGTTCCGGTTCCTGATGCACTGCTACACGTCGAGTGCCGAACTTGCGGAACAGGCGGCGGAATTGGGGGCATGGTTCTCGGTCTCCGGGATCGCCACCTTCAAGGCGGCCGAGGACGTCCGGGCGGTGATCCGGGACATGCCGGCGGACCGCCTCATCGTCGAGACCGACTGTCCCTACCTGGCCCCCGTGCCGCACCGGGGGCGGCGCAACGAGCCGGCCTTCGTCGGCCACGTGCTGGACAAGCTGGCGGAGATACGCGGCTGGTCGCGGACCGAGGCCGAGGCGCGCACGACCGACGCCTTCTTTTCCCTGTTCGACCGGATTCCGCGGCCGGGGGGCGCATGAGCGACGTCCTGGAGGTCGTGATCCTGGGCTGCGGCTCGTCGGGCGGGGTTCCGCGCGGCGACGGCGACTGGGGCGTCTGCGATCCGGCCGAACCGCGGAATCGCCGCACGCGCTGCTCGGCGCTGGTGCGGCGGCGCGGCCCGGACGGCGAGACCTGTGTGCTGATCGACACCTCTCCGGACCTGCGCGAACAGGCGCTGGCGGCCGGGCTCGCCCATGTGGATGGCGTGGTCTACACCCACGATCACGCCGACCAGACCCACGGCATCGACGACCTGAGGGTTTTCGCCATGCGCGCGCGCCGACGCATCCCGGCGTGGATGGACGCGGCGACGCGGGCCGCGCTGACGACGCGCTTCGCCTACATCTTCGAGAGCGCACAGGGCTATCCCGCCATCGTCGAGGCCCGCGAGGTCCCGCCGCATGGGACGGACTGGGCCATCGACGGCGCGGGCGGGCCGATCCCGGTCAGGACCTTCGATCAGGGCCACGGTCCGATCCGCTGCGTCGGCGTGCGGACCGGGCCGGTCAGCTATTCCAGCGACGTGGACGGACTGGACGCGGCGGCGCTGGACGCCGTGCGCGGCAGCGCGCTGTGGATCGTGGACGCGCTGCGGTTCACGCCGCATCCGACGCACGCCCAGCTGGACCGGACGCTGGGCTGGATCGCGGCCGCCGAGGTCGAGCGCGCGATCCTGACCAATCTGCACATCGATATGGATTACAACGTGCTGCGAGGTCTGGTTCCGGCGAACGTGGAGGTGGCGCACGACGGATGGACCGCCCTCCTGCCGCTTTGACCACGCCATTATTTCGCATAATATGTCTTAGGCGATAAACGTAACCCGGCCGCCGGGACGCCGCGCTCGCTTCCCCGGCCCGGCGCGCCTACCGTGTCCTCCCGAGCGAACAGGAGCCCTCATGGCCGGCCTCAAGGACAAACGCGGCTTCATCGACAAGGACCGGCTCGACCTGTCCGAACGTCAGGCCGTCGAGTACTGGATGAAGCGCTGGGGCGTGACGCGCGATCAGATCACTGCGGCGCACCGCAAGGTCGGTCGCCTGACCAAGGACATCGCCGCGGAGCTGGGCAAGAAGCGCTGACCGCTCCGCGTCAGTCGTGATGCGCGCACCAGTCGCGCAGGGCCGCCAGCCAGGCCTGCGGCTGCTCCAGCTGGATCCCGTGCGAGGCGTCCTCGATGACCTGCCGCTCTCCCCGGCGCAGACGGCCGACATAGGCCTCCATCGCCTCCGGCGTGGCCTCGTCGTGACGTCCGACCAGCAGCAGGCTGGGCGCCGAAATGCGCTCCAGCAGGTCGTCCCCGGCATAGTCCTTCAGCGTGCCGTCCGAGACGAACTCGTTGGGCCCCCACATGGTCCGGTAGAGCCGCTCGTTGAACGGCGTCTTCAGCCCGCCCGAATACGGGCCCAGCCACGCCGGGGCCTGGCCGCGGAAGTTGAACTGGGCGTAGAAGGCGCGGGTCGCCGCGGCATAGGCCGCCGTGTCGTAGTTTCCGGTCTGATCGCCCTTGATCAATTCCAGCTGCACCTCGATCGGCAGGCGTGAACGCAGACGGTAGCCGTCGGCGATCCACTGGGCCGTGGCGATCAGAGGCCCCTGCAGGACCACGCTCTTCAGCCCCGCCGGGCGACGCGCGGCATACTCCAGGGCGATGGTCCCGCCCCACGAGTGGCCGAGGACGTGCAGGTCTTGCAGGTCGAGCGCCGCCCGCACCGCGTCGACCTCGGAGACGAACCGCTCGACGGTCCAGTTGCGCGGGTCGTTCGGCGCGTCGGAGTTTCCGCAGTCCAGCTGGTCGTACAGGATCACCGCGCGGTCGGCGGCCAGCGGCAGGGCCGGCAGAAATCCGGCGTGGGTCCCGCCCGGACCGCCGTGGATCATCAGCAGCGGCGCCTTGCCGGATTTCAGGTCGCCGTTCAGCCGGACGTGGATCCGCCCTCCCCTCACCGGGACCATCAGGGTCCGGTCGGGTGCCGGCGGCGTCCAGGCGTCCTGAACGGGCGTCCGCGCCTGTGCGCCCCCTGCCCAGCCGAACACCCCGGCGGCAACGCCCAGGCGCAGCGCGTCGCGACGGTTCAGCGGAAGGCCCGCGGCGTGAAAGGCCGGAACGTGCATGGGGCCGCCCTTCAGAGGTGATCCGGCCGCCCGCCGGACGTTCGACGGGCGGCCGGGATCAGGTTCAGCCGATGCGCTCGAACACGCCGGCCAGGGCCCGCATGCGGCGCGCGTCGACCGCGTTCACGCCCCGGGCACCCGCCGCGGCCGTGAGTCTGGCCGCCACCGCGTCGCCGGCGGCCGCGTCGGGCGAGCCCGCGCGCCAGCCCTCGATCACGCCCCTGGCCTCGCCCAACAGCGCCGCGTCGGCACCCGAACGGGCCAGCTGGTCGACGTAGGACATGGCCACGTCCGGCGTGTCGGCCCACTGGACCCGGGTCTGGGTCTGCGGGTTGATCACGTCCATGCGGACGGCCTCGGCCGCGGCGATCTCGGCGGCCGACAGCTGATCCGACGGCACCAGTTTCAGCACATCCAGGCCACGGGCGATCTCGCTGGAGTAGATGCGGCCGTTCAGCCAGTAGGCCGACCAGGAGCCGCCCACCATCAGGCGATCGGCGTCCAGCGGGCCGCGGTCGAAGTAAGCGATCTCGATCGGCTTCATCGGGTCAGAGAAGTCCATCACCGAGATGCCGCCCTGGTACCAGGCCTGGACCATCAGGTCGCGGCCGGGGACCGGGATCAGGTTGCCGTTATGGGCGACGCAGTTCTCGGTCGCGGTCTGGGCCGACGGCAGCTTGTGGAAGGCGCGGCCGCGCAGCTTGCCATCGCCGCCGATCGTGGCGATCAGGTTGGCGCCCCAGGTCGTCGGATCCCCGGCCTGGCAGCGCGCGCCGATGCCGCCGCTCCATTCGTCGGTGAAGACGACCTTGTCACCCGTGTTGTCGAAGGTGGCCGAGTGCCAATAGGCCATGTCCGGGTCGAACATCTCGGAGATGCGCTTGGGGTTCTCCGGGTCGGTGATGTCGAGGAAGATGCCGTTGCCCGCGCAGGCGCCGGCCGCGCGGCTGATCTCCGGGAAGACCGTGATGTCGTGGCACTGGTTGGTCTGGGCCGTCTCCTGGCTGGTCACGCCGATGCGGCCGCCGGTCCACAGGCCGTCGATACGGCCGTTGGCGTCGGCGAAGATGCGCGGACGGCTGACGATGGCGGCGTCCTGCGGACGGTCCAGCGGCACCTTGATGACGTCGATCGAGTACAGCGCCGTGTCGGCGTTGCGGCCCGGCTCGCCCGAGGAGCAGATCGACAGCTCGTCGGCCCGGCGCACGCCCGAGGTGCCCGAGTTGTAGACGTACAGCACGTTCGGATCCGCGCTCGGCACCAGGGTGTGGGTGTGCGAGCCGCGGCAGGTCTGGACCGCCGCCACCTGGCGCGGGTTCGACAGGTCGGAGATGTCGAAGATGCGGACGCCGCGGAAGCGCTCAGCGTTGACCGCGCCCCCTGCCCCGCTGGTGCCGCAGTCCAGACGGCCGCGGTTTTCCTCGACCGACATGAACAGCAGATTGCCGTGGATCGACAGGTCGCCCTGCCCGCCGGGGCAGACGACCGACAGGATCAGCTCCGGCTTGCCCGAGGACACGTCATAGGCGTTGAAGCCGTTGAAGTTGCCGACGAAAAGCCGGTTGCCGGACATCGCCATGTCGGTGTTCGACAGCGCCAGGGCGCTGAACGTGTCCGGGCTGGCCTGGATGCGGGCGTTCAGGGCCTGGCCCTCCGCCTGGGTGGTCGGCGGGGCGAAGATCATCGCCGGGTCGAAGAAGCCGGGCGGCGGCGGGGTGGCGCTCTCCAGCGCCAGGCCCTTGGCGGCTTGGCCGGCGTCGAGGATGCCGGCCGACAGCGTCGTGCGCGCGTCGGCGGCCACGACGGGGACCGCGGCCTGCGGGGCCTGGGCCTGGGCCTGGGCCGCGACGGCCCCCGACAGGACGGCCAGGGCGGCCGCGGAGGAAAGCAGGGTCTTGCGAACGAACATGGCCGCTCCTTTGGGTCAGAGTTCAGCGAGAAGGCTGCGCATGCGCAGGATTTCGGACGACTGGTCGGCGACGACCGAGGTGACGAAGTCGGACATCAGCGTGTCCTCGGCGGCGTCCGGCAGGGCCAGCAGCTCGTCCACCATGTCGAGCGCGCCCTGGTGGTGCTGGATCATGCCTTCCAGGAACAGCCGGTCGAACTCGGGGCCGTGCGCGGCCGCGAGGCGCGCCATCTGGGCCGGCGACAGCATGCCCGGCATCAGCGGCGTCTCGGACGGCCCCGCCTGATGGCCGGCGTGGCCCGCGTGGGCGTCATGGCCGGTGCCGTGAGCCGCCGGCGCGCCGTGCCCGGCGTGAAGATCGTGCGCCTCGACCGGCTGGCCGCGGGCTTGCAGCCAGCCGCTCATCAGGTCCATCTCGGACGCCTGGCCGATGGCGATGCGGCGTCCCAGCGCCTTCACCCGCGGGGAATGCCCCTGGACTTCCAGCAGCTTCACCATCTCCACGGCCTGGGCGTGGTGCACGATCATGTGCTGCATGAAGCGCACGTCGGCGGCGGTGAAGGTGGTGCGCCCCATCTCCGCGGCCTGGGCGGCCGTGACCGTGCGCGTGGGCTGCCCCGGCGCGCCCGGCTGGAAGATCGGCGGCGACGCGGGCGGGTCCTGCCGCGCAGGCGTCGTCGGATCCTGCAGGATCAGGGACAGGATCCCCACGGCGAGGCCCGGCAGATGCGGCAAATCACGAACTCCCCACGCGACTTAGGGGGCGGACACTAGGGCCAGCCACGCCATGCGGGCAAGCGCGCTGAGGTGTCTATTCCGTAATGTGGCCTGGCGCGAGGATCTGCTCCGGCGTCTCCGACACGTGCAGCACGCGCTCCACCCAGCTGGAGTCGACGTGGACGGCCGTCCGCACGGGCAGGCCCTTCATCGGCTTCAGGACGCTGAGCGTCCGCACGTGGTCCAGATTGACCCAGTGCACCTTGCCATCCAGCTCCGTGACGCGCGCGAACCGGGCCATCAGATGTGGATCACCCGGCCATAGGCGTCCAGCGCCGCCTCGTGCATGGCCTCGGACATGGTCGGGTGGGGGTAGACGATACCGTGGATGTCCTCCTCGGTCGCCTCCATGGTGATGGCGGTGACGTAGCCCTGGATCATCTCGGTGACCTCGGCGCCGATCATGTGCGCGCCGATCAGCGCCCCCGTTTTCGCGTCGAAGATCGTCTTCACGAAGCCCTCGGTCTCGCCCGAGGCGATGGCCTTGCCGTTCACCTTGAAGGGGAAGCGGCCGATCTTCACCTCGCGCTTCTCGGCCTTCGCCTGCTGTTCGGTGATCCCGACCGAGGCCACCTGCGGCTGGGCATAGGTGCAGCCGGCGATGGGCGAGTGGACGTTCGGGGTCGCAAAGCCGGCGATGTGTTCGGCGGCGTGGATGCCTTCGTGCGAGGCCTTGTGCGCCAGCCAGGGCGCGCCGGCGCAGTCGCCGATGGCGTAGAGGCCCTTCACATTGGTCCGGCAGTGGCCGTCGATGGTGATGTGGCCGCGGTCCATGTTGACGCCCAGCGCCTCCAGGCCGATGCCGTCGGTGTTGGCGGTGATGCCCACGGCGGAGATGCAGACCTCGGCCTCGAGCGTCTCGGCCTTGCCGCCGGCCTCAATGGCCACCTGCACGCCCTTGCCGCCCCTGGAGACCTTGGTGACCTTGCAGCCGGTGCGGAACTTCATGCCGCGCTTCTCGAAGGCCTTCTGCGCGGCCCTGGACACTTCCTCGTCCTCGACCGGCATGATGCGGTCCACGGCCTCGACCACGGTCACTTCGGCGCCGAGCGCGCGGTAGAAGCTGCCGAACTCGATGCCGATGGCGCCGGAGCCGATCACCACGATCGACGCCGGCATCTTCTTCGGCGCCATGGCCTCGCGATAGGCCCAGATGCGGTCGCCGTCGGCTTCGAGGCCGATCTGCGGGATCGCCTTGGCGCGCGCCCCGACGGCCAGCATGACCGCCTTCGCCTCGACCGTGCGCGATCCGCCGGCCTTCAGCGCGATGACGACCTTCGGCGCGTCCTCGCCCGGCTCGAGCTTCGCCGTGCCCTCGATGACCTCGATCTTGTTCTTCTTCATCAGGAAGCCGACGCCGCTGTTCAGCTGCTTCGCCACCCCGCGCGAGCGGGCGATGATGGCGTCGAAGTCAAAGCCCACCTTGTCGGCGGACAGGCCGTAGTCCTTGAGATGGCTCAGGCTCTCGTACTTCTCGCCCGACTTCAGCAGGGCCTTGGTCGGGATGCAGCCCCAGTTCAGGCAGATGCCGCCCAGGTTCTCGCGCTCGACGATCGCGACCTTGAGGCCCAGCTGGGAGGCGCGGATGGCCGCGACGTAGCCGCCGGGGCCCGAGCCGATGACGATGAGGTCGAATTCAGCCACGGTGTCGTCCTTACGCCAGCATCGTCACAGGATCTTCGATCATCGCCTTGAAGACCTGCAGGAATTTCGCGCCGATCGCGCCGTCGACCACGCGGTGGTCGCAGGTCAGGGTCACGGTCATCACGGTGGCTATGGCCAGCTGGCCGTCCTTGACCACGGGGCGTTGCTCCCCTGCCCCCACGCTCATGATCGCGCCCTGCGGCTCGTTGATGATCGAGGCGAAGGCCTTGATGCCGAACATGCCGAGGTTGGAGACCGAGAAGGTGCCGCCCTGGAACTCGTCGGGCTTCAGCTTGCGGTCGCGGGCGCGTTTGGCGAGATCCTTCGACTCGGTCGCGATCTGCGACAGGGTCTTGGTCTCGGCCTTGCGGATGATCGGCGTGATCAGGCCGCCGTCGATCGCCACCGCCATCGCCACGTCGGCGTGGTGGTGCAGGGCGATGCCCTCGGGCGAATAGCTGGCGTTGGCCTCCGGCACCGCCTTCAGCGCCATGGCCGAGGCCTTGAGCACGAAGTCGTTGACCGAGACCTTGATCCCGTCCTTCTCCAGCACCGCATTCACCTTGGCGCGCGACGCCAGCAGGCCGTCGATCTCGCAGTCGATGGTCAGCGGGAAGTGCGGCACGTCGCGGAAGCTGTCCGTCAGCCGCCGCGCGATCGCCTTGCGCATGCCGTCCAGCGGGACGAGGTCATAGCTGCCGTCCGGGATACCCTGCTGGGCCAGGGACAGGACCTGACGCGGTTCGCCCCTCGCGGCCGACGCGGCGGCCGGGGCCGAGGCGGCGACGCCCTTGCCGGCGGCTTCCACGTCCGCCTTGACGATGCGACCGCGCGGGCCCGTGCCCTTGATACTCTTCAGGTCCAGCCCGGCCTCCCTGGCCAGACGACGGGCCAGTGGCGAGGCGAAAATGCGTTCCCCATCCTTGGCGGGCGCCGGCGCTGCCTTGGGGGCTTCCGCCTTTTCGGCCTTGGGTTCGGCCTTCTCTTCAGCCTTGGCGTCCGCCTTGGGCGCGTCCTTCTTCGGCGCGGGCGCGGCGTCGTCGCCGGCCAGGCGGGCGATCGGCGTGTTGACCTTCACCCCCTCGGTGCCTTCGGCCACCAGGATTTCCAGCACCTCACCCTCGTCGACGGCCTCGACCTCCATGGTCGCCTTGTCCGTCTCGATCTCGGCGATCACCTGACCGGCGGAGACGACGTCCCCGACCTTGACGTGCCATTTGGCCAGCACGCCCTCTTCCATGGTGGGCGACAGGGCGGGCATCAGGATGTCGGTCATTGCACGCTCCCTCTGGAGGCGTCGGGTTCGGCGGCGGTGCGGATGTTGTTGGCCTTGATGGCCTCGCTCATGCCTTCGAGGATGCGGTTGTAGGCCTGTTTCTCGTCCTGGCCGTGCCGCACGGCATAACCGTGGGCCATGTGCTTCGCCGCGACCACCAGCATGTGTCCGAACCGCGCCGGGTCGTTGAAGGCCGGCTTGATGGACATGACGGGCTCGTCCTTGGACCACCACATGCGCAGCAGTTCGACCGCTTCGGGATCGGCCGCCACGCTGTCGGGAACCCGGATCAGGAAGTCATCCGGGGCGCTCATGCCATGACCGCCTTGACCGCCGCCACGATCTTGTCGACGCCCGGCAGAGACAGGGCCTCCAGGTTGGCGGCATAGGGCAGCGGCACGTCCTCCTGGTGCACCCGCAGCGGCGGCGCGTCGAGATAATCGAAGGCGTGTTCGATGACCCGGGCCACGACCTCGGCGCCGACGCCCATCGGACCCCAGCCTTCCTCGGCCGAGACCAGGCGGCTGGTCTTCTTCACGCTCTCGACGATGGTGTCGGTGTCCAGCGGGCGCAGGGTGCGCAGGTCGACGACCTCGCAGGAGATCCCCTCCTCCGCCAGCTTCTCGGCCGCCTGCAGGGCGAAGCCGACCATGCGGCTGTGGGCGGTGATGGTGACGTCGGTGCCCTCGCGGCGGACCCTGGCCTTGCCGATCGGCACGATCCAGTCCTCGATCTCGGGCACGTCGAACTCCAGCCCGTACATCATCTCGTGCTCGAGGAAGACGACCGGGTTCGGATCGCGGATCGCCGCCTTCAGCAGGCCCTTGGCGTCGGCGGCGTCATAGGGGGCGACGACCTTCAGGCCGGGCACCTGGGCGTACCAGGCGGAATAGTCCTGGCTGTGCTGGGCGCCGACCCGGCTGGCGGCGCCATTGGGGCCGCGGAAGACCATCGGGCAGCGGATCTGGCCGCCCGACATGTACAGGGTCTTGGCCGCCGAGTTGATGATGTGGTCGATGGCCTGCATGGCGAAGTTGAAGGTCATGAACTCGACGATCGGCTTCAGCCCCGACATCGCCGCGCCCACGCCGACGCCGGCGAAGCCGTATTCGGTGATCGGCGTGTCGATCACCCGGCGCTCGCCGAACTCCTGCAGCAGCTCGCGGCTGACCTTGTAGGCGCCCTGGTACTGGGCGACTTCCTCGCCCATCAGGAAGACGTTCTCGTCGCGGCGCATCTCCTCGGCCATGGCGTCGCGCAGGGCGTCGCGGATGGTCGTCTTGACCAGCTTGGCGTCGGCGGGGATCTCCGGGTCCTTCAGCTCGGCCTTCGGCTTGACCGGTTCCGCGGCCGCGCCGCCGGTCGGCGGGGCCTTCTCCGGATCGCCGGTCTTGCCCTCGGCGGTCGCTTTCGGCGCGTCCGCGGCGGCCTCGGCCTTCGGCGCGGCGGCCCCCGCGTCGTCGCCCGACAGGCGCGCGATCGGGGTGTTGACCTTCACGTTCTCGCTGCCCTCGGCGACGAGGATTTCCAGCACCTCGCCCTCGTCGACGGCCTCGACCTCCATGGTCGCCTTGTCGGTCTCGATCTCGGCGATCACCTGGCCGGCCGACACGGTGTCGCCCGCCTTGATGTGCCACTTGGTCAGCGTGCCCTCTTCCATCGTGGGCGACAGCGCCGGCATGAGAATGTCGGTCACTGGGCGGCCTCCACATAGACGTCGGTATAGAGCTCGGACGGGTCCGGCTCGGGGCTTTCCTGGGCGAACTGCACGGCCTCGGCGACGATCGCCTTGATCTCGGCGTCGATGGCCTTGATCTCGTCCTCGGTCGCCTTGGCGTCGGCCAGCAGCTTCTTCACGTGCTCGATCGGGTCGCGGGTCGTCTTGACCTCATCGACCTCCTCCTTGGTCCGGTACTTGGCCGGATCGGACATGGAGTGGCCGCGATAGCGATAGGTCTTCACTTCCAGGATGAAGGGGCCGCCGCCCTCGCGGGCCCGCTTCACGGCCCGGGCCGTGGCGTCCTTGACCGCCAGCACGTCCATGCCGTCGACCTGTTCGCCCGGGATGCCGAAGCTGGCGCCGCGCATGTACAGCTCGGTCGTCGCCGAGGCGCGCTCGATCGAGGTCCCCATGGCGTACTGGTTGTTCTCGATGATGAAGATGGCCGGCAGCTTCCACAGCTGGGCCATGTTGAAGCTCTCGTAGACCTGGCCCTGGTTGGCCGCGCCGTCGCCGAAATAGATGAAGCTGACCGAATCGTCGCCGCGGTACTTGCCGGCAAAGGCCAGGCCGGTGCCCAACGCGACCTGGGCGCCGACGATGCCGTGGCCGCCGTAGAAGCCGGTCGGCACGTCGAACATGTGCATCGACCCGCCCTTGCCCTTGGACGAGCCGCCGATGCGGCCGGTCAGTTCGGCCATGACCTCCTTCGGGTCCATGCCGGCGGCCAACATGTGCCCGTGGTCGCGGTAGCCGGTGATGATCTTGTCGTGGCCCTGCTTCACGCTCTCCTGGACGCCCACCGCCACGGCCTCCTGGCCGATGTACAGGTGGCAGAAGCCGCCGATCAGACCCATGCCGTACAGCTGGCCGGCCCGCTCCTCGAAGCGGCGGATCAGCAGCATCTCGCGGTAGTAGCGAAGCAGGTCTTCCTTCGACGCCTGGGGGGCGTTGGGGATCTTCTTCTGGGCAGTCTTATCGGAGGGGGCTTTCGCCATCCGCCATCTCCCGGCTGGGCCCCAGGGCCGGGGCCTTCTGACTTTACGGAAAGGGGCTTTAGCAGCCTTGGTTCCGGAAAGGCAAAGCCGGGATCACGGGCTGTAACAACAGTTCAGGCCGCGGCGCGACGGTCGCCCCTGGCCGCCGCCGGGGCCTGAACCTCGACCACCACGTCGCGCGGGTCGGAATAGCCGAGCAGCGCCCGCGCCCGCTCTTCCAGCAGGTCCCGCGACAGGTTGTCATCGCCAAGATGCCGCACCCGAACCTCGAGGTCGGCGCGCTCCCGCTCCAGCCGCAGGGCCTCGGCCTCCCGGGCCGCCAGGGCATCGGCGCGCGCATGGGCCGACAGCAGGCCCAGCTGGCCGGTCAGCGCTTGGATGGACAGATAGACGACCGCCAGAAACAAAGCGACGGTCACGCGATACGGCTTCATGCGGTCCAGCAACTCGGACGCTCCTTCTGAGCGCGGGGGATTCCCTGCTCAGGGATGACCGAAAATGCCTAATGAACCGTAGCTTCGCCGTAAGATCGAAGCCTATTTCAGCAGCATGCCGTCGCCGTAGTACTGGCCCTGGTCGCCCAGCATCTCCTCGATGCGCAGCAGCTGGTTGTACTTGGCCGTGCGGTCCGACCGCGCCAGCGAACCGGTCTTGATCTGCCCGCAGTTGGTGGCGACGGCGAGGTCGGCGATCGTCGAGTCCTCGGTCTCGCCCGAGCGGTGGCTCATCACCGCCGTGTAGCCGGCGCGATGGGCCATATCGACCGCATCCAGCGTCTCCGAAAGCGTGCCGATCTGATTGACCTTGATGAGAATCGAGTTGGCCAGACCCTCGCCGATCCCGGCCGCCAGACGCACCGGATTGGTCACGAACAGATCGTCGCCGACCAGCTGGACCCGGTCTCCGAGACGCTCCGTCAGGGCCTTCCAGCCGTCGAAGTCGTCCTCGGCGCAGCCGTCCTCGATCGACACGATCGGGAAGCGCTCGCACAGGTCGGCCAGGTAGCCGACCATGGCCTCGTGGTCGAGGATCTTGCCCTCGCCCGTCAGGTGGTACTTGCCGTCCTTGAAGAACTCCGTCGAGGCGACGTCCAGACCCAGGTGGAAGTCCTCGCCGGCCAGATAGCCCGCCGCCTGCCCGGCCTTGGTGATGAACTCCAGCGCCTCCTGCGCCGAGGCCAGGTTCGGCGCGAAGCCGCCCTCGTCGCCGACGTTGGTGTTGTGGCCCGCGTCCTTCAGCGCCTTCTTCAGGGCGTGGAAGATCTCCGTGCCCATGCGCAGGCCTTCCGAGAAGCTCTCGGCTCCGGTCGGCAGGATCATGAACTCCTGGATGTCGATCGGATTGTCGGCGTGGGCGCCGCCGTTGATGATGTTCATCATCGGCGTCGGCAGGATGCGCGCCGAGATGCCGCCGACGTAGCGGTGCAGCGGCAGGCCGGCCGAGATGGCGCTGGCCTTGGCGCAGGCCAGCGACACGCCGAGGATGGCATTGGCGCCCAGCCGCCCCTTGTTCTCGGTGCCGTCCAGCTGGATCAGGGCCTCGTCGATGCGGCGCTGGTCCTCGGCGTCCATGCCCGACAGGGCGTCGAAGATCTCGCCGTTCACGGCGTCGACCGCCCGCTGCACGCCCTTGCCGCCCCACAGGTCCTTGTCGCCGTCGCGCAGCTCGACCGCCTCGTGCGCGCCCGTCGAGGCGCCCGACGGCACCGCCGCCCGGCCGAAGCTGCCGTCGTCCAGCACCACGTCGACCTCCACCGTCGGATTGCCGCGGGAATCGAGGATCTGGCGGGCGACGATGTCGGCGATGTCGGTCATGGGAGGGTCCGGTGGCTGGAAGGTCCGCGCGGTTTAACGCAGACCCTCCGGCTGCGCCACCGGCCCCGTCAGGAACAGCCTTCGACGTACTGGATCGAGGGACCGCCGCCGCGGATCGCCGTGACGCGCCCGTCCATGCCGATCTCGTAGACCAGGCCGCGCGCGGCCGGATCCTGGACGTAGGCCGTGCCCCCGGCAGGGGGGCTCCAGACGGTGACGTACTCGGCCGGGGCCGAGACGTATTTGTGCGGACTGACGACCGCGGCCGGGCCGTAGGCGGCCTTCACGGCCGCAGCCTCGGCACCGAGGCCGAAGCCCCGGTCGGTCTTCAGCGCGGAGTCGCGGATCAGGGAAACGCGCGTCAGACGGTCGTTCTCGATCATGACCAGCGTGCCCTCCGGCGCGCGGGCGGGGCGGAACTCGTCGCATTGGGCGGGATCCGGGCCGCCGACCGCGCCCGGATTGGCGTCGTCGCCCCAGGCCGCGACGACCTCCGCCCGCGTCATGCCGATGCGGAGCGGACCCAGACCGGTGGCCGTCAGGACGTTTCCGGCGGGCGTCGGGGTCGGCGCGGGTCCGCTGGGCGCGGGTTCCGGCGGGGCCGATCCGGGCGCCGGGCCGGAGGGTTCCGGGGCGTCGGGCGCCCCGCATGCGGCGAGCGTCAGGGCGGCAACGGCGGTCAGGGTCAGGGCGAGGGCGCGCATAGGTATCTCCGCAGGAAGGATGCAAGCCGGAACGCACGAAAACGGCGCGCGGGGCCACCGCGCGCCGTTGAAAAACGTCAGACGTTGCTGGAGTCCTAGTCTTCCTTGGGCGTCAGCACCTGACGGCCGCGATAGGTGCCGGTCTTCAGGTCGATGTGGTGCGGGCGCTTCAGCTCGCCCGTGTCCTTGTCCTCGACGTAGGCGTTGGTGCCGAGGGCGTCGTGGGCGCGGCGCATGTTGCGACGCGACGGCGATACTTTGCGCTTGGGAACGGCCATGTCCGTCTCGATCTTCAGGCTGGGCGTCGCCGGAAAGGCCGGAGGACGCGGAAATACGACTGCGACGGCCGAACCGGGCCGCTGCGGGAGGCGGGCTTATGCCGGAACGTCATGGCGATTTCAAGCCTCGCCGCGCGCGCCCCAGTCTTCGCGCGAAAGGGCATAGAAAAAGCTGTCCTTCCATTCCCCGCCGACATTCCACGTCCGCTCCGCGAATCCCGTCCGGACGAAGCCCAGCGCCTCCAGCAGGCGAATCGACGCGGCGTTCTCCGGATCGACGTCCGCGGTGACGGTCGCGTGGTCGGCCCCGGCGAACAGATGGCCTATCGCCGCCGCGCACGCCTCGCGGGCGACCCCCCGTCCCCAGACCTCGGGGTGGAGGATGTAGCCGATCTCCGGGGGCCTGAAGAAGCCGGCCTTGCCGACCACCCGGCCCTCGAACTCGACCACGAAGTCGGGATGATCGGGACCGCTCGCGATCATCGAGTCCAGCCATTGCCGCGTCTGGTCCAGATCGAGGTGCGGCGGCGTCGACCACCAGCGCGTCGCCTGGGCGCTGGACAACACCGCGTGCATCGCCGCCAGATCCTCCGGGCGGGCGGTGCGCAGGGTCAGGCGTGGCGTCCGGATTTCCATCCCGCGCCGATGCGCCCGTGTCCCACGGCGGTCAAGTCAGGCACCGTTCCAGCACCGTGAAGGCCAGGTCGTCCCGCTTCGGCAGCCCGAACCGGGGATCCGTCGCCGGAAACGGCCGCGTCTCGCCCGTGCGGACGTAGCCGAGCCGTTCGTACCAGGCGATCAGTTCGGCGCGCTGGACGATGACGGTCATCTCCATCCGGTCGGCGCCGAAACGCCCGACGGCCACGCGCTCGGCCTCGCGCACCAGCTTCCGGCCCAGGCCGGCGCCCTGCAGCTCCGGCTCGACCGACAACATGCCCAGATAGGCCAGGCCGCCGCCCTTGCCGCTGACCTGGACGCAGCCGACCGGCGCGCCGTCGCGCTCCGCCATCACCACGGCCTGGTCGGGATCGGCGACGATGGCCGCGACGCTGTCGACGTCGATGCGGTTGCCGTCCAGCAGGTCCGCCTCGTGCGTCCAGCCCTTGCGCGCGGTGTCGCCGCGATAGGCGCGGTGCACCAGCGGCTGCAGCCGCGCCGCGTCCTCCGGCGTCGCCAGCCTCAGCGTCGTCTCAGGCATCCAGCAGGTCCGCGACCGCCTCGCCGATGGCCAGGGAGCTGGTCAGGCCGGGGCTCTCGATGCCGAACAGGGCGACCAGACCCTCGATCCCGTGATCGGCCGCGGCGCGCAGCTGGAAGTCCGGCTGGGGCTCGCCCGGGCCGTGCAGCTTGGGCCGGATGCCGGCATAGTCGGGCGTCAGCCGCTCGGCCTCCACGCCGGGCCAGAAGCGGGCGATGTACCGGACGAACGCGTCCCGCTTGTCGGGGTCGACCGAATAGTCCTCCGTGTCCACGAAGGCGAGGTCCGGGCCGAACACCCCCTGCCCGCCCAGGTCCTTGCGATAGTGGGTCCCCAGCGCGCCCGGGATCGGCAGCGGATAGACCAGACGGTTGAACGGGGCCGGTCCGGTCAGCCGGAAATAGATGCCCTTGCCGAAATGCCCCCTGGGGATGCGCGCGGCGGGGAAGCCGTCGATCCGCGCCGCCACCGCCTGCGCCTGCAGCCCCGGCGCGGTGACCAGCAGGCGGCAGGTCAGGGTCGCCCCGCCCTCCCCGCCGGCCGTCACGGAGAACCCGCCGCCCGCCAGGGCCTCGGCCCGTTCGAACGGGGTGCCGACCACGACCGAGCCGCCGGCGTCCTCGATCTCGCCCTGCAGGGCCAGCATGTAGCCGTGACTGTCGAACACCCCGCTCTCGGGCGACAGGAGCGCCGCGTGCACCTTCAGCCCGGGCTCCAGCGCCAGCGCCTGCGCGCCCGTCAGCCGCTCCATCTTCTCGACGTCGTTGGCCGCCGCCTGCCGGAAGATCGCCTCCAGCCGCTCGACCTCGCCCGC
Organism: Alphaproteobacteria bacterium; assembly: GCA_018820275.1. Classification (GTDB taxonomy): domain Bacteria; phylum Pseudomonadota; class Alphaproteobacteria; order Caulobacterales; family Caulobacteraceae; genus Brevundimonas. Next base: position 145,164 of record JAHJOO010000066.1, read on the forward strand.
CTCCGTGGCCACCACCAGCTTGCCGCACTTCCAGTGGTCGACCTTGCGGCTCTCAAGAAAGGCGTAGAGCGCCCGCCGCCCGGTCACGCACAGCCGGGCCTTCAGCGAGCCGGTCGGATAATACAGCCCGCCGTGGATGACCTCGGAGTTGCGGCTGGAGACGCCCTGGCCGATGTGGCCTTCGGCCTCCAGCACGAGCACGGACAGGCCCCGCGTGGACAGCGCTCGGCCGCAGGCCAGCCCCACGGCCCCGGCCCCGACCACGACGGCGTCGAAGTCGAAGCTCACCCCGCCCGTCCGTACCGCCGCGCGGCCTCGGCCTCGAAACAGCCGATCAGCTTGCCGACGGCGCGGTCGAAATTGGCGTGCAACATGGCGTCCAGCAGGCGGGCCTTGAAGGCGAAGTCGATCATGAACTCGATGCGCGTGCCCCGGTCGTCCGCAAAGAACTCCCAGCGGTTCTTCAGGTGCCGGAAGGGCCCGCTGAGCAGCCCGACCTCGACCACGTGACGGTTTCGATCATGCCGCACCCAGGTGGCGAACCGCTCCCTCAGAAAGCTGAAGCCCACCTGGGCCTCGGCGTCGATCAGGCTGACGCCGGGCGCCTCGTCGCGCGCATTCCACGTCCGCATGGCCGTGACCCACGGCACGAACTCCGGATAGGCGCGCACGTCGGCGACCAATGCGGCCAGCTGCGCGGGCGCGTAGGGAAGAACCTTGGTGACGCGATGGACGGCCAAGCGGCGGTCAGCGCCCGGTCGTGGACAGGCGCGCCGCCTTCAGCCGGGCGAAGTCGTCGCCGGCGTGGTGCGAGCTGCGGGTCAGGGGCGAGGAGGACACCATCAGGAAGCCCTTGGCCCGGGCGATGGCCTCATAGGCCTTGAACTCGTCCGGGGTGACGAAGCGGTCGATGGCGGCGTGCTTGCGGGTCGGCTGCAGGTACTGGCCGATGGTGATGAAGTCGACGCCGGCGGAGCGCATGTCGTCCATGACCTGCATGACCTCCTCCTTGGTCTCGCCGAGGCCGACCATGATGCCGGACTTGGTGAACTGGTTGGGGTCGCGCTCCTTGACCATCTGCAGCAGGCGCAGGCTGTGGAAGTAGCGGGCTCCGGGCCGGATCTTCAGATACAGCCGCGGCACGGTCTCGAGGTTGTGGTTGAAGACGTCGGGCTGCGCGTCGATCATCACCTCGGCCGCGCCGTCCTTGCGCAGGAAGTCCGGCGTCAGGATCTCGATGGTCGTGCCCGGGGCCTGCAGGCGGATCTGACGGACCACCTCGGCGAAGTGGGCGGCGCCGCCGTCCGACACGTCGTCCCGGTCCACCGACGTGATGACCACGTGGTTCAGCCCCATCTGCCGGACGGCCAGACCGACCTTGGCGGGCTCCTCCGGATCCAGCGGGTCCGGCAGGCCGGTCTTGACGTTGCAGAAGGCGCAGGCCCGCGTGCAGGTGTCGCCCATGATCATCAGGGTGGCGTGCTTCTGGCTCCAGCACTCGCCGATGTTGGGGCAGGCCGCCTCCTCGCAGACGGTGTGGAGCCCCTTCTCCTTCACGATGGCCCGGGTGGCGTTGTATTGCCCCGACCCGGGGGCCTTGACGCGCAGCCAGTCGGGCTTGCGCAGCACCGCGGTCTCGGGCCGGTTGGCCTTCTCCGGGTGACGCAGTTCCGCGGGCGTCTTGGTCAGGCTGTCGATCAGGGTCACCATGTCAGCGGCTATGTCGTCCCTGCGGCGGATCAAGGCAAGTCCGGGCCCGAACCTCGCGGATTGTTACGCATCTTTTCAAGCGGCGAGGGCCGCCCTAGTTTGCGCCGGTGAACCAGACCGGCGTCCGGCCGGCGGGGAGGATACCGACTTGCGCATGCCGCTCGACGCCCGGGATCAGGAGACGGTCTTCGACGCCCTGATCGCGGCCCGTGACCGCTTCGGCGACAAGGAGATTCTCGAGGATCAGGACCGCAAACCCCTGACCTACACCGGCCTGATCCGGGCGGCCTTCGTGCTGGGCCGCAAGATCGCCGCCCTGACCGAGCCCGGCGAGCGGGTGGGCATCCTGCTGCCGTCGTCGGCCGGCGTGGTCGTCACCTACTATGGCCTGCACGCCCACGGCCGGGTGCCGGTGATGATCAACTTCACCTCCGGCGAGCGGAACATAAAGGCCGCGATCAAGGCCGCCGGGGTGAAGAAGGTGCTGTCCGCCAGGCGCTTCGTCGAGCAGGCGAAGCTGGACGACCTGGTCGCCGACGTGGCCACGGTTGCCGAGATCGTCTGGCTGGACGACGTCCGCAAGACCATCGGCCTGCCCGACAAGGTCTACGGCCTGATGGCCGGTCTGATGCCGAAGCGGTTCCGGGTGAAGACCGAGCCGTCCTCGCCTGGCGTGATCCTGTTCACCTCCGGCAGCTTCGGCGCGCCCAAGGGCGTCTTCCTGAGCCAGTGGAACCTCGTTTCCAACTGCCGCCAGGTCGCCCAGCACATCGCGCTGGATCCGGACTGGGTGGTGTTCAACCCGCTGCCGACCTTCCACTGCTTCGGCCTGACCGGCGGGGTGCTGCTGCCCATCCTCACCGGCATGAAGGCGTTCCAGTATCCCTCGCCGCTGCACGCCAAGCAGATCGTCGAACTGCTGCCCGAGGTAAAGGCCTCGATCCTGTTCGCCACCGACACCTTCCTGAACCAGTGGGCCCGCGTCGCGGCTCCGGACGACTTCGCCACCCTGCAGTTCGTGGTCGCCGGCGCCGAGAAGGTGAAGGACGAGACCTATCACCTGTACAACACGAAATTCCGCGGCCTGAAGCTTCTGGAGGGCTACGGTGCCACCGAGGCGGCGCCCGTCGTCGCGGTCAATCACCCCGACCGCAACCGTCCGGGCACCGTCGGCCAGATGCTGCCCGGCATGGAGTGGCGGCTGGATCCGGTCGACGGCATCGACGAGGGCGGCCGCCTGTTCCTGCGCGGGCCCAATGTGATGAAGGGCTATCTCTCGCCCGACGACCCGGACGAGGTCGACCTTCTGCCCGGCGGCTGGCACGACACCGGCGACATCGTCGACATCGACAAGGACGGCTACGTCGCCATCCTCGGCCGCGCCAAGCGGTTCGCCAAGATCGGCGGGGAGATGGTCAGCCTGACCGCCGTCGAGGGGCTGGCCGGGGCGGTCTGGCCCGACAACCGTCACGCCGTGGTCGCCGTCGCCGACGCCCGCAAGGGCGAGAAGCTGGTCCTCGTCACCGACCGCGCCGACGCCGAGGTCGCCCGCATGGCGGAATGGGCCCGCGCGCACGGCGCGCCCGAGCTGGCGGTGCCCAAGAAGATCCTGCGGGTGGCCGAGGTGCCCGTGCTCGGCACCGGCAAGACCGACTACGTCTCGATCCAGCAGCTGGTCGACGTCGACCGCGCCGCCGCTTGAACTGAAACCGGTCGCGTTGCAGTCTCCCCGCCTCGACATCGAGAGGGAGGGTTTTCATGTTCGATCGGGTCTCCGCCTATCAGCCCCAGCTGCTCAGCGTGCTGCGCATCATCTCGGGCCTCCTGTTCCTTCAGCACGGCACCGCCAAGGTGCTCGGCTTTCCCGTCGTGGAGGGCGTTCCGCCTCCGGGCCTCAGCCTGGCGGGCCTGTCGGGTCCGCTGGAACTCGTGTTCGGCGTGCTTCTGGTGCTGGGTCTGTTCACCCGGCCGGTGGCCTTCCTCGCCTCGGGACTCTGCGCCGTGGGCTACTGGATGGTGCACGCCGCGGGCGGCGCCTTCCCCATTCTCAACGGCGGTGAGCTGATCGCCCTGTACTGCTTCGTCTTCCTGTACCTCTGCGCCGCGGGTCCCGGCCCGTGGAGCGTCGACGCGGCGATGGGCAAGCGCGCCTGATCCCGGTGCGCGGCCGGGCGGCGCGGGCCTTGCCTGAACCGCCCGGCCCCGCCATCGTGGCCGGGTTCATCCGACGGGAGCGACTCACGTGCAGGACCTGGCCGTTCCGGCCCTGACCACCCTCGGCCTGCTGGCCGTCGGCGGCTATCTGCTGGGGTCCATCCCGTTCGGCGTGCTGATCACCCGCGCCGCCGGCACCGGCGACGTGCGCAGCATCGGCTCGGGCAACATCGGCGCGACCAATGTGCTGCGCACCGGGCGCAAGGACCTGGCCCTCGCCACCCTGATCCTGGACGCCGGCAAGGGCGCGGTCGCCCTGCTCGTGGCGCGCGCCCTGATTCCCGGAGAGGCGGGCCAGGTCGCCGGCGCGATCGCGGGCGGCGCGGCCTTCCTCGGCCACCTCTTCCCCGTCTGGCTGGGGTTCAAGGGCGGCAAGGGCGTGGCCACCTTCTTCGGCCTGCTGATCGCGGCCTGGTGGCCGCTGGGCCTGATCGCCGGCGCGAGCTGGATCCTCGTCGCGGTGCTGTTCCGCATCTCCTCGCTGTCGGCCCTCGTCGCCTCGGCGCTCGCCCCCGCCCTGTCGCTGGCCCCCCTGCCGGTCCTGAACCTGCCGACGCCGGCCCCGATCACGACGCTGGCGGCCTTCACCGCCGTGCTCATCTGGGTCCGCCACGCCGCCAACATCGGCCGCCTGCTGGCGGGCAAGGAGCCGCGCATCGGGGCCAGGGCGGCGTGACCCTGACGGCCGGCGAGCGGTTCGCCCGCCTGCGCCTGGCCCGCACCGACAGGGTCGGACCCGTCGCCTTCCGCCAGCTGCTGCAGCGCTTCGGTTCGGCCGAGGCGGCCGTCGAGGCCTGGCCCCGCCTCACCGCCCGGGTCGGCGACGCCGGGCTGTGCCCGTCGGCGGAGGTGCAGTCCGAACTGGACGCGGGGGCCGCGATCGGGGCGCGCCTGATCCTTCTCGGCGACCCGGACTATCCCCCCGCCCTCGCCGCCGTCGACCCGCCGCCCCCGGTGTTGTGGACGCTTGGCGATCCCGAGCTGCTGGTCCGCCGCCCCTGCATCGCCGTCGTCGGGGCCCGGGTCGCCTCGGCCGGCGGTCTGCGGATCGCCCGGGGCCTGGCCGCCCAGCTCGGCGAGGCCGGCTGGACCGTGGTTTCGGGCCTCGCGCGCGGGATCGACGGCGCGGCCCATGAGGGTGCCCTGCCCAGCGGCACGGTCGCGGTCCTCGGCGGCGGCGTCGACGACGTCTACCCGCCCGATCACGCCGACCTGCACCGCCGCCTCGTCCTCGAGGGCTGCGTCGTCTCCGAACGCCCGCCCGGGGCGCGGGCCCAGGCGAAGGACTTTCCCCGCCGCAACCGCATCATCGCCGGCCTGTGCCGGGGCGTGATCGTGGTCGAGGCCGAACTGCGCTCCGGCTCGCTGATCACCGCGAGACAGGCCGCCGATCAGGGGCGGGAGGTGTTCGCCGTCCCCGGCTCGCCCCTCGATCCCCGGTCGCGCGGGACCAATGACCTGATCCGCAACGGCGCCGCCCTGTGCGAGGGCGTCGACGACGTCGAGCGCGCCTTCTCGACCCTCCGCACCCTGTCCGAACCGCCCGTCGACGCGCCCGATTATGAGGAGCCCGACGACGCCCTGATCGAGCAGGTCGCCGCCCTGCTGTCGCCCACGCCGACCCCGCGCGACGAGCTGGCGCGGGCGGTGGGCGCGCCGGCCGGCGCCGTGGCGGCCGCGCTCCTCGAGCTCAGCCTGGTCGGTCGCGCCACCCTTCTGCCGGGCGGTCTGGTCAGCGCCTGAAAGGCGATCCGCCGGGCGGAGGCCTCGGCGGGGACGGGCTTTCCTCCGACCCTGGCTTGCCTTGCGGCGACGGCCGGGCGACACGCCATTTGACATGCCGCCCGCGGCGAACCACGTTCCCGCCCCTTCCCGAGACCCGGACCGCATGAACCTCGTCATCGTCGAGAGCCCCGCAAAGGCCAAGACCATCAACGGCTACCTCGGCCAGGACTTCGAAGTCCTGGCCTCGTACGGCCACGTCCGCGACCTGCCGTCCAAGGACGGCTCGGTGAAGCCCGACGAGGACTTCGCCATGAGCTGGGAGGTCGACGCCCGGGCCTCGAAACGGCTGTCCGAGATCGCCGAGGCGGCGAAGCGCGCCGACCGCGTCGTCCTCGCCACCGACCCCGACCGCGAGGGCGAGGCCATCAGCTGGCACGTGCTCGACGTCCTGACGAAGAAGAAGGCGCTTAAGGACAAGGTGGTCCAGCGCGTCACGTTCAACGCCATCACCCGGTCCGCCGTGCAGGCCGCCATGGCCGCGCCGCGCGAGCTGGACATGCAGCTGGTCGAGGCCTACCTGGCCCGCCGCGCGCTGGACTATCTCGTCGGCTTCACCCTGTCGCCGGTGCTGTGGCGCAAGCTGCCGGGTGCCCGCTCGGCCGGCCGGGTCCAATCCGTCGCCCTGCGCATCGTCGTCGACCGCGAGATGGAGATCGAGCGGTTCAAGCCGCAGGAATACTGGTCGATCGAGGCCGACGTCACGGCCGACAGCCCGCCCTTCGTCGCCCGGCTGGTCAAGCACGCCGGCAAGCGCGTCCAGCGCCTCGACGTCAAGGATGAGGCCACGGCCACCGCCGCGCGCGCCGCCATCCAGTCCGCCGCCTTCACCATCCGGTCGATCGAGAAGAAGCCGGTCAGGCGCAACCCCGCGCCGCCCTTCACCACCTCCACCTTGCAGCAGGAGGCCTCGCGCAAGCTGGGCTTCACGGCCCAGCGCGCCATGCAGGCGGCGCAGAAGCTGTACGAGGGCGTGGACGGCACGGGCGGCCTGATCACCTATATGCGGACCGACGGCGTCCAGGTCAGCCCCGAGGGCCTGGCCCAGGCCCGCGAGGTCATCAAGGACCGCTTCGGCCCCGCCTACGTCCCGGCCGAGGCGCGCCACTACAAGACCAAGGCCAAGAACGCCCAGGAGGCCCACGAGGCCATCCGCCCGACCAACATCGCGCGCCATCCCGACAGCCTGCGCCTCGAGGGCGACCTGCAGCGGCTCTACGAACTGATCTGGAAGCGCATGGTCGCCAGCCAGATGGAGGCCGCCCGGCTGGACCGCACGGTCGTGGAGATCGAGAGCGCCGACGGCCAGACCGGCCTGCGCGCCACCGGCCAGGTCGTGGCCTTCGACGGCTTCATGGCCGTGTACGAAGAGGGCCGCGACGAGAAGCCGAATGACGGCGGCGACGAGGACGAGGACGACGGCGCCCGCCTGCCCGCGCTCAAGGAAGGCGCGACCGCGGCGGTCCAGGACGTCCGCGCCGACCAGCACTTCACCGAGCCGCCACCGCGCTATTCCGAGGCTACCCTGGTGAAGAAGCTGGAGGAGCTGGGCATCGGCCGGCCCTCCACCTACGCCTCGATCCTGACCACCCTGCGCGACCGCGAATACGTGCGCATGGACAAGAACCGCTTCTATCCCGAGGACAAGGGCCGTCTGGTCACGGCCTTCCTCGAGCAGTTCTTCGCCCGCTGGGTCGAGTACGACTTCACCGCCGCGCTGGAGACCCGTCTCGACGAGGTGTCGGCCGGTGAGCTGGACTGGAAGGCGCTGCTGCGCGAATTCTGGACCGACTTCCACGCCGCCACCCAGGCCGCGGGCGAGCTGCGCACCACGGCCATTCTGGACGCGCTGAACGAGTCGCTGGGCCCGCACATCTTCCCGCAGAAGGAAGACGGGTCAGATCCGCGCGAATGTCCCCTGTGCCATCAGGGCCAGCTCAGCCTGAAGACCAGCCGGTTCGGCGCCTTCATCGGCTGCTCGCGCTATCCGGACTGCAAATTCACCCGCCCCGTGGCCTCGCCCGACGCGGCCTCCGGGGGCGCCGACGGCGGCGACCGGGAGCTGGGCGTCGACCCGGTCACCGGCCAGCCGGTGCACCTGAAGATCGGTCGCTTCGGCCCCTACGTCGAAACCGCCGGAGACGGCGACAAGCCGAAGCGCTCCTCCCTGCCCAAGGGCTGGTCGCCGGCCGGCATGGAGCTGGAGCGGGCGCTCCGCCTGCTGTCCCTGCCGCGCGAGGTCGGAACGCACCCCGAGGACGGAAAGCCCATCTCGGCCGGCCTGGGCCGCTACGGCCCCTTCATCCTGCACGCAGGAATCTATGCGAATGTCTCTGATATCGAAGAGGTGTTCGACATCGGCCTGAACCGCGCGGTGGCCCTGCTGGCCGAGAAGCGGGCCGGCGGCGCGCGCGGTCGCGGGGCGGCGACGACGCCGCTCAAGGACCTCGGCGCCCATCCGGAGACGGGCGACCCCGTCCACGTCATGGCCGGCCGGTTCGGTCCCTATGTGAAGTCCGGCAAGATCAACGCCACCCTGCCCAAGGGCACGGCGCCCGAGGACATGACGCTGGAGGCCGCCCTGCCCCTGCTGGCCGCGCGCGCGGCGGCGGCGCCCAAGGCCAAGGTCAAGGCCGCGCCGAAGAAGCCGGCCGCCAAAAAGGCTCCGGCGAAAACGGCGGCGAAGAAGAAGCCCGCGAAGAAGGCGGCGGACTGAGGCCTATTCGGCGGCGGCGCGCTCGATGCGCTCGGTCAGGTCGCCGTCCCACACCTCGGCGTGGGTCGCCTGGGGGCGTTCGGTCAACAGATCGCGCGCCTGGGCGAGGGCCGAGCGCCGGTCCTCGGCCTCGAGCGGCAGCATCAGCGGCGTGTCTTCGCCGACGTGCACGTAGCAGAACCACTGGTTCGACATTCATCACCTCCCGGGGCGCACCCCCGAAGGAGCCAGGGCGGCCGTCCGCGGGCTTGACCCCGCCGACCGCACCCCCACCTCTTAACACACGAATTCCGCCCGCCCTAATGTACGCCGCCGGACGAAACGAACACATTCTCTTGAAGGGTTGAAAACATGGAAGTTCTTTACCGCGCCCACGCCACCGCCTCGGGCGGGGGCCGCGACGAAGGCCGCTCGGCGACCGACGACGGCAAGATCGACGTGCGCCTGTCCGTGCCGACCGAAATGGGCGGCAAGGGCGGCGACGGCACCAATCCGGAGCAGCTGTTCGCCACCGGCTACGCCGCCTGCTACCTCGGCGCCCTGCGCCTGGTCGCGGGCAAGGCCGGCACGCCGGTCGCCCCGGAGACGAAGGTCAACGCCACGGTCGGCTTCGGTCCGAACCCGAAGGGCGAGGGCTTCAACCTCGACATCGACCTGACCGTCGTCGACCACGGTCTGGACGCCGCGACGATCCACGATCTGATCACCCGGGCCCACGCGGTCTGCCCCTATTCCAACGCGACGCGCGGCAACGTCGACGTGCGGCTCGGCGCCGCCTGATCCCCCGCTGGACCGTGAGGGCGTGGCTGACTAAGGGAGGCGCATGACCTCTCCCCTCGATGCCACGCCCGATCCCCTGCTGACGCTGGAACCGCACCGCAAGGTGACGGTCAGGGAGGCGTTCGGCGTCGATTCCGACATGACCGTGCCGTGCTTCGACACGAAGGACAGCCACGTCCCGGAGATCGACGACGCCTACCGCTTCGACCCCCAGACCACGCTCAGCATCTGCGCCGGCTTCGCCTTCGACCGCCGCGTCATGGTCCAGGGCTATCACGGCACCGGCAAGTCGACGCACATCGAGCAGGTGGCGGCGCGCCTGAACTGGCCGACCATCCGCATCAACCTGGACAGCCACGTCAGCCGCATCGACCTGATCGGCAAGGACGCCATCGTCCTCAAGGACGGCAAACAGGTCACCGAGTTCCGCGAGGGCCTGCTGCCGTGGTCCCTGCAGCGCCCGATCGCCCTGGTGTTCGACGAATACGACGCCGGCCGTCCCGACGTGATGTTCGTGATCCAGCGCGTGCTGGAGGCCTCGGGCCGCCTGACCCTGCTGGACCAGAACCGCGTGATCCGGCCGAACCCCTGGTTCCGCCTGTTCGCCACCTCGAACACCGTCGGCCTGGGCGACACCACGGGCCTGTATCACGGGGCCCAGCAGATCAATCAGGCCCAGCTGGACCGCTGGTCCATCGTCACCACGCTGAACTACCTCGACCACGACGTGGAGGCCGAGATCGTCGCCGCCAAGGTCCCGGCCTGGCAGGACGCCGAGGGCCGCCGCCGCATCGCCGCCATGGTCCGCGTCGCCGACATGACCCGCAACGCCTTCATGAACGGCGACATCTCCACCGTCATGTCGCCCCGCACCGTCATCACCTGGGCCCAGAACGCCGAGATCTTCGGCGGCGACCTGGGCCTGAGCTTCCGCCTGACCTTCCTGAACAAGTGCGACGAGCTGGAACGCCCGACCATCGCGGAGTTCTATCAGCGCGCGTTCGGGGAAGACCTGCCGGAGGCGGCGACGCGGGTGAAGGTGGGCTAGGGGCCCCGGTCCTGACACCCGTCAGCTCCCGCCAGGCCCGTTTTCCGGGTTCAGCCAGCCGCCCCCGCTTCACCATTCCCCGGGATCGGCACGCTCCCGGGTCACGATAGTCAGCGGGATCACGCCGCCCTCGGCGTGATCATCTCCAGCGCCGGCCCCAGTTTGCGTCGCTGCTCCATCAGGTCGTAGCTGTTCTGGAGCCGGAGAAAGAATCCCTCGCTCAGCCCCCAGTACCGCGTCAGCCGCAGGTCGGTGTCTGCCGTGATGGCCCGCTTGCCCAGCACGATCTCGTTGATGCGACGAGGCGGTACACCGATGGCCCTAGCCTGGGCGGTCTGGCTCATGCCGATCGGCTTCAGGAATTCTTCGAGCAGGATGTCGCCCGGCGTCGGGTTCTTCAGCCAATCGTCGGGGTGCCCGATGTCCATGTCGTCAGTGATAGTCACAGATTTCGACATCCGCACATCCTCCTTCCGTCCAGCGGAAGCATATCCGCCACTGCTGATAGATCCGCACCGAGTACTGCCCGCGCCGATCGCCGGACAGCGCCTCCAACCTATTGCCTGGAGGCAGCCGAAGGTCGTTCAGTCGCTCGGCTGCGTCGAGCGCGCGCAGCTTTCGCAACGCCGCCTGCTGAACTTCAGGGGGCAGTCGACGCGAACCCGCACCGCTCCACACCTTCTCCGTCTCGCGATCACGAAAACTCCGGATCATCGGCGATCACCATAACGCATAACGTTATGCGGCGCAATCACGCCAACCCGCCCCCCAGCCTCAGCCCCTCGTCGGCGGCGCGCCGTCGGGCGACAGGTCCAGCTGCATCAGCGTCACGTCCAGCCAGCGGTCGTGTTTCCAGCCGACCTGGCGGTAGACGCCGGCCGTCCCGAACCCCAGCGACCGGTGCAGGGCGATCGAGGCGTCGCTGGTGGCCGACTGGCTGATGGCCCCGATCAGGTGGCGCAGACCCTTGTCGCGCGCCGCCTCGATCAGGGCGGTCATCAGGGCGCGGGCCACGCCCCGGCCCCGCGCCGCTTCCTCCACATAGACCGAGACCTCGACGCCATAGCGATAGGCCGCGCGCGGGCGGAAGGGCGACAGATAGGCATAGCCGGCGAAGCCGCCGTCGACCTCGGCCACCAGCCACGGCAGCTCCTTGTCGCGCACGGCGTCGAAGCGGGCCGTCATCTCGGCGACCGACGGCGGCTCCAGCTCGAAACTGGCCGTGCCGCCCGTCACCTCGCGCCCGTACAGGGCGGCGACGGCGGCCATGTCGGCGGCGACGGCGGGGCGGACGGCCGGCGTCACGCCGTCCGCCACCCTTCCTCGATCGACCAGATGGCGAAGGCGTAGACCAGGGCGACTTCTTTCAGATAGTCGAACCGGCCCGACGAGCCCGCGTGGCCGGCCTCCATGTTGATCTTCAGCAGCACCGGCTTGCCCGAGATCGTCGCCGGGCGCAGGCGCGCCACCCACTTCTGCGGCTCCCAGTAGGTCACGCGCGGGTCCGACAGCCCGCCGGTGGCCAGCACGGCCGGATAGGCCTGCGACTTCACCTGGTCGTAGGGGCTGTAGCTGAACATGTAGTCGTAGGCCTCGGGGTCCTCGATCGGATTGCCCCACTCCGGCCACTCCGGCGGCGTCAGCGGCAGCGACGTGTCCGACATGGTGTTGATGACGTCGACGAAGGGCACGTCGCCGATCACCCCGGCCCACAGGTCGGGCCGCATGTTGGTGACCGCCCCCATCAGCATGCCGCCGGCCGAGCCGCCGTGCGCCACGATCCGGCCCGAACAGCCGTGGCCCGTGCGGATCAGGTGCTCGGCGCAGGCGATGAAGTCGGTGAAGGTGTTCTTCTTGGTCATCCGCCGCGCGGCGAGGAACCAGCCCCAGCCCTTGTCCGACCCGCCGCGGATGTGGGCGATGGCGTAGATCCAGCCGCGATCGACCAGGCTCAGCCGGTTGGTCGAGAACGACGCCGCCATCGGGATGCCGTAGCTGCCGTAGCCGTACAGCAGCAGCGGCGCCGTGCCGTTCACCGGCGTGTCCTTGCGGCGCAGGATGGTGACCGGCACCATTTCCCCGTCCGGTGCCGGGGCGTTGACGCGCTCGACCACATAGTTCGCCGGATCGTGGCCCGACGGGATCTCCTGCACCTTGCGCAGGGTCCGCTCGCGCGTCTTCAGGTCGTAGTCATAGGTCGAGGTCGGCGTGGACGGCGAGTTGTAGCCGTAGCGCATGATCGTGGTCTCGAACTCCGACGCCCCGCCCAGGTTCAGGGCATAGGCGGGCTCGTCCACGGCGATCTCGTGCTCGGCGCCCGCGCGGTCGCGGATGACGATGCGGGTGTTGGCGTCGGCGCGTTCCTGGCGGGCGATGAAGTCCTTCACCAGCGAGATGCCCTCGATGTAGCGGCCCGGCGTGTGGGGGATCAGGTCGGTCCAGTCGGCCTTGCCCGGCGCGTCGGTCGGCGCCTGACACACCTTGAAGTCCTGCGCCCCGTCGGCGTTGGTGTGGATCACCCAGCGGTCGCCCCAGTGATCGGCGTCGTACTTGCGGGCCTCGACGCGCGGCTCGATCATGCGCGGCGCGGCCGTCGGGTCGTCGCCGGGGATGAAGCGGCTCTCGGACGTCTCCTGATTCTGGATGCCGATGATCAGGAAGCGGTCGTCGGACGTGCGCCCGACGCCGATGAACATGCCCTCGTCCTCTTCCTGATAGACCAGCGTCGTCTCGCCGCCCCGCGCCGGGCGGCGGAAGATCCGGTCCGGCCGGCCGTTGTCGTTGCGGTGCGTCCAGAAGATCCACTGGCTGTCCGGCGAGAAGGTGAATCCTCCACTGGCCGATTCGATCGGGTCCCCGACCCGTTCGCCGGTCGCCAGGTCCTTGACGTAGATGCGATAGACCTCGGACCCCTGCGCGTCCTCGGAATAGCCGAACAGGGCGTGGTCGGGGCTGTGCGAGGCTTGGCCGACGTCGGAATAGGCCTTGCCCTCGGCCAGGGCGTTGGCGTCCAGCAGCAGCTGCGGCGTCGGGGCCTGGACGAAATTCTTCGTCACCACCTGCCCGTCCTGCATCCACGTGCCCTGGCGTTCGACGCGCATGTAGCGGGGATGCTGGTCGCCGGTGCGGTACTCGGTGAAATATTCCCACGGGCCGTCGCGGTTCGGCACGGACGAATCGTCCTGTTTGATCCGGCCCTTCATCTCCTCGAACATCCGGGTCTGGAGCGGCACGGTCGCGGCCATCATGGCCTCGCGATAGGCGTTCTCGGCGACCAGATTCTCCTTCACGTCCGCCTTGATCAGGGTCGGATCGCGCAGCACCGCCTGCCAGTTGTCGTCCTTCATCCACTGGTACTCGTCGACCCGGGTCCGCCCCAGCTGTTCGATGGTGACGGGGATCTTTTTGGCGACGGGGGCCAGGGGACGGGCTTGCGGCATCTGCGCTCCGGACGGGCGTGAAAGGGCGGGGCCCGCGACGGCGAGGCCCGCGGCGGCGGCGGTCGAGGCGATCAGGTCGCGACGGTTCATGACGGATTTCCCCCAAGTCTGACCGGGCACATTTGGCGTCCGGCCCCGACGCGTCAAATGAAGAAAGGGAAACGTCGCCTTGACCGCCACTCACGGAACGGCGTTACGTGTCGCGGGAGGCGCGCATGAAAATCTTCAATCTCCGGACCCTGGGTCCGCTCGTGGCGACCCTGCTGGTCGTCGCGGCCTGCGCGCCGCCGCCGCCCGCGCCGTCGCTGCCCCCACCGGTCGCGCCCCCGCCCCCGGCCCCCCGGCCCGTCATCCCCACGCCTCCGGCGCCTCCCGCCCCGGCCGCGCCGCCGATGGCCGTGGTCGGCGGCGTCCTGGTGCCGGAGGGCATGATGCCCTTCATGGTCCAGGTGGCGCACGACGACGGTCTGTTGTGCGGGGGCACGCTGATCACCGAGAGCTGGGTCGTGACCGCGGCCCACTGCCTCTTCGACGACGACGGCCGGCTCAGGGACCGGAACGGCTTCTACGTCCGGGAGGGCTCGACCCGTCTCAACGGCGGAAGCCTGCGGACGGTCGACACCCTGGTGATCCACGGAGGCTACGATCCGTCGCGTCACTACGACGACATCGCCCTGCTGCAGCTGGGGCCGCCGTACCAGCCGACCGGGGCGCGGCCCCTCCGGGTCCTCGCCGCGCCGGACTTCTTCGCGGACGGCATGATCGGCACCGTGGCCGGGTTCGGCGCGACGGATCTGCGGCACAATTCGGATCGGCTGCTGATGACCGACCTGCGGATCTGGTCCCTCGCGGACTGTCGCGACGTCTGGGGATCGCGCATCGACGAGACCCAGATCTGCGCCGGCGGCGGCACCACCGATTCCTGCTCCGGCGACAGCGGCGGCCCGCTCCTCGCGGTGCGCCCGGAAGGGGGCTGGATCCTGGTCGGCCTGGTCAGCTTCGGATCGGCGCCGCGCTTTCCGGGGCAGAACGTGCCGGGCGACGGCTGCGCGGTGCCGGGCCGGCCGGGCGTGTACACGCGGGTGTCGGCCTACACCGGCTGGATCCTGAACTGGGTGAATTGACCGGGCCGGGTCGCGGGTCGCCGCCGTCCGCTGCCGCGCCTTGCGCGAAGCGCGGGGTCGTCCGGGGAACAGTCTGGCGGAAGAAACAGGCCGATGGCTGGGGAACTAGGACTCGAACCTAGAATGACGGTACCAAAAACCGGAGTGTTACCATTACACCATTCCCCAGCAGGTCCGGCGCAACCCGCCTCGCGGCGGGGAGGCGGTCAGATACGCCAAGGCATTTCGGGATGCAACAGGGGGCCGCACGCAAGTTTTCGCGCCGCCGCCGAACATTCTCGAAAACCGCCCGAAAGGTCGCTTGCGGCCCCCCGGGGGCGTCGCTATAAGCCCGCCTCCAAGTCGGAGTGTGGCTCAGTCTGGTAGAGCACTGCGTTCGGGACGCAGGGGTCGCAGGTTCGAATCCTGCCACTCCGACCATTTTCTTGGCGCTATCGCGCGGCCCTGCGGGGCCTTGCTGCTTGAGCGCCGGAGTTTCCCGCCATCTCATCGTCGATCGGGTGCCGCCCCGCGGTCGCACCCTTGCGATCTACTCTTGCGATCAATTCGCAAAAGGCCTAGTGCGGCGGCAGCAAAGGAGATGCCCATGACGCTGCGTCGGACCCTGATGGCCTGTATGGCCGCCCTCGCCCTGCCGCTGGCCGCCTGCGGCGATCAGGCGGACACGGGCAAGACCGCGGGCGCGACCGGCGATCGCGTGCTGAATCTCTACACGGCCCGTCACTATGACGGCGACCTGCAGGTCTACGCCGCCTTCGAGAAGGCCACGGGCATCAAGGTCAATCGCATCGAGGGCAACCCCGACCAGCTGATCGCGCGCATGCAGGCCGAAGGCGCCGCCAGCCCGGCCGACGTCTTCATCACCGCCGACGCGGGCGCCCTGTGGCGCGCCCAGGACGCGGGCCTGCTGCAGCCGATCACGTCGGAGGTCCTGACCACGGCCATCCCCGCCGCCCTGCGCGAGCCGGGCGGCCACTTCTTCGGCACCAGCCGCCGCGCCCGCGTCGTCGCCTACGACTCCACCAAGGTCCGCCCGGAAGAGGTCGACACCTATGAGGAGCTGGCCTCGCCCCGCTTCCGCGGCAAGCTGTGCGTCCGCTCGTCGGACAGCGTCTACAACCTGTCGCTGGTCGGGGCCCTGCTGGAGGCCTGGGGCCCCGAGAAGACCCGGCAGTGGGTCGAGGGCGTCGTCGCCAACATGGCCCGTCCGCCCGAGGGCGGCGATCGCGACCAGATCCGCGCCGTCGGCGCGGGCGTCTGCGAGGTGGCCATCACCAACAGCTACTATTTCATCCGCATGGACCGCTCGACCGACGCGGCCGACGTGGCCCTGACCGACCGGGTCAAGCTGGGCTTCCCGTCGCTGAACGGCCAGGGTGCCCACGTGAACGTCTCGGGCGGCGGCGTGGCGAAGAACGCCCCGCACCGCGCCGAGGCCATCGCCTTCCTCGAGTTCCTCGCCTCGCCCGAGGCCCAGGTGCTGAACTCAGAGATGAACAACGAATTCCCCGCCGCGACCGGCGTCCAGGCCCCGGCCGGCGTGCGTGAGTTCGAAGGCTTCACCGCCAATCCGATGAACGTTTCGGTCTACGGCCGGCGCCAGTCGGAGGCCCAGTCGATCATGACCGCGGCCGGGTGGCGGTAAGCGCCGACACGATCGAAACCGCATCGGCCCCCGTCGTCCGGCGGGGGCCGTCGCCTTTGCGCGTGCTTGGGCTGCTGGCGGCGCTGGTCGCCGTCCTGCCGCTGATCGGCGTGGTCGCCGCGGCCCTGTCGGGGGGCGAGGCGGACATCGCCGCCGCGGACCTCGGCCGCTACGCCCTGACCTCCGCCGCCCTGGCCCTCATCGTGGCCGGGGTCACGGCCGTGCTGGGGTCGGTCGCCGCCTGGCTGGTGGTGATGCACGACTTCCCGGGGCGCAGCGTCTTCGCCTGGGCCCTGGCCCTGCCCTTCGCCATGCCGGCCTTCGCGGTCGCCTATGCCTATGCCGACCTGTTCGACGTGGCGGGTGAGCTCAACACCTGGCTGAGAGCGACCGTCGGCTTCGGCCTGCCGTTCCGCATGCGCAGCCTGTGGGGCGCCGGCTTCGTGCTCGGCTTCGCCTTCTTCCCCTATGTCTACCTCGCCATGCGCGCGGCCTTCGTGAACCTGCCGGTCCATGCGCTGGAGGCGGCGCGCAGCCTCGGCGCCGCGCCGCGCCGCGCCTTTCTGGCCGTCGCCCTGCCCATGGCCCGGCCCGCGCTGGCCGCGGGGGTCGCCCTGGCCGTGATGGAGACCCTGGCCGACTATGGCGCGGTCCAGTTCCTCAGCGTGCAGACGCTGACGACCGGCGTGGTGCGGGCCTGGTTCGTCTACGGCTCGCTGGCCTCGGCCGCCCAGTTCGCCCTGCCCCTGCTCGGCGCCGCGGCCCTGCTGCTGTGGATTGAGCGCGCGGGGCGACGCAGCCGGTCCTATGGCTCGGCCGGCGCCAAATGGCGTCCCCTGCCCGTCACCGGGCTCAAGGGTGCCAAGGCCTGGCTGGCCTTCGCCTACTGCCTGCTGCTGCTGACCCTCGGCCTGCTGCTGCCAGCCGGGTGGCTGGCCTGGTCGTCGATCGACGTGCAGCCCGACTGGCCGCGTCTGATCGCGGCCACCCGCAACACCCTGACGCTGGGCGTCGGCGGCGCGGCCGTGACCGTGGTCCTCGCCACCGCCCTCGCCCTGGCCGCGCGCAGCCTGCCCCTGACGGCGCGCGTCGCCAGCCTCGGGTACGCCACCCCCGGCGCGGTCATGGCCATCGGCCTGCTGCTGCCGGCCGCCTGGATCTGGAGCGTCGTTCCCGGCGGCTCCGGCAACGTCGTCGCCGGTCTGGCGCTGCTGCTCTACGCCTATGCCGCGCGGCTGATGGCCGCGGCGCTGGAGCCCGTGGACGCCGGCCTGTCGCGTGTCACCCCGTCGATGATCCACGCCGCGCGCGGTCTCGGGGCCACCGAGGGCGCGGCCGCCTGGCGGGTGCAACTGCCCATCGCCGCCCCCGCCCTGTTCACCGCGGCGATCGTCGTGCTGGTCGACGTGCTGAAGGAACTGCCCGCCACCCTGATCCTGCGGCCGTTCAACTTCGACACCCTGGCGGTCATCGCCGACAACTATGCGCGCGACGAGCGGCTGGCCAATGCGGGCTGGCCCTCGCTGATCCTTGTGGCGCTGGCCCTGCCTCCCGTCATATGGCTGAGCCGCAAGGTGGCGCACGCGCGCCCGGGAAGTTCATGAGCGAGCAGGCGACGATCACCGTGCGGGGGGCGACCCGCCGCTATGGCTCCAAGACCGCCGTCGAGGGCGCGGACCTCGACCTGCGCGCCGGCCGCATCACCTGCCTGCTGGGCCCCTCCGGCTCGGGCAAGAGCACCCTGCTGCGCCTGATCGCCGGTCTCGAGCCGGTCGACGCCGGCGAGATCCGCGCGGGCGAGCGGGTGCTGTCCGCCGCCGGCCGCACCGTGCCGCCCGAGGCCCGCGACGTCGGCCTGGTGTTCCAGGACTATGCCCTGTTCCCCCACCTGAGCGTGCGCGACAACGTCGGCTTCGGCCTGCGCCACCTGCCCGCGGCCGCGCGCAAAGCCCGAGTGGACAAGGCCCTGACCGAGGTCCGCCTGGCCGACCGGGCGAAGTCCTGGCCGCATTCGCTGTCGGGCGGCGAGCAGCAGCGCGTGGCGCTGGCGCGCACGCTCGTGCGCGAACCCCACACCGTCCTGCTGGACGAGCCCTTCTCCGGCCTCGACGCCCACCTGAAGTCCGAGGTCCGCGAGGGGCTGCTGGAAACCCTGAAGGCCGCCGGCGCGGCGGTTCTGCTGGTCACCCACGACGCGGGCGAGGCCCTGATGATGGCCGACGATCTGGTGCTGATGGACGGCGGCCGGGTGATCCAGTCCGGCGACCCGCAAGAGTGCTGGGCCCGCCCGGCCTCGACCGCCGCGGCGCGGCTGCTGGGCGAGGTCAACCGCCTGCCGGCCCAGGTCGCCGCCGGCGTGGCCCGCACCTCGCTGGGACAGGTCCCCGCTCCCGGCCTGCCCGACGGCCCCGCCGCCCTGCTGATCCGGCCGCAGCACATGACGCCGGGCGCCGAGGGGTTGGAAACGACGGTCGAGACCACCCGCTTCGGCGGGGCCTTCAGCGAGGTCGGCGCGCGTCTCGGCGACGACGTGGTGCACCTGCACGTGCCCGGCGTGATCGCCCGCCCCGGCGACGTGGTCCGGATCCAGGCGGATCTCTCGAAGGCCGTCGTGGTGGCGGATTGACGTTGACCGCCCGTCGCCGGTGATCCCAGATGGACGCCGGATGACCACCTCGCTTTATGACCTCAGCGTTCCGACTTTTCTGCAGACGACGCGGGCGTTGCGAAACGTGCTCGCGCGCGCCGCGAAGCACTGTGCGGAGGCCGGCGGCGATCCCGACGACTTCGTCGCGGCCCGGCTGATCGAGGACATGGCGCCCTTCCACTTCCAGATCGAGGCGCTGAGGCACCACGCCGTCTGGGGGCTGGAGGCGGCCCGGACCGGCGTCTTCGCCCCGCCTCCCCTTATCGGTCCGATGCCTTTCGCGGACCTCCGCGCCACCGTCGAAACCGCGATCCGGGAGCTCGAGGCCCTCGACCCCGCCGAGGTGAACGGCTGGGCGGGCCGGCAATTCGACATAGAGATCTACCGCCCGACCGACCCGGACAACGCCCACCGGTCAGCATGGGGCCCGCAGACCCTGCCGCTCACGCCGGAGACCTATCTCCTGACCTACGCCCTGCCGAACTTCTATTTCCACGTGGTCACCGCCTACGCCATCCTGCGGACGCGCGGCGTTCCGATCGGAAAGGGCGACTACGAAGGCGACCTGCGGGTCAGGCCAGCCTAGTCCTTCGCCTTTTCCGCGACCGCCTGCAGGTGCGCCCCCACCGCCTCGATCCGCCGCGCGCGCAGCGCCGCCCGGCGGGCGAGCAGGTCGGGGGAGCCGGCGTCATGGTCCCGCATCAGGTGACGCACGAAGTCGCCCGACTGAACCTCCTGTAAAACCTCGTCCATTGCCGCACTTGAGGCTTCACCGATGACCCGCGGCCCCGTCAGATAGGCGCCGTATTCGGCGGTGTTGCTGATCTTCTCGAACGCCCCCGCCACCCCGCGCTCGAACATCAGGTCGGTGACCAGCTTGACCTCGTAGAAACATTCGAACCACGCGACCTCCGGCGGATAGCCGGCGTTGACCAGCTTCATGAAGGCCGCGTCGATCAGCTCGGCCACCCCGCCGCACAGCACCACCTGCTCGCCGAACAGGTCGCTCTCGCACTCGTCGCGGAAGGTGGTCTCCAGAATGCCCTTGCGGCCGCAGCCCAGCGCCGCGGCGTAGGACAGGCCCAGGGCGTGCGCGCCGCCGGTCGCGTCCTGATGCACGCCGAACAGGCAGAAGACGCCCTCGCCGGCCTCGTACAGGTCGCGGATGCGCGGCCCGATGCCCTTGGGCGAGGCCAGGATGACGTCCAGATCGGGCCGGGGCTCGACCAGACCGAACCGCACCGACAGGCCGTGGGCGAACACCAGAGCCGCGCCGGGTGTCATGGCCGGGGCCAGTTCGTCGCGCCACAGGTCGCGATGCGCCTCGTCCGAGACCATGACGGCCACCACGTCCGCACCCGCTGCCGCCTCGCCGGCCGTCAGGACGGCGAAGCCGTCGGCTTGCGCCTTCGCCCGCGTCGCCGACCCGGCCTTCAGCCCCACGACGACGTCCTCCACACCGGAGTCGCGCAGGTTCAGCGCATGGGTCCGCCCCTGGCTGCCATAGCCGATCACGGCGACGCGCTTGCCACGAATGATCGACAGATCGCAGTCGCGGTCATGGAAGACGGGGAGCGGGGTACCTAGGTTCTCGGTCATGACCCCAGACATATCGCCTTCCGACGTCGTCGCCTTCTGGAAAGAGGCGGGCCCCGACAAATGGTTCAAGAAGGACGAGGCCTTCGACGCCCTGTTCCGGCGACGCTTCCATGACGCCCACGCCGCCGCCGCCCGGCGCGAGCTGGATCCCTGGGCGGACACGGCCGAGGGGTCGCTGGCCCTGCTGATCCTGCTGGACCAGTTTCCGAGGAACGCCTTCCGCGACACGGGTCACGCCTTCGCCACCGACCCGCTCGGCCGCATGTTCGCCCGGCGGGCGCTGGACGCCGGTCACGACCTGGAGATCGAGGGCGACATTCGGCGCTTCTTCTACCTGCCGCTGCAGCACTCCGAGGACATGGCCGATCAGGACCGTCAGGTGGAGCTGTTCCGGACCCGCATGGAGCGGAAGCCCGACGACCGCTGGGCCGAGCACCACCACGGCGTCGTCGCTCGCTTCGGCCGCTTCCCGCACCGCAATGCCGCCCTGGGCCGAGAGACCACGCCGGAAGAAGCGGCCTTCCTGGAGGCGGACGGGTTCACAGGCTGACGCACATTCCTGTGCATCGGGCGAATCGCCGTCTGCCCGGCCCGGCGAATCACGGGCACTCTCTGCCCATGAACGCCCTCGCCCATCGCGACCTGATCGAAGCCGGAACCGGCGCCGTGCCGGACGACCATCCGGAGTGGCAGTATCTGAACCTGCTGCGCGACATCCTCGACAACGGGGCCGAGCGCGGCGACCGCACCGGCACCGGTACGCTGGGCGTGTTCGGCCGCCAGATGCGGTTCGACCTGTCGAAGGGCTTCCCGCTCCTGACCACCAAGAAGCTGCACCTGCGCAGCATCATCGTGGAGCTGCTGTGGTTCCTGCGCGGCGAGACCAACATCGCCTGGCTGAAGCAGAACGACGTACGCATCTGGGACGAATGGGCGGATGCGGAGGGCGAGCTGGGCCCCGTCTACGGCAAGCAGTGGCGGTCGTGGTCGACGCCGGACGGGCGGGTGATCGACCAGATCGAAAAGGTGGTGCACTCGCTGCGCACCAACCCCAACAGCCGCCGCCACATCGTGACGGCCTGGAACCCCGCCGACGTCGACGACATGGCCCTGCCGCCGTGCCACTGCCTGTTCCAGTTCTTCGTCGCCGACGGCAAGCTGAGCTGCCAGCTGTACCAGCGGTCGGCCGACGTCTTCCTCGGCGTGCCGTTCAACATCGCAAGCTATGCCCTGCTGACCCACATGATGGCCCAGGTCGTGGGGCTCGAACCCGGCGAGTTCGTCCACACCTTCGGCGACGCCCACCTGTATCTGAACCACGTGGAGCAGGCGCGCGAACAGCTGTCCCGCACCCCCCGCCCCCTGCCCCAACTGACTCTCACGCCCCGCGACGACCTGTTCGCCTTCGTGCGCGAGGACGTGACCATCGCCGGCTATGACCCCTGGCCGCACATCAAGGCCGCGGTGGCGGTGTGATCCCCCGCCTCTCCCTGGTCGTCGCCCGCGCGCGTAATGGCGTGATCGGGCGCGATGGCGGTCTGCCGTGGCGGCTGCGGTCCGATCTGCAGCGGTTCAAGGCCCTGACCATGGGCAAGCCCTGCCTGATGGGGCGCGCCACGTGGGAGAGCCTGCCGCTGAAGCCCCTGCCCGGGCGGCTGAACATCGTCCTGACCCGCGACGAGGCCTGGGGCGAGGAGGGCCAGGCGAAGACCGCCATGGGCGAGGCCCTCGTCAGCCGCTCGCTGGACGAGGCCCTGGAGATCGCCCGCGAGCAGGCGATGGACGACGGCGTCGACGAGATCTGCGTCATCGGCGGGGCCGGGCTGTATGCCGAAACCCTGCCCCGCGCGCGCATCCTGCACCTGACCGAGGTCGAGGCCGCGCCCGCCGGCGATGTATTCTTCCCGGCATTTGACGAAACCGCCTGGGTCGAGGCCTTCTCGGAACGCCACGAGCCCGGCGAGAAGGACGACCACCCCTTCGTCTTCCGCACCCTGGAACGCCGCTAGAGGAGACCTGCCATGCTGGTGACCACCGCCAACGACCTGCCCGGCCTGCGCATCACGCGCACCCTCGGCGTGGTGCGGGGCATCACCGTGCGGTCGCGCAACGTCGTCTCCGATGCCATCGGCGGGCTGCAGTCGCTGGTCGGCGGCCGGGTCGGCGCCTACGTCAAACTGGCCGAGACGGCCCGCGCCGAGGCCTATGAGCACCTGCTCGAACAGGCCCGCGCCGCCGGCGCCGACGCGGTCATCGCCATGCGCTACGACGCCAACGAGATCATGCCCGGCATCACCGAGGTGCTGTGCTACGGCACCGCCCGTGAAGACGGAAGCGGCCGGGGTCGCGGGGGCGGCGACCCCGGCCTGACCCCGTCAGGGGTTCACGCAGTCCATCTGGACCTCGCAGATCCAGTAGCCGCCGTCGATCGTCGCGATCCACACGCAGTTCAGCCAGCATTCCGGGTACTCCGCCGCCACGGCCCTGGCGGTGGCGGCCTGGGGCGCGGCGACGAGCGTGGACGCCGCGATCATCGCGGCCAGAACGGTCTTCCTCAGCATGACGTCCTCCAAAGGCGGGGGATCCCGCCGGAACCACGCTGCCTCATTGCCGCCGCAATACCACTCACAAGTGTGTGTAGTTACCCGTTCAGGTTCACGCGGCGCTAACCACGCCCAGACGCTCCGCCACCGCCGCCGCGAAGCCGGCGAACCGCCGCGCCGTCTCCCCGTCCGGTTCGGCGACCACCAGCGGCATCCCCGCGTCGCTGGCCCGGCGCAGGGCCCCGTCCAGCGGCAGGTCGCCGAGGAAGGCCACGCCCAGACGCCCGGCTTCCGCCTCGGCCCCGCCGCGGCCGAAGACCTCGCCGGTCATGTTCTCGATCAGGCCCAGGGTCGGC
Organism: Alphaproteobacteria bacterium; assembly: GCA_018820275.1. Classification (GTDB taxonomy): domain Bacteria; phylum Pseudomonadota; class Alphaproteobacteria; order Caulobacterales; family Caulobacteraceae; genus Brevundimonas. The sequence goes on from JAHJOO010000066.1 coordinate 168,768, forward strand.
ACGCCGACCTTGTCGAACAGGGCGTGGGCGCGGCGGGCGTCGGCCAGGGCCAGCTCCTGCGGCGTCGCCACGATCACGGCGCCGTCCAGCGGGGTCTTCTGGATCAGGGTCAGCTGCACGTCGCCGGTGCCCGGCGGCAGGTCGACGACCAGCACGTCCAGCGGTGCCTCCGCCGTGCCCCATCGAGTCTGCGTCAGCATCTGGGTGAGGGCCTGAGACGCCATCGGCCCGCGCCAGATCATGGCGTCCGAAGCCTGCGTCAGGAGCCCGACCGACATGGCCTTCAGCCCGTGGGCCCGGTGCGGCTGGATGGCCCCGTCGACGTAGTCCGGCTTGCCCGAGATCCCCAGCAGCGTCGGCAGCGAGGGGCCGTAGACGTCCGCGTCCAGCACGCCGACCGACAGGCCCTGCGCCGCCAGCGCCGCCGCCAGATTGACCGCCACCGTCGACTTGCCCACCCCGCCCTTGCCGCCGGCGACGGCCAGCACCTTGCGCACGTGGGCCGGCCGCTCGGTCGGCACGGGCGCCCGCGGGCGGGTCTGGTCCACCGCCTGCGGCGACAGCGACGCGGTGCGGCGCGGCGCGACCGGCGGCGTCTCGGCCGTCAGCACGACCGAGGTCCGCGCCATCCCCGGCAGGGCCTTCAGCGCCGCCTCGGCCGCGTCGCGCACCGGCGCGTACAGGGCCGCGTCCGCCGCCGGAACGTCCAGGGCAAAGCCGGCCCGGTCGTCCGCCACCACCAGGCCCTGCACCCGGCCTGAGGTCACCAGTCCGCGTCCGGTGCGGGGGTCGATGATGCGGTCCAGCGCATCCAGCACGTCGTCTTTGCTCGGCATGGCCCGGTCCTACGCCTTTCCCTCGACCGACGGGAGGGGCTAAGCCGCCCCGATGAGCGCCCTTGTCACCCTGATTGCCGGCCCGACCGCTTCGGGCAAATCCGCCCTCGCCCTGGCTCGGGCGCAGGAAACCGGCGCGGTGATTGTCAACGCCGACAGCCAGCAGCTCTACGCCGACCTGCGGGTGCTCTCGGCCCGACCGTCGGCGGAAGACGAGGCGCGGGCCGATCACCGCCTGTACGGCGTCGCCGACGCGGCCGAGGCCTGGTCCGTCGGGCGGTGGACCCGGGCCGTGGCGCCGGTGCTGGCCGAACTGGCGGCGGCGGGCCGGCCGGCGCTGATCGTCGGCGGCACGGGCCTGTATTTCACCGCCCTGACCAAGGGCATCGCCGACATCCCCGACGTGCCCGTCGCCGCCCGCGAGGCGACCCAGGAGGCCTTCGACTTTCTGGGCGAGGACGCCTTCCGCGCCCGTCTGGCCGAACGGGACCCCCGCGCCGCCGCGGCCATCGCGCCCGGCGACCGCCAGCGCCTGACCCGCGCCCTCGCCGTGGCCGAGACGACCGGCCGGGCCCTCACCGACTGGCAGGCCGACACCCGCCCCCTTCTGGCCCCCGGGACCTATGACCGGCGGGTCGTCGAACCCGACCGCGCCGCCCTCTACGCCAACTGCGACCGCCGCGTCGGCGCAATGGTGGAACAGGGCGCGCTGGACGAGGTCCGCGCCCTGATGCGTCGCCGCCTCGACCCGGAACTGCCCGCCATGAAGGCCGTCGGCGTGCGGGATTTCGCGGCCCACCTGAAGGGCAAGGTCACGCTCGACGACGCCATGGACGCCGTCCGTCAGGCCACGCGCAACTACGCCAAGCGCCAGCTCACCTGGTTCCGCAACCAGACCCCGGACTGGCCGCGCGCGTGATGTTCGGTCTGCTATTGGAACCTTGAGACCCTGAACCTATATTGTCCGTGTCCGGGTTCGCCCGGACTATGGCGATAAACGTGCCTGTAATAAGCGGACCGGACCCGGGTGCGATTCCCGGCGGCTCCACCAATCTCCCTTCCGTTATCAGCGGGGAGCGCGGGGCCGACCAGCATCGACGGACGTGTAAAGAGGTTGCTTTCGCCCGTCCTGGCCCACCGTATCGGGCCTTTGACTAACTGCGAACGATAACTTCGCTGGAGAAGTCGCTCTCGCCGCGTAAGCGGTTCGGGTGATTTCGAACACTTAAGTCCTCGGGGTTCAGATCCCGGGGCGGGGCTCCCCGGGCGCCTGGCAACAGAAGCCCGGGACTTTCTCGCCGCATTGACCTTGTCTGCCGCTTCCTTCGCCGGGCGAGGGCCGCTATGTCGGGCGCATCGCAGCCGAGGTGAGCATGGCCGAGCAGACCCCCCCGGTCGACGAGATGAACTACGAGGGCCTGGCCCAGGACGCCCTGCGCGGCGTCGTCCGCGCCGCGCTGGAACGCGCCGCGCTGCCCGAGGGTATTCCGGGTGCCCACCATTTCTACATCACCTTCGTCACCCGGGCGCCGGGCGTCAGCCTGCCACCGGACATCCTGGCCAAATATCCGGAGGAGATGACCGTCGTCCTCCAGCACCAGTACTGGGACCTGGCGGTCGAGCCGGACCGCTTTACCGTGATGCTCAAGTTCGGCGGCCTGCCCAAGGTCATGACCGTGCCCTATGCGGCCGTGACCCGTTTCTACGATCCGTCGGTGCAGTTCATCCTGCAGTTCGAGGCCCCGGCCCTCGCGCCCGAGCCCGAGCCGGAACCCGCCCCGCCGCCTCCGCCCACCGGCGACGACGGTCCCAAGGTCGTCTCGCTGGACCAGTTCCGGAAGAAGTAGGCCCATCAGGTCCGGACGGGTTGACCCCCGCGCCCCGGTCGCGATCAATGGTCCCCGAAGCTGAAGGGGCCCGTCTCATGATCCGCACGCTCGCCGTCGCCGCCGTCGCCACGCTGACCCTGACCGCCTGCGCCACGACGCCCGGTGCCGCGGACCCCGGCGGGACCTTCGACGGCTGGACCGGGGCCGTGGTCGCGGCCGACTGGCGCACCAGCCGGGGCGACCCCATCGTCGCCTTCGACAACTCGCGGCGGGATCTGACCGCGGCCTTCAAGGCCGAGGGGTTCGAGGCGCGCCACTTCGTCGACTACACGCTCCGCCCCACGGCGGCGGACGGCGCCACGGGCGCCGAGGTGCTGTCCGGCATCACGGAGGTGGCGCGTCGCGCGACGGTCGGCTGCTTCCTCTACTTCTCGTCGCACGGCAACACGCGCGGCATCACCTGGGGCAATGAGGGACAGCTCAGCCCGTCGCGCCTGGGCGAACTGGTCGACCAGTGGTGCGGCGAGCGCCCGACCGTGGTCGTGGTCTCGGCCTGCTTCTCCGGCGTCTTCATCCCCGAGCTGCAGGGCCCCAACCGCATGATCATGACGGCGGCCCGTCGCGACCGGTCCTCGTTCGGCTGCAGCCAGGACGCCGTCTATCCCTATTTCGACGGCTGCGTGCTCGAAAGCCTGCCCAACGCCGCGGATTTCATCAACCTGGCCGAGATGACCCGCGCCTGCGTGTCGCGGCGCGAGACGGCCGAGGGCCTTCGCCCGGCGTCGGAACCCCAGGTCTTCGTCGGCGGCGACATCCGGCCGCTGCTGACCACCACCTACGCCTTCCGGCGCTGACCGCGACGAGGCCTTGACCCGCGGACGCGGGCGCGCGAACATAACCGGAACATTCAGGGAGGTCCCGATGCCAGACGGCGGATGCCATTGCGGCGCGGTGCGCTATTCCATGCCGGTCGAGGTCGCGCACCACGCCCTGTGCCACTGCGTCGACTGCCGCAAATGCGCCGGCGCTCCGGCGGTGGCCTGGGCTCTGGCGCCCACAGACCAGGTCCGGATCACCGGCGAGACGACGGAGTACGCCTCGTCCGAGCACGGCCGCCGGCATTTCTGCCCGACCTGCGGGACGGGCCTGTTCTACACCAACGCCGAGATCTTCCCCGGCCTGACCGACGTGCAGAGCGCCACCCTCGACGACCCGGACTCCATCCCGCTCCAGGGCCAGATCCAGACGGCGGAGCGCATCGGCTGGATGGCCGACCTGCACCACCGGCCCAGCTTCGAACGCTATCCCCCGATGCCGGCCGGCTGACGGGGACGCACGCGGATCGTGATCCGCTCGCGCTCGCCTTCGTGCCGCTCGACCAGCAGCCGCGCCACCTGGGCGTCGTCGTGGAACAGATAGCCCTTGATGGCGTCCAGCAGGGCCTTGGCCAGGTTGTCGAGGTCCATCCACGGCGGATCGCCGACGTGCTCCATCACGATCTCGACCGCGAAGTCGCCGTACGACGGGCGCGACCCGCGCCACTCCTTGCGCATGAACTCATAGACCAGCGGCTTGTAGTATTTGGCCTGGGTGGTCAGCCCCTCGATGGTGATCTCCACCACCTCGCCGGCCTCGCGCGCGCGGACCTTGCCGGTCCCGATCCAGCCGGGGGTCAAGCGGCGCAGACCGCGGGCGGCGGCGCCAGCATGACGGCGGCGTTGATCCGCACCGGCGGCGTCAGCTGCTCCTGACCGTCGGTCGGCCGCATCTGGATTGCCCGCGCCACGTCCAGCCCGACCACCACCTGACCGAAGACGGCGAAGCCCTGACCATCGGGATTGCGGCCCCCGCCGAAGTCCAGCGACGGCGCGTCCTGCGTGACGATGAAGAAGCTCGACGTCGCCGTGTCGGGCCCGTCGCGCGCCATCGACACCGCGCCCGCCACATGACGCAGCCCCGTCAGCGACGTCCGCTCCAGCGGGATGGGCGGGCGCAGGGCGTCGTCCGACCCGCGCGGCGTCGCCGCCTGGATCACGTCGATCGGGTTGGGATTGGCGTTGGTCGCCGCCACGACCGATCGGAAGAAACTGCCGTGCCCATAGTCGCCGAGCTGGACGTAGCGCGCGAAATTGCAGGCCGTGATCGGGGCCCGGACATAGTCGAGGTCGAGGATCATCACCCCGGCCTCTGTCTCCAGCAGCACGTCGTGGGGCAGGTCCGGGGTCTGGCTCGCCGCCGCCGACGCCGTCAGCGCCACCGCGACCGCCGTCATGGCCATCATCCCGCCCCGCATGGTCCGTCCCTCGCCTTGCCCGCTCATTCCTCCGTGCTACACCCCCGCGCATCCTCCCGTCACGCCTGAAGAGCCGTCCGCGCCATGACCGAACACCGCACCGAAACCGACACCTTCGGCCCGATCGAGGTCGCGGCCGACCGCTACTGGGGCGCCCAGGCGCAACGCAGCCTCGGCAATTTCCGGATCGGTTGGGAGAAGCAACCCCTGCCGATCGTGCGGGCGCTGGGCATCGTCAAGCGCGCGGCCGCCGAGACCAACATGGCGCTGGGCCGCCTCGATCCGGCCCTCGGCGCCGCCATCGTCCGCGCCGCCGACGAGGTCATCGAGGGCAAGCTGGATGACCATTTCCCGCTGGTCGTCTGGCAGACCGGCTCGGGCACCCAGTCGAACATGAACGCCAATGAGGTGATCTCGAACCGCGCCATCCAGATGCTGGGCGGCGAGATGGGCTCCAAAAAGCCGGTTCACCCCAACGACCACGTCAACATGAGCCAGTCGTCCAACGACACCTATCCCACGGCCATGCACGTCGCCTGCGCCGAGGAGGTCGTCCACCGCCTGCTGCCCGCGCTGCAGACCCTTCACAACGCCCTGAACGACAAGGCCCAGGCGTGGAAGGACATCATCAAGATCGGCCGCACCCACACCCAGGACGCCACCCCGCTGACGCTGGGCCAGGAGTTCTCGGGCTACGTCCAGCAGGTCGCCAAGGGCATCGAGCGGATCGAGGCCACCCTGCCCGACCTGATGCAGCTGGCCCAAGGCGGCACGGCCGTCGGCACCGGCCTGAACGCGCCGGTGGGCTTCGCCGAGGGCGTGGCCGACAAGATCGCCCAGATCACCGGCCTGAACTTCACCACCGCCCCCAACAAGTTCGAGGCGCTCGCCGCCCACGACGCCATGGTCATGAGCCACGGGGCCATCAACACGGTGGCGGCCTCGCTGTTCAAGATCGCCAACGACATCCGCTTCCTCGGCTCCGGCCCCCGCTCGGGCCTGGGCGAGCTGGCCCTGCCGGAGAACGAGCCGGGCAGCTCCATCATGCCGGGCAAGGTCAATCCGACCCAGTGCGAGGCCCTGACCCAGGTCTGCGTCCAGGTGTTCGGCAACCACGCGGCCATCACCTTCGCGGGCTCTCAGGGCCATTTCGAGCTGAACGTCTTCAACCCGGTGATGGCCTACAACTTCCTGCAGTCCGTGCGGCTGATGGCCGACGCGGCGGTCAGTTTCACCGACAACTGCGTGGTCGGCATCGAGCCCCGCATCGACAACATCCGGCGCGGGCTGAACAACTCGCTGATGCTGGTCACCGCCCTGAACGGCAAGCTGGGCTACGACGCCTGCGCCAAGATCGCCAAGACGGCCCATAAAAACGGCACCACCCTGCGCGAAGAGGCCGTCGGCGGCGGCTATCTGACCGACGCCGAGTTCGACGCGGCGGTGCGGCCCGAGAAGATGATCAGCCCCGGCTGACGTTTGTCGCCTCCCGCGAAGCGGCGTAGGGTGGGACCATGGGAAAGGCCGAACTCAGGATCGAAATCGATCGCGCCCTGCTCGAGGAGGCCCGGGCGTCGAACATCGACCTGGCCGAGGTGACGGAGCAGTCGCTGCGAAGGGCGCTCGAGAAGCGGCGGGAGATCGGGTCGGACGCGGAAAAGGCGCACGCATGGGCGGCGGAGAACGCCGACGCCATCGCCCTGCATCTTGAGCGCATCGATCGATTTGGCGTGTTCGGTCAGGATCTCCGGCGCTGGTGATCCACCAGTTCGACGTCGTCGAGAACCCCTCGGCCCTCAGCCGGTCGATCGCGCCATTCGTGATGGTGATCCAGTCGGACCTCTATGACGAGGGTCCCACGGTTCTCGTTGCGCCCCTTCTTCGAATGCCGGAGCATGCCGTCATGACGAAGGTGACGGTGGCGGTCGATTTCGCCGACGAGCGTTTCATCCTGATGATGTCGGAGATTTGCGCGGTCGACCGTCGCATGACGGGGCACCGGTCGGCTCGCTTCGTGTCTACGAAGACGACATCCGCCGCGCCCTCGATCGCCTTTTCACCGGCTTTTGAACCCCCTCACTTCTCCCGGATCGTCCGCCCCACCGGTGCCAGGGCCAGCTTTGCCAGTTCCAGATCCTTCAGGGCGAAGGGGATGCCGATGATGGTGATGGCCTCGAAGAAGGCCGCGATCAGGTGGCTGAGGGCGATGTACCAGCCGGCGAAGACGAACCAGATCACGTTCAGGACCACGCCCACCGGCCCGCGCCCCACGTCCATGCCGTCGTCCGCGCGCCACACCACCTCGCGCCCGAACGGCCAGAAGGTATAGGCCGCGATGCGCCAGGCGGCGAAGGCCCACGGCAGGCCGACGATCGTCAGGGCCAGGATCGCCCCGCCGAACAGCCACGCCAGACCGGAGATGAAACCTCCGAAGATCAGCCAGAGCACGTTCAGGACTAGAGCGATCACCGCGGTCTCCTCACCGAGGGCCGGACGCCCTCACCGATCCGAATAGCGGGCGCCCCCGACCGGTTGCAGTGAATTCGCCGACATTTTGGTCTAGATTTCGCCGCATGGCGGAGATCGTGAACTTCAACAAGGCGAGGAAGGCCCGCGACAAGGCGGCGGCGAAGACGCAGGCGGCGGAGAACCGCGCCGCGCATGGCCGACCCAAGGCGGAGACGCAGCAGTCCCTGCTGGAACGCCTGGCCCGCGACCGCGCCCTGGACGGCCACCGCAGGGACCGTGCCCCGGAGGCTTCCGATGACGACTGACCCGCGCAAGGACCCGCGCATCGTCCATGGCCTGATCCCCCTCATGGCCGTGCTGCGCAAGAAGCGCTTCCTCGAGGAACAGCGCCGGCGCGCGGCGGGCGAGGTTCCCCTGCCCGAAGGCCCGGACGACGAACCCCCGCCGAAAAAGAAGCGCGGCTGGATCTGGTGACGGCTCAGGCCGGGGGTTTGCGCGCCGCGCGGATCATCAGCGCCTGCCCCGCGATCACGACGGCCAGGCCGACCAGGGCCCAGAGGCCGAACCGCGCGTTCTCGAAGGCGACCGACACCAGCATGGCGATGGGCGGCGTCAGGGCCGAGATGTAGCTGGCCAGCGCATAGCCGCGCGACCGGGCGATCCAGAAATAGACCACGAAGGCCACGACCGACCCCAGCACGGCCAGATAGACCAGAGAGATCAGATAGCCGGCGGTGGGCTCGATCCGGAACTCCGCGCCCGTCGCCAGCCCGTACACCGCCAGCATGCCCGTCCCGTAGGCCATGGCCCAGGCCGTCGACGCCAGCAGCGGCGCCCCGGCCCTCTGCGCCCGCCAGGCGAACAGATTGCCGAAGGCCGAACTCGTCACCGCCACCAGGGCGAAACCGATCCCCATCGCCGCCTGCGGGCCCAGCCGCGCGCTCAACAGCTCGGACCCCGACAGCACCGCCACCCCGGCCACGCCCAGGGCCGCGCCCGCCCACGACAGCCGGTGCGGCTTCTGCCCCGCGGCGACCCGGAACAGGCTCAGGTTCAGGAAGGCCAGGGCAGCGAAGATCACCGCCACGATGGCCGACGGCACGTGCTGCTCGGACTGATAGGTGAAGGCGTAGGAGACGGCGAAGGTGAAGGCCCCCTGCCCCACGGCCTCCAGATGCTGGCGGCGGGTCAGCCCCCTGGGCTGGCGCGCGATCGCCATGCCGGCGAACAGCACCAGCGCGGCCAGGCCGAAGCGCCAGGTCACCGAGACGATCGGATCGACCACGCCCAGCTGCCAGGTGATGCCGTACCAGGTCGTGCCCCAGATGACCGCGCACAGGGCCACGGCCCCGATGGCGATCAGGGTGGCCCTGGGCAGCCGTGGGGCGTCGGCGGGGGAAGGCTTGTCGGTCAGGGCGGTCATGCTCCGGAAGTGCGCCGACGCCCCGCGCGTCGCAACGCGGATCGCCGTCGGTCACGAACAAGGCAGGCTTATGTCAGGAGCGCAGCTTCAGCCCGGCGCGCACCGCCTCGGGAACGCCCAGATAGACGGTCGGCGGCCGCAGACCCAGACGCGCGCGCGCCGCCTCCAGCGGCTCGGCGAACAGGGCCTCATAGTCCAGGCTCGGCAGCCAGCGCGCGGCCTGGCCAAGACGCCAGGCCTGGGCCACCGCCCGCAGCGCCGGCACGGCCCGGGCCTCGCGCCGGATTTCCGCCGCGGCGCCCCAGCCGATGAAGGCAAAGCCCAGATTGCCGGTCTGGGCATGGGAAAAGGACACCACGCAGGCCTCGCCCAGGGCGTCGGTGCCATAGCCCGTCAGCACGTGCCAGACGTCGTGCACGTCGCGGATGCGGCGCGAATACCAGACGATCGGGTGCGGCGCGTCGACCGTCTCCGGCGCGACCTTGCGCGCCTCGTCGGCCAGGCCCTCGGCCGTGAAGCCCCGGGCCTCGCGGAAGGCCCGATAGGCGCCGCCGACCGAACCTTCGGGGAATTTCGCCAGCCAGTCGGGATCGTCCAGCTTGCGCGCCAGTTCCTCGCGCAGATAGGCCTGACGGCCGCCCTCGACCGTCGTCAGCATCTGGTCGTAGCCGCGCCGCAGCGACCCGCCCGACAGCGCCCGCATGATCTCGAACACCTGGGCGGTGTCCTCCTTGTCGCGCACCAGCCGGCCGAACGCGCGCAGCGCCGTCAGCGGGCGCAGCGGCGGCATGCGGAAGTCGCGGGTCTGGACGTCGGCGGCGGCGGTCATGGCGGGGTCCTCTGGACGCCCGACCTTACGCCGGAATCCGCGCAGGTGAACAGCGTTCAGCTCTGCTAGCATGGGCCCATGCTGCGCAAGCGATCCGTTCTGCTGTCCGGCCACGCCACCTCGGTGGCGCTGGAGCCCGAATTCTGGGCCGTTCTCGACGGCATCGCGGCCGAAATGTCGCTGCCGATCTCGGGTCTGATGAAGCGGCTCGACGAACGTCGCGGCCGCACGCCGCTGGCCTCCGCCTGCCGGCTGCTGGCCCTGTCCTGGACGGCCGGCGACCGCAGCTTCGCCGAGGATTGACGGCGCGTCGGTTCGGGCGCTTCCTCGAGGAACCGCGTTCGGAGATGGCCCATGAGTGACCCCAGACTGATTCCCGCCCTCGCCCTGGGCGCCGTCATCGCCGTCGGCATGGCGGCCGGCGGCGGCCTGATCGGTTCCGGCATCGTCAACGCCCGCGTCGGCGACCGCTACGTCAGCGTCCGCGGCCTGGCCGAACGCAACGTCAAGGCCGACCTGGCCGTCCTGCCCCTGCGCTTCACCGCCTCGGGCGAGGTGCTGTCCGAGGTTCAGGGCGTGATCGACGCCGACCTGGCCACGGTGCGCCGCTTCCTCGTGGCCCAGGGCTATCCGGCCGAGGCCATCTCGCTGGGGCGTCTGGAAGTCGCCGACACCCGCTCGCGGGAGTACGGCGCCCAGCAGGGCCCGAGGTTCATCCTGGCCCAGACCGTGATCGTGCGGACGACCGACGTCGACCGCGTGCAGGCGACGACCCGGGCCCTGAACGAGCTGGTCCGGCAGGGCGTGGTTCTGCAGGACTTCAACGGTCCGACCTACGCCTTCACCCGGCTGAACTCGGTCCGCCCGGCCATGATCGCCGAGGCGACCGCCTCGGCCCGCACCGGCGCCGAACAGTTCGCGCGCGATTCCGGCTCGCGCCTCGGCCCGATCCGCGAGGCCACCCAGGGGTCGTTCCAGATCCTCGCCCGCGACGAGATCGGCGAGGAGACCCAGTCGGTCGACAAGAAGGTGCGGGTCGTCACCACAGTCAGCTATCGCCTGAACTGACGCCCACGAAAAAGGCCCCGGCGCGAACCGCCGGGGCCTTCATCTCTTCCGTCCGGGATCACTGCGCCGGGGCGGGCGCCGTCGGCGGCTCGATCGTCGGCAGGTCGGGGGCCTCCGGCAGGCTGGGGGCCTCGGGCATCGACGGCGTCGGCACGTCGACGTTCAGATCGACATTGGTCTCGTCGCTCGTACCCATGTCACCGTTCAACAGAACCACGGCGACGATGATCAGCACGATCACGATTCCGCCGATCAGGAAGGCGAGAAAGCCGCCTCCCCCGCCGCCGCCGGACGGGGGCGGATTGTTGATCGTGGTGTGGTGCACGACCTCGGGACGGTCGTCGCGCGGCGGGGTCGGGGGGACGTTCGGGTCGGTCATCGGTCAGTTCCCGCCCGGCGCGGCCGGGGCCGAGACTTCCGGCAGATTGACGTCGACGTTCACGTCCTTCGTCTCGCTGCCCATGCCGCCGCGGGCGAAGACGAAATAGGCCACGATGGCCAGCACGACCACGATCGCGCCGACGATGAAAGCCATGCCGGTGTTCCCACCGCCGCCGTTGGTGTTGATGTTGTCGGCCATTCGAAGTCCTCCTCAGGGGCATCCCTGTCCGGCGATGAGAACGGGGGCGTGGGCGCAACGGTTCCGCTCGGCCAAGGCCAAGGCTGACATCCGCGGCCGGTCTCCTTATGTTCCCTCGTCCGCATGACCGAATCCGCCCCCCGCATCTCCGACCTCGCCCGCGCCCGCGCGCCCGAAGGCGCGCTGCAGAGCGCGCCGAACGACTGGCTGACCGGTCTCAACCCGGAACAGCGCGAGGCCGTGGAGACGACCGAGGGCCCGGTGCTGGTCCTCGCCGGCGCCGGCACGGGCAAGACGCGCGTGCTGACCACGCGGCTGGCCCACATCCTGGCGACCGGCCGCGCCCGCCCGTGGGAGCTGCTGGCCGTCACCTTCACCAACAAGGCGGCGCGCGAGATGCGCGAGCGGATCACTCACCTGATCGGCCCCTCGGCCGAGGGGCTGCGCTGGCTGGGCACCTTCCACTCGATCGCCGCCCAGATCCTGCGCCGCCACGCCGAGCTGGTCGGACTGAAGTCGACCTTCACCATCCTGGACACCGACGACCAGGAGCGCCTGCTGAAGCAGGTGCTGGAGGCCGAGAACGTCGACACCAAGCGCTGGACGCCGCGCTCCTTCGCCGGCGTGATCGACCAGTGGAAGAACCGCGGCTGGACGCCCGAAAAACTGCCGCCGGGCGAGGACTTTGCCGCCGGCAAGGGGCAGAAGCTGTACGGCCTCTATCAGGCCCGCCTGCGCACGCTCAACGCCTGCGACTTCGGCGACCTGTTGTTGCATAATCTCACGATCCTGTCACAGTACACGGATGTTGCAGAGGAATACCGCAAGAGGTTCCGGTACATCCTGGTCGATGAATACCAGGACACCAACGTGGCCCAGTACCTGTGGCTGCGCCTGCTGACCTCCTCGACCGGCAACGTCTGCTGCGTCGGCGACGACGACCAGTCGATCTATGGCTGGCGCGGGGCCGAGGTGGACAACATCCTGCGCTTCGAGCGGGACTTCCCGGGCGCGAAGATCGTCAAGCTGGAGCGCAACTACCGCTCCACCAGCCATATCCTCGGCGCGGCCTCGGGCCTGATCGCGGCCAACAAGGGCCGGCTGGGCAAGACCCTGTGGACCGAGGACCAGACCGGCGACAGGGTCCGCGTGCGCGGCGTCTGGGACGGCGAGGCCGAGGCCCGGCTGATCGCCGACGAGATCGAGATCGCACGCCGAACTGACATGAACTACAAGGACATGGCCGTCCTTGTTCGCGCATCATTTCAGATGCGGGCGTTCGAGGAACGCTTCGTCATGCTGGCCATCCCCTATCAGGTCATCGGCGGCCCGCGCTTCTTCGAGCGCGCCGAGATCCGCGACGCGCACGCCTATCTGCGCCTGATCCTGTCGGAAGACGACGACCTCGCCTTCGAGCGGATCGTCAACGTGCCCAAGCGCGGCATCGGTGACACCAGCGTGCAGAAGATCCTGCACATGGCCCGCCTGTCGGGCGTCTCAGCCATGACGGCGGTGCGCGAGCTGATCACCTCGGACGAACTGCAGGCCCGCACGCGCACGGCGCTGGCCAATTTCGTGCGCGACCTGGACCGCTGGCGCGCGCTGGCCGAGGACACCCCGCACTGGACCCTGACCGAGACCATCCTCGAAGAGTCCGGCTACACCGAGATGCAGAAGGCCGACCGCACCTCGGGCCAGACGCGTCTGGAGAACCTCAAGGAGCTGGTGCAGTCGATGCAGGGGTTCGAGACCCTGCTGGCCTATCTGGAGCACGTCTCGCTGGTCATGGACCTGGACCGCGGCGACGGCGACGGGTCCGAAAGCGGCTCGGTCCAGATCATGACCCTGCACGGCGCCAAGGGGCTGGAGTTCCCGCTGGTTTTCCTGCCGGGCTGGGAGGAAGGCGTCTTCCCCAGCCAGCGCAGCATCGACGAGAAGGGCGAGAAGGGCCTCGAGGAGGAGCGCCGCCTCGCCTACGTCGGCGTCACCCGCGCCAAGCGCGACGCCCGCATCTCGTTCGCCGCCAACCGCTTGGTCTACGGCCGCTGGACCAGCCAGCTGCCCAGCCGCTTCGTCGACGAACTGCCCCTCGACCACGTCGAGCCCGAGAGCGAGACCGGCTACTACGGCGCGTCCGCGGGCCTGAAAGAGGCCAAGAGCCGCTGGGACGAGGCCCCCAGCTTCGGCAGCGGCTATTCCAGCCCCGGCTGGAAACGCGGCCAGGCCTTCGCCGCCGCCCGCCAGCCCACCGACCGCCCTGCGAGGCAAGCCTTGATCGAAGGCGACGGCCGCCTCATCGCCACCGGCGACCCCGGCGCGGGCTCCGGCTGGACCCGGGGCACGCGCGTGTTTCACCAGAAGTTCGGCTACGGCCTGGTCAAGGCCGTCGAGGGCAACAAGCTGGTCGTGGCCTTCGACAAGGCGGGCGAGAAGAAGGTGATCGACACCTTTGTGGAGCGGGCGTGATGAAGCGGCCGAGGTGTGGTAAGCTCGCCAGATGGCCGATGGCGCGCTGAACCTGACCTTGGACGACTACGCCAGCGCCAAGTTGGCGGAGAAGGCCAAGGCGCTCGACATGTCGCCTGAGCAGCTCGCAATACTTCTTCTGGGCCAGCAGCTGTTCGACCACGAAGACTTCACCTGGATGAATGGCGACCCCCGCAAGCCGCTTCCGCCGTTCGATCAGAACGAGCCGACCTATGAGCTGGAAGAGGTGCTGGCGGAGTTCAGCGCCGAGTTGGATCGGCGGTTGGCCGCCAAGGCATGAGGGTCGTTCTGGGCGGACGGGCCCGGGCAGACCTTTGGCTTCAACTCGACTGGCTAGGCTCCTTGAGCCCTCGAGCGGCCAAGCAAGCCGAAGCCCGGATCATCGCCGCATTGCGCACCTTGGGCGAGCAGCCGCGCGTCGGCCGACAAGTGCACGTCGATGGCCTGCGAGAGTGGTCGATCCATTTCGGAGCCTACGGCTACGTGCTTCAGTATCGCATCCTTCGCGACCACATACGCGTCATGCGCCTGTACCACGGCGCACAAGACCGCCGCTGACCCCCGCCCCCTAACCCCCCCTTAACACGCCACCCGCCACCCTGCCCCGGTGCGCGATTCCGCCCTGACCGCCGCTCCGCCCGACCCCGCCCCGACGTGGTGGGAGACGGCGGCGTGCGTCTTCATCCTGTTCATGCTGACCGGCGCCCTGATCGGGCCGATCTTCGCCCCGACGCAGGAGGAGACGCCGATCCTGCGGCTGGCCTGGCTGCCGGTCTATGCGATGACGGCGGGGCTGCTGCTTTACCGGATCGACCGCCTGTGGCGCGCCTGGCCGGCCATGGTGGCCATCGGCCTGCTGGTGCTGTGGGCCTGGGCCTCGAAATACTGGTCGCTGTTCCCCGAGGTGACGTCCCGCCGCGCCATCGCCCTGGCCATCTCCTGCGGCTTCGCCCTGTATCTCGGCGCCGCCTTCCGCGGGCCGCATCTGCCGCGCCTGCTGATGCGCACCGGCCTGATCATGGCCGTCGGCAGCCTGATCATGGTCTTCGCCTTGCCGACCTACGGCGTGCACCAGGCCGACAACGCCGGCCTGTGGCGCGGCCTCTGGTACGAGAAGAACCAGATGGGCGCCGTCATGGTCATCGTCGCCACGGCCTCGGCCGCCTGCCTGGCCTCGCCCGACCGGCGTCGCCTGGTCCCCGCCCTGGCCCTCGTCTTCGCCTCGGCCCTGGTGCTGGCCACCCAGTCCAAGACCTCCCTGCTCTGCCTCGTGCTGGGCGTCGGCCTGATCGCCGGCTTCTGGACCATGCGTCAGGGCGGTGCCGCCTTCGCCGTCTTCGCCGTCTGGGCCGCCGTCGCCGCCGCCGGCGCGGGCTTTCTGATCTGGGACAGCCACTCCGTCGAAATCCTCGAGGTGCTGGGCAAGGACCCGTCCCTGACCGGCCGCACCGAGATCTGGGAAGCGCTGATGACCCGCGTGGCCGAACGCCCCTGGACGGGCTGGGGCTACGGTGCCTTCTGGGAGCGCGACAGCGTCCCGGCCGACTGGATCCGCGTCGAGACCGGCTGGCTGGTGCCCAATGCCCACCACGGCTGGATCGACGTCCTCGTCCAGCTGGGCTGGCCCGGTGCCCTGATGGTCGGCGGCATGGCGGTCTTCGCCGTCGCCGCTTCGGTCCTGCGCTCCAGCCGCGCCGGCGTGCAGGAGGGCTGGTGGGCGCTGGGCTTCCTCGCCGCCTTCGTCATGCTCAGCCTGTCGGAAAGTATCCTCATGGCCCACCAGGGCCTGCCGTGGGTGCTGTTCCTCGCCGTGGTCACGCGCGCCGTCCTGCCCGATTCCATCCCCGTCCCGCTTGCTCCCGATCCGCGCGGGGTCTACCGGAGCCGTCCCCGAATCGTCCCATCATCGGCCCATGTCGTCCGCCCTGCCGTCCCTGTTCGATCTGCCAGAGCCCGAGCCCCGGCCCGAGCCCGCGCCGGCCCCCAAGGCCGCCGCGCCTGAACCCGCGCGGGCGGCGCAGGCCCTGTCGAAGCCCGCGCCCGTCCACGCCCCGGCCACCGTGGACGCCGGCTATTCCGCCAGCTCCATCGAGGTGCTGGAGGGGCTGGAGCCGGTCCGCAAACGCCCGGGCATGTACATCGGCGGCACCGACGAGCGCGCCCTGCACCACCTGTTCGCCGAGGTGCTGGACAACGCCATGGACGAGGCCGTGGCCCGCCATGCGAAACTGATCACCGTCGACTTCGACGCCGACGGCTATCTGACGGTGCGCGACGACGGGCGCGGCATCCCCGTCGATCCGCACCCCAAACACCCCGGCAAGTCGGCGCTGGAGGTGGTCATGACCGTGCTGCACTCGGGTGGGAAGTTTTCGGGCAAAGCCTATGAAACTTCGGGAGGTTTGCACGGCGTCGGTGTCTCCGTCGTCAACGCCCTGTCCGATGTACTCGACGTCACGGTCTGGCGTGACGGCTTTGAGTGGACCCAGTCGTTCAGCCGCGGCCATCCGATCGCGCCGATCCAGCAGGTCGCCCCCTCGAGGAAGAAGGGCACCCGCATCCGCTTCCGCCCGGACGAGGAGATCTTCGGCCACGGCGCGGCCTTCAAGCCGGCCCGTCTGTTCCGCATGACGCGGTCCAAGGCCTATCTGTTCCGGGGCGTCGAGATCCGCTGGACCTGCGCGCCCGAGCGGATCACCGACGCCACCCCGGCCGAGGCCGTGCTGCACTTCCCCGGCGGGCTCGCCGACGCCTTGGCCGACCGCATCGGCGACGTCGAGACGGTCACTCCCGCCTTCGCCGGCCGCGTCGAGCGCAAGGGCGAGGCCGGTGCCGTGGAATGGGCCGTCACCTGGACCGGCACGGGCTTCGGCGAGGCCGACGGCTTCGTCTCCTCCTACTGCAACACCGTCGCCACCCCCGACGGCGGCACGCACGAGGCGGGGTTCCGCGCCGCCCTGGTCAAGGGTCTCAAGGCCTATGGCGAGCTGACGGGCGAAAAGCGCGCAGGCCTGATCACGGCCGAGGACGTCATCGCCAATGCCGGCGCCCTGATCAGCGTCTTCATCCGCAATCCGGAATTCCAGGGCCAGACCAAGGACCGCCTGTCCTCGCCCGAGGGCGCGCGTCTGGTCGAACAGCTGATCCGCGACCCGCTGGATCACTGGCTGACCGAAAGCCCGAAACAGGCCAACACCCTGCTGGGCTTCGTCATAGAGCGCGCCGAGGATCGCCTGCGCCGTCGCAAGGACAAGGAGGTCCAGCGCGCCTCGGCCACCCGCAAGCTGCGCCTGCCGGGCAAGCTGGCCGACTGCACCCGCCAGGGCGCCAACGGCACCGAACTGTTCATCGTCGAGGGCGACTCGGCCGGCGGCTCGGCCAAACAGGCCCGCGACCGCGCCACCCAGGCCATCCTGCCCCTGCGCGGCAAGATCCTGAACGTGGCCTCGGCCACCGCGGACAAGCTGCGCGCCAACGCCGAACTGTCGGACCTGACCCTGGCCCTGGGCGTCCACCCCGGCGCGCGCTTCAGCATCGACGACCTGCGCTATGAGCGCGTGGTCATCATGACCGACGCCGACGTCGACGGCGCCCACATCGCCGCCCTGCTGATCACCTATTTCCACCGCGTCATGCCGGACGTGATCCGGCAGGGGCGGCTGTTCATGGCCCTGCCCCCGCTCTACCGCATCCAGGCCGGGGCCCTGTCTGAGTACGCCCGCGACGACGCCCACCGCGACGAGCTGCTGGCGACCACGTTCAAGGGCAAGAAGGTCGAGATCGGCCGCTTCAAGGGCCTCGGCGAGATGATGGCGTCCCAGCTCAAGGACACCACCATGAACCCGAAGACCCGCACCCTCGCGCGGGTGACGGTGCCGGACGACGTCACCGACCTCGCCGACGTCGAGGATCTGGTCGAGCGCCTGATGGGCAAGAAGGCCGACGCCCGCTTCCGCTTCATCCAGGACAACGCCCGCTTCGTGAAGGAAGACCTGGACGTCTGACGCGCCCGGCCGGGGCACCGGGCGCGCGAGGGTGCCCCCCCCGTCCTTCTCCCCTTGTGGGTGGAGGCGAGGCGCATCGCGCCGATCCGACGGGTGGCAGGCGAAGCCTGACGGATGCGGGGTCTCTCCGGCCCCTGTCGTTGCAAACGATGAGGCCATCGCCTGGGCAACCCCTCATCCGACCTCGCTCCGCGACGCCACCTTCTCCCGCAAGGCGAGAAGGATGCCGTCGACCGACCCGTCTCCATTGTGGCGATCCGCGCCGGAAACCTGCGCGCAATCAGCGGCCTGAGTAAAACTCCGGCCTTTCCTTCGCCGTCAGTCCCCCCGCGTGCCAACCTCCTCCCCGGTTCCGTCGCAGGGAAGGGCGCAAGGCCTTGCGAGCTTGTCGCGGCGGGAGCGGTTCGAGCGGGGGTTGGTGTCGGGGGCTCATATGTCCCCGACCGGCCGGCGTCGGCGTGAACCTGCAAGGTCGTGGCCATCGGAGGTGGGCGGCGGCGCGGGGGCCTGCGTGCTTCGGCACGAAGGATCAGGCTGGCGATCATGGCGGTTCACGGGAAGGACCGCGTCCGGGGCCGGGGCTCGCAAGTCTCCCGCCCGCCCGCCGAAGGCGCGTCCGTTAGTCGCCAAGCAGCGGCCCTGTGCGGTGGATACGTCCACCTCGGACAGCTTTCGATCAGACGGACCGCGCGGAGCGCTCAACCTTCGTCGAAACGGTAACTCACACTCAGCATCCGGGCGAAGGCCCGGCGCTCCGCCCGCCCTTTCCAACTCCGCGTGAAAACGCGGGGCGACACACCAATTCTTCCGTCCGTGAGGGCAGCATCACCGAGGTCACATGTCCCGTCCAAAACACCCCCGCCGCCCGCGTCCCGAACCCGATGACCCGGTTGCGCTCGCCAAGGCAGGGGCCGAGCTCGAGGCCCGGCTCGACCAGCTGCGCGCCACCATCGAGGAGAAGCGGCGCGAGGGCTGGAACTTCACCCCGAGAGCGCCCGCGGCCGGGGCCTTGCCGCCGGAGGCATGCTAGGTTCGCGCCATGTCCGGGCCTCTCATCTCCACCGCCGAGCTCGCCGATCGTCTGTTCGACCCGGCGCTGCGGCTGCTCGACGCCAGCTGGCATCTGGGCGGCCGCGACGCCCGGGCGGAGTTCCTTGAAGCCCGCATCCCCGGCGCCCGCTTCCATGATCTCGAGGCCGCCTCTGACCCCGCCTCGCCCTTGCCCCATATGCTGCCGACCCCCGCCGCGTTCGCGCGCCACGCCGGCGCGCTGGGCCTGAGCGCCGACACGCCCCTCGTCGTCTACGACGCCGCGGGCCTGTTCTCGGCGGCGCGCGTGCGCTGGATGCTGCGGGTCATGGGGGCCCGCGACGTGCGGCTGCTGGACGGCGGCCTGCCGAAATGGCGCGCCGAGGGCCGACCGCTCGAGTCCGGTCCCGCGGCGCCGCCCGCGCCCGCGACCTTCGTCCCGCGGTTCGACGCCGGCGCGGTCGTCGGCGTTCCGGAGGTCCGGGAGGCCCTCGCCGGCGCGGCCCAGGTCGTCGACGCACGCGGCCCGGCCCGCTTTCACGGACGGGGGGCCGAGCGCCCCGGCGTTCGCCCCGGCCACATGCCCGGCGCCCGGAACCTGCCCTACGCCGACCTGCTGCACCCCGACGGCACGGTGAAGACGGGCGTGGATCTGGAACGCGCCTTCCGCGCGGCGGGCGTCGACCTCGACCGCCCGGTGATCACGACCTGTGGATCGGGCGTCACCGCCGCCATCGTGTCGCTGGGACTGGAACTGCTCGGCCGGCCGTCGCGGCTCTACGACGGCAGCTGGTCGGAATGGGGCGCCCGCCCCGACCTGCCGGTCGAGGCGGACTGACGGGTCAGGCCGGCGGCGCGACCGGGGCCGGCTCGTCCAGCGGGACCACGGCGTCGGTCTCGCCGCGCGAGACCACGGTGGCGGCGACCAGGTCTCCGGTCACGTTCAGCGTGGTGCGGCACATGTCGAGGAAGCGGTCGACGCCCAGGATCAGGCCGATCCCTTCCGGCGGCACGCCCACCATGACCAGGATCAGGGCGACCACCGGCAGCGAGCCGGCCGGCACGCCCGCCGTGCCGATGCCGCCCAGGATGCAGACCAGCATGACCACGAGCTGCTGCTGCAGGTTCAGGTCGACGCCGAAGAACTGGGCGAGGAACAGCACGGTGACGCCCTCGAACAGGGCCGTGCCGTTCTGGTTGGCCGTGGCCCCGACCGTCAGCACAAAGCGCGAGATGCGCTTCGGCAGCTTCAGCTTCTCCTCGGCCGCCTTCAGGGCGATCGGCAGGGTGGCGTTGGACGAGGCGGTGGAGAAGGCCACCACGAACGGCTCCTTGACCCCGTTGGCGAACTTCAGCGGGTTCATGCCGCCGAAGAACAGGACCAGCAGCGGATAGACGACGAACATGTGGATCGCCATCGCCCCCACGGCCACGCCGGCATACGCCCCCAGCCGGACCAGCAGCTCCCAGCCGAACAGGGCCGACAGGTTGAACATCAGCGCGGCGATGGCGATGGGGGCCAGTTTGATGACGAGGTTGATGAGCTTCATCATCACCTCGAACAGGCCCTGCAGCGTCTCCTGCAGCCGGTCCGTGGCCGGCGACTTGGCCATGACCATGCCGATGCCGAAGATCAGGGCGAAGACCATGACCGGCAGGATCTGGTTGTCCGCCGCCGCGGTGAAGACGTTGGACGGGATCATGTCGAGGAAGAACTGGCCCGCCTCGATGCTCGTCGGCGCATTGCCGACGATGCCGGCGGCACCCTCCGCGCCCTCGGCCAGCAGCTGCTGCGCCAGCGCCGGATCGACGCCGTCGCCGGGACGGAAATAGTTGACCATGACAAGGCCGATGCCGACGGCGATGGCCGACACCATGATGGTGAACAGCAGGGTCTTGAACCCGACGCGGCCCAGCGACTTCAGGTCGCCCATCTCGGCCACGCCCACGGCCAGGGCGGCGAACAGCAGCGGCAGGACCAGCATGAACAGCAGGCGCAGGAAGATCTGGCCGACGGCCTGGACGATCTCCATGACCCAGGGGATCACGACCAAATCGTTCTGGTTGACGTACAGCCCGCCCGCCAGGCCGAGCACGAAGCCCAGCAGCATCCAGACATAGAGCGGAATTCCGCCGCGCTTCACCGTGTCCATGCGTCCCCCTGTCGGCCCTGTCGCCGAGGCCTATCGAATCGGAAGGGCGTACATCAGCCCGCCCGGCTCAGCGTTCCATTGTGCGTTGAGACCCCGGGCGAGGTCGAGGGGCGAATCCGCGCCCACGTTGCGCTCGAAGATCTCGCCGTAGTGGCCGACCGCCGCCAGCGCGTCGCGGGCCCAGGTCCGGTCGAGGCCCAGCATCGGGCCGAACTCGCCGTCCAGCCCCAGCAGGCGGCGCGTGCGCGGATCGCGCGGATCGTCGTCGCCGCGCGCGATCGCCTGGGTCACCCCCAGTTCCTCGCCGAGGATCAGGGCATTCAGGGTCCAGCGGACGATCGCCGTCCAGCCCTCGTCGCCGCGCCGGGTGACGGGCCCCAGGGGCTCCTTGGAAATGACGTCGGGCAGGATGGCGTGCTGCTCGGGATTGGCCAGGGTGGTCCGCGCCGCGGCAAGGGCCGAGACATCGGCCGTGAAGACGTCGCAGTCCTCCCGCGCATAGGCCTGCCGCGCCTCCTCCTCCCCGGCCAGCACGACCGGCTCGTACTCCAGCCCGCGCACCCGGAACCAGTCGCCGAGGTTCAGCTGCGAGGTCGAGGCCCCCTGCACGCAGACCCGCGCGCCGTTCAGCTCCGTCGCGCTCGTCAGATTCAGCGCCCGGCGCACCAGGAAGCCCTGGCCGTCGTAATAATTGACCCCGGCGAAGGCGACGCCCTCGCTGACGTCCCGGGTCATGGTCCAGCTGGTATTGCGCCACAGCACGTCCACACGACCGTCCTGCACCGCCGCCAGACGGTCCCGGTTGTCGAGCGGCACGAACCGCACGGCGTCCGGGTCTCCCAGCACGGCGGCGGCCAGGGCCCGGCAGAAGTCGACGTCGAAGCCGCGCCACTGCCCCCGGTTGTCGGTATAGGCGAAGCCGACCAGCCCCTCGTGAACGCCGCAGTTCAGGCGCCCCCGCCGCTTGATCGCCTGCAGCGTCGCGCTCTCCTGGGCGACCACCCGACCGCCGGTCGACGGGGCGGTGACGCCGTCGCGCGGGGTCGTCTCGGGATCCGGCGCGCGTTCGCCGCACGCGGACGCCGTCATGACGAGGGGCAACAGGACTGTGAGCAGGCGGCGGGACATCGCGGTCGCGACCATAGACCGCCTCCGCCTCACCGCAACCCGCCTGGCGCGCCCGGCAGGACTCGAACCTGCAACCGTCCGCTTAGAAGGCGGATGCTCTATCCGGTTGAGCTACGGGCGCCGGGTCCGGCGATACGCGCCCCCGTCGCGCGGCTCAAGCCGCGGACGGCGCGCGCACGGCAGGGCTCAGTGCGTCCAGGGCTGTTTGCGCCCGGTGGCGAAATTGTCGGCATAGGCCTTCAGGATGGGGGCCGGTTCGTGCGGCTCCTGCACCCGGAACGGGATGCCGTGGCGCTGGGCGTATTCGACGGCCTCGTCTCGGCTGTCGAAGGTCAGCCGCACCTGGCCGTTCATGTCGGTCGAGCCGGTCCAGCCCATCAGGGGATCGAGGAATCGCGCCGTCGCGGGCTCGAACTCCAGCCGCCAGTCCCGCGTCTTGGCCTTGCCCGACTGCATGGCGGTGCGGGCGGGACGATAGATGCGCGCGAACATGACGGTCTCCGATTGCCAGTCCCTTGGTCGGGGCGAGAGGATTCGAACCTCCGACCCTCTGGTCCCAAACCAGATGCGCTACCAGGCTGCGCCACACCCCGACGGAAGGGACGGCCTTCTGCCACGGCCGGACGAATCGGGCAACGCGCGGTCTGAGGCTCAGCTGCCGAAGAAGGGATGCCGGATCTGGTCGCCCGGCTGGGCACCGATCTCGTCCATGCGCCCGGCCCGGGTCTCCAGCACGCCCTTGGCCGGGCCATTCGAGGGATAGGTGCTCTCGGAATAGGGCGTCGTGTGCCGGGCGATCGAGACGATGCGGCCGTCGGCGCCGATGTAGACGATGTCCAGCGGGCTGGGGGTGTTGCGCATCCAGAAGCCGCGCTCGGCCGCTTCCGGAAACTGGAACAGCATGCCTCGGTCGTCGGCCAGCGGCTGACGGAACATCAGGCCGCGCTGGCGCTCCTCGTCGTCGTCGGCGATCTCGACCCAGAAGGCGTGCTCGCCCGTCGCGGTGACGACCGTCAGCTGCTCCAGCGGATTGCCGTCCTGGTCCTTCGGCGCCGCGGCGTCGCCCGCGCACGCCCCCAGCGCCGTCGCCAGGCCCGCAGCCAGAACCCATCTTCGGTCGATCATGCTCGCCTCGCACACTGCGGGGCGACGCGTTCAGCCGCCCGGCTTGATTTCCGCCACCACCAGCCCCTTGGGGCCGTCGGCGAACCGGACGGATACCGCCTCACCCGGCACGAGGTCGTCAAGTCCGCATCGGCGCAGGGTCTCGACGTGGACGAAGATGTCGCCGGCCGCGCCGTCCCGGACGACGAAGCCGTAGCCCTTGGTGCGGTTGAACCATTTGACCACGGCGCGCTCCATCGGACCGTCGGCGTCGAGGTCCAGCTGCATCGACTGTCTCAGGCCTTCATAGCCGGTCCGACGCGGCGCCTCGGCGGGCGGGGCATCAAGACTCAGGACCTCGACCACCTGCCAGCCCTTGGACCGGCGCACGCAGTCGCAGCTGATCGCGGCGCCTTCAGCCGCCGCCTCGATGCCGTTCTGCCTGAGGCTGGACACGTGCAGCAGCACGTCCCGCAAATCAGTCTGGGACGGATCGTCCGGGACGATGAACCCGTATCCCTTTCCGGGATCGAACCACTTGATCTTTCCGGCGATGCGCACCGTGGCCGACGCGCCCGCCTCCTCCAAATCCGACACAGCCTTGAGCCCCCCCTCCGCGACACGCGGGGCGCCTCATTTATCACCGTTCCGTGAAGGGCTGGAAAGCGAAAAAACGCCGCTTTCCGGGGCGCGGCGCGGGTGACCCGACGTCAACCGAAGCGCGCGCGGCGGTCGGTCCGGGGGCCTCCGAGGTCATGTCGGGAGAGGCCCCGCGTGGCAGTCCCTAGGGGAATCGAACCCCTCTTTTCAGGTTGAAAACCTGACGTCCTAACCGATAGACGAAGGGACCGCTGCGCGGGGAGCCGGCGATATAGCCGCCGATTCCCAAGGGTGCAAGCCCCTCAAACGGCTCTCGGATCGGCGACGTCCTCGATCTCGAACTGCACCCCGCGGCGGCCGTTCCAGTCGTCCGCCTTCAGGCGGCCGGCCACGATCAGTCCGCCCTGTCCCGCCAGCAGGGCCCGGCCGTGCGGCAGGTCGGCGCAGCGCCAGGCCACGGCCCGCACCGAGGCGCCGTCCGGGCCGGCCAGCCGGCACCGCGCGTGCCCCTGGCCCATGGGGGCCGCGTCCCGCGCGACCACCGCCTCCATGGCGAAGACCGGTTCGGGATTTCCCGGACCGTGCGGGGTCAGTCGCTGAAAGCCGTCGAACAGCGCCCGGTCGACGGCGCGCGGCTCCACCAGGGCGTCGATCTCGAGGGCGTCGAGCGCCACGGCGTCCGCGCGGCTGCCCCGGAGCGCTTCGTCGAGGAAGGCCGACAGCTCCGGGATCCGGTCCGCCGCCACGGTCAGCCCCGCGGCCATGGGATGACCTCCGCCCGCCATCAGCACGCCCGCCTCCCACGCCGCCTGGACGGCGCGGCCCAGGTCCATGCCGGGCTGGGACCGGCCGGACCCCTTGCCGACGCCGTTCACCGCGTCGAGCCCGATCACGACCACCGGCTTGCGCCAGCGCTCGCGCAGCCGCCCGGCGACGATGCCGATCACGCCCGGGTGCCACTCCTCGCCGGCCACCACCACCACCGACGACCCGTCGGCGTGGGCCCCGGTCGCCTCGACGCGTCGCACGGCCGCCTCGGTCACCTGTCGTTCGACCTCCCGGCGCTCCAGGTTCAGCGCGTGCAGCTGGGCCGCCAGGTCCCGGGCTTCCGCGGCATCGTCGGTGGAAAGCAGGCGCGCGCCGAGGTCCGCGCGGCCGATGCGACCGCCCGCATTGATGCGTGGGCCGAGAATAAAGCCGGCGTGGGTCGACCCGGCCGGGCCGGGCTCCACGCCCGCGGCCTCCAGCAACGCCTTCAGTCCGGGGTTCGCCCAGGCCGACATCCTGCGCAGGCCCTGGGCGGCCAGCGCGCGGTTGAAGCCGGTCAGGCTGGTGACGTCGCAGATGGCCCCGAGCGCGGCGAGGTCCAGCCACTGGCGCAGGTCCGGCTCGGACCGGGTCGCGAACATGCCGCGTCGCCGCGCCTCGCGATTCAGCGCGGCCAGCAGGACGAACACCACGCCGGCCGCCGCGAGGTTGCCCTGGCCGGAGCCGCAGCCGGGCCGGTTCGGATTGACCACGGCCAGCGCGGGCGGCGTCGCCCGCATGAGGTGATGATCCACCACCACGACCTGGAGGCCGATCGCGGCCGCATGCTCCAGCGCGGTCACGGCCGCCGCGCCGCAGTCGACCGTCACCACCAGATCCGCGCCCTGGGCCTTGAGCGCGTCGAACGCGCGCGGACTGGGCCCGTAACCTTCGGTCAGGCGGTCGGGAACATAGATCGGCAGGTCCGCGCCCATGGCCCGGAACCAGCGCACCAGCAGCGCCGCGCTGGAGGCGCCGTCGACGTCGTAGTCGGCGAAGACGTGCACCGACGCGCCGCCCGCCACCGCGTCCACGATTGCGGCCGCCGCCGCGTCCATGTCGAGGAAGCTCGAGGGGTCGGGGAACCAGTCCCTCAGGGTCGGCTCGAGGAAGGCGGCGACGCCCCCGGCGTCCTGGCCCCGGGCGGCGAGGGCCCGGGCCAGCGGTTCGACGAGGCCGTGGCCCTGCATCAGGCCGCGCACCACGTCGGAATCGGCGGCACGCTGCCGCCACGCGCGGCCGGACAGGGACCGCTCGACCCCGAGGAAGGCGGTCAGGGCGCCGTCCGGAGCCCCGTCGGCCATCAGAGACGCCGCGTGGTGCGGATTCGTCGCACGGATCCGTCGGACGAATCCATGACCAGCGTGTGGGTCGAGACGAAGCCCCGGCCCATCTCCACCCCGTCCAGCAGGGCGCCCTTGGTCACGCCGGTGGCGGCGAAGACGGCGTCCTTCGACACCAGCTCGTGCAGATCGTATTTGCGGTCGAAGACGGTGACGCCGGTGCGGGCGGCGCGCGCGCGCTCCTCGTCGTTGCGGAAGATCAGACGGCCCTGGAAATGTCCGCCGACGCACTTCAGCGCCGCGGCGGCCAGCACGCCTTCCGGCGCGCCGCCCGAACCGAGATACATGTCGATGCCCGTCTCCGGCTGGGTCGTGTGGATCACCCCCGCCACGTCGCCGTCGGTGATCAGCACCACCCGGGCACCGACTTCACGCAGCGCCGCGATCAGGCCGGCGTGTCGGGGCCGGTCCATGACGCAGACGGTGATCTGGTCCGGCGAGACGCCCTTGGCTCCGGCCAGGGCGCGCACGTTGTCCTGCGCCAAATTGTCGAGGTCCACCAGGCCGGCGGGGTAGCCGGGGCCGATGGCGATCTTGTCCATGTAGGTGTCCGGCGCGTGCAGCATGCCGCCGCCGGGCGACATGGCCAGAACGGTCAGGGCGTTGGCCATGGCCTTGGCCGTCAGCGTCGTGCCTTCGAGTGGATCCAGCGCGATATCGACCGCGGGGCCCCTGCCCGTCCCGACCTTCTCACCAATGTAGAGCATGGGTGCCTCGTCGCGCTCGCCCTCGCCGATCACGATCTTGCCGTCGATGTCGAGCGTGTTCAGGGCGGTGCGCATGGCGTCGACGGCCAGCTGATCCGCGTGCTTCTCGTCGCCCCGGCCGATCTGGCCATAGCTGGCGATGGCCGCCAGCTCGGTGACGCGCGCGGCGTCGGCGGCGAGGTTGAAGGCATGGGCCGCGTCGGCCATGGGCGATTCTCCTTTGGAGCTCAAACTCGCAGATTCAGGCGTCCGCGACGACCTCAGCGACGGGGGATGGGCGCGGGCGCGCGGGCGCGTTCGCGAAGACCGCGGGCGAAGTCGTCGATCTGCTCGCGCGTCCGCTGGGCGTCGGGAGACACCGGAACCGCGCCGACGCGGGCGCGCACGCCGGCCTCGAACCCCCGAGGATCGTCCACGGGGGGCGTGGCCGCGATCCGGGCCTGCAGGGCGGCACCGTCGGCGCGAAGGGCGCCGACCTCGGACCGCACCTGGTCCAGCGTGGGCCCGTCGGCGCCGCGCCGGGGGAAGTCCTCCCAGCGGGGATAGACGCGATTGGCGTTGACGATCTCGGAAATGCGGACGGTCTCGGCCGGGTCGGCGCTTTCGGCCGTGTCGAGCGCGGTCTTGCAGCCGCCCGGCGCGACGAGAGCCGCGCCGACGATGAGGAGGCCGGTCTTTTTCCACGCTCGCACGTTCATTTCGGGCCCGGTCATATGCCATGATCGTGACGGGCGGAAGGGCGGTCGCGGGATCGCACCCAGCATCCGGAAGACGACCATGGCCAAGCGACCGACCAGGACCGACGTGCCCGCGCCGGCTGCACCGCGTAAACCCGGGCGTCCTACCTCGGCCAAGCCCCGGCCGGCGAAGTCGAAGACGACAGCCAGGGCCGACGCGGCCGGGCCGAAGACCGCGCCTGAAAGTCCCCCCGCCGCCGCGGCGGCGGAGAAGCTGCGGTTCTCGCCACCGCCGCCGACATCGGGCGACGTGACCCGGGAGATGATCGAGACCCTGTCGATGAATCTGGCCCGGGCGGCGATGACCGCCCAGTCCGCGATCGCCGAGGCCGCGCTCAGCCAGGCCGACCGACCCGCCGCCCTCTCGCCGGATCCCTTCAACGTCGGGCCCGCCATGACCCAGATCATGACCGGTCTCGCGTCGCGGCCGGACAAGGTGTTCGCCGCCCAGGCCGACCTTTTCAACCGCTACCTCGACCTGTGGGCGGGGGCGACGCGCCAGGCCGCCGGGGAGGCGCCGCCCCCCGCGCCGTCTGACAAGCGCTTCAAGGATCCCGCCTGGTCCGACAACCCCATGTTCGACGTCATGCGCCGGTCCTATCTGATCACCGCGGACTGGATGAACGGCCTCGTCTCGTCGGTGGAGGACGTCGATCCGCGGACCAAGCGCCGGGCGGAGTTCTTCACGAAACTGCTCACCGACGCCTTCTCGCCCTCGAACTTCCTCGCCTCCAACCCGGTCGCCCTGAAGGCCATGGCCGACACCAACGGCGAGAGCCTGGTCAAGGGCATGCAGAACTTCGCCGCGGATCTGGAACGCGGCATGGGCAAGCTGAAGATCAGCCAGGCCGACTACGGCAAGTTCGAGGTCGGCGTGAACGTGGCCACGGCGCCCGGCAAGGTGGTGTGGCGCGACGACCTGTTCGAGCTGATCCAGTACGATCCGGCGACGGACAAGCAGCGCGCCATTCCGCTGCTGATCTTTCCGCCGTGGATCAACAAATTCTACATCCTGGACCTGCAGCCGGAGAACTCGATGATCCGCTGGTTGTCGGCCCAGGGGTTCACCGTCTTCGTCTGCTCGTGGGTCAATCCGGATCGGGACAAGGCGGACTGGGACTTCGACCAGTATCTGGAGAAGGGCATCCGGCGCGCGGTCGAGAAGGCGCTGGAGCAGGCGGGCGCCGAAAAGCTGAACGCCGTCGGCTACTGCATCGGCGGGACGCTGCTGGGCGCGGCGCTGGCGCACATGGCGGCCACCGGCGACGACCGGGTGAACGCCGCCACCTTCTTCGCGGCCCAGCACGATTTCGCGGAGGCCGGCGATCTTCTGCTGTTCACCGACGAGCACTGGCTGAACGAGATCGAGCAGCAGATGGACGCGGCCGGCGGCGTGCTGCCCGGGGCGGCCATGGCCGACACCTTCAACGCCCTGCGCGCCAACGACCTGATCTGGTCCTTCTTCGTCAGCAACTACCTGATGGGCAAGGATCCGCCGGCCTTCGACCTGCTGTTCTGGAACGCCGACCAGACGCGCATGCCCAAGGCCCTGCACATGAACTACCTCCGCAGCATGTACGGCCAGAACCTGCTGTCGCAGGGCCAGTTCGAGATCGGCGGCCTGAAGGTCGATCTGTCGAAGGTGACGATCCCGCTCTATTTCCAGGCCAGCCGCGAGGATCACATCGCGCCGATGAACTCGGTCTATCGCTCGGCCCGCGCCTTCTCGGGCGCCGACGTGACCCTGACTCTGGCGGGATCCGGTCACATCGCCGGCGTGGTGAACCCGCCGTCCGCGAAGAAGTACCAGCACTGGCTGAACCCCGCCCTGCCCGCGACCCTGGCCGAATGGCAAGCCGGCGCGCGAGAGCGTCCCGGCAGCTGGTGGGAGCACTGGGCGGACTGGCTGCACGCTCGGTCCGGCGACTGGGTCAAGGCGCGCGACCCCGAAAAGGGCGCATTCAAGCCGCTGGAATCGGCACCGGGATCGTATGTGAAAGTGAAGTCTTGAACCGTCTGGAGCCGAACGCCCTTCTCGCCCTGTCCGCCGCCTTCGCCCTGCTGCTGGTCGTCTTGGCCACGGCGGTCAACGGGCCGGAGGTCGGGCTCATCCGCAATCCGCTTCTGGCCATCATCTGCGCCGGCAGCTTCCTGCTGCTGAACCCGCGGCTCGAGCGGGCGATGAAGCGGCCGGACCGGCCGCCGCTGATCTCGACCGCCCAGCCGTCGACGGCGGCCTGGGCGGCGCTATTCCCGATCCTGATCCTGGCGTGCGCGGCCGTCCCGGTGTTCTGGCCCGGCCGCGACTACGGCCTGCTGGTGATCATCGCCGCCGTCCTGTTCGGCGCCACCGTCGAGAGCGCCCTGAAGGCGCGCCGGGGCTAGGCGGGCCGGAAGTTCAGCGCCGCGCCGTTGTTGCACCAGCGCTTGCCCGTCGGCCGCGGTCCGTCGTCGAAGACGTGGCCCTGATGGCCCAGACAGCGGGCGCAGTGATACTCGGTGCGGGGGATGCCGATGGCGTAGTCGGTCTTCTTGCCGACGTTGGCCTCGATGGCCCGGAAGAAACTGGGCCAGCCGGTGCCGGAGTCGTACTTCCAGTCCGACTGGAACAACGGCAGCTCGCAGCCCCGGCAGACGTAGGTCCCGGCCCGCTTCTCGTCGTTCAGCGGGCTGCTGAACGGACGCTCCGTCGCCTCGCGTCGAAGCACGTCGTAGCTGATGCCCGGCAGGCGCTCGCGCCACTCGGCGGCGGTCAGGCGTCTCCACGAGGAGTCGGCGAACCGACTGTCCTGGGCGTCCGCGCCCCCGGGGGCGCAGGCGGCGACGGTCAGGGCGGTCGCGCCCAGCAGGAGACGGCGGCGGTCGGTCGGGATCTGGCTCATGCTCCAGATACGACGCCGCCCCGCGAGAGGTTTCAAGCCAGCCCCGCGCCCTCGTCCAGACCCAGCATCAGATTGAGGTTCTGCACCGCCGCGCCGGACGCCCCCTTGCCCAGATTGTCCAGCAGGGCGACCAGCCGCGCCTGTCCCCCGGCCCGGTCGCCGAACACGTGCAGTCGCAGCTTGTTGGTGCCGTTCAGGCCCTCGGGCGTGATCCCCGTCATGGCCTCGGTCTCTTCCAGCGACGCCACCTCGACGAAGCGGGTGCCGGCATAGGCTTCCGTCAGATGGCCGTGCACCACCTCGATCGACGGCGACCCCGGCAGGGCTTCCAGATGCAGCGGCACCTCCACCAGCATGCCCTGCCGATAGTTTCCCACCGCCGGCGCGAACAGCACCGGCCGCGACAGGCCCGCGTGCTTCGTCATCTCCGGCACGTGCTTGTGGGTCAGCGTCAGGCCGTAGGCGCGGAAGGCGTCTCCGCCACCTTCGAACTCCGCGATCATGGCCTTGCCGCCGCCGGAATAGCCGCTGACGGCATTGACGGTGACCGGCTGGTCGGCCGGCACGATCCCGGCCCGTACCAGCGGTGCGACCAGGGCGAGGAAGCCGGTGGGATAGCAGCCGGGATTCGACACCCGCCGGGCCGCCACGATCCGCTCGCGCCGTTCGGGCGACAGCTCCGGAAAGCCATAGGCCCACATCGGATCGACCCGATAGGCGGTGGAGGCGTCAATGACCCGCACCTCGGGGTTCTCGACCATGGCCACGGCCTCGCGGGCCGCGTCGTCGGGCAGGCACAGGATCACCAGATCGGCGCTGTTCAGCGCCTCGCGGCGCGCCGCCACGTCCCGCCGCCGGTCGCCGAGCAGGATCAGCTCCAGATCGGCGCGCGCCTCGAGCCGCTCGCGGATCTCCAGCCCCGTGGTCCCGGCCTCGCCGTCGATGAAGATGGTGTGGGTCATGGCCTGCCTCTCGCCCGGAAGCCGGACGGAAAAAGGGCGCTCCGGTTTCCCGAAGCGCCCCTGAAATCCAAACCGCGTGAGACGGCTTAGCGCTTCGAGAACTGGAAGGAACGGCGAGCCTTGGCGCGGCCGTACTTCTTGCGCTCGACGACGCGGCTGTCGCGGGTCAGGAAGCCGTGCGGCTTCAGAACCTTGCGCAGTTCCGGCTCATAGTGGGTCAGAGCATGCGACAGGCCGTGGCGGATGGCGCCGGCCTGGCCCGACAGGCCCGAGCCCTCGACAGTGCAAACGACGTCGTACTGGGTCACGCGGTCCGAGACGGTCAGCGGCTGGGCGACCATCATCTGCAGCACCGGACGCGCGAAATAGGCGTTCAGGTCCTTGCCGTTGACGGTGATCTTGCCCGATCCGCGCTTGACCCAGACGCGGGCGATGGCGTTCTTGCGCTTGCCGGTGGAATAGGCGCGGCCCTGGGCGTCCAGCTTCTGGACGGCGACGGGGGCCTCGGCCTCCGTGCCCATGCCCTTCAGGGCGTCGAAGCCGGTGGCGGCGGGCGCTTCGGTGGTGGCGTCGGTCATGCTCAGGCGCTCCGGACGTTCTTGGCCGACTTCGCCTTGAAGTCGATGGTTTCGGGCTTCTGGGCCTCGTGCTCGTGCGTGGCGCCGGCGAACAGACGCAGGTGCGTCATCTGCTTGCGGGCCAGCGGGCTTTCCTTCGGCAGCATGCGCTCGACGGCCTTCTCCAGCACGCGCTCGGGGAAGCGGCCGCCCAGCACCTTGGCCGGGGTGGTCTCCTTGACGCCGCCCGGGTGACCGGTGTGGCGGTAGTAGACCTTGTCGGTGTTCTTCTTGCCGGTGAACACCACCTTGTCGACGTTGGTGACGACGACGTAGTCGCCGCAGTCGACGTGCGGGGTGTAGGTCGGCAGGTGCTTGCCGCGCAGACGGTTGGCGATGAAGGTCGCGAGACGGCCCACCACGACGCCTTCGGCGTCGATGTGGATCCACTTCTTCTCGACCTCGGCCGGCTTCAGCGAAGCCGTGGTGCTCTTCAGCATGACGGAGGGTCCAGTGATCGGGATGCGGCGAACCCGGTGAGGCCTGCCGACGGAAGGCGCGCTGATAGAGGATGGATCGCCTGCGGTCAACGCCTCTGGCGTCGCGCCTTTCAAGGTATCTTTCGGGAAATAAACAACTTTTTGAATGCGGTATTAAAATACCCACCCAAACCCCGCGTCCGCAGTCATTGAATCGTGATGATCGCGACGGCTTCGCCCGGCATAAGGCGCAGGAACCGCGGAGTCTCCCATGCCCTTCGACCTGATCCACCGCCGCCAGCTGATGGCCACGGGCACCGCCGGCGCGGCCTTCACCGGTCTGGCCCGCCACGCCCAGGCCCAGGCCCAGGACGGCGAGAGCTACGTCAACGAGGTCGAGGGATATGGCCCGTTGATCAAGGATCCCAACGGCCTGCTCGATCTGCCGGCGGGCTTCACCTACGAGGTCGTCTCCCAGGCGGGCGACACCATGGACGACGGCCTCTACATGCCCGGCCAGCCGGACGGCATGGGCTGCTTCCCCCTGTCGGACCGCGAGGTTGCCCTGGTCTGCAATCACGAGCTGAGGGGCACCAGCGCCCTGCACCGCAACCTCGGTCCCGGCGGCTTCCATCAGGAGCGGCTGCACATGCTGTCGGCCGACCGCGCCTACGACACCTACAAGGACGGACGCGTCCTGCCCGGCGGCACCACCACCACCGTCTATGACCTCAAGGACCGCAAGGTCGTGCGCCGCCACCTCTCGCTGGCCGGCACCTCGACCAACTGCTGCGGCGGCCAGACGCCGTGGGGCAGCTGGCTGACCTGCGAGGAGACGGTCGAGACCCCGGCCGACGCCGATGTGACCCGGCCGCACGGCTTCGTCTTCGAGGTTCCCGCCACCGCGCCGGGCCTGGTCGACCCCGTACCGCTGAAGGCCATGGGCCGCTTCGACCACGAGGCGGTCTGCATCGATCCGCGCACGGGCATCGTCTACCTCACCGAGGACCAGGGCGACGGCCTGTTCTATCGCTTCATCCCCGACGTGCCGGGCAAGCTGGCCGAGGGCGGCAAGCTGCAGGCCATGGTCGTGCGCGGCATGACCGACACCCGCAACCACGACGCCCGCACGTGGGAGGTCGGTGCCTGGGCCGAGGTCGACTGGATCGACCTGGACGACGTCGAATCCCCGGCCGGCGACCTGAACGCCCGCGGCCACGCGGCCGGGGCCGCCCTGGTCGCGCGCGGCGAAGGCATCTGGTGGGGCAAGGGCGAGATGTATTTCACCGCCACCACGGGCGGGCCGCTGAAGCGCGGGCAGATCCTGCGCTACGTCCCGTCGCCCGAAGAGGGCAAGCGCGGCGAGCGGCGCCGTCCGGGTCGGCTGCAGCTGTTCGTCGAAAGCGCCGATCTCAAGACGCTCAACATGGGCGACAACATCACCATCGCGCCTTGGGGCCATCTGATCGTCTGCGAGGACAACTATTCGGAAGAGACGCGCAACCACCTCAAGGGCGTGACCCCCGAGGGCAAGCTCTACACCATCGCCCGCAACGTCTTTCGCGGGAACGCCGAGTTCGCAGGTGCCTGTTTCGCGCCGGACCAGACCCTGTTCGTCAACATCATGTATCCCGGCCTGACCCTCGCCATCCGGGGCCCGTGGGAGACCGTGCGCGGCTAGATCAGCCGCGCGGCCCTGAACTGAACAGGCGCGGCTGGGACCTGCGGACCAGCCACAGATTCCAGGTGGCGACGCCGAGCACGACCGCGGCACCGGCCTGGTGCAGCACGCCGAGGCCGATCGGCACGGCGTGAACCAGCGTCAGCACGCCGATGACCGCCTGAAGGCCGATCGCGCCCAGCAGGACGAACGCGGCCGCGCCAAGCCCCTCCGCCAGCCGCCAGCGCCAGGCCTGGACGGCATAGACGACCGCGCCGAGCAGCAGTCCGTAGGCGACGAGGCGGTGGTTGAACTGAACCAGCCCCTGATCGTGCAGGAAGGCCAGACCGCCCTGCCCCCAGTCGACCGGCGGGAACATCGCGCCGTTCATCATCGGCCAGTCGGTGTAGACCAGCCCGGCCTTGCCGCCGGCGACCAGTCCGCCCAGCAGGCACTGCACGAAGACCGCGCCCAGAAGCACCGCCGCGCCCCGGCTCCAGCCGGCGGGCGACCGGGACGTCTCCTCGCCGTACAGCGCCTCCAGCGCCGTCCAGATCAGGCCGGCGAAGATCAGCAGGGCCAGACCCAGATGCGTGGCCAGACGTTCCGGCGCGACGTCGACGCGCTCGGACAGGCCCGACGACACCATCCACCACCCGATCAGGCCCTGAAGGCCGCCCAGACCCAGCAGGAGGGCGCAGCGCCACAGCAGGCGGCGCGGCAGGCGACGCAGGGCCACGAACACCAGGAAGGGCACGGCGAAGGCGGCGCCGATGAACCGGCCCAGCTGGCGGTGGATCCATTCCCACCAGAAGATGCCCTGGAACTCCGACAGGCTCATGCCTGCGTTGACCTCGCGGTACTGAGGGATTTCCTGGTACTTGCGGAAGGCCTCCGTCCAGTCCGCCTCGGTCATCGGCGGCAGGGCACCCATGATCGGCTTCCACTCGGTGATGGACAGGCCCGATCCGGTCAGCCGGGTGATGCCCCCGACCACGACCATGGCAAAGACAAGAGCTGCCACGGCGAACAGCCAGATGGCCACCGCGGGCGCTCGGTCCGGCGTGAAAATTCGGTTCATTCGACGCTCGACGTCCGTCACTGTACAAGGCGATCCGCCCGGCGGGCGACACGACCCGGAGCGGTATGCCCGCCCTTTGGGTCGAGAACCAGACGCCGGGCGTCATGTCGCAGAAGGATCGCGCCGCGTGCAGCACCTGGATGTCATCGTCGCCCTGCTGGCCGTCGTCGGCCTCGCGGTCGTGGCCGACCAGCTGGCGGGGCGACGCAGCCTCGACCAGGCCCTGCTCGTCGGCGGCGTCGGCGCGGTCTGCGGCGCGTTTCTGCACGTGCGCGTGTTCGCGCTGGGGACGATGGACGGCTGGGGCTGGGTCGGCTGGAGCCTGATCGGCACCGGGCTCTGCCTGGTGGCCCACTTCCTGTTCCGCGGCAAGCGCTGATGCCGCCGCCCGCCAGACGCGCCGTGGCGGCGCTGGGGATCGTCGTCTTCCTCGCGGTCTACGTCTGGGCGGCGATCTTCGTGGCCGACCGTCTGCCCGACGCGGCGTGGATCGACGCCCTCTATTTCCTGGTCGTCGGCACGGCCTGGGGCGTGCCCCTGCTGCCGCTGCTGAAATGGGCCGAGGGCGGTCGCAAGGACTGAGAGGACCGGATGGCCGTGCGCCACCGGGCGAAGTCCGGGGCGTCGGGGACGGGTCAAGGGAAGATGGTCGGAGCGACAGGATTCGAACCTGCGACCCCTTGACCCCCAGTCAAGTGCGCTACCAGGCTGCGCCACGCTCCGAGAGGCGCTCCCTATAGACGGGGCCGGCCGAAGCGCAAACCCCGATCGCAGGAAAAATGCTCAGGCCGAAAGCGCCCGGTCCATGCGGGCCCGCGCCGCCTCCACGCGGGCCAGGGCGACGCGCAGGATCGACGGATCCGGGGCCGTCGCGGCCGGCGGAGTCGCCGCGGCCTCGACCTCGAAATCAGGCATGTCGGCACCCGCCACGGCCTTCAGTCCCCGCGACTTGTGCAGCTTCTGCACCCCGCGGATGGTCATGCCGTCCTCGTGCAGCAGCCGCTTCAGGCCGCGGAGGACGACCAGGTCCTGGGGCCGGTAGAAGCGCCGTCCGCCCGCCCGCTTCAGAGGGGTGACGAACGGAAATTTCGTTTCCCAGAAGCGCAGCACGTGCTGGGGCACGCCGACGTCCTCCGCCGCTTCCGAAATGGTGCGGAAGGCGTCCGGCGCCTTGGCCATGCTCAGACCGCCAGATGGGCGTCGTGGACGCGGCTCTTCATGATCTGCGAGGCCCGGAAGCTGATCACCCGGCGCGGGTTGATCGCGGCAGGCACGCCGGTCTTGGGGTTGCGCCCCATCCGGGCGCGCTTGTCGCGCACCTGAAAGACGCCGAAGCCGGACAGTTTGACGGTTTCGCCCCGCTCCAGCGCCTCGACGATGAGATCGAGGGTGCGTTCGACCAGTTGGGCGCACTCGGCGCGCGACAGACCCACGGCGTCGTGGACGGCGTCGCACAGATCGGCGCGCGTCACGGTCTCAGGCGTGGACATCTTTCCTCCCTCGGCCCTTCAGGGTTCCAACATAAAGGGCCATGCGGACTGATTTTAAAAGACCCAACTTCGCATCAGAGGCGAAACGCGCAGGCGCCCCAGGTCAGACCGCCGCCCATGGCCTCGAGCAGGACCAGATCGCCCGTCTTGATCCGCCCGTCCCGGACCGCGGCGTCGAGCGCCAGGGGAATCGACGCGGCGGAGGTGTTGGCGTGCTCGGCCACCGTGGAGATGACCTTGTTCTCGTCCAGGCCCAGCCGCTCGCCCACGCCGCGGATGATGCGCTGGTTGGCCTGGTGGGGCACGAACCAGTCGACGTCGGACACTTCGATGCCGGCCGCCGCGGCGGCCGAGGTCACGGCCTCGGCGATGTTGACCACGGCGTGGCGGAAGACCTGGTTGCCGGCCATCCGGAGATGCCCGACCGTCCCGGTCGTGGACGGTCCGCCGTCGACGTAGAGGAGGTCCGTCTTGCCGCCGTCGCTGCGCAGGGAAAAGCCGAGAATCCCGCGGTCTGCCGGCGTCCCCGCCCCTTCCCGGGGCTCGAGCACGACGGCACCCGCGCCGTCGCCGAACAGGACGCAGGTGGACCGGTCGGTCCAGTCCATCAGCCGCGACATTTCCTCAGCGCCGATCACCAGGGCGCATTTCGCATGGCCCCGCGCCACGAACCCGTCCGCCACGCTGATCGCATAGACGAAGCCGGTGCAGACTGCCTGGACGTCGAAGGCGATGCAGACGGGGGCCCCGAGCTTGCGCTGGACGATCGAGGCGGTGGCCGGGAAGGTCATGTCCGGCGTCGTGGTCGCCACGATGATCAGGTCGACGTCGGCGGGCGTCCGGCCGGCATCCGCCAGCGCCTTCCGCGCGGCCTCGACGGCCAGGTCGCTGGTCGGCTGATCGTCGCGCGCGCGATGGCGCTGACGGATGCCGGTGCGTTCGCGGATCCATTCGTCGGAGGTGTCGACGAGCTCCGAGAGCTCGGCATTGGTCACAATCCGTTCGGGCAGATAGGCGCCCACGCCGGTCACGGCGCTTCGCACGACGGTCAACGGGACGACTCCCCGACGGTTTCAGGGGCAGCCGGCGGCGCGGCCAGCACCGCCGTCAGACGGGTCAGGTTCTGGCCGACCTTCTCGAGATAGTCGCTGCGGGCGAGGTCCACGGCGATGCGGAGGGCATTGGAGAACCCCTTGGCGTCGGCGCCCCCGTGGCTCTTCACCACGATCCCGTTCAGACCCAGCAGCGGCCCTCCGTTGATGGCGCT
Organism: Alphaproteobacteria bacterium; assembly: GCA_018820275.1. Classification (GTDB taxonomy): domain Bacteria; phylum Pseudomonadota; class Alphaproteobacteria; order Caulobacterales; family Caulobacteraceae; genus Brevundimonas. The sequence goes on from JAHJOO010000066.1 coordinate 206,572, forward strand.
GGGATCGATGCGCTGGCGCATCCGCTTCAAGGCCGGCAGCGCCAGAAGGGCGCCCGTGCGCGCCATGACGCCGGAGGTCAGGGCACCCTTGAACTGGGCGAAGATGTAGCGGGCGACGCCTTCCGCCGTCTTCAACGCGATGTTGCCGGTGAAGCCGTCGGTGACGACCACGTCGACCGTGCCCTTGGCGATGTCGTCGCCCTCCACGAAGCCCTTGTAGGCGAGGCCGAACCCGCCCTCACGCAGCAGGCGCGCGGCCTCGCGCACGGACTCGTGGCCCTTCATGTCCTCGGAGCCGACGTTCAGGATGCCGATCGTCGGCCGCTTCACGCCGTGGACGGCGCCGACGAAGGCCTCGCCCATGATGGCGAACTCGACCAGTTGCTCGGCGTCGCTCTCGACGTTGGCGCCGACGTCCAGAACCGCCGTGATCCCGCCCTTCATGTTGGGCCAGCTGGCGACGATCGCCGGTCGCTCCAGCCCGTGGGCCGACATGCGCAGGATCAGTTTGGAGATGGCCATCAGCGCACCGGTGTTGCCGGCCGAGACGACCGCCATCGCTTCGCCGGTCTTCACGGCCTCCACGGCGTTCCACAGGCTGGAGCCCTTGCCGCGGCGCATGGCCTGGGCGGGCTTCTCGTCCATGGCGATCACCTTGTCCGCGTGACGCACCTCCACCGCGCCGGCGGCGTCCCCGGCCTTGTCGAGCTCCGCCCGGATCGCGGCCTGGTCGCCATGCAGCAGAAAGCGCACGTCCGCCCCCGGATGTCGCCGACGCCAGGCAACGACCGCCGGCACGGTCACCGAGGGTCCGTGGTCGCCGCCCATGGCGTCGACCGAGATGGTCAAGAAATCAGGCAAGCCTGGAGCCTCCTTCGGCCCGGGTCCGGCGCGGGCGGCGGACGATAACGACGCGCCCGCCGGATGCAAGCGCGCGACGCGAGGTCAAGTTTCCGACGCGTCGCCGCCGGTCTTCAACCCCTTGAGGACGGCGAACGGCGAAATCTCGGCGCTTTCCTCAGGGGCGACGAATTCGGCGTCCGGCGCGCGCGGGAACGGATCGAGCGCCAGGCCCAGCTGCTCGACGGCGTGGTGCCCCAGATCGATCTGCCCGTTCTCGATCAGGTCCGGCGCGTCGTCGTCCAGCGACACCTCGACCTCTCCCTCGACGGTATCCCCCGCCTCCATCAGACCGATGGAAACGGTCTGGTCGATCGTCGCCGGCAAGGGCACCAGCGTCAGGCCGCAGCTCTGCGTCACCTCGGCCCGCACCCGTCCCGTCAGGGTCCAGCCGACGACCGAGGGCACAAGGCTGAGCTCGGCCGAAAAGGCGTCGACGGCGACCAGATCCAGCCATCTGGCCAAGGCACGGCGCTCGCCCTCGTCGGCTTCGAGCTCCCGGGTCACGCCCGCGCCGATCTGATTGAGCCGGATCGGCCGGCTGAAGGGGTGTTGCGGGCTCATCGGCTCACCTCCGGCCAGGCCGGCGCCCGGAGCAGCGCGTCCATGTCCTGGGCCGCCAGGCTCCGGCGCGCCTCGGCGGCGTAGGCGGCCAGCGCGGCCCCGGCGGCGGCCGGCGCGTCAGGCAGGACGTTGCGGCCAAGGGCGGACGCCAGCCCGGCCGCGTCGCCGTCCTTCAGGCCGGGCTCATATGCGGACATTCGCCCGTACACCTGCTCGCTCAGCTTGCGCATCTTCTTGGCGACCGAGAGATCGCCGACCCCCAGCTCGCGCAGGTCGTTGTCCAGGGCCGAGACGAAGACGTCGAACAGCCCCTGGGCCAGGTCGCGGGCGTCGCCGCCCTCGTCCTGGAGTCGCAGGATCAGCAGCTGGACGTGCAGCACATAGAGCTCGAACCGCGCATCGATTCGATCCGCCACGCCGAGCTCGGCGTAGAAGCGCGGGTCGCGCGCCTGGGCCACCGCATGGGCGTACAGCCGGTCGGCCGCGTCGGGTTGGCTTTTCAGCCCGAGAAGTCTCTTGAGCATGGTGGGCGGCCCCTTTTCCGCCGCGGCGTTGAACTAGGACGACGTACGGGCTAGGTCAAAGCCTGCAATTCTGCTGATGGGCGTTTCATGTACCGCATCCTGACCGCTTCGGCCCTTGGGGCCCTCGCCCTGACCGCCGCCGCCTGCGCTCCGGTGATCGGCAGCCACGGCTACCAGGCGCTGGAAGCCGCGCCGGCCGACGTGGCGATCGGAACGGACACCAAGACCACCGTCCGCGACCGGCTGGGCACGCCGTCCGCCACCTCGCTCTTCGAGGGCGAGGACATCTGGTATTACATCAGCCAGACGACCGAGAAATACACCTTCAACCTGCCGCAGGTGTCGCAGCGCTCGGTGACCGAGATCGTCTTCGAGGGCGACAAGGTGGCCTCGGTCCGCACGCTCGGACTGGAGGACGGTCGCGACGTGGCGATGAACCGCAACGAAACCCCGACCCGCGGCCGGCAGCTGACGATCCTGGAGCAGTTGCTGGGCAACGTCGGCCGCGGCCAGCTGCCCCGCACCGACGAGGACGCCCCCGGCCAGCGCCGCCCCGACTAGGACGCGCGCGGACGCCGCGCCTCGCGCGCCGCCCCCCGGACGAAAAGAAGGACCCCGGAGATCGCTCTCCGGGGTCCTTTTCGTTTCGACGGACGACGGATCAGACGATCTTGCCGCTCGCCAGCACCGCCAGCAGCAGCAGGGCCACGATGTTGGTGATCTTGATCATCGGGTTCACCGCCGGTCCGGAGGTGTCCTTGTAGGGATCGCCGACGGTGTCGCCGGTGACCGCGGCCTTGTGCGCCTCGGATCCCTTGCCGTGCAGCACGCCGTTCGAGTCGGTGAATCCCTCCTCGATCACCTTCTTGGCGTTGTCCCAGGCGCCGCCGCCCGAAGTCATCGAGATGGCCACGAACAGGCCGGTCACGATCACGCCCATCAGCATGGCGCCGAGGGCGGCGAAGGCGGTGGCCTTGTCCGAGATCGCCAGCACGGCGACGAACAGGACGATCGGCGACAGCACCGGCAGCAACGACGGCACGATCATCTCGCGGATCGCGGCCTTCGTCAGGATGTCCACCGCCTTGCCGTACTCCGGCTTGACCTCATAGGTCATGATGCCGGGGTTCTCGCGGAACTGGCGACGCACCTCGGCGACGACCGATTCGGCCGCGCGCCCCACCGCCATCATCGACATGCCGCCGAACAGGAAGGGCAGCAGCCCCCCGAACAGCAGGCCCACGACCACGTAGGGGTTGGTCAGGCCGAAGTTGATCTCGCCCATCCCGGCGAAGAAGGGATAGAGCTCCGGATTGGCCGAGAAATAGTCGAGGTCCGAGGTGTAGGCGGCGAACAGCACGAGGGCGCCGAGGCCGGCCGAACCGATGGCGTAGCCCTTGGTCACGGCCTTGGTGGTGTTGCCCACCGCGTCCAGGGCGTCCGTCGAATGACGCACGTCCGACGGCAGCCCCGCCATCTCGGCGATGCCGCCCGCGTTGTCGGTGACCGGACCGAAGGCGTCCAGCGCCACGATCATCCCCGCCACGCCGAGCATGGTCGTGGTGGCGATGGCGATGCCGAACAGGCCCGCCAGCTGATAGCTGGCGACGATGCCGACGATGATCGTCAGCGCCGGCAGGGCGGTCGACTCCAGCGAGACGGCCAGACCCTGGATGACGTTGGTGCCGTGGCCCGAGACCGAGGCGTTGGCCACCGACCGCACCGGCCGGAAGTTCGACCCGGTGTAGTATTCTGTGATGACCACGATCGCGGCCGTCACGGCCAGGCCGACCAGACCGGACCAGAACAGGTTCATCGGCTCAATGACCCGCTCGCCGGGCTGACCGCCCAGGGCCGTCACCGGCCCGCCGACCATCTGGTCGATCACGAACCAGAGCGCCGCGACCGACAGCACGCCGGTGACGATCAGGCCCTGGTACAGGGCCCCCATGATGTTGTTGTTCTTGCCCAGACGGACGAAGAACGAGCCGATGATCGAGGTCACGATGCAGACGCCGCAGATCGCCAGCGGCAGCAGCATCATCAGGTCGACGTACGGCTGGCCACGGAAGAAGATCGCCGCCAGCACCATGGTGGCGACCGTGGTCACCGCATAGGTCTCGAACAGGTCCGCCGCCATGCCGGCGCAGTCGCCGACGTTGTCGCCCACGTTGTCGGCGATGGTCGCGGCGTTGCGGGGATCATCCTCGGGGATGCCGGCCTCGACCTTGCCCACCATGTCGCCGCCCACGTCGGCGCCCTTGGTGAAGATGCCGCCGCCCAGACGGGCGAAGATGGAGATCAGCGAGGCACCGAAGCCCAGGGCGACCAGACCGTCGATGACCTCGCGGCCCGTCCGCTCGAGGCCGAAGCCCTCGGTCAGCACGGCGTAATAGCCCGCCACGCCCAGCAGGGCGCCGCCGGCGACGAACAGGCCGGTGATGGCACCGGACCGGAAGGCGAGGTCCAGACCCTTCGACAGGCTCTCCGACGCGGCCTGCGCGGTGCGCACATTGGCGCGGACCGAGATCAGCATGCCGGCGTAGCCCGCCGCGCCGGAGAGCACGGCCCCGACGAGGAAGCCGATGGCGGCCCAGGCGCCGATCAGCAGCCAGGCGGCGATCAGGATGACGACGCCGACGACGCCGATGGTGGTGTACTGGCGCTTCAGATAGGCGGAGGCCCCTTCCTGGATCGCCGCGGCGATCTCGCGCATCTTGTCGCTTCCGGTCGAGGCTTTGAGAAGACTGGCGGTCTGGACGAGGCCGTAAAGCACTCCCAGCGCGCCTGCGGCTATGACCAGCCACAGATAGTTCGTCATGGCGTTTCCAAGTCCTGTGATGTCCAGAGCGCCCGGACCCTTGGCGCGGTGGGCCTTAGGGCCTCTTTCCGCCTTCCGGTCCCCCCGTGCGCGACGGACGCGAACGATGCGTCCCTGGGGAATTGCGGCGAAACCGTGCCATCCCGGGGCGCGCCGCGCAAGGCGGACGGCGAACGGCGTTCAGGACGCGCGGACGCCCGTGCGGCGGCGGGGCGACTGGCTGACGATCTCGACGCGGGCGACCTGCCGTGCGCCGGCGATGCGGGTCGAGGCCTGCATCAGGGCGGCGGCCAGGGTGCGCGGGTCGAGGCGGGTCCAGTCGTCCGCCACGGTGAAGGGCGTGCGGTGCGCGGCGCGGACCAGGGCGTCGCGGAAGAAGGCGTCCTTGTTGCGGATCACGGCGGCATTGGCACCCCGCGCCAGGTGGAGGCGCAGGGTGACGAAGACGTAGTTGCGCAGCCGGCCGTCGGCGATGACCGGCAGGCCCACGCCGGCGATGCTGACGCTGGCCTCCTCCTCCTCGCCGCCGGCATGGGCGGGCGGGGCGAGGCCGAGGGCGGCGGCGGCGGTCAGGAGGCTGCGGCGGATCATTCTCCCAGCTTGACCGCAGGGCGTTAGAATTCCGTTGCCTCAGCCATGGGTGAAGCCCGGGCGGGCGATGGTCACCGGGGCCCCGCCCCAGCGCGCCGTCACCCCCTGTCCGGCGACGAACCGGCCCATGCGGGTCAGGCGCAGGTGGAGCCGGTCCGCCTCGCGCCGCAGGCCCGCCTCGGCGGAGGGGGGTGCGGCGAAGGCGATCTCGTAGTCATCGCCGCCGGTGGCGAGGTCGATCAGGGCGCCCTCCGGGTCGACGCGGCCCTCGAACCAGGCATCGGCGGCGGCCGACAGGGGCAGGGGTTCGAGGTCCAGCTCGAGCGCCAGGCCGGAGGCGGCGGCGATGCGGCCGGCGTCGGCGATCAGGCCGTCGGAGACGTCGACCGAGGCGGTGGCGTGGGCGCGGATCGGGTCGACGAACGCCAGCCGCGGCGTCGGCCGGCGGTAGCGGTCGGCGAGAGCGGCAACCCGTTCGGGCTCCATCGACAGCCGGTCCTGCGCCGCCAGCAGGCCCAGCCTGCCGTCGCCGATGGTGCCGGTGACGAACAGCAGGTCCCCCGGACGGGCCCCGGCGCGCGAGACCGCCCGCCCCTTGGGAACCCAGCCCAGCAGGGTGGCGGAAAAGGTCAGGGGGCCCGGCGTCGACACCGTGTCGCCGCCCATCAGGGCGATGCCGAAGGCCTTCTGGTCGGCCCTCAGGCCGTCGGCAAAGGCCATCCGCTCGGGCCAGCCGCAGCGCGGCGACCAGGCGCAGGTCAGCAGATAGCCGAACGGCTCGGCCCCCTTGGCCGCGAGGTCCGACAGGTTCACGCGGAGCAGCTTCTGCGCCACGGTCTCCAGCGGGTCTTCCGGCAGGAAGTGCACGCCCTCGACGACGGCGTCCTGGGTCAGGACCAGATCGAAGCCCGGCCGCGAGGGCAGCACGGCCACGTCGTCGATCAGGCCCCGGGCATATTCAGGGTGGGCCAGCGGCCTGAGCAGCCGCGCGATGGTTTCGAACTCGCCGGCGACGTCAATCGCGGGCATCGCGGGCCACGCCGTCGAGGGCGGCGTTGACGAATTTGGCCTCGGCCTCGTCGAAGAAGGCCTTGGCCAGTTCGACGTATTCGTCGATCACGATCTCGCGCGGCACGTCGCGCCGTTCGCGCAGTTCCCACGCGCCGGCGCGCAACAGGGCGCGGACGGTGGAATCCAGCCGCTCCAGCTTCCAGCCGCTGGCCAGCCGGCTGGTCACCGCCGCGTCGATGTCGGCCTGTCCGGACACGACGCCACGCAGCAGGTCGGCGAACCAGGCCTCGTCGGCCTCGGCCAGGGTCATGCCCTCGATGTCCCCGTCGAAGCGGTGGCGGGTGAACTCGTCGATGACGGTCTCGACCCCCTCCCCGGCCAGTTCCATCTGGTAGAGCGCCTGGACGGCGGCCAGACGCGCGACGGTGCGCGCACGCCGCTGGCGACCGGTCAGGCCCTTCTCGGCCTTGGCCTTCTCCGCCTCTTCCAGCTGGGCCATCACGGCCGACAGGCTGTTGGGTTCGCTCATCCGTTCAGTCCCACGCGCAGCCGCTTCCTCAGGTCGATCAGGTCCAGGCAGGCGCGGGCGGCGAAACCGCCCTTGTCGCCCTCGCTGCGCCGGGCGCGGGCCCAGGCCTGATCCTCGTCCTCGGTCGTCAGAACGCCGTTGCCGATCGCCAGACCCTTCAGGCCCAGCTGCATGATGCCCGCCGCCGACTGATCGGCGACGATCTCGAAATGATAGGTCTCGCCCCGGATCACCGTTCCCAGCGCGACGTAGCCGTCATAGCGCGGCGCGGTCGGATAGCGCCCGGCCTCCTCGGCCAGGGCGATGGCGGGCGGGATCTCCAGCGCGCCCGGCACGGTGATCACGTCGTAGGCCACGCCGCGCGCGCGCAGGGCGTCGGTCGCCCCGTCCAGCAGGGCGTCGGCCAGGTCGTCATAGAAGCGCGCCTCGACCACGAGGACGCGCGGGGGTTCGCTTACGATCGGTCTTCTCCGTCCATGTCGCGCCAGCCGACGATGCGCAGGCCGTAGCCTTCCAGCGCGGTGGGATTGGGGCGGGTGGAGCTCATCACCACCATGTCCCGCACGCCGAGGTCCAGCAGGATCTGGGCGCCGACGCCGTAGTTCCTCAGCGAGCGCTCGACCGCCTTCGGCTTCTCGACATTGGCCAGACGCTCGGCCAGCCCCTGCAGCTCGGGATCGCGCAGGAAGACCATGACCGCGGGGCCGGCGTGGCCGCTCAGCGCGCGCATCGCTTGCGGCACGTAGTTCTGGCGCGCCTCGACGTGGCCGAGGATGTCGGCGGCGAAGTCGACCTGATGCATGCGCACCAGCGTCGGCTTGCCGGGCTCGACCTCGCCCTTGACCAGGGCGATGTGCTCGGTGCCCTCGATGCCGTTGCGGTACAGCATCAGCCGGAAGGGCCCGCCGTGCACGCTGTCGAACGGGGCGTCCATGACGCGCTCGACGAAGCGCTCGGTGCGGCGGCGGTAGGCGATCAGGTCGGCGATGGTGCCGATCTTCAGGCCGTGCAGCTGGGCGAAGGCAACCAGATCCGGCATCCGGGCCATGGTGCCGTCGTCGTTCATGATCTCGCAGATCACGCCGGCGGGGGTCAGGCCGGCCATGCGGCTGATGTCCACCGCGGCCTCGGTGTGGCCGGTGCGGACCAGCACGCCACCGTCGCGCGCCACCAGCGGAAAGACGTGGCCGGGCGTGACGATGTCGTCGGGGCCCCTGGTCGGGTCCGACGCGACCTGAACCGTGCGCGCGCGGTCGGCCGCGCTGATGCCGGTCGTGACCCCTTCCTTCGCCTCGATCGAGACGGTGAAGGCCGTACCCATGCTCTCGCGGTTCTCGGCCGTCATCGGCGGCAGGCGCAGCTGGCGCGCGCGGTCGGCCGTGATGGCCAGACAGATCAGGCCGCGGGCGTGCCGCGCCATGAAGTTGATCTGGTCCGGCGTGGCGAACTGGGCCGGGATGATGACGTCGCCCTCGTTCTCCCGGTCCTCGGCGTCCACGAGGATGTAGGGCCGCCCGTTGCGGGCGTCCTCCAGAATGTCCTCGATGGGGCTGATCGGGCTGTCGTTCACGTGGGCGGTCAGGGGCGAAGTCATCACGCGGTCTCCTGCCACCGCGCGAGGTATCGCGCCAGCATGTCGATCTCCAGATTGACCCGATCACCGGACTTCAGGCCGCCCAGCGTGGTGTGGTCCCAGGTGTGCGGGATCAGGTTGACGCCGAAGCGCCGCCCCTCGACCTCGTTGACCGTCAGGGACACGCCGTCGACCGTGATCGAACCCTTGGCCGCGATGTAGCGGTGCAGCGGCTCGGGCGTCTCGAAGGTCACGCGGTGCGACCCGCCCTCGGGCGTGACCGAAGCGACCGTGCCGACGCCGTCGACGTGGCCCGAGACGACGTGGCCGCCCATTTCGTCGCCCAGCCGGGCCGCGCGCTCCAGATTGACGCGGCGTCCCTCGATCCAGTCGCCCAGCGTGGTCTTAGACAGGGTCTCGTTGGAGACCTCGACGGCGAACCAGCCGGTTCCCTTCTCGACCACCGTCAGGCAACAGCCCGCGTGGCTGACCGAGGCGCCCAGGTCGATGCCGGAGACGTCCCAGGCGGTCTCGATCTCATAGCGACGATCGCGCTCGGTCGGCGAAACCGCGCGCACCCGGCCGACGTCGGTGACGATGCCGGTGAACATCAGAGATCCGGACTGAAAAAACAGGGTCCGGAGAGTCCGGAGAGTCCGGATCCCGTCATCTCAGCGCCTCGTACCGTTCCCACAGATCGTCGCCCACGGACTGGACGCCGAGGCGACGGAACTTGGGGGCGTCGGCCAGGTTTGCAAGTTCGAGCGCGGCGACACATGGCCGCCCGTCGCCACCCAGAATTATCGGCGAGCGGTACCAATGGATCACGTCCACTCGACCGGCTCGCAAGAAAGATGCGGCCACCTGGCCCCCGCCCTCGATGACCAGATCACCGATGCCTCGGCGAAGAAGCGCATCAAGCACCGCCTCGATCGAAGGCCGACCCGACGTGTCCGCGTCGATCTGCTCGACTTCGGCTCCGCCCACAGGCTGCGCGTGGGTGGAGGTCAGGATCAGCGTGCCTCCGCGGGCTACTCTTGCGCTTGATGGAGTCCGTAACCGGCTGTCGAGCACGACCCTCAGCGGCTGTCCGTCCATCTCCGGCTTGTCGCGATCGTTCCAAGGATTACGAAACGTGAGGTCGGGATCGTCCGCGAGCACGGTTTCCACCCCCACCAGAATTGCCGACAGCCCATCCCGCAGCCAGTGAGAGTGCTCGCGCGACGCCTCGCCTGTGATCCATTTGCTTTCGCCGGACGCGGTGGCGATGCGACCGTCGAGCGACGTCGCCAACTTCAGCGTGACGCGGACCGACGTGGGCGGCGTGGAAGGATTGATGACGACGGGCGGGCGCATCAGCCCTCGTCCAGCCCCTCGTCGCCGAGGAAGCGGGCGAAGTCGCCCGTGTGGCGGAAGTCCTTGTAGACCGAGGCGTAGCGGACGTAGGCGACCTCATCGACGCCCTTCAGCGCCTTCATGATGAAGTCGCCGACGGTCGAGGAGGGGATCTCGGTCTCGCCGAGGCTCTCCAGCTGGCGCGTGATGCGGCTGACCAGCTGCTCGACCTGCTCCGGCTGCACCGGCCGCTTGCGCAGGGCGATGCGCAGGGACCGCTCCAGCTTGTCGCGGTCGAACGGCGTGCGGCGGCCGTTGCGCTTCAGGATCATCAGCTCGCGCAGCTGCACGCGCTCGAAGGTGGTGAACCGCCCCTCGCACGACGGGCACGACCGACGGCGCCGGATGGCCGCGCCGTCGTCGGACGGCCGGCTGTCCTTCACCTGGGTGTCGGCGTTGCCGCAGAAGGGGCACTTCATCGTCAGCTCATCCGTAGATCGGGAAGCGCGCGGTCAGGGCCCGCACCTCGCCGGCGACGCGCTGCGACACCGCCGGATCGGCCTCGTCGCCGCCCTTCATCGAGTCCACGACGTCGGCGATCCAGTGGCCGACCTGCTGGAACTCGGCCTCGCCGAAGCCGCGCGTGGTGCCCGCCGGGGTGCCCAGACGGACGCCCGAGGTGACGGTGAACGGCGCGGTGTCGAACGGCACGCCGTTCTTGTTGCAGGTCATCAGGGCGTGCTCGAGCTGCAGCTCGGTGGCCTTGCCGGTCACGCCCTTGGGCCGCAGGTCGACCAGGACGATGTGGCTGTCGGTGCCGCCGGAAACCACCGCAAGGCCGCGTTCGATCAGGACGGCGGCCAGGGCGCGGGCATTGGTCACGACCTGCTGCGCATAGGCCTTGAACTCCGGCTTCAGCGCCTCGCCGAAGGCCACGGCCTTGGCCGCGATGACGTGCTCCAGCGGCCCGCCCTGCAGGCCGGGGAAGACCGCCGAGTTGATCTTCTTGCCCAGCTCCACGTCGTTGGACAGGATCATGCCGCCGCGCGGGCCGCGCAGGGTCTTGTGCGTGGTCGTGGTGCACACGTGGGCGTGGGGGATGGGGCTGTCGTAGGCGCCGCCGGCGATCAGGCCGGCATAGTGCGCCATGTCGACCATCAGATACGCGCCCACCTCGTCGGCGATCTCGCGGAACCGCCGGAAGTCGATCTGGCGCGAATAGGCCGAGGCGCCGGCGATGATCAGCTTCGGCTTTTCGGTCCGGGCCATCTCGGCGACGTGGTCGTAGTCGATCAGGTGATCGTCCTCGCGCACCTTGTAGGTGACGGGCCGGAACCACTTGCCCGACTGGTTGGCGGGGCTGCCGTGGGTCAGGTGCCCGCCGGCGGCCAGGTCCATGCCGAGGAAGGTGTCGCCGGGCTGCAGCAGGCTGAGGAAGACGGCCTGGTTGGCCTGGGCGCCCGAGTGCGGCTGGACGTTGGCGAAGGCGCAGCCGAACAGCTCCTTCGCGCGGTCGCGGGCCAGGTCCTCGGTGACGTCCACGTATTCGCAGCCGCCGTAGTAGCGGCGGCCCGGATAGCCCTCGGCGTATTTGTTGGTCAGGACCGAGCCCTGCGCCTGCAGCACCGCCTTCGAGACGATGTTCTCGGACGCGATCAGCTCGATCTGTTCCTGCTGGCGGCCCAGCTCGCCCTGGATGCCCTTGAAGATTTCCGGATCGGCGGCGGCCAGATCGGTCGAGAAGAAGGCGTCGCGGGCGGAGGCGGTCACGGGCGGGATCCTGGGGAGAAATCGACGGTCAGGCTTTCTAGGCCCGGCCGCCCTTCACCACAACATCTTGCGCCTGCGGCCGATCAGAGCCCCAGCTTGGCCTTCAGGATCTCGTTGACCGCCGCCGGATTGGCCTTGCCGCCGGTGGCCTTCATGACCTGGCCGACGAACCAGCCGATGGCCTGGGGCTTTTCGGCGACCGCGGCGGCCTTGTCGGGGTTGGCGGCGATGATGTCGTCGACGGCCTTTTCGATGGCGCCGGTGTCGGTGACCTGCTTCAGGCCGCGCGCCTCGACCACCTCGGCCGGAGAGCCCTCGCCGTTCCAGACGTGGTCGAAGACCTCCTTGGCGATCTTCGACGAGATCACGTCCGTCTCGATCAGCTCGACCAGCTGGGCCACGTGGGCCGCCGGGAGGGTGTTTTCCGAGAAGTCGCGGCCGTCGGCAGCGAGGCGGGCCGACAGCTCGTTGGTCACCCAGTTGGCCACCAGCTTGGCGTCGCGGCCGGTCGCGGCCTGCTCGAAATAGTCGGCCTTGGCCTGTTCCGAGATGAGGACTCCGGCGTCGTACTGGGACAGGCCGTACTGGCTCATGAAGCGGCGGCGCTTGTCGTCGGGCAGTTCGGGCAGGGACGCGCGGATCTCGTCGATCCAGGCCTGTTCGATCCGCAGCGGCAGCAGGTCGGGATCGGGGAAGTAGCGATAGTCCATCGCCTCCTCCTTGGACCGCATGGAGCGCGTCTCGCCCGCCGTGGGGTCGTAGAGGCGGGTCTCCTGGTCGATCTTGCCGCCGTCCTCGAGGATCTCGATCTGGCGGCGCGCCTCGTAGTTGATGGCCTGGGAGATGAAGCGGAACGAGTTGACGTTCTTGATCTCGCAGCGCGTGCCCAGGTGGGAGAAGTCGCCCGTGGCCTTGAACCGGTCGTAGCCGCCCTCGCGGCACACCGAGACGTTCACGTCGGCGCGCAGATTGCCCTTCTCCATGTCGCCGTCGCAGGTGCCGAGATAGATCAGGATGGTGCGGATCTTCTTGACGTAGGCGACGGCCTGCTCCGGCGTGCGGATGTCGGGCCGCGAGACGATCTCCATCAGGGCCGTGCCGGCGCGGTTGAGGTCGACGTAGCTCTCGGTCGGCGACAGGTCGTGGATCAGCTTGCCGGCGTCCTGTTCCAGATGCAGGCGCTCGATGCCGACGTTGAAGAAGCCGCCGTCCTCGCCCTCGACCTCGACGACGCCCTCGCCGACGATCGGGTGGTACAGCTGGCTGATCTGATAGCCGGTGGGCAGGTCGGGGTAGAAATAGTTCTTCCGGTCGAACTGGCTGAAGGTGTTGATCCTGGCCCGCAGGCCGAGGCCCGTCCGCACCGCCTGCTCGACGCAGAAGCGGTTCAGCACGGGCAGCATGCCGGGGAAGCCGGCGTCGACCAGCGAGACCTGCTCGTTGGGGCCCGCGCCGAAGCCGACGGCGGCGCCGGAGAACAGTTTGGAGTGCGACGCCACCTGGGCGTGGATCTCCAGCCCCATGACGATTTCCCAGGCCCCGGTGCGGCCCTGGATGAGTTTCGATTTGGCGACGGCGTCAGTCATGGGCGCTGAGATAGCGTCACGCGCGACGAAGGGGAACATTCGTCTTGAGCCCGTCGCATATCCGCGCTCATTCTGGGGACCTCATCGGAGGGATCACCATGACCAAATTCGCCGCCGCCTTCGCCGCCGTCGCCCTTCTGGCCGGGGCCGCGCCCGCCGCCCAGGCCCTGCCGGCCGTGCCCGCCGTGCAGGACGCCAAGCCGAACATCGGCTGGACCATCGGCGAGCTGCTGGAGAACGAGAAGTCCGCCGCCGTGCTGGAGAAGCATGTGCCCGGGATCAGCGACCATCCGGCCCGCCCGCAGTTCGAGGGCATGACGCTGGAGGAGGTCGCGCCGCTGTCCAACGGCGAACTGACCCAGGAGATGATTGACGCCATCGACGCCGATCTGAAGGCCCTGCCGGCCGACTGATCAGCCGGTGACGACCGAGGGGGCTTGCCGATCCAGCAGCCCCCCGACGTCGCCGAACTCGCGCGACGCCGCCGACAGGGCGTCGAGGTCCGCCGTCGGATCGGCGTCGGCGCGGTCGGGCGGCAGGTAGGTCTCCAGATAGACCCGCAGCGTCGCACCGGACGATCCCGTGCCCGAAAGGCGGAAGGTGATCCGCGCGTCGGGGGTCAGCAGGACCCGCACGCCCTGCGCGGCCGCGCCGGATCCGTCGACCGGGTCGACGTAGGCGAAATCGTCGGCCGAGACGACGCTGAACGGGCCGAGCGCCGCGCCCGCCGCCCCGTCCAGCCGCCCGCGCAGGGACGCCATGAAGGCCTCGGCCGGGCCGGTTTCGAGACCCTCGTAGTCCTCGCGGCGGTAGGCGTCGCGACCGAACCGGGCCCAGTGGCCCTGCACGAGGTCCCGCACGCCGGCGCCCTCGGCGGCCAGCAGGTTCAGCCAGAACAGCACCGCCCACAGGCCGTCCTTTTCCCGGACGTGGGTCGAGCCCGTGCCGAAGCTCTCCTCGCCGCACAGGGTGATGCGGCCCGCGTCCATCAGGCTGACGAACCATTTCCAGCCCGTCGGCGTCTCGAAACAGTCCACGCCCAGCGCCCGCGCGACGCGGTCCGCCGCCCGCGCCGTGGGCATCGACCGCGCCACGCCGGCCACGCCGCCGGCATAGGCCGGCACGCGGTCCGCCAGCGCCGTCAGGATCGCCAGACTGTCGCCGGGCGAAACGACGAAGCCGCCGGGGCCGACGATCATGTTGCGGTCGCCGTCGCCGTCGGATGCGGCGCCGAAGTCCAAGGCGTCGGGCCCGGTCATGGCGGCCATCAGCTCCGGCGCGTGGTCGGGGTGAGGGTCCGGATGGCCGCCGCCGAAGTCGGGCAGCGGCGTCGCGTTGATCACCGTCCCCTTCGGCGCGCCCAGGCGCCGCTCGAACAGCTCGGTCGCATAGGGGCCGGTGACGGCGTGCATGGCGTCGAACCGCATGCGGAAGCCCGAGGCCAGGAGCCTCCGGATGCCCGGGAAGTCGAACAGGCTCTCCATCAGGTCGGCGTAGTCGGCCACCGGATCGATCACCTCGACGATGCAGTCGCCGATCCGGACCTCACCAAGCCGGTCAAGGTCGAGCGCCCCGGCGGTCTCGACGCGCCATTCCGTCAGCGCCTTCGAGCGCGCGAAGACGGCCTCGGTCAGGGCCTCGGGCGCCGGGCCGCCAGAGGCGGTGTTGTACTTGACCCCGAAGTCGCCGTCGGGGCCGCCGGGATTGTGGCTGGCCGACAGGATCACCGCGCCCTGGGCCCCGCCCATCCGGACCAGATGCGACGCGGCGGGCGTGGACAGCAGCGCGCCCTGCCCCACCCTGACCCGGGCATAGCCGGCCGCGGCGGCCATGCGGATCACGGTTTCGGCGGCTTCGCGCCCGAAGAAGCGGCCGTCGCCGCCGACGATCAGGGTCGCGCCCGGCGCGGGCGGATCGCCGTCCAGGATCGCCTGGACGTAGGCGGGCAGATAGCCCGGCTCCCTGAACCGTCGCGTGGACTTGCGCAGGCCGGACGTGCCCGGCTTCTGGTCGTCGAAGGGCGTCACGGCGTGGACGGCGATGGGCAAGCGCGGCTCCCGGCGGCGTTCATGGACGCGGGCCCAACGCGCGCGGGCGCGTCGGGCTCCGTTCGGGCTTCGCAGATGGGGACGCGGGCCACAACCCGCGCGAGGGTCGTCAGGCGATGGGGGCCGTGACCCAGCCGATGGCCCCCGCCGCCCCCACTGCGGCGACGACGACGGCGACGCCGATGATGACCCGGGCGTGACGACCCAAAGCCCCGACAATGCTGATGAACATGGCACCCAACTCCCCGGACGCCGCATCTCCGCCACATTCCGCGCCGGGCATCAAGGTGTACAAAGGGTTAAGAAGCTTCACGGCTGCGTGATCTCGTGCAGGGCGACGGCGGCCGCCGTGGCGACGTTCAGCGAATCGAAGCCGTCGCGCATGTCGATCCGGACGCTGCGCAGGCTGGCGATCACCCCGGGCGGCAGACCGGGCCCCTCGGTCCCGACCACCAGGGCGCGCCGCGCCGGCGTCTCGAGCCCCCTCAACCGCTCGCCGCCCGCGGGACTGAGCGCCAGACATTCGACGTCGCGGGTCTGCAGCTCGGCCAGCACGGCCTCCAGCGGGCCGCCGCGCACGATCGGGAGGGCGAGGGTCGCGCCCACGGCGACGCGCAGCGCCTTGCGGTAGAAGGGATCGCAGCAGCGGTCGTCCAGCACGACGGCGTCGACGCCGAAGGCCGCCGCATTGCGCATCAGGGCGCCCATGTTGTCGTGATTGCCGACGCCGCCGACGACCAGCAACGTCTTCGGACCCGGGCCGACCGCGTCGGCGAGGGGGACCGGCGCGGGCACGCGGCCGAGCGCCAGGATGCCCCGATGCAGAGGGAAGCCGGCGATCGCGTCCAGCAGGCCCTGCGCCGCGACGTAGACGGGCGCCCGGTCGCCCAGCACCGCGCGGACGTCGGCCAGCCCCCCGGCCCGCCGTTCGTCGAGGAGCACCGATTCCACCGCGCAGCGGCTCGTCGGCGCCACGAGCGCCCGCAGGACGACCGCGCCCTCGGCGACGAACAGGCCCCGCCGCCCGATCAGGTCGCGCTCGCGCACGTCACGGAAGCCCGCGACGCGGGGATCCTCGAGGTCTTCGATCACGATGGGCGACATGTCGGCGGATTTACCGTTGCGCGACGCGCGCGGCCACTGCTATGGAGCCGCCCTCCTGAGAGGGCCTCTGTTCCGCGGTAGCTCAGTGGTAGAGCAGCCGACTGTTAATCGGCTGGTCGTAGGTTCGAATCCTACCCGCGGAGCCACTTGGCTGTCTAGTGCGTTGTTTTCTTTCAGATTTCTTTTCTGAATGATGGCTTACCCACCAGGCTACCCACCAGGCAAACATCAACAGTCGCTCGGCTTCACCGGCTTTCAGTGCGTTTCAGCGCTCGAACACGGCACTCCTCGTGCACGATTTTTCAGCGGGGAAGCATGTCGGAATTGCCTCTCGGTCTGCAGGCAGGCGATCTGAGTCGACCGACTAGCCGGCAGACGCGGTCGTTTCATTCTGTTTTGGCATCTTCCCAAACGCGGGGACGGCACGACATCGTCGCTAAGGGGGTGCAGGGTCCCCAGGGCTTGGGTAGACAGGCGTTTCACGACTTCGGTCGGCGCAGGCCCCGGTCGCGCGGTCAATCAGCGAGAGGCTTAGACATGAGAGCGCGTTCCACACTGGCTGCGGCCGTGGCTTTAAGCCTGTTCGGCGGGGCGGCGGTCGCCCACGACTTCTTTCTCGCGCCGGAGCGCTTCGTCGGGCCCGCTGGCCAGCCGCTGATTGTTCATGCAACCTCGTCGTCCGATTTCCCTGCCCTCAACATCGGTTCGCAGCCCACGCGCATCGCCGATCTTCAAGCTCTCGTTGCTGGCCGCCCCGCGGATGTCACGGTCACGGCTCAGCCCCAGTCTCTCCGTTTGACGGTGTCCAGCGAAAGTCAGGGAATGGCGTCGGTGACGCTGCAGACCATTTGGGGCGAAACGAGCTGGAGGCCGGACCAGGTCGACACCTATCTGGAGGAGCATCCCTTCAAGGCCGAAGAGGTTGCGACGGTGCGGCGTCTGCTGCCAGAAGGCGCGACACTCCAGATCCGGTCGCGCAGACTTGCCAAGACGCTTGTCTGTTTCCAGACGTGCACCCCGGCGGTGAACGGCGCTGGAGGGCTGGAAGTGGAGTTCCTTCCGGAGTTCGAGCCCGGCCGGACTGCTCCGACCCGCTTCCAGCTGGTCCGCAATGGTAATCCGATGTCGGCCCATCCGGTGACGATCAGGTTCGGTCAGGACCAACGCCGTGAGGTTCAAACCGATGGGAACGGCCGGCTCGAGCTACCCGAGGGCACTATAGGTCCCGTCATGCTGGTGGCCGCGACGCTTGACGCTCCGACCGAGGGCGGAGGACGTTTCACCACCAACAACGCAACACTGACGTTTGAAGTGGCAACGGACCGATAGACTGTCGCGGCCAACGTTGCTTCGTCGGCAGCCGCCTACACCGGCGTTTGCAGGATGTCGCAAGCGTCGATGGGGGCGCTTTGCTGCGTTACGCCTTCGAGCTGCGGCTGTGCTCATCAGCCCGACTGGGACTGCGAAAGCCGTCTAAAACCTCCCGTCCCAGCACAGTCTGCCACGGATAGTCCGACATCACATCCTAGCCGACCTAATCGATAGCAGACCTGGCGGAACGGCGCTCCCAAAGCCGCACATCCGGCTTCACATGGCCATCGTGCCAGCTTGGCCGTATGTCATAATCGCCATCCACACCGCCATGGCGAGCATCATCAGGTTCTCGGTCAGCGACAAGAAGCCTAGCGGCACATTGCTGTCGCCGCCGACGCAGGCGCACTTCAGCTCGCGCTTGTCGATGTAGACGGCCTTGAACACCGAGACCGCGCCGATGCCGCCGATGAACAGGGCGACCGGGACCGACAGCCAGGTCAGCACCCCTGCCAACATCAGCGCCCCCGCTCCGAACTCGGCGAAGGGGTAGACCTTGCCGTAGGGCACCCAGCGTTTGGCCAACAGGTCGTAGTTCAGGAACATGGACGAGAAGCTCTCGATGTTCTGGAGCTTCAGCATGGCCAGCGCCATCATCGACAAGGCGATGAACCACTCTCCGGCGCGGAGGGTCAGCGGCGTGCCGTAGACCGTCAGGCTGAGCATGGCCGCCATGACCGCCGTGGTCAGGAAGACGACCAGGACCGGCGTATAGGTCGTCGCCTTGGGGTCGCGCACTTTCAGTCCGAGAAAACGGCGCAGGTCGTCGTGACCTCCGATCCTCCGTCCGTCGATGAAAACTTGGGGCGTGGTCATGACCCCGTGTTCGGCCTTGAAGGCGTCCACCTGCTCGCGGGTGGTCAGCCAGTGGTCCTCGACCTTGTAGCCTCGGCTCTTCAACAGGTGACGGGCTTTCAGCCCCCAGGGACAGGTGTGGTCGGGCATCACCATGCGGTGGATGGTGGCGGTCTTGCTCATGTCGGCCTCCGTGATCTTCTCAATCCGAGGCGCACTCCTTAAGTTCCGTATCGTGATACGGAGTCAAGCATGAATGTTCGGACGATCGCGGGCTTGGCGCGCGAGGGCGGGGTTGGGGTCGAGACGGTGCGGTTCTATCAACGGCGCGGCCTGTTGCCGACGCCGGATCGCTGGTCGCGCGACGGCGGGGGCGCCGGCATCCGCCGCTATGGCGACGAGGACGTGCGCCGCCTCCAGTTCATTCGGTCGGCTCAAGTTGCGGGCTTCACGCTTGACCAGATCAAGGAGTTGCTCTCCCTCGACGCAGGCGAGGATCGGGTTCGCGCGCGGGAACTGGCCGCCGAACGGCTGACGGCGTTGACTCGAATCATCTCCGATCTGGAAGAGGCGCGCACGGCCTTGCGGCGTCTCGCTGACGCCTGTGCGTCTGAGGACAGTGGCCCCTGCCCTATCATTGCAGCGTTCCAGACCCTGCCGCCAACGGTGCGGGACTAAGGTCATGGCCGATCACCGGATGGCACCAACGTCAAACGCTTCCAGTGCGGCGAGTGCGTTGCATCCAGTCCGAGCGAGTTCGGTCGGCAGAGCGCCCACGTTGGCAAACCTGTCGCTCAGAAGAACGCCGTAAGATTGAACGACGAGTAGGTCGTGTCCCTCGTCGCCGGCGCGTTAGGCGCCATCTCCAGGAAGCGGCCCTTCGCCAAATGAAGCACGCCGACCTCCAGCCTCAAGGCGTCGCGAACCAGCCAGTGACGCACGCGCCCCTCCAACTGGTGACCGGCGAAGGCGCCAGAGGCTCCACTCCCGTCGACCACCGAACTGGTCGAGAAGCTGTCCGTGCGGGACGCCAGCCAGAGCGGCCGATAGGCGATGAAGGCGTCGGACTTGGCCGTCGGCAACCACTCGATCCGCACGGCCGGCGACGACAGGTTGGCGCGGCCGACGGCGTTGTATAGGCCCGACGGGGCGATCTCGGCCCGGCGCATTCCATAAAGGGTGTCGAACCGCTCGTAGGTCTCGCCCGGCTTGTCGCCGCTGACCCAGTCGTAGCGCAGCGAGACCCTGGGCGACCCATCTCGGTCAGGCCGAAAACCGAGCCGATCCGGGTGGGGTCGACGCCATATTCAGCGGGCAGGACGACCGTGACCAGGGGGGCGGTCGCGATCACGGCGGCGACGCCGGTCGACTTCAGCAGTTTGCCGGTCGAGGGCAGTTCGGAGGCGTCCGGCTTTTGGGCGTTATACATGGGTCAAGTCTCCGGTCAGGCGACGAAGAAGCCGACGAGCTGATAGCCCGTCAGGATGAAGCCGAGGGTCATGACGACCACATTGGCGGTGTAGGCGTGGCGCCAGAAGCTGGCCGACTTCCGCCAGAATCCGATGACGATCAGGATGGCGCCCAGCGCCAGAAGCTGGCCGATCTCGACCCCGACGTTGAAGGCCAGGAGATTGCCGATCAAGCCGTCGGGCGAGAGGTTGAAGTCCTGGAGCTTGGTCGCCAGGCCGAAGCCGTGGAACAGGCCGAAGATGAGGGTCGCGGCCTTGGTCGAGGGCTGGAACCCGAAAAACCGCTGATAGGCCCCATGTTGTCGAGGGCCTTGTAAACCACCGATAGGCCGATGATGGCGTCGACGAGATAGCTGGAGACGCTGACGTCGGTCAGCACGCCCAGCAGCAGGGTCGAGGAGTGGCCGATGGCGAACAGCGTCACATAGATCGAGATGTCCTTCATCCGGTAGAGGAAGAAGATCACCCCCAGCAGGAACAGCAGGTGGTCGTAGCCGGTGACCATGTGCTTGGCCCCCAGATACAGAAACGGCCAGAAGAGGAAGCCCGAGGTTTCCTGGATGTAACCCTTGTCGCCCTCGGCGACGCCGTGGGCGAAGGCGGCCGTGAGCAGGCCGTTCAGAAACAAGATGAGCAGTCCCAGCACGAGGACGCCGGCGGGCGTCCTCAGCCAGGCGACCCATCGAGGGGGCGCGGCGGTCATGCGTTACTCCGGTAGAAGGGAAGACGGTTCAGCCATGTCCGCCGTGTGCCGGCTGGGCGCGGCGGACGGCCATGGACGAGGCTGTAGAGGGCGGGCAGGACCAGCAGGGTAAGGATCGTCGAGGAGATGATCCCCCCGATCACGACCGTCGCCAGCGGACGCTGAACCTCGGCTCCCGCGCCTACGTTCACGGCCATCGGCACGAAGCCCAGGCTGGCGACCAGGGCGGTCATCAACACGGGCCGCAGCCGGGTCAAGGCGCCCTCGCGGATGGCTTCGCCCAGCGGCCTGCCCTCCTGGATCAGGCCCCGGATGAAGCTGACCATAACGACGCCGTTGAGCACGGCGACGCCGGACAGGGCAATGAAGCCGACCGCCGCCGAGATCGACAGCGGCAGGCCCCGCATCGCCAGCGCCGCCACCCCGCCGGTCAAGGCCAGGGGCACGCCAGAGAATACGATCGCGGAATCCTTCACCGACCGGAACAGGGCGAACAGCAGGCCG
Organism: Alphaproteobacteria bacterium; assembly: GCA_018820275.1. Lineage (GTDB taxonomy): Bacteria > Pseudomonadota > Alphaproteobacteria > Caulobacterales > Caulobacteraceae > Brevundimonas. Next base: position 227,770 of record JAHJOO010000066.1, read on the forward strand.
AAGATCAGCAGCAGCACCACCGGCACCACCAACTGAAGGCGTTTGGCCGCCGAGATGAGCTGCTCGAACGTGCCGCCATAGCTGATCCAGTAGCCCGCCGGGACCTCGACCTCGGCGCCGACCTTCTCCTGGACCTCGGCGATGAAGGAGCCCAGGTCGCGGCCACGGACGTTGGCGGTGACCACCACGCGGCGTTTGCCGTCCTCGCGGCTGATCTGATTCGGGCCCTTCTCCACCACGACGGTCGCGATCTCTTCCAGCGGCACGAAGGCGGGTCCGCCCGCGCCCGGCACCGGGATGCGCAGGCGTCCGATCGCCTCGGTGTCCTGGCGCAGGGTTTCGGGCAGACGGACGACGACATCGAAGCGCCGATCGCCCTCGAACACCTGGCCAGCGACGACGCCCCCGATAGAGGCCGAAACGACCTGCTGCACATCCTCCATGCTGATGCCCAGCCGCGACAGGGCGGCGCGGTCCGGCGTGATCTGAAGAACCGGCAGACCCGTGACCTGTTCGATCGAGACGTCGGCGGCGCCCTCGATGCCGCCGACCGCGCCTTCAATCCCGTCGGCGACCTCCAAAAGCTCGTCCAGATCGTCGCCGAACACCTTGATCGCCACGTCGGCCCGGACGCCGGACAGCAGTTCGTTGAACCGCATCTGGATCGGCTGGGTGAACTCGTAGTTGTTGCCGGGAACCTCGGCTACCGCTTCCTGCATCTCGGCGACGAGCTGGGCGCGGGGCTTTCTCGGGTCTGGCCAGTCCTTGCGATCCTTCAGCATGATGAAGGTGTCGGCGACGGACGGCGGCATGGGATCGGTCGCCACCTCCGCCGTGCCGAGTTTCGACACGACCCGCTCGACCTCGGGGAACTGCGACAGCCGTCGTTCCAGCGCCGCCTGCATCTGCACCGCCTGGGTCAGGCTGGTGCCGGGGATGCGTAGGGCGTGCAGCGCAATGTCGCCCTCGTCCAGGTTCGGGATGAACTCCGATCCCATGCGGCTGGCCCCCAAACCGGCGATGACCACCAGCGCCACGGCCACGGCGACGAAGGCGACGCGCATCCGCAGGGCCAGGTCCAGCGCCGGCTGGTAGAAGCGCCGCGCGCCGCGCATGACGAAGCTGTCCTTCTCCTCGACCTTGCCGGTGACGAACATCGCAACCGCCGCCGGGACGAAGGTCAGCGACAGGACCAGGGCGCAGGTCAGGGCGATGACGACCGTGATCGCCATCGGGTGAAACATCTTCCCCTCCACCCCGGTCAGGGCGAAGATCGGCACATAGACCAGGGTGATGATCAGCACCCCGAAGAGCGATGGCCGGATCACCTCGCTGGAGGCCGAGGCCGCCAAGGCGAACCGCTCGTCGCGGGTCAGCAGGCCACCCTTTCGGTGCTGCGCCTCGCCGAACCGACGCAGGCAGTTCTCGACGATGATGACGGCCCCGTCGACGATCAGGCCGAAGTCGAGCGCGCCGAGGCTCATCAGATTGCCGGACACGCCCGTCCGCACCATGCCGGTGATGGTCATCAGCATGGTGATCGGAATGACCGCCGCCGTGATCAGGGCCGCGCGGATGTTCCCGAGCAGCAGGAACAGCACGACGATCACGAGTAGTGCGCCCTCGACCAGGTTCTTCTCGACCGTATGGATGGCGCGATCGACGAGGTCGGTCCGGTCGTAGACTGGAACGGCCCGGACGCCGGCGGGCAGGGCCTCCGCCGCCGTCTCCAGCCGCGCGGCGACGGCCTGGGCCACCGTCCGGCTGTTCTCGCCGACCAGCATGAAGACAGTGCCCAATACGACCTCGCGGCCGTCCTCGGTCGCCGCTCCGGTGCGCAGTTCCTCGCCCATCACCAGGTCGGCGACGTCGGCGACCCGCACGGGCACGCCGTTGCGGTTCGAGACGATGATGGCGCCGAGGTCTTCGAGCGAGGTCGCCTGCCCCGGCACGCGCACCAGATACTGCTCGCCGAACCGCTCGACATAGCCCGCGCCGACGTTCGCGTTGTTGCGCTCCAGCGCCTCGACCACCTCCGCCATCGTCACGCCATAGGCCGCCAGTCGATCCGGCCAGGGCGTGACGTGATACTGGCGCTCGAATCCGCCGATGGTGTTGACCTCGGTGACGCCCGGCGTGTTCCGGAGCTGGGGACGGATCACCCAGTCCTGGAGGGTGCGCAGGTCTTCGGGCGTGTAGAGTTCGCCGTCGGGACGGCGCGCCCCCTGCTCGACCTCCACCGTATACATGAAGATCTCGCCCAAGCCCGTGGCGATGGGACCGAGTTCGGGGGTCAATCCTTCTGGAAGCTGGCCCCGCGCGCTGAGAAGCCGTTCGTTGACGAGCTGGCGGGCGAAGTAGATGTCGGTCCCGTCCTCGAAGACGACGGTGACCTGGCTCAGGCCGTAGCGGGAGATGGAGCGGGTGTATTCCAGCCCCGGCAGGCCCGCGATGGCGGTCTCGACCGGGAAGGTGATGCGCTGTTCGGACTCCAGTGGCGAGAAGCCCGGGGCCTCGGTGTTGATCTGGACCTGGACGTTGGTGATGTCCGGCGTGGCGTCGATGGGCAGACGCTGGAAACTCCAGACGCCGACCGCGCAGGCCAGAAGGACGAGCGCCATGACGATCCAGCGGAATCGGATCGACAGCGCGATGATGCGTTCGAGCATGATGGTGCGAGCCCCCTAGTGGTCGTGGCTCGCGCCGGACTTCTCGACGTCCGCGCGGATGAGGAAGGCGCCGTCGACAACGTAGTCGACGCCGGGGTCGATGCCGGACAAGACTTCGGTCCATTCCGGGGTCCGCCTGCCCAGTTCCAGCATCCGCACCTCATAGGTGGTGCCGAAGCGGGCGTAGACGACGGTGAAGTCGCGGAAGGGCTGGAGCGCGCGGGTGCGCACCGCCAGCGGAACCTCGCCCGCGCCCACCTGGACTTCGCCGGAGACGCCCAGGCCCGGCCGCCAGACGCCGCCCTGGTAGGGCAGGTCGACGTGGGCGATCATCACCTGGCTGGTCAGGTCGGTCGATGGCAGAACGGCCTCGATCGCCCCGTTGAAGGTGTAGTCGCCGGCCAGGCTCTTGACCGTGACCCTCTGGCCCGCGCGGACGCGCTCGGCGTCGCGGGGATAGAGCAGGAACTCGGCGTGGAGCCGGGTCGGATCGCCGATCCTCAGCATGGGCTCGCCGCCGCCGGTGATCGAGCCGACGTTGACGTTCTTCTCGACGATGATGCCCGAAACGGGGGCCGTGATCGGATAGGTCTGGAGGCTTTCGCTGGACTCGACGCGGGCGATCACCTGTCCGCGCGACACCCGCGTGCCGAGCTGGACGTTCAGCGCCATGACACGGCCGGGATAGCGGGCGTGAACATCCGCTTGCCCTTCGGGGGTGATCTCGACCCGACCGGTCAGGGGCAGAGTCTCGCCGAGCGTCGCGGGACCGACGCGCTCGACCGTGACCCCGCCCGTGCGGGCGGCGTCGGCGGAGATGGTGGTCCGCCCTTCATAGGAGGCATAGGTCCATGCGGACCGCTCGCCCCCCCGTGTCGCCGAAACCGCGACGTCGAACGAGTGGGGCTCGAACACCACGCCGGGGCTGGCGAGATAGTCGTTCTCCGCCGTGAAGGTGAAGCGATCGACCTTCGGCCCCAGCCGGGTCAGCACGATCGAAGCCTGAACCTGGCGGGGATCGAGCGGCTTGTCCTTCAGATAGGGATAGAGCCGGAACAGCGGCTCTGGCCCTTCCTCATACAGGGTGATCTCCAGGGCGAAGTCGCCGTCGCGCAGCAGGCGGCCGTTGTGCGGGCCGCGCTCATACTCGCCGGCCTCGGCTTCGGCCTTTTCGGTGGACGGGGCGTCCGAGCAGGACGCGACGCCGACGAAGCCGGCCAGGAACAGGGCCGCCGCAGCCGCCCGAATGAGATTGGACGGGCTCATCGGCGCGCCTCCGATTGCAGGATGAGAGGATCGTGGGCGCCGGTCAGCCGATCCCGGCGGGCGACGTCTCGATGGAGCTCGGAAAGGACCTCGACCAGCCGCAGCCGCAGATCGAGCAGGGCGCGGTGGGCCGAGACCACGTCGTTGTAGGTGAAGCCGCCCCTGGCGAAGCCGGCCTCGACCTCGGCGACGGCGCGCTCGGCCAGAGGCAAGGCGTCCTCGCGCAGGCGTCTGGCTTCGCTGGCGCCGGCCGAGATGTCGACCTGAAGCCGCGCGACCTCGCGGTCCTTTTCGATGCGGAACGCGTTTCGGTCCGCCGTCGCGGCGGTCGCCAGAGCCTCCGCCCGGTCGATGGCTCCCTGATTGCGATCGTAGCGCTGAAGCGGGATCGATCCGCCGACCACCAGGCCGACGCCGCCCGTGTCCCAGTCGTGCCGCAGGCCCACATCGACCGTGGCGTTGGGCACGGCGGCGGCGCGCTGGACGGCGGCGTCCGCCGTCGCTAGGTCGCGCCGCGCGTCGAACACGAGCAGGTCCGCCCAGGCGATCTCGCCGACAGACGCCCGCGACGCGGAGGTGTCGTAGAACAGGTCCGACGGGATGGAAAAGTCCACCGTGCCGTCCCAAAACTTCGCCAGGGCGATGCGGGCGACGCGCAGCCTCGTTTCCGCCTGATCCAGGTCGATCTGGGCCTCAACCAATTCCGCCTCCGCCCGCGAGCCTGCGAACAGGGGATCGCGCGCCGCCGCCACCCGGCGCGACGTCTCGGCCTGAACCCGCTCGGCCAGCGCGAGCCGTTGCCGGGCGACGTCCAGTTCCGCCTCGGCGACCAGCACCTCGATGTAGGCGAGCTGCGCCTGCTCCAGGCGGTCCAGCCGCTTCACCCGCGCTTCCGCCGCGACGAGTTCGGCTTCGCTGCGCGCCCGGCCCGTCCGTGCGACCCGATCGCCACCACGTTCCAGTTCCTGAGAATAGGTGACGCGCACCTCGGTCCGGTCGATCAGTCCTCCGCCGCCGACCGTCGGCAGGTTCTCGACCGCGACGCCGAGGCGGGGGTTGGTGCGCACATCGGCCTGACGAACGCCGGCTTCGGCTGCACGCGCGCGGGCGTCCGATCCGGCGATGGCCGGGTCGGCCTGGGACGCGCGGGCGAGCGCGTCGGGCAGCGTCAGCGTCGGAAGCGGCGCCTCGGCGGCCGGCGCGGCGTCTTGGGCCAAGGCCATGCCGCTAGTCAGGGCAAGGCCTGCGGTAAGGGCGAGCACGGAGGCCACCGCGGCTCGCGCCCGCCGTCCGGCCAAGCCGGCGGTTGGGTGTCTCAAGGGAAATCTCCGGAGAAGGGCGCGCGCGACCGCTCGGCCGCGCCGGTTCAGATGACCGTCAGCGTCCGTTTCGGAGGGTCTTCGGGGCCTTCTCGGTCCCACCCCGTCAAGGCGTGATCCGCGCCGGGCGTCAGCGGGTCGGCCGCCAAGGCGAGAACATGGACCGGAGCCCGCGAAAGCGTCGGGACTGCGGCGTGCGGATCACCGCCGTTGTGGTGGTGGTGCCCGATAGGTTGTTGTTCGCCGTCCGTCTCCGGGTCTTCGTCCGGAGCCTCGGCCGGGGCGACATGCACATGAATCCCGTGGTCGTCATCGACCGACGTCAAGGATACAGGCGGCCAGCCCGCGCCGTGACCAAAGGAATGCTGGGTTTCCGCCACCGCATGGGCGTTCAACGCCGCCAAGAGGGCGACGCTGAAGCAGATGCAGAAGAGACGGAAGACTCGCGGCAAGATCGGCGCTCCTCAGAGTCCTGTAGCGAGTCGAACGGCGACGGGCAACGGCGACGACCGGTCCCCAAGCGGGGGCGAAACACGCTCGGGCGTCGTTTCGCTACGCGCGCACCGCTACGAAGCGGACCTCTGGCGAAATTTTGAAGAGAGAGAGGGGCCGCTCGCCAGGCCCCGTAATACCTAGTGGGGCCATCATTCCGTGGAGTTGTTCCTATGCTTAATCGCCAAGCTCTGTCTTTCGTCGGCGCGGTTGGAGCCGTGTTTCTCATCGCAACCCAGGCTGACGCGCACGCCCGTGTCGTCGCATCGACGCCGGCGGCGAGCGCCACGGTCAACTCGACGAGGTCGATCTCGGTGACCTTCAGCGAGCGTGTCGCCCCCGCCTTTTCAGGGCTCGACCTTGTCGGCGCTTCAGGCTCGGAGATCGCCGTGACCTCCAGCGTGTCGGCCGATGGAAAAACCATCACCGGTCAGACCGCCAGGCCTCTGTCCGCAGGAGCCTACACTGTGAACTGGCGCGCTGCATCGGCGGACGGACACCGGATGACGGGCAACTTTACCTTCACCGTCCGGTAACCTGCGGTGCTCGACCTTCTGGTGATCGCCCTGCGGTTGGCGCAGTACGGCGGGGCGGTCATCCTGCTCGGTGCCCCGCTGTTCCTGCTTTACGGACTGCAGGAGCGCGATGCCGCTTCCCAGGCCTGGTCACGTGGCCTGATCGCGTCGGCCGCCGCCGTGGTTGCGATCGCCTCGGCGGCGGGCTTGATCGCGCAGACCTCCGTGATGGCGGGGTCGATCACCGAGGGGCTCAAACCCTCGTCGATCGGCTTCATGATCACCGGGACGAGCCTGGGACCCGCCTTCGTTGTCCGATCGGCGATGGCCTTGGCGGCCTTGGGCGTGGTTCTATTCGTGCGACCCTCGAGACTCCAGTGGATGGGTCTGGTCTTCGCGGGTCTCGTGATCAGCGCGAGTTTTGCCTGGACGGGTCACGGAGCCGCGACCGAAGGCGCGGGCCGCTATCCCCACCTCGCCGCGGCCATCCTGCACAGCTGGGCCGCCGCACTCTGGCTCGGAGCGCTGGCGGCGCTCCTCGTCATGACCTTGCGTCATCGGCTGGGCGATATTCGATCGGATCGTATCTTGCATGCCGCGCTGCACGGGTTTTCGGGTGTTGGAACCCTCGCCGTCGCTCTCTTGATCCTAAGTGGAGCCGTGAACAGTCTATTCCTGGTCGGCCTTGATCGGATCAGCGGGCTGTGGACCACCCTCTATGGCGGCCTGCTTCTGGCCAAGCTCGGTGTGTTTGGGCTCATGCTGGCGCTGGCGGCGTCGAACCGCTTCCTGTTAACCCCGGGCCTATCGGACGCCCTCGACGAGCCGGAGGGTCTGAAAGCCGCCGTGGCGCGGCTGAAGGGGAGCCTTGTGCTGGAAACCCTTCTCGCCCTGGCCCTTCTTGGCCTCGTGGCGATCATGGGCACTCTGGCGCCGGTGTCTGCGATGGATATGTCCATGTCGTCGTGAGCGTCGGCGGTCGCGACGGCCGGCGACCGCTGAAAAAACAGGCAGCGCCAGCGTCGCTGGACAACACGCTCCCTCCCTGCGCACGCATTTTCAAGGACAAGGCACCAACACGCGGAACGACCGCCGTCGCCTGGGATTGACCAAGTTCATCCCCGGAGAGTTCGATGCATATCCAATCCATGATCAGCACCCATCCCCACGTTCAAGGTTCGACCAATGACGCGCTGATCCGCGCCGTCGAAGCGGCCTATGACTGCGCCGCGACCTGTCGCATCTGCGCCGATGCGTGTCTCGGCGAAGCCATGGTGGCCGACCTCGTCCAATGCATTCGGCTGACCCTCGATTGCGCCGACCTTTGCGCGTCGGCGGGCGCGGTCGGCGCCCGACGGACGGGAAGCAACGAGGCCGTCATCAAGGCTCTGCTCGAGGCTTGCGCCGACACCTGCGCCACTTGCGCGGCGGAATGCGACAAGCACGCGGATATGCATGAACACTGCCGCATTTGTGCCGAGGCATGCCGACGGTGCGAGACCGCCTGTCGTGAAGCGGTTGAGACAATCACGCCATCCGACAACTGATTGGGCGCCGGTCTCTTGCTGCCCTTGAACAACGCAGACGGAGGGCGGCGCCCCCTGCTGGATAGGTGACGCTGCCCCCCAAGAGCGACGACTGTGGCCATCGGTCCTATCCGCTCGCTGTAAAGACCCAATCACTCGCTGCCCGTACGGACACGCGGGCTCCGCAGCTCGGCAGATTGGGGGGCATGAAGCGCCTGAACGACCCTTCGTTCCCGTGGCGCGCCCGGATCGATTCGCCTAGGCTAGAAGGCTTGGGCGACTGAGGGGACGTGCGTGCAGGATCGACTTCGAGACCTTATCGAACGGTGGCGTGACGACCCTGCGGCGACCTACCAAACCTGGTTTCTGTGGGACGAACGGTTGAAGAACTTCCGGTCGATCCGCAGAGGCATCGGCCAAGTGGTCGAGGAAATCGAGACGGGCCGGTTTGGCGTCGCCTATCGCGGCTCGTCTCTGGAAACCATCGTCCATTCGGTCGCGGAGCAGCGCCAGATCTTCAAGGGCGCCGACCACGCTTTTCTGTGGAAGCCCAAGCTGCGGATCCCCGACATCTACGAGAACCCGGCGAACCAGCGGGCCTTTGGCCGTCTCCTGCATCATTGCAGCGGCTGTTCGACGGCCGACGAGATCCTCTCCGGCATTCGCACGATCGATCAGCTGAAGATCAAGGGCCTCGGACCGGCCGTCGCCAACCTGATCTACTTCCTGCACCCCACCCACGCGCCGCCGTTCAACACCGCAATCGTCAACGGCTACAATGCGATCACGGGCGCGAAGGTGAAGCTCGGCAGTTGGGACCACTACCTGGCCATGCGGGAAGGTCTGCTGGCTTTGAACGCCCGGTACCGCGACCTGCTGTCGAACGATTTGGGCGCGATCGCAGGATTTTTGTTCGATGTGGGTTCCGGCCGGTACCCGGCCCCGCCCCTCGAGGGCGACACCCTCCCTCGTCAGGACTGGGAGGACCGGCTCGCACAGGCCCGCTTTGAAGCGATGAAGTTCGAGAAAGCGACGGCGCAGCAACGCGAGACGGACCGCACGCATACCGAAATTCAGGCCTGGCTCCGCGATCTGGGACGGGCGCTCGGCTACCGTGTCTGGATCGCCGCCAACGACCGAGGCCGATTGCACGACGGCGCGCGCCTCGGCGAGGGATGCCTCGATCAACTTCCCGCGGCTCTAGCGAACGGCGCGGGGGCGGAGTCGATCCGCCTGATCGACGTCCTGTGGCTGGACGCCGCCGCGGATCGGGTGGCGGCGGCCTTCGAAGTCGAACACTCCACCACCATCTATTCCGGCGTGGTGCGCATGTTGGACCTGGCGCTCTCGGGCGAGTTACACTCGTCAGCGGGGCTGTTTCTGGTGGCCCCGGACAGCCGGGAGGGCGACGTGCGCGCCCAGCTGCAACGCCCGGCTTTCAGCCGGATCGCGGATCTGGATGTCCGGTACCTGCCCTATGGCGAACTGGATCGACACCGGGGCTCGATCGCGCGTTTCGCCTCCGACCTGCGGGCCCTGACCGAGATTTCCCACCGCCTGACCTGAGCGCTGTCTGCGCGATCCCGCGACCGGCGTCCGCGCTGGACGGATCACCCTGGACTGCTCGTCCGTCGAGAGGCTCGAAGCGCTTTGAGATCGCGTCCCACGCGGATCCACAACAGGATGATCCCCGTGATGACGATGCTCAGGGTGAGGAGGGTCGTGACGATGATTAGGGGATGATTGAAGTTTTCGCCCGCCTGCCAGTCCATGATGTGGAGCCGCCAGAAGAGGTCATAGAAGCGCCAGACGTCCGAGCGGCGCGTTACCACCTCTCCCGTCGTTGGCGACAGATAGAAGCTCGTCCGTTCCCGGTCGGCGAAATCGACGCGCCAAAGCGGTCCCGTCCGCCCCGTCTCCTGCGGGGCCTGAGGCAACAACGCCGTGCCCGAGATATCGGCCTCGCCCCTGTAGGCCTGCTTGGCGAAGGTCGACGCCTCGACAGGGGACATCGGCGCGAACGGGACGCCTGTCGCGGCGGATACGACGACAGGCTCCCCGTCGGCAGGCGTCAAAGTCCAGGCAGGACCGCGCGGCGTCGTGCTCAACTCCGCCTGCACGGGGTCCACACCGGCCCGAAGCGCCACGGCCGCGAGCGTCGGAAGATCGTCCAGCTCAATCGCGCTGGGTCTGACCTCGGCCGCGCGATGCTCGCTGCGCACGGTCTCGATCGGAATGACAGTCATGACCAGGCCGCCGCCGACCCAGAACAGGACCTGCAGCCCCACGACCAGCCCGACCCATTTGTGAAGCTGGGTCGATAGCTTGAGCACCTTCATCGGAGCGCCCGTCAGGCGTGGCGGGCGAACACGCGCGTGCCGCCGCCCTCGAGGATCAACAAGGTCTCATAGGGCTCGCGCCGCCCGTCCGGCGTCTCCATGCCCGGCGATCCCAGCGGCATCGCCGGCACGGCGAGGCCCACGGCGTTCGGGCGCTCGGCCAGAAGCCTTCGAACATCCTCGGCCGGCACATGACCCTCCAGAACATAGCCGCCGATCAGAGCGGTATGGCAGGACGCCAGGGCCTCCGGCACGCCCTGGGTGCTGCGGGTCGAGCGCAGACTCGGCAGCTCGGTGATTCGGGCCTCGAAGCCGGCCGACCGCATATAATCGACCCAGGCCGTGCAGCAGCCGCAGGTCGGCGTCTTGTAGACCGCGAGCTCGCTCGACGTACGGCTGATGGGCGCGCACGCCGCGACGGCAAGGGCGCAGGTCCCGGTGGCCAGGAGGCTCCGGCGCGACAGCGGTAGAGAGAGTTCCATGATGCCTCGAGGAAACGATCTGTCGAACAAGCCCTAGCTCCGGGCCCGGGCGGCTCAGGTGGCGGGCCGGAAGGGTCGCGCCGAGGAATGATAGATGTAGAACCGCCACTCATCGCCGCGCTTGCGCAGGACGCTGGTCGCTACGCCGCGGCGCTCTATGGGGGCCCGGGCGTCGTCTTCGAAGGTGATGTGGTAGGTGTAGGTCTCCGATACGAAGGCGGTGTCCCCATCGATCTCGACCTTCACTTCATGGTCGCGGAAATCGAAGCCCGCGAGTTCGGAAAACTCGGGTCCCAGGTGGTGCTCCAGATAGTAGGCGAACGAGCCCTCGACGCCGCCATTCTCGAAGACCTCGGAGTCTGACCAGAACAGGGTCGGGGTCTGCGACACGTCCATCTGCTCAATCGCGGTCTTGTAAGCGGCGACTACGGCGCGGACGGCCTGCTCGTCAGAGGCTTGAGCCTGGGCGGGAGGCGCAATGGCGAGACTGGCGGCGATCGCCAGTCCGGCGAAGGTTGAACGAAACATCGTGGATGGCACTCCTGGTGGCGATAGCTGTGAAGGCGGGTGTGCTGAATGAGGGACAACTGAAACGCGACTGAGCAGGGCGTGGTCGTGACCGTCAGAACATCAGATGCCTCATGCCGTGGGTGAGCATGCCGCCCAGCAGGCCGTTGATCACGACAGCTCCGGCGGTCAGGGTCAAGAGACCGAGGTAGACCACTTCTCGTGCCGCTTCCGGTCGTCGAACCCAATGTTCCTTGGCCCACCAGCTGAGAAGACCCAGGGCCGCGATCGAGGTCCCTAGCCATCGATGATAGGCGTGGGTCGCGTCGTCCCGTCCAGGCAGCCCCATGGCGAACCACCCCAACGCTACGGCGGCGATAGCGGAGATTGCGGCCAGTGCGATGATCACGCGCGTGCCTTGGGTCAGGACCGGGCGACGAAGCGTCAGGGCGGCGATCTCGAGAAGGGCGGCGACGAGAAACAGGGCGATGGGGAAGTGGACGGCGGCCGGATGCATGGCGCCGAGCCAACGATACAGCCGTTGCGGCATGGGTTTAGGGCCCTGATCCGCCATCTCCGCATGATCCATGTCGGAGGCCATGCCTTGCATGGCCGTCGTGCCCGACAGAGGTCCGTCGGCGGCCGACGCCGCGCTTTGGCTGCGGAACGACGTTGCCGGCTCATGATCCTCATGCGCGATTGCGGGAGCGCCAAGCGACAAGGCCAGTCCGAAGACCAGGCCAATGAGGAATTTGCGTCCTCCCATAATCTCGCTCCAATAGGCGTCCCTTCCTAGACCTACGCAGCACCAGGCCCCCTCCCCTCGTTGGAGGGATTGCGCGGGCACCGCCGTATGAGACTCTAGGGGCGCAAGGAGAGTGTTCGATGTCGGTTGATCTGGATGACATTCTGACGAAATCGGCGGCGGCGCCGATCGGTCGGTCTCTCGACGGGCTGGAGTCTCTTGTCTGGAGCCGGGTCGAAGCCCTGCGTGGCGAGCGACTGGCTTCCCAGCTGCGTGTGGGGGCTGTAGCAATCGCCATGGTGACGGGTCTTACCGCGGGCGGGGTCGGCGCGACCGCTGCACCCCAGCCGCCCGGGGAAATGGCGATCTTCACGGTCGATGCGGGTCTTTCGCCGCTGGTGAGACTGGAAACCGGTCGATGATGCGCGGCTGGCGGGCGATCGCCCTCACGGCCGTGCTGGCGGCGCTGGCCAGCGGCGTGGGCACCTGGATTAGCGCGAGCTGGGTTCTGAGCCAGCGCGAAGCGCCGTCCCTGCACGACATCGTGCACCATGACCTGGAACTTTCGCCCGAGCAGCTGACGCGGATCGAGGCGATCGAAGCTCGGTTCGCGACGCGTCGACCCGCGCTCGAAGCGGAGGTTCAAGCGGCCAACCTCGAGCTGGCGCGCGCTATTGAACAGAGCGATGGCGACGGTCCCCAGGTGCAGGCGGCGGTCGATCATTTCCACGTTGCGATGGGCGCCCTGCAGAAGGAGACGATCGCCCACGTCTTCGAGATGCGGTCTGTGCTGACGCCTGCTCAGGCCGAGGTCTTCGATGATCGCATCGTCTCCGCGCTCGCGCCCGACGAGCGATAGCGGTCCAGGTGGATGATCCAGGCCCCCTTTCCGCGCGTGCGGCTGGAGGCGACCGCGCGGCCTTCAGCGAATTGATGCGACAGACCAAGACGGCTTTGTTCCGGGTCGTCCGCCGCTACGCGGGGGATGAGCAGGACGCTTGGGATCTGCTGCAGGACACCTACGCGGCGGCCTGGATCAACATCCACCGCTACGATCCCACGCGGCCGTTCGAAGCCTGGATCCGGACCATCGCTCTCAACAAATGCAGGGATTGGAGCCGGCGGCGGATGGTGCGACGACTGATCCGAGGCGATGTGGATTTGGCATCGCCCGAGGCGATGTCGGTGGCGGATGGGCAGGAACCGGCGGACGACCAGATTGAGTCAAGCCGGAGGTTCTCCCGATTGAACGAGGCGATGAACCGCCTCCCGCCTCATCTCAAAGCCCCACTTCTGCTCACCGCGATCGAAGGCCACAGCCAGGCGGAAACTGCCGACATGCTCGGCGTGTCGATCAAGGCGGTGGAGACACGGGTGGCCCGTGCCCGTCGAAAATTGCTGGAGCTTCTCGGCGACGATGGGCGTCGGGTCTCCGATAACGTCGCCCCGCGGTCGCGGGTGTGAGGGCTGGAGCCCGCCGCCGCGTAATTCAGTATGAAGGTGCTGCCGGAGTTTGGATCCGACAGTCGCCATCCAGGAGTTTGTCGCATGAGAGTTTTGATCCTGGCCGCGGGCGCGGCGTTCACCTTGGCGGCCTGCCAGCCCGCCGCCGATCCCCAGCCTGTCGATGCGGAGGCGACGGCCGAGGTCACGCCGACAGCCCCAGTGGAGGCGGTTCCGGCAGCCGCAGCGGAGGAGGCCGCTTCGCCCCCGGCCGCCGCGGTCGAGGCGGCTCCATCGGCTCGGGCGCCGGCGCCCCGCCCGGCGCCCACGGCTGCGCCGGAGCCCGATCCGACGCCGCCGCCCGCCGATCCGATGGCGGGCCATGACATGTCCAAGATGGACGGCATGACCATGCCGCCCAAGCAGTAGTTCGCCTCAAGCATCAGGAGTTTTTCATGAAGTGCTCAATCCTTGCCGGTTTCGTCGCCCTCGCGGCCTTGGCCCCCCTCTCGATCGCCCAAGCCCAGAGCCATTCCCATTCGGGCATGTCGGCTCAAGAACACACCGCCATGCAGACGCCGGCGTCTGGCGTCGTGACGAGCCCGGCGGACAACGCCATGCTCGCCGCTGCCCCTACGACGTTTTCGGCGACCTTTCCCCACGCCATGGTCCTGACGTCGCTGCGGTTGACCGGCGCGCCCTCCGGCGAGCCGATCGAAGTGGCGGTCGCCGCGGACGCACAGCCGGCGACCACCGTCACCACCCCCCTCCCCGTGTTGGCCCCCGGCTCCTACTCCGCCGCCTGGAGTGCGAAAGGCGCCGATGGACATGAAATGACAGGCGTCGTGCGGTTCATGGTTCACTGAGACGGCGGCCTCCTCCCCCGAGGGGCCAAGGCTGACGTGAAGGAACGCCGCGCAGTTCGCTGTGCGGCGTTTTTCGCGTCAGTGCTCAATGTCTCCCCTGGCGATTGATCTGACGGAGCGGTGTCGCGTCTGAGACGTCACTCGCCGCTACATCGAAGCACCCGGCAAGGTAGAAGCGTTGCAAAAGTCGATAGGCACTGCAGGCGGCGCCAGACGAGCTTGCCGGCTTGATGGCCGTCTTTGGCTTTGATCGCCCCGGCACCCTTACTGGACATCTCGCCCGACCCGACTTTGTTGGAGAGCCGCTCATCGGAAACGCCGATGGCCACTAACGAGGCAGACCTCAGCGTTAGGAACGCACCCCGACACGCTGCGGCCACCTTGGACCCGACGACGACCCGCACAGGAGTGCCGCTGCGCCGAGCCTGCGAGCAGCCGCTCCCTGGCTCGATGAGCCAGGGAGCGGACAACGTCAGCCGAAGACGATGTGCCCTAGAACCACGTCCGGATACCGACCACAAACCGGGTCTCTTCCGAGTTCTTGCCATCGGCTTCGAGGAAGTCTGCCGTGCCCCCGAAGCTCTTGGTCCACTCCAGACCGACGTAGGGCGCGAACTCCTTGCGGAACTCATACCGTAGCCGCGCCCCGACCTGGAGCGTCGACAGGCCTGACCCGATCCCCAGCTCGGGGATGTCCTCCGCCGAAAACACCACCTCCGCCCGAGGCTGGACGATCCAGCGGTTGGTGATGCGTTGGTCGTATTCGGCCTCCGCCCGCGCCGTCAGCTCGCCCTTGTTGGAGAGGAACGCCGCAGCATCGACTTCGAACCAGTAGGGCGCCAGCCCCTGCACACCCACGACGAGGTCGGTCCGGTCGCCCTCGGGGCGGTAGGTCTGGCGCACGCCGGCCTGGAAGTCGAAGAACGGTCGGATCGCGCGGCTGTAGAGGGCCTGGAGCTCCGCCTCTTCGACGTCGCCGTCGAATGCCCCCTCCCCTTCGGATTTCCACCAGAAGCGGGTGATGTCTCCGCCGATCCATCCTTGGGCATCCCAGCCGAATCCCTCTTCGCCGTCTCCAAAGCTGGCTTCGAGCTGGTCGAGGATGACGGCGGTGGTGCGCACGTCCCCATTTTCGACCCGCAGCTGCTCGCGCGCCGCCGCCATCTCCGCAGGATCGAAGAAAGCGTCGGCGGCGTGGGCCGGGCCGCGCGTCGCACCCGGCGGGAGAGGCATCTCGGGCGGGCGACCCGGATTGTCCGCGCTCGTCGGCACGTTCGGCGGCATGGCCATGGCGGACATATCATGCCCAGGGGGCATCTGGCCCATGGCGGACATGTCGTGCCCCGCGTGAGGGTCCGGCTGACCGGCCGTGGCCGGCCGCTGGCCAGCCTGCATCGCCGACATGTCGTGGCCGGCGTGTGGATCCGGCTGGCTTCCGGCGGACGACTGTTGGCCGCTCTGCATGGTCGACATGTCGTGGCCCGCCGGCATAGCCGGGGCCGCCGCCGCCTGACCCATGGCCGACATGTCATGCCCGGCGTGAGGGTTCGGCTGAACGCCGGTTGGGGCTGGCTGGCTGGTCTGCATCGTCGACATGTCGTGGCCGGCGTGAAGATCGTGATGGCCGGACCCTGTCGGCGCAGCCTGCCCCATCGCCGACATATCGTGGCCCGCGTGCGGATCCGTCGCCGCCTGCGCCCGCTCGGGCACGGCGCCGATCGGGCAGACGGGGGCGCCAGGCGCGCCAGCCCGGGACGGATCTCCGGTCGGTGCGCCGCGCCGCACACAGCCCGCCGGCAGCGGGGCGGCGGGCTGTGCAGCGGCCGATGCCGGTCGGTGCCCGGCGTGGCTCTGAGCAAAGACCGGGCTGGCCGAGGCGGCGATCAGCAGGGGAACGAGACCGACAGATCGGCGGATCATGACGCGCCTCCTTCCAAGGGACGAACAGTGACCACATTGAACATGCCGGCGTGCATGTGCATCAGCATGTGGCAGTGGAAGGCCCAGTCGCCCGGCGCGTCCGCGGTCAGATCGAAGGTGACCTTGCCTCCCGGCGCGACGTTGACCGTGTGTTTGAGCGGCTGATGTCCTTCGGGTCCGCCCGTCACCAGCTCGAAGAAGTGGCCGTGCAGGTGGATGGGGTGGGCCATCATCGTGTCGTTGACCAGGGTCACCCGCACCCGCTCGTTCAGCTCGAAGCGGATCGGCTCGACGATCTCGGAAAACTTTCTCCCGTCGAAGCCCCACATGAACCGTTCCATGTTGCCGGTCAGGTGGATCTCCATCGTCCGGGACGGCGGGCGCTGATCCTTGTTCGGCGCCAGCGACACCAGGTCGGTGTAGACCAGCACACGGTGGGGAACGTCCTGTAGCCCGAGCGGGCGCTCGCCAAGCCGGTTGGCCGGAGCCATAGCGATGGAGTCCACGCCCACCCCGACGGCCATGTCAGGCGGGGCATTGTTCGGGTCGCGCATATTCATGCCCGCCATCCCGCCATGAGCCATCCCGGCCATCGCACCCCCGGACTGCGTCGCCATGGCGCCGTGATCCATCCCCGCCATGGCTCCGCCCGCGGAACCGGCCATGGCCCCATGGTCCATTCCCGCCATCGCACCATTCTGTGAGCCACCCATCGCGCCATGGTCCATTCCGGCCATGTTCCCGTGATCCATGCCGCCCATACCCATGTCGCGCATGGTCAGGTTCGGGACCTCGCGCAGCGGCGGAACCTCGGCCGTCATGCCTAGGCGGGGGGCCAAGGTGGCCCGGCCCATTCCGGAGCGGTCGATGGCCTCGGAGACGATGGTGTAGGCGCGGTCCTCGGTCGGCCGGACGATGACGTCATACGTCTCGGCGACCGAGATCTGGAACTCGTCGGTCTCGACGGGACGCACGTTCTCGCCGTCGGCATTAACCACCGTCATCGGCAGGCCGGGGATGCGGACGTTGAAGATCGACATGGCCGAGGCGTTGATGACGCGCAGCCGGACCCGTTCTCCCGGCCGGAACAGGCCCGTCCAGTTCTCCTGGGGCCCGTGACCGTTGATCAGATAGGTGTAGGTGGTGCCGTTGACGTCGAGGATGTCGCGCGGATCCATCCGCATTTCGCCCCACATCCGGCGCTCTTCCAGGCTGAAGCGGTCGCTGCCGTCGAAGAGACCTGAAAGGCTGGTCCGTTGCCGGTTGAAGTAGCCAGGGCTCTTCTTCAGCTTGTCGAGGATTTCATGCGGATTCATGAAACTCCAGTCCGACAGGACCAGCACATGCTCGCGGTCGTAGGCCACGGGGTCGGCGCCCGCCGGGTCGACGACGATCGGGCCGTAGTGCCCCAGAGCCTCCTGAAGGCCGGAGTGGCTATGGTACCAGAAGGTTCCCGATTGGATCAGCGGGAACTCGTACACGAAGGTCTCGCGGGGGCGGATGCCGGGGAAGCTGACCCCCGGAACGCCATCCATGTGGAACGGGAGAAGAATGCCGTGCCAGTGAATGGAGGTGTCTTCGTCCAGGGTGTTGGTCACCGACAGCCGCACATTCTGGCCTTCCCGCAGGCGCAGAAGCGGCGCGGGGAGCACGCCGTTGATCGTGGTGGCCGTAGCGGTCCGCCCGTTCACGGTGAAGGGAGAATGACCGATGGTCAGATCGACGTTCGGGCCCGTCAGCGTGGGCAGGTCGGCCCGCAACCCCGGTGAGCCCGTCTGGGCCCAGGCGGGCATCAGGCCCTGCAAGGCCGCAAGGCCCGCCCCCGCGGTGGCGCCGCGCAGCAGCATTCGACGATCCAGCTTCATGGGATGCTCCTGAAAGACGGGATCGCCGCCTCCGCGAGACGGCGATCTATAGGGTTTTACGCAGACGCGACGGTCGGCCCTCGCGACAGGCTGCCGCAGTGCCGGCCCGGCGAACGATTTCCGACGCCAGGTGCGGGACTACCGCCGCGCGAGGAGCGCCTTCATCTGCGCGATCTCCTGTTCCTGGGATCTGACGATGTCCTCGCAAAGACCGAGGACCTCAGGATCCGTCAAGGACGCCTGCTGACACATGAGGATTGCGCCCGAATGGTGCGGGATCATCGAGCGCAGGAACTCGGTGTCGCCCACCGCCGCCTGCGTCCGCATGCCGTACAAGCTGCCAAGGAACACCAGGGCGGCGGCACCGCCGATGAGCAGATTGGTCCGCTTCGACGGATACATCGATCGCATGAAGATCAACATGAGGATCGCCATGGGCGAAACCATCATCAAGGTCATGTATACGTTGTTGAGATTGAAGTAAAAATGATCGAGCGAGGCGATCATCGTGTACATCACCAAATACATGATGATGAAATCCAGGACGAGCTCCAGCCCGAACGACCGGTAGCTCCCCTTCATCGTGTGTCCTGCGTTCATGGTCTCCATGGATCCGCCCTCCTTCAAACGCCCATCTTACCCAGCCCCCGGTCGACCGGCGCCGGCCGGGTGGGCGTCCAGCCAAGCGCGCAGCTCAGCGATGTCCGCCGTCTGCATCTCGACCGTCTTCTGCGCCATGCGCCGGATGTCGGCGTCGTCACTTTCGCGCAGCACGACCTGCGACATGTCGAGCGCGCCCTGGTGATGGGCGATCATCTTGCGGGCCCAGGTCTCGTCCGTGTCGGCGCCCACCGCGGCCATCATGGCGTCCTTCATCTTGGCTTCGGCCGACATGAAGGGGTTCTCCGCCTCCGCCCCTGTCGCCGCTGCTCCCGCAGCCGCGCCTCCGTTCGTCTCGAGCCAACGCCGAAGCTCGGCGATGTCGCCTGTCTGCATTTCGAGGGTCTTCTGCGCCATCCGCCGGATTTCCGCGTCTTGGGTGTCCCGCAGAACGATCTCGGACATGTCGAGCGCCCCCTGGTGATGGGGTATCATCTTGCGCGCCCACGTCTCGCCGGCATCCGCTCCCGTCGCCGCCATCATCGCCTCGTGCATCTTCGTCTCGGCGGCCGCGAACGGCGTCTGCGCCATCGCCATCGGCTCTTGGGCGGGCGCCGAGGCCTCGGATGACGCCTGCGCGGCCGGCTCTGCGGCCGGGCTGCAGGCCGCGATCACGACAGAGGAACAGCCGAGGGCCAAAAGGGACAGACGTGTGAGGGTCGGTGTGGACATAAGAAGTCTCCGCTTGGCGCAATAGGACCGGGGTCAACGACCGGCTACGCGATGAATGTATCCGGCAGGGCTCACCAAGTGCGGATAGGATCGCCGCCTCGGTCGCCCGTGTCGAACGTCGATGCGGGCGTAATCCGGGCTCGCAGCCACGGTTCCGTCTCCAGAAAATATTCTCGAACACCGTTGCCTGAGATGAGGGAAGGCCGACCTGAATGCGTATAGCCGTTCAGAACTCGTCCTCTGCGCGGTGGCTCCTCGGCCTTGAGGCGAAACGATCTGACCGACGGAGCGTCTCGCCCCGGGCAGGCCATCATTCGCGCATGGGCTTCAGGAACGCCCTCGGAACGGTTCCGCGAGTTGTCGCAGATACGCGCGCGGATAGTCGGGGCGGCCAGACACTCCGATCTGCCCCGCGCGCGGCGTATCGGACCCCTGGCGGAAGGTGCCGAGAAGATGGTCCCAAAGACTGGTGAAGAGCCCGAAGTTGACGTCGCCATCGCTTTGCGACGCCAGATGATGGTGCCGATGGGCCGGAGCGACAGCCCAGATGTAGACCAGCGGCCCGATCCTCATGTCGACGTTGGAATGCTGCAGCATCAACTGTATGGCGACGGCGAAGGCCAGCAGCCAGGCGACTTCCATCGGCATGCCCAGAAGGACGAGGGGGGCGACACCCGCCGTCAGCTCGATGGCCTGATGCAGGGGATGCTTCAACAGTCCGTTGAACCCATACATCCTCTCCACGGAATGATGCACGGCGTGAAGCGGCCAAAGCGCCGGAATGCGGTGGCTGGCGTAGTGCGCCAGGGTGATGCCCAGGTCCGCCACCAGGATGGCGAGCGCCAACTGCCCGTACAGAGGCCAGTCGTCGGGCCACACGCCCGAGTAGGGGAGAAGCCCCGACAACAGCGGGAGAACCAGAACGGAGGCGGCGATCGACACCTCGTTGAAGACCGCATGGGCCACGTCGCGAGCACGGTCACCATGCGGCTCGTTCCAGATCGGCTCATAGGGAGCCAGCCGCTCCATCGCGAACGACACCCCGAGCGCCAGGCCGAGCAGAACAGGCAAGACCCACGGGGGTTGGCCGGTTTGGACGGCGCTCACCGCGGCCCAGAGAAAGCCAACGAAAAAACACGGCGCATAGGCCAGGCGGATTACAAATCGTAGAGCAGACATCGAGGACTCCTTTGAGCCTCGAACCTCGCATGGGGCTGAGCAGGCCTATTGAACGGAACGCTTGTCGCTCGGTCGAACGACTTGGGCGGCCTCGAACGGCGTCACCCCGAACATGCGCTTCATCGTTCGGTTCAGGTGCGCCTGGTCCGCGAAGCCACCCGCGAGCGCGGCCTCCGACAGAGGCGCACCCGCCGCCAGGGCGCGACCGGATCGCTCCAGCTTCCGCCACAGCAGCCATTGCGACAAGGGTGCCGACAACTGAGCCTGCGCGAGCGCCCGAAGCCGGGCCGTCGAGAGATCGAGCGCCGAGGCCGCCCGCGCGATGGTTCCGGGCGCCGGGCTCTGCGAGGCCCTTAGCAAGGCCCATTCCAGCCGGGGATCCAGCACTCGAGTCGCTTCGCCGAGATCCGCCTTCAGTCCGCGCATGATCTGGTCCGTCGGCTCATTGCTCAGCAGCCGATCCCGCACGATGGGCGGGGCCGGACCCGCATCGTCGGGGGCGATCAGCGCGACGAGTTTGGAGGCGAGCGGCGTATGGGTCTCGACATAGACGAGGAGCACCACGTCCGTGTTCGATGGCATGCGATGACGGACGCGAGGCGCAAGGATGAGCGCCTCGCCCCACAGCTCACGCCCTCTGTCCGCCGCCAGGTGAACCAGGCCCGAGCGCGCGGCCGTCAACTGAACCGCCACATGGGCATGGCTGTCGTGCGCCGCGCACGGGCCCTCGTAAGCGGCCCAGCCGTCGCCGAACACAAACAAGGGTCTGGGGCTCGGAGACCACATCAGGTTTCACATAGGCCGTGTCGGACGCTGCAGCCAGCGATGCGACGCCCAAGGCAGAAGCGGGCGCCGGTCCCAGTGCGCGGCAAGGCGGCCGACCTGTTCCCCCGACAGACCTGCCCGTGTGACACTTCATCTGGGGCCGGCGCGCCCGGCTGAGGGGTAAGCCAGGCCGGTGCGTATATCCGAAAGGCAGGACGGCGAAGGCCGTCCTTCATCGGGGCTGACCATGACCTCTATCTCGCCTTCCAGCGAAGGCTATCCCGCCGACCTGCGCGCCCTGACGAGCCTGCGGGCCTTCCTGGCCTTGGGCGTGGTGCTGTTTCATTATCAGCTCCAATGGGATCCGGCGCTCGGCTTCAGTCCGATTATCGAGCGCAGCAGACTGGCGGTCGACGCCTTCTTCTTCCTGTCAGGGTTCATCCTCGCGCATGTCTATGGACCGTCCTTCGCGGCCGGCACGTTCAGCTACCGGCGCTTCATCGTGGCCCGCCTCGCGCGGCTGTACCCCTTGCATCTCGCGGTTCTGGCGGGAGCGACGGTCATGGTTTTGGGAGCGATGGCGGCCGGGGTGCGCTACGATCCCTCGACCTACACCCTGGAGGGTTTCCTCAAGACGCTGTTCCTGGTGCAGGCCTGGTTTCCCAGCGAGATCGGATACAACTGGAGCGGACCCAGCTGGTCCCTGTCGGCGGAGTGGTTCGCCTACCTCCTTTTTCCCGCCTACGCTTGGCTGGCTCTGCGGATGCGACGCCATCCGTGGGTGTTGCTGATCTTGGGCATCGTGGCCTACGTCGCCATCGACGCCATCTATCGGGCCGCGTTCGGCAAGGTCCTGCCTCGGGCCGAGGATGACATGGGCATCCTGCGGATCGCGCCGGCCTTCCTCATTGGCGTGGCCATGTACGGTCTTGGCCGCGGCGTCGTTTGGCGTCCCCTCGTTTCCATCGCGGCCTGCCTGGCGACAACAGCACTGTTGTTGGCGGCCATGCAGATGTCGCTCGACGACCGTCTGGTCGTCGCCTTGGCTGCTCCCGTCGTCTTCTCCTGGTCCATGCTCGCCAAGACCCAGAGCGAGGGCCTTCTGGCGTCAGGGCCCTTGGTGTTTGCCGGTGAAGTCTCTTTCGCCTTCTATCTGGCGCATATGCCGCTCCTCGTCGCCTACAAGGGGATCGCGGCAGAGATGCGCGGGATCGACAGCGGCTTTTACATGGTCCCATGGGAGCTGGCTGGATTGCTCCTCGTGACCGTGCTGGTTTCCGTGGCGTTGCATATGTTCGTCGAGCGGCCGGGCCGCAGCGCGATCCGCAGATGGTTTGAGAAACGCGACGTCAGACCTGTTGCGATCAGCGAGTAGGGGATGTGGCCGGAACGTCCTCTGTCGTTCACGCCCTCTCGACAGTCCGATCCGGGCCTTGAGGCTTGTTCCACCGCCGTCAGTGGACGATCTGACTCAGGAAGGTTCTGGCGCGGTCGCTGACTTCGCCTTTGAAAAAGGCTTCCGGCGGGGCGTCATCGATCAGGGCGCCCTTGTCCATGAACAAGACGCGGTCCGCGACCTGCCGGGCAAAGCCCATTTCGTGGGTGACGCAGATCATGGTCCGGCGTTCTTCGGTGAGGGCGATCATCACCTCCAGGACCTCATTGACCATCTCCGGATCGAGCGCGGAGGTGGGCTCGTCGAACAGCAGGATCTCCGGGTCCATGGCCAGGGCGCGCGCGATGGCCGCGCGTTGCTGCTGTCCGCCCGACAGCTGGCCGGGGTATTTTTCCGCCTGATCGGCGAGGCGCACGCGCTCGAGAAGAACCCGCGCCCGAGCTTCAGCCTGCGCCCGGCCTTCCTTGCGCGCCAACCGAGGGGCCAGGGTGCAGTTGTCGAGGACGCTCATGTGGGGAAACAGATTGAACTGTTGAAACACCATGCCCGTCGTCTTCAGCGCGGCCTGGCTCGCGGCGGACTTGGAGGTCACATCCGCTCCGCCGATCAGGATCGCGCCCTCCTCCGGAACCTCCAGCCGATTGAGGCAGCGAATGAGGGTGGATTTTCCGGAGCCGGACGGACCGCAGACCACAACGCGCGAACCCTGCGCGATCTTGAGATCGATGGCGTGGAGCGCCTGGAAACTTCCGTACCATTTGCTGACCTGCCGCAGCTCGACGGCGGGGTGGGCGTGTTCGACGGTCATGCTGCGCTCTTTCGCGCGGCCCTCAGCCGGACAAAAGCCCGCTCGAGGTCCGTGACGAGATCCTCAACGGACTCCAGGCCGGCGTGCACCCGGACCAGGGCGCCCGGGTCCTGCGGGTGACGCCGGACGGGAGCCGGCCAGGCCGGGACAAGGAGGCTTTCGTACCCGCCCCAGCTCGACCCGAGGCGAAAGATCTCCAGATGATCGAAGAAGGCCGACGCCTGGTCTCCGGACAGCGGCTCCATGTAGAAGCCGAAGAGGCCAGAGGCGCCCCGGAAATCGCGTCGCCACAGGTCGTGTCCTGGATCCTCCGGCAGACCGGGATGGAGCATCCGACGGACCTCCGGCTGCGCCCGCAACCATTGGGCAAGCGCGAGGCCGTTGCGTTCATGCCGCTCCAGCCGCACCTGCAAGGTTCTCAGCCCGCGATGCACCAGATAGCAGTCGTCGGGGCTCGCCCTCTGGCCCCACCGGCCCGCCGTGTCTTTGATTCGGCGATAAAGCCCGTCGTCGAGGGTGCAGATCGAGCCGATCATGGCGTCCGAATGCCCCGAGACGTATTTCGTGGCCGACATGATGGAGACGTCCACGCCGAGGTCGAGCGGGCGGAGGTAAAGGGGTGTGGCCCAGGTATTGTCCGCCAGGGTCAGAACCCCCGCGGCGCGACAGGTCTGGGTGATCGCCGGCAGGTCCAGAATCTCGAACGTCTGGGATCCCGGCGATTCCAGATAGACCGCCCGCGTCGTCGGCCGCAGGAGACCGCTCAGCGCTGACGCGTCGGCCGGCGCGAAGAACTCGACCTCGACCCCGAACGCGCAAAGCACTTCCTCGCAAAATTTTCGCGTGGGTCCGTAGACCGTATCGACGACGAGCAGATGATCTCCCGCCTTCACGACCGCCGCCAGGGCGGTCGAAATGGCCGAGGTTCCCGATGAGGTCAGAACGCATCGGCCGCCGCCCTCCAGAGCGGCGAGCGCATCGGCCAGGGCCAGGGTGGTCTGGGTCCCGTACAGACCGTAGATGACCTCGTCATAAAGCCCGGCATGACGGTTCATGTATTCCGCCACCGTGTCGTAGATGATGGTCGAGGCGCGATAGAGGGGCGGGTTCAGGACGCCGCCCTGGGACCGGGGTTCCGGCCCCGCATGGGTCACGGCGGTCGCCATGTGCTCCAGCCCGTCCCCGGGGCTTTGGGATTGCGGTGCGGGCCGGTCAGTCATGTCGTGAGATACTCGCGTTTGATCCAGCCTTGGCGCGTTCGATGGTTGCGGCGATCCGCGACAAGGCAAAGCAGAGGGTGAAGTAGACGAGGCCGACGAAGAGGTAGGCTTCGACGAAGAAGGGCCGCCATTCGAGTGGCACATAGGCCAGACGCGCCATCTGCAGCAGGTCGAAGACGCCGACGATGAGCACAAGGGTGGTGTTCTTGACCTCGCTGATCGCGATGGACACCAGACTGGGCAGGCTGGCGATCAAGGCCTGCGGCAGGATGATGGCGCGCAGAGCGGCCCATCGGGACAGACCCAGCGCCTGTCCTGCTTCCGCCTGCCCCTTGTTGAGCGACAGCAGCCCGCCGCGAACGGCCTCGGCCATGTAAGCCGCCGTGAAGAGCACCAAGGCGATCTGCACGCGAAGGAAGGCGTTGATCGTCATCTCGGCGGGCACCAGCAGCGGGAACAGCACGGCGGCGATGAACAGCACCCCGAGGAGCGGGACGCCTCGAACCACCTCGATGAAGCCGGTCGCGATCCACCGAAAGACAGGGCTTCGCGATCGCCTCGCCAAGGCCAGCAGGACGGCCAACGGGAAGGCGCCGACCACGGCATTGCCGGCCAGGAGCAGGGTCACTGGCAGGCCGCTCCATTTGTCCGTGGCCACGCCGACCAGGCCCAGACCGCCCGCCATCAGCCAAGGGCTGGCGAGCAGCGTGATCGCCCAAAGCGCCGGGACGACATGGCCCCAGAGGCGGCGAACGAGCGACGCCAGTAGAGAGACGGCGAACAGACCGATCACCGCTGCCGGTCGCCATTGCTCCGGCTCTGGATAGCTTCCCAGCAGAATGAACCGCGCGTTCTCCTGCACGAAGGGCCAGCAGGCTCCGGCCGCGCGTCGGCAATCCGCCGCGTCTCCGACAAACACCGCCTGCAGCACCAACCAGTCGAACGCGGCCCAGACGCCCAGGCCGACCAGGGCGGCCGTGGCGAGGGTGAGCGCCGCCTGGCGCGGCTCCGCGAACAGATGACTTCGCCATTTCGGCCAATGAAACTCCGGCGGCGCGAGGCTCGTCCCGGGCCCCGCCGCAGGCTCCCAGATGGCGTTGCGGCGCGCATAGAGGTTCATCGCCAGGGACAGGATCAGCGAGGTCGAAAGGAACACCAGGATGATCAGCAGGACGCCTTCGACCGCCTGCCCGGTCTGGCTGATGATGGTGTCGATGACCGACACGACCTCTGGATAGCCGATCGCCACCGCCAGCGAGCTGTTCTTGACGGTGTTGAGATGCCAGCTCGTCATCGGAGGCAGGATGATCCTGAGCGCTTGCGGCAGCACGACATGCCAAAGCCGCTGCGGGGCGCTGAGGCCGAGCGCCTGGGCCGCCTCGCCCTGCCCGCGCGAGACCGTCGACAGCCCCCCACGCACGATCTCGGCGAGATAGGCCGAGGTGTAGACCGACAGCGCCACGACCAAGGCGATGAACTCCACGGAAAGCTGAAGACCGCCTTGGACCTCAAAGGCTCCGACGACCGGGGCCTCGTATCTCAGAAAAGCGAGACCCGCCGCGCCCGCGGACAACAGGGCGCAGGCGGCCCAGGCGGTCGCCCTTCGAGCGCCGGTCTGACCTCGCGACCAGACCAGGAGCCACGCCGCAGCGAGGGCCAGCGGCGGACCCTCCCAGCCGAGCGTCGGAAGCGCTGCACCGCGGTTGGTGATGAAGGCCCCGACATTGCCTTCCTGGAGCGTGGCCACCGCCGGCGCGCCATGCAGGAGCAGAGCATACCAGACGAACAGCTGGAGCAGCAGCGGGAGGTTCCGAACGACCTCGACATAGGCGCCGCTGACCGACCGCACGAGCGCGTTGTCGGACAGTCTCGCCAGGCCGATCAGAAGACCCAGACCTGTCGATATCACGATGGCCCACGCCGATACGCTCAAGGTATTGCCGAGGCCGGCCAGCAGAGCCCGACCGAAAC
Organism: Alphaproteobacteria bacterium; assembly: GCA_018820275.1. Classification (GTDB taxonomy): domain Bacteria; phylum Pseudomonadota; class Alphaproteobacteria; order Caulobacterales; family Caulobacteraceae; genus Brevundimonas. The sequence goes on from JAHJOO010000066.1 coordinate 254,395, forward strand.
TGTCGGTGGGCGCATAGGAGAACAGGGTCTCGCCGATGGCGAAACCGGCGCGGTTCTGAAGGAAGTCAAAGCCGGTGCGGATGTTGCGGTCGGCCAGGTTCTCCTGGGTCGCCAAGGCGATCGCGGTCACCACGGCTCCGACCACCAGAGCCGCTGCGATCTGCAAGGCCCAGGCACTCCAGGGGGTCCTGTTCGTCCAAGGCTTCAGGCGGGGGCTGAGGCTGGTCACCGCATCGGCAGCGGATACATCAATCCGCCGTCCCGCGTCAGCTGGTTCTGACCGCGCTCCACGCCGAGAGGAGCGATGTTGCGCTCGTAGATTTCGCCGTAGTTCCCGACAGCGCGGAGGGCTTGGTACGCCCAGGTTTCCGGTAGCCCCAGGGCCCGTCCAAATCCCGGCGTCGCGCCCAAGAGGCGCTGGATTTCGGGATCGGGAGAGGATGACCGCAGCGACTCCACATTGGCCTGGGTGATCCTCAGATCCTCGGCCGCGATGAGCGCATTGAGCACCCATTTGTTGATGTCGAACCACTGTTCGTCATCGCTTCGCACCACCGGTCCGAGCGGCTCTCTGGAGACATAGTCGGGCAGGACCACATAGTCCTGCGGCCGCTCGGCGTCCGACAGGCGGATCGTGGTCAAGGTAAAAGCGTCCGTGGTCATGGCGTCGCAGCGGTCAGCGAAGAACGCCAGCTTGGCTTCTTCCGGATTCTCGTAGACGACGGAACGGTAGCGCAGGCCGTTGCGGCTGAAATAGTCCGCCGTATTCAACTCCGACGTCGTCCCCTTGCTGATGCAGATGGCCGCCCCGTCGAGGTCCTTGGCGCTCTCGATGCCTTCGTCGCGTTTCACCAGGAAGCTCTGACCGTCGTAGTAGAAGACCCCGACGAAGTTGAGACCGAGTTCGACGTCGCGCGTGAGGGTCCAGGTCGTCGTCCTCGAAAGCACGTCGGCTTCGCCGGTCTGCAGGACCGTGAACCGCTTGTTGGACGCCGTTGGCAGAAACCGGACCTTGGTCGGGTCGCCGAGCACGGCCGCGGCCAACGCGCGGCAGTAATCGATGGTGAAGCCCCGCCACTTTCCCGAGGGGGTAAGTTCGGACATTCCGATCTGACCGGGATGGATGGCGCAGCGGAGAACGCCGCGAGCCCGGATCTGCGCCAGGGTCGAGCCTTCCGCCGCAGCGGGGCCCTCGCTTTCGGTTTCCGTCGCGACGGGCGCTGCGCAACCGACCGCGAGGAGCGAAAGGGCCAGCGCCGCACCGATGGCCCGCACTTGATCCCGCGCCGTATTGCGCGCTCTGGTCGATGGACGTCTTGCTGAACCGGGAGCGCGCGCTTGAACCTTCGACACCTGGAAGCCTTCAGCGCCGTGATGCGCGCCGGGTCGGTCAGCCAGGCGGCCAAGGACATGCATCTGTCGCAGCCCGCCGTCAGCAAGCTCCTGGCGGACCTTGAACACGCGATCGGGTTCGCGCTCTTCCTGCGCAGCCGCGGGGCGGCCCTCCTGCCCACGCCGGAAGCGGAACTGTTTCACCAGGAGGTCGAGCGGTCCATCGTCGGCGTGGCGGCGCTCAAGAGGATCGCTCAGGACATCAGGAACCTCAGCACCGGCACCGTCCGCATCGCGGCCCTGCCAGCCCTGGCGGTGAGTTTCCTGCCCGCCGTGGTCAAACGCTTCCAGGACCGGCATCCCAACGTCACCATCCAGATTCAGACGCGCTCCTCCTCGACGGTCCGGCAGTGGGTGGCGCGTCAGCAGTTCGATTTCGGCTTGGCGACCCCCGCGCGGGACATGGAGGGCCTGCATTCCACGACCTTCCTCAAATGCTCGGGTGTCTGTGTTCTTCCGCCGGGTCACCGCCTTTCCTCCCTGGAAACCGTGACCCCGCACGATCTGGCCGGCGAGGCCTTCATCTCGCTCGCCCTCGAGGATCCCACGCGTCGACGGGTCGACAGGGTGTTCGAGGACGCCGGGGTCGAGCGCGAACTCCTTGTCGAAACCCAATACGCGATGACGGTCTGCGCCATGGTGCTGGAAGGCGTCGGGTGCTCCATTCTCAATCCGGTGACGGCCGCCACTTTCGCGGCGCACGGCTTGGTGCTCCGACCTTTCACGCCGCGCATCGTGTTCGAATACAGCCTCATAACACCCAAATCCCGCGTCGCTTCCCAGGCGTCTCTGAACTTCATTCGGATCATGACCGAGATGCGGGACGCTTTCACCGAACGCGGCGCTTTCGACGGCGCGGCTCGCGACTGAAGCGCCGCGAGCCGCGGACATCGTTCCTGCGGACGATCTAGAACTCCGCCTTGGCGCGAATGTACCAGAACCCGCCGTTGAAGCCCGTCGGGGCAAAGCGGAGATACTGGATGCCGTTGGCCGTTTGAGACGCACGCGCTTCCCGGTCGGGATAGTCATCGAACAGGTTCTCGGCCCCTACGGTCAGCTGGATCCGATCGGTCAGCTGATATCCGAGTTCGGCGTCGATGAGCACTTCCGCACCACCGGTCTGATCCGCCGAAGGGACGCCGCCGAAGTCGGTCCATTCCCCATAATAGGTCGCCTGGGTCGAAGCGGTCAGTCGGCCGCGCTGATAGTTGAACGACACACTGCCCTTGGTTTCGGGGACAAAGTCCTCAAGCTCAAGGAGGCGTTCGCGGTCGGCGCTGATCACCGGAGTGGCGCGCGTCACTTCGGTCTTGGTGTAGTTCAGGTTCGCATTGACCCCCAACGATCCACCCAGGAAGTCGATGCCGTTGTAGCTGACCACCAGGTCGAGCCCGCGGGTCCGGGAGTCGAACGAGTTGGTGAAGAAGCTGATTTCCTCGAAGGAGCCCCCACCGGGGATCCCCAGCGCCGCCAGCTGATTTCGTTGCGCCTGGGTGAGACGGAAATTGCCCGACAGGGCGATGCGGTCGTCGACCTCGATCTGGAAATAATCGAGGGTGACCGTCAGCTGGGACGTCGGTCGCAGAGCGAGGCCGGCCGCGACGTTGAAGGACTCCTCGGGCTGCAAGGGCGTGGCGCCGAAGAAGATCGCCACGGGATTCTGCGGGGACACAATGCCGGTCGTCAGGGGGTTGCCGGTCACCGAATCGATGTTGGTCTGCACTAGCGACGCGTTGGCCTGTCCCGGCGTTGGCGCCCGGAAGCCGGTGTTGACCGACCCGCGCACCGCCACCGCGTCGTTGAACTCATACCGTCCGCTGACCTTCCAGCTGAAGTTCTCGCCGACATCGGAGAAGTCCTCGTATCGTGCAGCCAGACCGAAACTGAACGCCTCGGTCAGGTCGCCTTCCAGCGCCCCGTAGGCGGCCCAGTTGTCACGCTCGAAGGTCCCGGCCTGCGATGGACTGAAGCCCGGAAAGCCGTTCGAGCCGACCGGCAGTCCGACCCGGCGTCCGGTGTCTGGGTCGACCACCGAGGCGAACGGCCCGACCTGATAGGAGGCCAGCTCTCCAGCGGTGACCTCATAGGTTTCCTTGCGGTACTCCAGACCGCCCGCGACGCTCAGCGGAGAGGCCAAGCCGATCTCCCAGGGATAGCTCAGGTCCAGATTGCCGATGAACTCGCGCTGCTCCAACGATCCGGGGTTGAACGTCGTCGGCGAGTTTAAGCCGAGGGACGGGTTGACGGTATTGCTGATCACATAGTCGGCGGTGTTGCGTCCGACACTGGCGCTCACGTCATAGGTCAGCTGACTGGGAAGCTCCCCCCGAATGCCGCTGACGAAAGACGCATCCTCGATCGTGGCGCCGAAGTTCGGAGCAAAGCCTCCAGGGAAGCGCTGGCGGAAGCTGAAGCGAGGCCCGCCCGGTGTCGCGGTCGTCGGAATGCTCGTCGCAATGAAGCTGGTGTTCGGATTGCGATAGAAGAAGGCGGTCGTTCCCTCGCTGCGGCTGAAGTTCCCGAAAGCGTAGAGCTCCGCCTCCGGCGACAGGTCGAGGCCGGCGTTGACGAACACTCGCGCCGCTTCGCTGTCGGGGTTCCCCCAGCGCTGGGCAGGCACAGGCACCCCTGCGACGCCGGCGTTGATCAAAGCCTGGGCATCGGGCCGCTGAGTGCCCCGTGAGGTCTGATCGCTCTCGGACAATTCGGCGCTGATGTTCAGGAAGCCCTGATCCGTCAACGGCAGGCCGAGATTGCCCTGCAGGAGGAGATCTTGGCCGTCGCCGGCGTAGAACTGTCCGTACCGTGCGATCACGGTCGCGCCTTCGCGGTCGGTTCTCAGGCGAAAGTTCAGCACCCCGGCGATGGCGTCGGAACCATAGACTGCAGACGCCCCATCTCTCAACACCTCCAGCTGGCCGATGGCGATGGACGGTATGGCCGACAGGTCCGGACCCTGGGAGCCACGAATATAGGGCACATTGGTAAACTGAACCGTCGCCCCGCGGTGGCGCCGCTTGCCGTTGACCAGGACCAGGGTCTGGTCAGGCGGCAGACCGCGCAAGCTGAACGGTCTGGTGAAGGCGGCCCCATCGTTCGTCACGAAGCGCTGAATGTTCAGTGAAGGCACCTGCTCGCGCAGGATGTCGTTGATGTCGGAGGTCCCCTGGTTGACGAGGTTGTCCCCGCTGATGATGTCGATGGGCAGAGGGGACTCGGCCGCCGTGATGTCGCGCCGTCGCAGGCCGGTGACGACAATCTCGTCGACGACACTGGCTTCCTGATCGGTGTTCGACGCCGTTTGGGCCGCAGCGGCGCTCGGTGTCACCACGGTGATCGTGCCGACAAGGCTTGTGACGCAAGCAGACGCTAAAAGGATCGCTTTGGTTCGCATGGTCCCCCTCCAGGACGCGACCGTTTCATGACGGTCTCGTTGCAGTCAGGAGAGCCTCAGACCGTCACTGGAGGGAAGAGGTGAAAACCGGCTATGCCAATAAACAGCCAGGGCATTCCGTTTGGTTATGGGTCGGCGACGAGCGGCACGCTTGAAGCGGCGGCCGCGGAAACGCCAGCCGCTCCGCCGCCGCGTTGCCGAAAAGGCCTGACCCGCCGGCTCTGGCGACGCCGCCTCTGCACTGATCAAGAATGACTACGGGCTTGGTCGCTTGCACCCGTCACATCGAAAGATCCGCCCCCTGGTCGAGTGCTCGCACACCCGCGCCGCGCGGTGAGCCCACGAGTTCGACGCTGCGTCCCACCGGCGGCGCCGCGTGGCCCATGCGCAGCCGCGCATAGTGCTCGACGCCCTGTCGATCGCGAACAACCACGAAGGCCGATCCGCCAAGCTCGTCATGCGCGCCCTGAGCCACCACCCGGCCGCGGACGGGCGCGGCCCCGAGTTCCCTGACGTCGCCTGCGCCGAGAAGGCGGCGTTGCGCCAAGGTGCGGATCACGTCCCTCCGCAGCTGAAGGACGCGAAGGCGTCGTTCCAGGTCTACATCGAGCCCGTAATGCGAGCCCCGGCGATGTGCCAGACCGAGCCGCTCAAGGTGCCGCAGTCGACCGCGGGTCAGCGCCGCCCAGGCGTTGGAGCGTCCCACACCATCCGCCACTAGCCCGTCTGCGTCCTTGGTTTCGAGCAACCGCCGATCAAAACCGGTGAACCGGTCTGCCTGCGTTTCCCGCCAGACCCGACGTTCGGCGTCCGCCCGCGACAGGTCCCCGAGCCGCTCCTGCGCCACCTCTTGGGCGCGCGCCCGGAAGCCATAGGCCACATAGTCCCTTGGGATCACCAGATCCTTGCCGCTCGCCCGCTTGCCCCGGATCAGCACATGAGCGTGGGGCTGGTCGGTGTCGAAATGGCAGGTCGCGATCCACCGGAGCTCCGGCTGACCGAGATCCGCCGCCACCCGGCCCATGACATCACGGGTGTAGCTGCGCAGATCGGCGATCCGATCGCCGTGCTCGGGCGACACGATGAAGCGGAAGTGGTGGCGGTCCGCCGACCATCCTTCCGTCATCCAAACAGGATCGACCCCGTCTTGATCGCGGTCGAAAAACTCGGCCTGGGCGCCCTGCGCGCCCGCTCCGGCGCGCCCGAGGTAGACCACGTGCCGCGCCAGGGCGACGCCGCGCTCCGCCCCCTTGCCCATGTGCCGGGACACCATCGCTTTCACGATCACCTTCTGCCGGACATCGACACGAAAGGGACGTCCTGAACGCGCCTGCGCCGACCGGAGCACGCCGGATCGGTCGCCGCGCGTCAGCAGGCGAGAGGCCGCGAGCTTCTGAAACAGCGCGGTCCGCACGGCGGTCTTGTCCGACTTCAGCGCGTGCGGAAGTCGCACTCGACCTGCGCCCTCGTCGCCGGGCTCACGTGCGGACAACCGCGCTTCGATGGCCGCTCGTACGGACATGCTTACCTCCCGATCCGACTGACGAAAGGCCCGACCAGGGGTGCGTCGCCGCACGTCATGATGGGTCATCGCCGTCGTTGTAAACCGCTGACACCGTACAGCAAAACGACCGCAAAATACATCCTTTTATCTTGCCATCAGACCTCAAAACAAAGGAATACACGCAACGCCATCAACACTGATCAATAACCAACAACAACAAGCAAACACAGAACACGCATCTCGCTTACAGCCTTCGAACGCGAGTCGGAGGGCCCCGCAATGGCCAAACGCAGGAAACCCGCCCGGCCGAAGCCGAGCGGGTGTCTGGTTGCAGTCTCGATTTGTCAGGCGGCTCGTGCCTTGATGGGGACGTGCCGCAGCCCGGACTCCATCGCCTTCTGCGCGAGGTTGAGCGCTGGTCCGAACGGCCGCTGATCTTCCGAGCGCGTCCGATCCACCGAATGCACCAGGGTGAGGCAGCAGGTGGGCTCGAGCGCGATCAGCTCGTCATTCGCTCTGAACGGTGCTGCCTTGCCGTGGGTGTCGAAGTCCGCCCGGGCGAGGATCAGCTTCACCCCCTTCTGCTGGGCCCATTTGATCGCCAGCTTTTCCGATCCCTTCGCCCCCGTGGTGGCCAGGGCCATGTCCGGCCACTCCTGCTTTGCCCAGTTCAAGGCGTCGAAGATCCGGCCTGCGTCGTCCGAGGTGTCGGCCGTCGGCGCGCCCCGGAAGGCGATCACCGGACCGCCCGGATCGGCCTCTCCGGACTTCCGATGGCGAATCGCCCGAATCGCCTGTTTGGCTTCCAGCTGAGCCGCCGTCAGATGCGTGCCGCGTCTCGTACCCCGCCAGGCCGTCCAGACCTCCCCAGTTGCGATCGTCCAAGCCTCGGAGGCCGCGTCCCGGATCATCTCGCAGGCCTGCGTTGCGGCGTCGCCGGCTCTGGCCTTCGCCGTGGCTTCCTGAAGCTCGGTGTCGGCCGCCTCCGATCCGTCGAAGTCTCGATCGAGCGATCGCATCGTATCGCGCGCCCGGTCTGCGTCGCGTTCGATCCTTCCGGCCGCTGAGTGGAAGGCGCCGATCAGGGCTTCCCCCAGGATCGTCTGATAGTCTTCCAGCGCGGTGTCCGAGACCACGTCCACCAGCTCCGTCATGAGGGCGCGCCCCAGCTGGATCAGGGCATCCTCTGTCGGGTGCGGACGTCGATCGCCCAGCGAACCCGTCAGGTCGTCGAAAGCGGAGTTGGACTTCTGGGAGGCGGAGGCCATGAAGGGATTGCTGTAGAAGGTCATTGGAACATTCCTTGAGAATGTCGAGCGCCCCATGCGCAACGACCCCGGTTTTGCTCACGGTGGGCCCCTGAAAGTCACCGGAGCGGACCGCCCTTCGCGGGCCGTGGAGGGGATAAGGCGAAGCCGTTGACTTTCAGGGTGCCGTGACAAAATCGGAGGGCGTTGTGTGGGGGCAAGTCGTCGTCGCCCTTCGCGACGACGACACCGTTCGGCGCCGTTGCGCCGATGCGAACAGACGGACAACGATCTTCCTGTCCGTCGACGGCGGCGAGCCGCTGTCGTCGCAGGTCAACCGATCTCAGACTTTGGCCAAAAGCAACGAAGGGGGATCGAGCTCATCGGCCAATGACCTCGTTCGACCCGAAGCGGACCTGGGCAGCGAGGCGGTAAATCCATAGAAAAACGCCCGGCCTTTCGGCCGGGCGTTCCACCGTGTTCAACGGCTAACTTAGCAGCAGGAGCAAGCCGCAGCGACCGCATCGCAGCAAGCGCAGATGGCTTGAGCGACAGCCTCAGGGGAGGCGGCCATGGCGGCAGTGCCGGAAGCCAGCAGAAGCAGGCTGGCGATGGTCAGAGTTCTTTTCATGATGTAATCCATTTCGTTGATTGAGTAAGTTCGACTTCAGATAAAAGCCTGTCCTTTATCGGGGTGGCGGGTCTTCCGCTTTAATACTGAGCGATCCCAGAACGGCCGTGCTGGCACGGTATGTCGTTCGATGATCGCTCGCGACCTGAGCAGTGATCGGCGACCGCAGGAGGATTGCGTGACAGAGAGCGGCACAGCTTAACTCGCAGTCCGCCGTCTCTGGCTCACAAGGCATCTCCGCCGACATCGCTGCCGCCGCTGTCACATGATGTGCAGGGCTGCGTGCTAAGGTCGCCGTCGCGACGAAAAACGTTGCCAAAAGCGCAACCACGCTAGCAGTCAAAGCGGGCAAGCTGTGGCGGAGGCTGTTTATCAATCTCTCTTCCCGAAAGCTCGCTGCACCCTACGCCCAAAATCTCATTCGCTCAAATATATCGACGAGTTACGCAGCACCGCCGTTCGTGATTGCCACTGAGTTGAAAGTCGGGAGCGTCCGCTTCCCACCCATATCGGCTACGTCTGCGTCCGCTGTTAAGACGATAATCTCGTCGTCGGCAAAGGGCGTCAACAAATCTAGTAGCAAATGAAATGACGGCCCGGCGCTTGAGCCGGGCCGTCTAAGGACTTGATGGCGGGGGGTGGATCAGAACGGGATGTCGTCGTTTAGATCGTAGCCACCGGCTGGTTCCTGCACTTGGTTTTCGCCAATGGCCGCCGCTTCCGCCGGGGTCCGCCGGTTCTTCAGGCGGATGTCACCGACGATCAGGCGCAGGTCGTAGTGCTCCACCCCGTCCTTGCCGGTCCAGGTGTCGTTTTCGACGTGGCCCTGGATGACGACGCGGCTACCCTTCTTGGCGAAAGGCTCGATGTATTTCTCGGTCGTCGCTTCGTTGAAGCACAGGCAGTTGAAGCCGGTGGTGCGCTCGCCCGGCGTGCCGTCGGCGCGTCGAAACCGGGTCGTCTCCAGGACGCGGAAACTCGCCCGTTTCCGGCCGGAGCCCTGGGCGGACAGGATGGACGGGTCGGCGGCCAGATAGCCTTCAAGGGTGAGGGTCTGCATGGTTCAGTCTCCTGATGATGAGGGGTTGAGGTCGGGTCAGGCGGCGAGGCGATCGTCGCCGACGTCGCGATCGGCATCGGTCTCTCGATCTTCGGCCCAGTCGAGGACGGTCAGCCGATTGATCACCAGCTCCTTGGCGGTGCGTTCCTGGCCGTCGCGGGTGGCGTAGGCGGTGTCGATGAAGGCGCCGATCACAACCACCTCGCATCCCTTGGCCAGACCACGGGCGATGACCTTCTCGTTCAGCCCCTTGGACCAGCTGACGCAGTTAACGCCGACGAGCCGGTCCTTGCCGGTGTTGTCGACGCCGCGTTTCTCGAGCAGCCGGAACACCGCCTTGGCGAAGTCCTCGCTGATCTGGGGGTCGGCCGCCAACCGGCCGGTGAACACCATGGTCTGCATGTCAGTCTCCTGTTGATCCGAAGCGCCAAGGGAGCTGATCTCCCTCATCCCGCTTCACCCGAGACCTCCCTTCCTCCGGACCTCCTCCTGACCTGACGGGGCCTCCGCCCCGTCAGGTCCCGCTCATGCCGCCACACCGTCAAGGACGGTCTGCACCGGGTGACGCCGCAGCACCGCCTCCAGCACCTTCGGCCGGTCGATGGGCACGAACACTCGGGGCGTGAAGGCGATGATCTCCACGAAGCATCCAAGCGCGACCAGGGCGTCGCGATCGGTACGGCCGCCGACCACCTCGATCCGCCACCGATCCATGACCCGGGCCCGTTTCAGCCACAGGCCGCCTTCCAGCGAGAGCTGGACGGACCGGTCCAGCAGCGTCGCGGCGGTCTTGGCGCCGTCCTCCCAAGCCGCGCTGACGTCGGTCAGCCTAAGGCTCGCCTTCAGCGACCCGACCTGGACCTCGTCGAGGACCCGCCCCAGCCAACGCCGTCCGTCCGGCGCCCGCACGCGCCGCACAGAACAGCCGCGCGCGGGCAGACGGCCCCAAATCGGCAGCAAGAGACCGGTCGCGAGCGTCAGCTCGCGGGTTCGCCAAGGATCAGTCGCGGCCACCTCCTCGTCCCAGATGCGCCGCCAGTCGGCGGGCTCCGCCGGCTTCCAGGCGGACTCCTCGAACGTCTTCTCCGGCATCGTCTGGCGCCCATCGGGACGCAGGAGCCGGACGGCAGGGACCAGCCGGTCCTCCTCCGTCGCCGTGGTCAAGCCGAGTTCGGCGATGGCGGCCCGGCGCGACTTCTCGTTGACCACCAGCTGGTGCGCGACCTCACCCGCCCGGTCGAGCGCCTCCTCGGACCCGAGGAGGTCGCGCCGCACCTTCAGCAGAAAGGTCACCAAGGCCGTCTCCGCGCCCGTGACCACATCGGTTCGGATCGTCTCCTCGGCCAGCACCTCCAGCTCCTCGGCCTCGATGTCTTCGAGGCCACGATCCAGATCGCCCGAGGCCGCCGCCCGCTCCAGAATGCCGGCGAGGATGCGGTCGAAGTCCTCGAATAGGGCGTTCTGGTCCGAGATCCGTAGCGCCAGCAGGCGATTCAGGAAGGTGTGGATCGGCGGCAAATCGTCGGATGGTTTCAGGCCGCCGTCGGCGTCGAGCAGTTTCAGACCGGTCTTGGTCATGAAGGTCTCGAGCGTCATGGAAGACAGTTCGCCGAAGGCGAGGGCGCCATAGAAGACCAGAAGCGCCCGGCGCGCCCACGGGCTCTCCAGATTGTCCTCGGCCCGGAACAGCCCAGCCCCGGCCGTTCGCCGCTCCCCGCGCGTCAGCGCCCCGAGCGAATCCAGCCGCCGAGCGATGGTCGAAGTGAACCGCTTCTCGCCCTGGATGTCGGTGGTGACTGGACGGAACAAAGGCGCGGACGCCTGATGCGTCCGATGGCTGCGGCCCAATCCCTGGATGGCCGCGTCGGCGCGCCAGCCCGGCTCCACCAGATAGTGGACCCGCCGCTGTTGGTTCGCAGCCGACAGATCCGCATGATAGCTACGACCGGTCCCGCCCGCGTCCGAGAATACCAGCACGCGCTTGCGGCCGCTCATGAAGGCGTCGGTCTCGGCGCGGGCGGCGGAGGCGCCCCGCCACTCAACAACCCGGCGGCCGTCGCGCTCCACCACCCGACGCGAGCGCCCGGTGATCTCGGCGACGGCGTCAGTGCCGAAGGCGGACAGGACGGCGTCCAGCACGCCGGGCACGGCGGGCAGGCAGGCCATGCGGGTGATCAGGAACTGGCGTCTCTCGACGGCCTCGCGACTGACCGCCGGCTTTCCATCGACCATAACCGGGACGAGGGTCACCGCCCCGTCCTCGCCCTCGATCGCCTCCATCAGATGGATGGGGAAGGCTTCGCGCAGATAGTCGAGGACGTATTCGCGCGGGGTCAGGTCGATGGAGAGGTTGTTCCATTCCTCGGGCGGGATCGACGCCAGCCGCCGCTCCATCACCGCCTCATTGGTGGAGACGATCTGGACCACGGCCGATCGGTCCTGGGCCAGATCGTCGCGTATCGAGGCGATCACGCTCGGCGCCTTCAGGCCGGCCAGGAGATGGCCGAAGAAGCGCAGCTTCGCGCCTTCGAAGGCCGAATGAACCGCCGAGGCGGCTTGTGGGCTCCGGGGCTTGCCGTCGTCGTCGGAGAGCCCCGTGGCCTTCAACGCCTCGGCCAGATTGGCATGGATGACCTGGAAGGCGTCGGTCCAGGCGTCCCAGACGGCGATATCGTCCTCCGTCAGAGGATGGACGAGGGCCTCGCATTCAACGCCCTCGAACGACAGGCTGCGCGCCACATAGAGGCCGAGCGCCTTGAGCTCGCGCGCCACGAGCTCCATGGCCGCGACCCCGCCCCGGTCCATAGCGTCGAGAAAGTCCGCGCGCGACATGAAGGGCGCCTCCGGACCGCCCCAGAGCCCCAGCCTCGCGGCATAGGCGAGGTTCTCGGGCGAGGTCGCTCCGGTGGCCGAGACATAGAGCACCCGCGCGTCCGGCAGGCGGTTCTGCAAAGCCAGACCCGCCATGCCCTGGAGCGAGGCTTTCTGGATCCCTCGAGCGCCCTTGCCCCCGCCGGCGGCGTTGGCCATGGCGTGGGCCTCGTCGAAGGCGATGACGCCGTCGAAGTCGGCGCCCAGCCAGGCCACGATCTGGTCGAGCCGCGACGGACGCGCGCCGCGCGCCGGCTGGCGCAGGGTGGCGTAGGTGGTGAACAGCACACCGCGATCCAAGCGGATCGCCTCATCCTGTTTCCAGCTCGACAGCGACACGATGTCGTGGGCGTCGCCGCCGATCGCGGTCCAGTCACGGCGGGCGTCCTCCAGGAGGGCGTCGTTGCGCGACAGCCAGAGCGCCCGGACACGGCCCTGGGCCATGTTGTCGGCGATGACGGCGGCGATCTGGCGGCCCTTGCCGCAGCCCGTACCGTCCCCGAGGAAGAACCCGCGCCGAACCGCGACGGCGTCTTCGTCTTCGTTCCGCGCGAGGGCCATCTCAGGAAGGCCTTCGATCGTGCGCCAACGCCCTGGAAGATGCGATCCATGGGCCTCGCCGGCGTAGATGACTGTTTCGGTCTGGGCGTCGGAAATCCGTCCCTCGTCTCGCAGGCTCGGCGGCAGGATCGGCCGATAGCTCGGCGCGGGCGGCGCCACCGAGGCCATGGGGCCGGACTCCACGAGAAGGGACGGGTGAGGCCGGGAATCCGGGAGAACGATGCGGGCCAGATCATGGGCCTGATAAAGGCCGACGTCGCGGCCTTCGCCGCTCCAGGGCCGCACCGCATAAGACAGGGGCGCCGCGCCGGCCAACAGAGCCAGCCGGCGGGCGGGCGCGGCGGGCCTGCGGTCGCGCGGACTGAAGAAGGCCTGGACGTCGACCTCGGTGCGAACACGCGGCCTGGCGCCGTGACGCTCGGGCAAGGCCAGGATCGCTGCGATGGCGTCCGCCGGATCCTCGCCCTCGATCACCGGTGGAAGGCCTTCGACCGCGTCGGTTCGATCAACGATCAGCAGGCCGGTTTCGACCGAGGTCCCGTGTTTGACGAAGCCGCCAGACGGAAGGGCGATCCGACCGATTACGGCTCCGTCCCGACCGAGACGTCGCAGCAGCGCCTCCTCGGTCAGGGCAACTAGGGGGACGATCGCCGCCAGCCGGCCATGATCCGCCAGCGCCTTAAGGCCGCCCACCAGGTGATCTGCAAGGTTCGTAAAGGGTGGATTGGCGATCACAACGTCAAAGGCGCCGGCGCCTTCGGCCAGGTCATGGATGTGGCGGCCATCGTGACGGGTGCGGACCGCCGAGCGAAAGAGGCAATCGAGCAGATCGGCGCGTCCCCCCGCGACCTCGTTCAAGGTCATCACGCCGCCGCAGGCCTCGGCGACGACAGCCAGCAGGCCGGTCCCCGCCGAGGGCTCCAAAACCCGGTCCCCCGGCCGAACGCGGGCCGCCAGGGCAACGAGCGCCGCGAGCTGGGGCGGGGTGGAGAACTGGTCCAAGGCGACCTGTTCCTCGCTTCGGCGCGTGTGGGTCAGGCCGAGCGCAGAAACCGCGGCCAGCACGGCCGCGATCTCGGTCGGCGCGTCTTCCAGCCGCGCCACCTGGAGCGCCAGTCGGCGGATCTGCAGCACGGTCGCCGCCTCGATCGCGTCATAGGCGTCCCGCCAGGACCATACCCCTTCGGCGTCCGACGCTCCGAAAGCTGTGGTCATCACCCCGGCCACCAGGCGGCGGTCCAGGGGACGGGACCGCGCCAACTGCACGGCGAGCGCCCGGGCGGCGGCGAAAAGGTTGGCGGAATGGTCGGACGCCGAGGGGGCGGCGAACAGCGACAGACTGATGGTCGAGGACATGGAGGGCTCCGGATCGCCTGGAGCGGAGGGCGCCTCCCTCGCGGTCCTTCAGGCTCGCCCAAGCCCGCCCTCGCCTCCTCCTTTTCGAGACATGGCGATCGACACGCGAACACCGCCCCGGCGAGAGCCGGAGCGGTGCTCGACATCAATCGACATCAGGCGGCGACGGACTCCAGAACCGCTGTGCCGGCCGGGGTGACGACGAAAGCGCCGACGCCGTCGTCATCGGCGAGGGTCGGGTTCTCATCGACCGGCTCAGTCACGACCGCTTCGCCATCCTCAACCGAGCCGGTCCAGGACAGGCCCGCCGGAGCCCAGCCACGCGACGCCGCCTGTTCCGCCACCCAGTCGACCAGTTCAGTCTTCTTCAAAGCCCGGGCCCGTTCGTCCTCGGCACCCATGGCCTCCAGCATGCCGAGCAACAGAGGTTTGGAGTGAGACTGTAGGAAGGGCGCGTCCGGGGTCCAGTGGAGTGCGATGTCGGCGCCGCAGAGCTGCGCCAGCTCCACCGCCTCGGCCCGGGCGCGCCGCCGGATCAGAGTGGTGCGTTCCTCCCGCACGTCCAGGCTGATGGCCGTCAGTTCGGCCAAGAGACCCATCTTCTCCCCATGCGGCAGGGCGTGAACCCAGGCCATGACCGTGCGGCCCGAGGCCTGCCAATCCGCTCGGCGAGTCTCCAGTCGATCCCGAACCTCGCCGTCCAGTGTGTCGATGACCCGGCCGCCGGTCGGCGCGAAGGCCGTGGCGACGATCGTCAGCGCCGCCTCGGACCGCGCCACATGGGTTCGCAGAACGAGGACGCCGAACAGCCGGGAGATCAGCGCGGTCAAGGCGGCGCCGGGATCATCGGCCAAGGCGCGGATCAGGCCCCGGGTGGCGACGTCCGTCCGCGTGCCGTGCAGGGCATGGTTCACGCCGTCGGTGTCCGGCTCGGGCGCATCGACCTCAGGCGGCGTGTAGGCGGCTGGCCGCGCGGGCGGCGGGTACACCGCGTCCTCGTCCACGGCCTCCAGTTCCGCCTCCTCCGGTGTGTAGCATCGGACATCAACGCCTGTTCCGTTGGCCGGCCAGAGGACGAGAGTCGTCACCACGCGCCCTCCGCAACCGGTCTGGTCGGCCGCGATCCTGGCGCGGATCATGTCGACGATCGCGAGATCGGCGACATCGGGGCTGTCGGCGTCGAGCAGCGCGCTTCGCACGGTTTCGGCGCGTTCCGTCAACACCTCGCGCTGGGCGCGATAGCGCGCCATCTCCTCTGACGGCAGGGCGCTGCCGTACACATAGCCCAGAGCTTCCAAATCCTCCGGCAGCTCGGGCTCGGGGCCGGCCGTCACATGGACCGCAACGCCTTCAGCCTCGAACACCGCAGCGATGCCTCGCATTCGCTCGGTCCACAGACGGGTGAGAACCTCCGGATCGAGAAGGACCGGGGCCCGTTCGCCAAACAGGTCGATTTCGCTGCGCCCGCCCGCTTCCGCATAGGCCTCGGCGTCGACGAGGGCGCAGCGGCGGTCGTGGGTGGTGACCTGACCTTGATCCAGCCGCTCATGAATGCGCCATTCCTGGAACCCATGGCCGCTCAGCGCGGCCTCCGCGAGTTCGATCTGCTCGGCCGGGTCCTGCAGACGAGCCAGCAGCTTGGCCTGTTTCAAGGTCAGCCGGCCGGCCTTCATCGCCTCGAACGCGGCCCCAGGCAGGGTGGACAGGGCGGCGAGGCGTTTGATCTCGATCTCCGCATAGCCCAGCGCCTTGGCGATGGCGGCGACGGTCAGCTTGGACTTCAGCATTCGACCGATAGCGATCACGACGTCGGCGATGTGAACCGGCAGGGCGGTGTTGGTCAGGACGATCGCCGCCGCCTGGCGCGCCGGATCGGTCTCGACATAGACCCGCACGGGATAGTCACCGTCGATCTCGCCCGCGTCGAGTAGCAGGCCCCAGGCCAGGCGGCGGCGGCGGCCGTCGAGCGCCATCCAGGGCTCCTCCTTCTTGCCACGGCCCGGTCGCACGGTCAGGGGATAGAGCTGCCCCGCCGCCTTCAGGGTGGCGGCCAGGAGGGGGATGTCGTCATCCGGCGGCTCGCCGGCGCGCAGATTTTCGCGAGCGATGCCGAGGTCGCCGAGTGGGACGACCCGCTCGTCTCGCTCGATGACAAGCGCTGGGCTCGAACCGGCGTCGGGGAGCGTGGTGGAAATGTCAGTCATGAGGCGTCTCCTGCCGGCAACGGGGCCCATCCCCGCCGCTCCGGCGCCCTCAGCGCCCTTCCTCCCTCCTCTTCTTCGCTTCGGCGGCTTCGACCTCGTTCCAGTCACCGAAAGGCGGCTCGGGCAGGGCGACCGTGACGTCCAAGCCGGTGACCCGCAGGCGTCGATCGAGTCGCGCCGCCGCCGCCTCGCCCGCCCGCCCCCGATCGGCGGCGATCAGAACGGCGCGGACCGAGGGCGGCGGCATCCAACCCGCGAGATTGTTGGCCGCCATGAGAGCCCAGCCAGGCAGATTAAACCGCTTGATGGCCGACAGGGTCGTAATGGCCCCCTCCCCGACCAGCATCCGCGCCGCAGCCGGAGCGAGACGAACGGCAGCACCGACCGGAACCCGGCCAACGGTTTTGCGCGGCAGATAGAGGTGGCGGGGAGGACGACCGTTCGATGCGAGATAGGTGAGTTCCACGGCCGTCAGCCGATCCTCGTCGTCGCTGATCCGGGCGACGAGCGCTGCGCACGTGGGCCCGTTCGGCCCACGATAGACCGAAATCGGCGCACGAGGATGAAAACGGAGGTTGAATGCCCCGAGGGCATGATCGACGGCTCGGTGCTGGAGATGACGAGAGGCCGCACTGCCCGGTCCGAGAGGTAGGGCGTCCTCCCATAGCCTTGCGGCCGTGGCAGAGCGGATCGCCGGAGCGGGTCTCGGCAGGCACGGAGCGCCTTCAACAGCGCCCACCAGGCGGCCCCTGGGGTCAATAAGGCCGCGCTTGCACAGGTCGTCGCGCACGACGCGCCAGTCCGCCCCGCCAAAACTGTGAATGACGACCCGCCCTTCTGCCAGCAGGAGGGAGACGGAGCGATCGCGCCTGCTGTGACCGGGACCCGGGACGTTGGCGCGACGCCCGTTCTGATAAAGGTCGCCGCCCAGGGCGGCGACGATGGCATGCAAGGTCATGGCGCCCTCAGAGCAGGCCGAGGGTTCGGAAGCTGGCTGTGCCTTCGCGGCCGACGATCAGGTGATCATGGACCTGAAGCCCGAACAGCTTGGCCCCGTCCACAATCTGCCGGGTGATCTTGATGTCGGCCTGGGACGGCGTCGGGTCGCCGGAGGGGTGGTTGTGGACCAGAATCAGGGCGGAGGCGGAAAGCTCCAGTGCCCGGCGGATCACCTCTCTGGGATACACCGGGGCATGGTCGATCGAGCCGTCGGCGACCCATTCATCCCTCAGGAGGATGTTGCGTCGGTCGAGATAAAGCACCCGGAACTGCTCTCGCGGCAGGTGGGCGAGCGCCAGCCGGGCATAGTCCACGACAGCAGCCCATGAAGACAGGACCGGACGGGCGCTGGCGGTGTGGCGCGCCAAACGGATGCTGAGCTGTCGCAAGAGCTTCAGGTCCAGAATGCCCGCAGGACCGAGCCCGGTGATCCGTCCGAGCTCGGAGACCTCGGCGGCGGCGATGTCGCCGAGGTTGCCAAAGCGGTTCATCAGATCTGTGGCGGCCTGCTCCGGCGCATGGCCCGGAAGAGAGCGCGCCAGCAGGAGGCAGAGGAGGTCGCGATCTTCGACTTCGTCCAAGGTCGAGGTCGAGGTCGAGGTCTGGGCGACGGCGGGCGGGGTTCTGCTGTCCAGATCAATTGGAACAGAACGGGCGGCAATCGGTCTCATAGCGGCATCCTTTCACGCTCCCAATGGAGCGTCGGCCGCCGCCCTCCCTTTCTTCTCCTGTTCTTTTAGGGAGGAATGGTAGTCTGTTACGGTGTGCGTGATATTTCATCTTATCACGGATCATCACTCCGTGTGATTGAGCAGAAAGCCATTTTATACTCACGGCCTTTTCAACCAGCATGCGAACCTATAGTGGCGCTTCGCGTTCTCCGGAGATCAGGAATCCTTCGGGAGTGATCCATGCGGACGAGCTCGGAAACCAGGCCTGAAGCTCGTGAGGAACGCCCGTCGTTTCCCCAGACGGGGGGGCTCGCGGGGTGGCAAAAGCGGCTGGTCGAAGCCGCCGCGCGCGAACGCCTCGCCGAGCTGACGGTCGGCAAACTCGCCGACGAGGTTCGCCTGAGCAGGTATTGGTTCTCGCGCGCGTTTCGCTCGAGCTATGGAATACCTCCGGCCGAATGGCTTCAGGACCGCCGCCTCCGGGAGGCCGAACGGCGGCTCCGCGTTACCGACGATACCGTTGAACGGATCGCCCTGGATGTGGGCTATCGCAGCGGGTCTCAACTCGCCCGGATGTTTCGCCGGCGCATGGGCGCGAGCCCGAGCGTCTGGCGCCGTCGCTGAAGCGTAGCCGCAATTCACCGCACGATTGGAACGAACGCCGCACGAATAGAACGAGCTTGGGCGTTTTCTTGATGACCTTTGTCAGGCTTTGTTCAGGGCACGCGGCCGGGGGCAATCGGAAGCGTGATCGTGAGCTCAGGTGTTCGTTTAGCGGGCGCGGCGGCCGGCGTCCTGATCGGCCTGCAGGCGGCGTCTCAGTACGTCGGATGGACCTTCGCCGATGCCCCCGCGCTCGGTCCCAGGGTCCGGCTGACGTCGGATCTGAGCGTATATCCGCCCTGGGCCATCGGGCCCTGGCGAAAGCGGTTCGGGGCGGAAGAGCCGAAGACGTTCAATGCGGCGAGCGCGCTCATCCTGCTCGGGGCCAGCGCGGGCCTTGGGTTGGGCATGATCGCGAGCGGCGGCGGGGTCCATCGACGGGTTCGGGGATGGGGCGACCTGCAAGACGCTCGCAGCGGGTCCCTGCTGGACGACGGCGGCTGTGTGGTCGGGCGCTTTCGGGGGCGTCTTCTGGCCACCAGTGATCTGCGGCCGACGCTCGTCACCGGCGGCACCCGCTCGGGCAAGGGCCGCGGCCATGTCATTCCGACGCTTCTCAGTTGGGGCGGATCGGCGCTGGTCCACGACCCCAAGGGCGAACTTTGGAAGGTCACGGCCGGTTGGCGCGCCGGATTTTCTCACGCCCTGTTCTTCGCCCCCCGAGACGCCGCTTCGGCCCGCTGGAATCCCCTCGCGGAGATCAGGCCCGGAACCGGAGAACTGGCCCAAGTCCAGCGCCTTGTCGCCATTCTGTCCGACCCCGGCGGTCGTCGCGACGATGAGGCGATTTGGGACAAGTCGGCCTCGGAGATCCTGGAGGCGGTGATCCTTCACGTCCTCTACACCGCCGACGATGGGCACAAGACCCTGCTCAAGGTCCGTGAGCTCCTGGCCGACCTCGACAAGGCCGCAGAGACGATGCTCAAGACCCTCCACCGCGCGGGTCCGGACGGCGAGCCGGAAATCCACCCCTTCATCAAGACCGCGGTGACCGGCTATGCCGCCATGCATGACCGGTTCCGCACCTCCGTCCAGGGCACCGCGCGGTCCTACCTGAAGTGGCTGGCCGGCGAGGACGTTGAGAGGGCTCTTTCGGCTTCGGACTTCGCGCTCGGCGATCTGATGTGCGCCCAGGCGCCGGTCAGCCTCTACATCCAGGTTGCGCCCGCCGACGCCGTCGCGCTGCGCCCGCTGGTGCGGCTGCTCTTTTATGCGGCCTCGCAATCACTCACGACCCACGAGACCAAGGACGCGGCTGGCCGCGACAAGCGACACAAGCTCCTCCTGTTGATGGACGAGTTTCCGCTTTTGGGGCGCGTCGAGTTCTTCGAGAAAGCGCTCCGATTGATGAGCGGCTACGGCCTGAAGACCATGTTCGTGGCCCAGAGCCTGAACGACATCGTCGAGACCTATGGGCCCAACAACACCATCCTCGACAACTGCCACGTCTTCACCGCCTTCGCCGCCCTGGACCCTCTGACGCAGGACAAGGTCTCCAAGCTCTCGGGCACGGTCACCGAGGTCCGCACCAGCCGCAGCGGGCCGGCGGGCTTCGGCGCCGGTCATGCCTCGGTGTCCCGCTCGGAGATCGAGCGGCCGCTGCTGGAGCCCGGCGAGGTCCGCGCCCTCCCCGACGACGAACAGATCGTCTTCATCGCCGGCCGGCGGCCCCTGCGGACCAAGAAGGTCCGCTATGACCGCGAGCGACCGTTCCGGGGCCGCGCGGACCAGGCACCGCCGGATCAGAGCGTCGCGATCGATACGCCTGGCGCGCCGCCGCATCCCTGGGCTGGGCGGCGCGGGCTCGGCCAGGATCCTACGGCCGAGCTGCCGTTGTTCAAGGAGGCGATGGCGGCGATGGATGAGAAGGCGGCCGCCCGGGCGGCGGCCATCTACGAACGGGTGGGGAGCGAGTTGGCCGCGCAGCAGGCGGCCCTAGATCATCTGCAAGGATTGGAATGATGCCGAAGCGTGACGATCAGCAGACCGCCCGCGTGCAGGTCTATTTCGAGAACCCCAAGACGGAGCTTGCCCTGAGGCGGGAAGCACGCGCCGGCAAGCTGACGCTCAGCCGCGCCGCCGAACGCGCGATCGAGCGGGGGCTGCAGCTGAACCGCAGCAAGGGCGAGAGCCCCGACGACGTCCTGCGCGCGGTGGCGCGCCGGCTCGACGGCCACGCCAAGTCCACGGCCCGGGATTTCGGCTGGCTGATGGAGTTGAACGTCGCTTTGGCCCGGACGCTTTTCGTGCGGCTTCCGGAGCATGACGCCGACCGCGATCCGGACCTCCTGGCCGCGACCGAGGCCCGGATCGAGCGTCTCCTCGACGAGGTGGCGTCGCGTCTCGAACGCGGCGGGCGTCGCCCTGTGGAGCCGGACACGCGCCCCGAAGAGCCCCGGTCCTTCCAGATCGCGGCGAATAGATGACGCCGGACGATCTGGCGGCGCGGCGCAAGCTGGACGCGCTCCAGCATGCGCTCGGCGAGCCGATACTGGCGGCGCTCAGCGAGCCGCTCGTGGTCGAGGTGCTCGCCAATCCGGATGGGCGGCTCGTTCTGGATGCGATCGGCTCCGGCAGGCGCGACACCGGACAGCGCCTCAGCGCCGAGGCCCGCGAGCGCGTCATCCGTCTGATCGCCGACTTCGTCGGCGAGCCGGTCACCCGTGACGACCCGCGCTTGTCCGGCGTCCTGCCCACCGGCGAACGCTTTCAGGCCTTCCTGCCGCCGGTTTCGCCGGCCCCGGCCTTCTCTATCCGCAAACGCCCGGCCGCGATCTACACCCTGGATGACTATGTCGGGCGGTCGGTGGTGACCGACGTCCAGCGCGACGCGCTCCGTTCGGCCGCCGCCGAGCGCCGCAATATCCTGATCTCCGGCGGGACCGGCTCGGGCAAGACCACTCTTGCCAACGCCATCCTCGCCGAACCGGCCTTCGTCGACGATCGGGTTTTCCTGATCGAGGACACGCCGGAGCTTCAATGCGCGGCGTGGGACACGGTCTCGGTCCTCACCCGCCGGTTTCCCAAGGTCATCGGCGTGGTCGATCTGGTGCGCGATGCCTTGCGCATGCGGCCGGATCGCATCGTGGTCGGCGAGCTCCGCGAGGGCGCCGCCGCCCTCGAATGTCTGAAGGCCTGGAACACCGGCCACCCCGGCGGCCTGACGACCCTCCACGCCAACTCGGCCGAGGACACGCTCATTCGCCTGGAGGATCTTCTGCGGGAGGTCGTCGCTCAGCCCTCTCGCCGCACCATCGGCCAGGCGGTTGATCGCATCGTCCACATCCGCCGAACGCGCGAGGGTCGCCGCGTCGACGCGATCTTCGATGTCCGGGCGAGCGCGGACGGCGAAGACTATCGGCTCGAGCGTCTGGCATGAAGGCGGGCCCAGACCCTTGCTCGACCGCGACAAACGCCGTTGCCAAGCAAGTCGTAGGTACGTCGTGATCTTAAGATGACGTGCTGACGACTTACGACGGGACGACGTGTCGACGACGTAATCATACGTCGATTACAACTCACGTTCAGGTCATCAGCAACATACTCAATAAATATTCACACTCACTGTTGACAACCTGCGCTAGGATTTGCTTGCCTTGATTCGTCGGCGCGATCTCCGCGCCAAGACAAGGAACAGTCATCATGCAGCGGATACTATTCCGCGGCCTTCCGGCCGCGCTGGCGACTTGCGGCCTGCTTGTGGCCGGACCGGCCCTCGCGGGCGGCTCGGGCATGCCCTGGGAGGGGCCGCTCCAGCAGATCGTGGAATCCGTCACCGGACCCGTGGTCCAGGCCGCGGCTGTGGTCGCGGTCGTCGTCTTCGGGGCCGGCATCGCGATGAGCGAGAACGGCTCCTCAATGCGCCGAGGCCTGGGCATTCTGTTCGGCCTGTCGATCGCCTTTGCGGCGGGCACCTTCTTCCTGGACTTCTTCGGCTTCGCCGGCGGAACGGAGATCGGCTGATGCGCGCCGATCCCCGCCCCGAAGGCTATGAGCTCCCGGTGGCTCAGGCCCTCGCCGAACCCGTGCTGATGGCTGGCATGCCCCGCGATTACGCCATCCTGATGGGCACCATCGCGCTCATGCTGGGCCTGGCGCTCCGCCTCCCCTGGCTGGGGTTGATCTGGTGGGCGCTCGCCCATGCGGTTGGGCTCTGGGCGACGCGGGCCGACAAGCGCTTCTTCGACGTCGCGCGTCGCCACCTCGCCAAGCCCGCTCACCTGGACGCCTGACGGAGGACGCCATGCGGTTCCTGGATGAGCATCGCCGCCGCCCCGCCGCCCTCGCCGACCACCTGCCCTGGGCGGCGCTTGTGGCTCCGGGGATCGTGCTGAACAAGGACGGCTCGTTCCTGACCGCCTTCCGGTTCCGCGGTCCCGATCTGGAGTCCTCGACCGAGGACGAGCTGATGGCGGTCCGGGCCCGCCTCAACAATACCCTGCGCCGGCTCGGCACCGGCTGGTGCCTGCACGTAGAGGCGCGCCGACGGCCCGCCGCCCGGTATCCCGACAGTGACCCGGAGCCCGAAGCCGCCTGGCTGATTGACGCAGAGCGTCGCGCCCTGTTCGAGGGCGCCGAACCCGCCTTCGAGACCGACTTCCACCTCGCCCTGACCTGGCTGCCGCCCACCGACGAAACGCGGCGACTGGAGCGCTGGCTGTTCGACGGTCTCGACAAGGCCGACCGCGACTGGCGCGGAAGCCTCGACCTGTTCCGCCGCGAGGCGGAGGTGATCCTAGACCTCCTCTCCGACGCCCTGCCCGAGGCGGCCCCGCTCGACGATCAGGCTCTGCTCACCTGGCTTCACGCCTGCGTCTCGCCCGACCCCCATCCGATCCGCCCGCCCGAGACGCCCATGTTCCTGGACGTGCTTTTGGCCGATGCACCGATGGCTGGCGGCGTCGCGCCCCGGCTCGGCGACCAGTGGCTGAAAGTGATCTCGGTGCGGGCGCTCCCGTCGGCCACGCGGCCGGGGCTGCTGGACGCCTTGTCCGCCCTCCCGTTCGCCTATCGCTGGACGGCCCGCTGGATCGGCCTCGACAAGCCGGAGGCCGAACGGGAGATCGTCAAGCTCCGGAAGCGCTGGTTCGCCAAGCGCAAGGGCGTCGGCACCCTGCTCCGCGAAGCCATCACCAAGGAGGAAGTGCCGCTTCTCGACACCGACGCCGCCTCCAAGGCCGAGGAATGCGACGGCGCCTTGGAGGCGCTGGGCGCCGAGGCCTGCGCCTACGGCTATCTGACGCTGACGGTGACTGTGATGGATCCGGACGCCAAGGTCGCGGCGTCCAAGGCGCGCGCCATCGAAGCGACGCTAAACGCACAGGGCCTTGTCGCGCGTGAGGAGACGCTGAATGCGGTCGAGGCCTGGCTCGGCTCCTTGCCGGGCGAGCCCTATGCCGATGTCCGTCGCCCGCTGGTCTCGACGCTGAACCTGGCCGATCTCCTGCCGGTCTCCGCGGTCTGGGCGGGTCCGAACGCGGATGGCTGCCTGAACGGGCCGCCGCTGGCGGTCGCCCGAACGACCGGCGCGACGCCCTTCCGCCTGGTGCTCCATGTCGGCGATGTCGGCCACGCCATGGTCGTGGGACCCACGGGCTCGGGCAAGTCCGCGCTCCTGTCCTTCCTGGCGCTGCAGTGGTTCCGCTATCCCGACGCCCGGGTCGTCTTCTTCGACAAGGGCCGCTCGGCCCGGGCCGCGACGCTGGCGGCCGGCGGCGCCTGGCGGGCGCTCGAGCCCGGCGGCGATCTCGCCCTCCAGCCGCTCGCCGGCATCGACGAGGCGGCCGAGCGCGCCTGGGCGGCCGAATGGCTGGCGGACACCGCGCGTTTGGCCGGCGTCGAACCGACGCCGCGCGTTCGCGAAGAGATCTGGGGCGCGCTCAGCGCCCTGGCCGCCGGCCCGGTCTCCCAGCGCACCCTCACGGTCTTTTGCGCCCTCGTGCAGGACCGCACTGTCGCGGCGGCTCTGGAGCCGCTGACTTTGAAGGGACCTCATGGCGCGCTGCTTGACGGGGCAGACGATCAGCTGGAGCCGACCCGTTTCGACACCTTCGAGCTCGAGACGCTCCTGGCGACGCCCTCGGCCGTCGCCCCGGTGCTGTCGGCCCTGTTCCACGGCCTGGAGCGGTCCTTCGACGGCCGGCCGACCCTGCTGGTGCTAGACGAGGCCTGGCTGTTCCTCGACCAGACCCTGTTCGCGGCCAAGATCCGCGAGTGGCTGAAGACCCTTAGAAAGAAGCGGGTCGCCGTGGTCTTCGCCACCCAGTCGCTCGACGACGTCGCCGCCTCGGCCATCGCCTCCAGCCTGGTCGAAGCCTGTCCGACCCAGGTTTTCCTGCCCAACCCGCGCGCGATGGAGCCTTCGTCCGCCGAGCTCTACCGCGGCTTCGGCTTGAACCGACGACAGCTGGAACTCCTGGCCTTCGCCACGCCCAAGCGCGCCTACTATTGGCGCCAGCCCCAGGGACGCCGGCTGTTCGACCTCAAGCTCTCCGGCGCGGCCCTCGCCTTCTGCGGAGCCTCGTCCCCCGAAGATCAGACCCTCATCGACCAGACCCTCCAGCGCGTCGGCCCTTCCGGCTTCGCCCGCGCCTTCCTGCACGCGAAAGGACTTCAGCATGTCGACCCCGTCTTCGACGTCGAGCCCCTCCATGTCCTGGCGGCGGAGTAGAGCCGCGCTCCTGGCGGCGGTGCTGACGGCCGTCTCCGCCTGTTCGGAGCCGGAGCCGGCCAAGGCGCAGCAGGTGGTGTTCGACCCGCGCAATCACATCGAGAACGCGCTCCAGGCCGCCCGCCAAGCCCAAAGCTTGTCCAACGAGGCGCGCATGCTGCTGAACCAGGCGCGCGAACTCGCGGCCTCGCCCTATTCCCACCTCGGCGAGACCACCCAGGCGCTTCGCGACATCGGCGAGCTGGCGCGCGAGGTGAACGGCGTGGCGTCGGACATCCAGGACGTCCAGCGCCAGTTCGAGGACCTCTATCCCACAGCCGTCGAGGGCCTATCGCCCGAACGCGCCCTCCAACAGGCCACGGCGCGCAACGCCAATGCCCGCGACACCGCCGAGGACCTCGCCCGCACCGCGGCGGAGCTGGAGCGGCTCTCGACGGCCCGCACCGGCCGGCTGCAAGGCGCGCTGTCGGCGTCCGAGCGCGCCGAAGGCCAGACCGCCGCCATTCAGTCCTCGACTCAGGTGCTGGCGGTTCTGGCGGAGGACCTCGGTTCCATCCGCACAATTCTCATGGCTCAAAGCCGTTTGATGGCCGAGGCTACGGCGCGCGACGCCGCCGAAAGCGCGGCGGCCGCCGAAGCGCGGCGGCAGTTCTGGGGCCGGGAGCGCACCACGGTTGCTGCGCCCTCGTTCGACCCCCTGCCGCACGCGCGCAACTGATCCCCAGGAACATAGCGATGGCCGGCCCCAGCCCACAGACCGCGAACGACCTGATGACGGTGTTTTCGAACACTGTCTCGGCCGGGTTCGACGCCTTGAACGGTGCGGTGAACGGTGTCTTTGGCCTGATGATTGTCCTTGTCGTCGCGCTTACCGGTATCCAATGGGCGCTGTCGGCCAACCGCGAGGTGCTGGCGGCGGGCTTCGGCAAGGTCCTCCTGATCGGCATCTTCGCCTATCTGATCAACGACTGGCAGGCGCTATCCCAGACCATATTCGCGGGCTTCATCGACCTCGGCCTCACGGCCGGCGGCGGCTCGCTCTCGCGCGGCGACTTCCTTAATCCCGGCGAAATCCTCCAGCAGGGCTGGGAGATTGTGAAGGCGCTCGGCGAGACGCCCGCGCCCGTGGCCAATCCGCTCGACGTCGCCGGCAACCTGGTCGACGCCCTCATCCTGGGCCTCGCCATGATCGGCATCATGCTGGCCTTCGGCGTGCTGGCGATCCAGATCGTCGTAACGCTCCTGGAGTTCAAGATCGTCACCCTGGGCGGCTTCGTGCTCCTGCCCTTCGGCATCTGGTCCAAGTCGGCCTTCCTGGCGGAGCGGCCGCTCGGCTACGTCGTCTCCTCGGGCCTGAAGGTGCTGGCCCTGGCCATCGTGGTCTCCGGCGCCCGCACCGTCTTCGATCAGCTCCAGCCGAGCGCCAATCCCGATCTCTATGAGGCCCTGGCGATCCTCGTCGCCTCCATGCTGCTGGCCATGCTCGCCATCTTCATCCCCAACCTGGCCTCCGCCCTCGTCACCGGCGGCCCGGCGCTGGGCGCGGGCGCGGCCCTGACCGGCGCGCTCGCGGTCGGCGGGGCGGGCG
>JAHJOO010000006.1 GCA_018820275.1 Alphaproteobacteria bacterium
CGATGTCCTCGCAGCCGCCGGCGAAGACCACGTCCTGCTTGCCCCAGGCGATCTGTTCGGCGGCCGCGCCGATGCAGTGGGCGCTGGTCGCGCAGGCCGAGCTGATCGAATAGTTGATGCCCTTCAGCTCGAACCAGGTGGCCAGCACGGCCGAAGGTCCCGACGCCATGGCCTTGGGCACGGCGAACGGCCCGATCCGCTTGGGCGAGCCGCGCTCGCGGGTCGTCTCGGCCGCCTGAAGGATGACCTGGGTCGAGGGCCCGCCCTCGCCGACGATCAGGCCGATCCGCTCGTCCTTGATCTGGTCGGGGGTCAGGCCCGAGTCCTTCAGCGCCTCCTCGAAGGCCATGTGGCCCCAGGCCGTGCCGTTGGCCAGGAAGCGGGCGGCGCGCCGGTCGACGTGCGGGGCCCAGTCCTCGGCCGTGTGCCCCAGGGCCGGCGGTGCCCAGACCTGCGACCGGAATCCGTGCGCGGCATGTTCCTGCGCGAACTGGACGCCGGACTTCGCCGCTTTCAGCGAAGCCGTGACCTCATCCTGGCCGGTGCCGATGGAGGAGACGATGCCCAGTCCGGTGACGACGACGCGCCGCATGTTTCAGTCCCTTTGGTCTTTGGTCGAGCCGTCGCTCTGCGGCGACTGGCTCCTTGAACGCGCTCAGCCCTGCCCGGTCGCCCCGAACAGGCCCACGCGCATGTCGGTGGCCGTATAGATGGGGACGCCGTCGGCTTCGAGAACCCCGTCGGCGATGCCCATGACCAGCTTGCGGTTGATGACCCGCTTCAGCTCGATCCTGTAGGTCACCTTCTTCACGTCCGGCAGCACCTGCCCGGTGAACTTCACCTCGCCGACGCCCAGCGCCCGACCCTTGCCGGGTCCGCCGATCCAGCCCAGGTAGAAGCCGACCAGCTGCCACATGGCGTCCAGGCCCAGACAGCCCGGCATCACCGGATCGCCGATGAAGTGGCACTGGAAAAACCAGAGGTCCGGATTCACGTCCAGTTCGGCCTCGATCCGGCCCTTGCCGTGCGCGCCGCCGTCGTCGTCGATGTGGACGATGCGGTCGAACATCAGCATCGGCGGCGCCGGCAGCTGGGCGTTGCCCGGGCCGAACAGCTCGCCGCGGCCCGAGGCCAGCAGCTGGTCGTAGTCGTAGCTGGAGCGGCGGTTCGCCGGATCCGACATGGGGGTCGACATGCTCATGCGCGGGGATTGCACCCCGGCGCGGGCGCGGTCAACCGGCGGACGGCCCCGCCGGGCGTCGCCAGTCGCAGCGGGCCGCCGTCGCCGTGCCGAACACGGTGCCCTCCTGCACCCAGCCTCTCAGCCGACCCTCGCGCACCTTGCACCAGCCGTCCTCGCAGTCCTCGGCGGAGATCAGGCTGCGCGGCCCCAGCCGCGCCTTGACCGAGGAGGCCGCGTCCTGCCCCGAGTGGATCGGAACCGCCTCGGTGCCCATGTTGAAGACCCGCCGCCGTCCGCTGGTCACCGTGCGATGGATCCACACGACCGAGCCTTCCGGATCGCACACCTTCCGCCACTCGCGCGTCTCGGCGATCACCTGCACCGGCAGGCCGCGCGCGGTGTATTTCCACAGAATCGGGTGGTCCGTCCCCGGCCCCCGGCGGCCGTAGACCTCCTTGGAGCTCAGGGCGATCCAGCGCGGCACCTCGAAGCCCGTCGGCGTCGGCCGTCCGTCGGGCATGGTCGTGCCCGCGCCCAGCGCCACGGCGACGCCGGCCAGCAGCAGCGGACGTTTGATCGCACCGAGGGCTTTGCTAAGCGTGGGGGGCGACACCGGCGCGCTCCGGACGAAGGGATTCCGCCGCAGATGTCGGCCCGCAGCCTTAAGGTCACCTTAACCCGGCGCCTGCCCGACGCGGTCGAGACCCGCATGCGCGAGCTGTTCGACGCCCGCCTGAACCTGACCGACCGCGCCATGACGCGCGAGGAGCTGGCGCAGGCCATGGCGACGTCGGACGTGCTGGTGCCGACCATCACCGACCGGATCGACGCCGACCTGATCGCCGGCGCGCCGGACACGCTGAGGATGATCGCCAATTTCGGCGCGGGGACCGAGCACGTCGACGTGGCGGCGGCGCAGGCACGCGGCATCCTGGTCACCAACACGCCGGGCGTCCTGACCGAGGACACGGCCGATCTGGCCATGACCCTGATCCTGGCCGTCTCGCGCCGCGCTCTGGAAGGCGCCGAGGCCCTGCGCGCCGGCCGTTTCGAGGGCTGGACCCCGACCTGGATGATGGGGCGCAAACTGTGGGGCAAACGCCTGGGCATCGTCGGCATGGGGCGGATCGGCCAGGCCCTGGCCCGGCGCGCCCGCGCCTTCGGCATCCAGGTCCACTACCACAACCGCAAACCTCTCAGCCCGCTGATCGAGGAGGAGCTGGGCGCGACGTACTGGGAGGATCTGGACGCCATGCTGCCGCGCATGGACCTGATCTCGCTGAACTGCCCGGCCACGCCCGAGACCCATCACATCCTCTCGGCGGCGCGGCTGTCCCGGCTGCAGCCGCACGCCATCGTGATCAACACCGCCCGGGGCGAGCTGATCGACGAAGCGGCCCTGGCCCGCGCCCTCAACGAGAACCGGCTGGGCGGCGCCGGCCTCGACGTCTTCGAGCACGAGCCGGCCGTCCACCCCGACCTCCTGCACGCCCCCCGTGCCGTCCTGCTGCCCCACCTCGGCTCCGCCACCGTGGAGTCGCGTCAGGACATGGGCGATCGGGTCATTCTGAACGTCATGACCTTCGCCAACGGCCACCGCCCGCCGGACCGCGTGCTGCCCGGCGTCTGAGCCGGCTTGACGGCGCCTGCTCGGCGGGGTTGCATCCCCGCATCCGGGGGGCACAGCATGACGACCGACCAACCGCGCGCCACGCGCCGACATTTTCTGGCCGGCGTCGCGCTGCTGCCCATGGTGGGCACCGCGTTCGACGCGGCGCGGGCGGCCGCTGCGGCCTATCCGATCGAGGCCTTCTTCACGATGCCGCGCACCGTGGACGTCGTGATGTCGCCGAACGGCGAACGGCTGGCCGCCCTCGAGCGTCTCGGCACGCCGGACGCGCCCCAGGCCGCCATCGACGTGATCGACGCCGCCGATCCCGACAACTCCCGACGCCGCATCCCGCTGGGACCGACCGAGGTCCAGTCGATCGCCTGGGCCGGCAACTCCCGCCTGCTGGTCCGGGTCATTCTGCGCGACACCGTGCGCGGCCGCGCCCGCATCGGCAGCAACATCCGCGCCGACGACCGGGAGGTGCTGTCGCGCCGCGTCCTGTCGATCGACGCCGACAGCGGCACGCCGGTCTTGCTGTTCGAGGGCGAACGCCAGCGTCTGAGGGCCAGCGCGGACCTCGGCTACGTCGTCGATCTCCTGCCCGGCGACGACGACCACATCCTGATGATGGCGCGAGAGGCGAACGACGACCTCGCGCTGCACCGCGTCAACGTGATCGACGGCTCGAGCGAGGTTCTGGAGCGCGGCACCCCCTTCACCATCGGCTGGCATACCCAGGCGGGCGTGCCGGTGCTCCGCCGCGACCTGAATGCGCGCGGCAATCTGGAGTCCATCCTCGCCCGGGCGCCGGGTGAGACGGAATGGAAGCTGGTGCGCCGGAATTTCGTCCGGGACTCGCCGGACTTCTCCTGGATCGGGGAGACGGATCGGCCAGGCGTGGTCATGGTCACGGCCCGGGTGGAGGGCGAGGATGCCGAGGCGGTGCGCGAGCTGGACCTGCGCACGCTGGCCTTCGGGCCGGCCCTGCAGTCCCGGGCCGGCCGCGACGTGATGCACGGCGTCCTCGACGCGGCGAGCAGGTACGTCGGCGCGGCCTACTACGGCGACCGGCTGGAGTATGAGTTCGTCGAGCCCGGCATGGCCGCCCATCACCGGGCGCTGGACCGGTTCTTCGAGAGTTCGTGCGACGTGCACCTGACCGCCGTGGACGCTGCCCGCAACCGCTTCCTGGCCTTTGCCCTCGGACCGCGCGAACCCGGCTCCTGGTACCTCTACGACCGCCAGGCGCGGTCGGTGGTCAACGTCGGCTGGCGGCACGACCTCGCCGCCGAACGGCTCGGCGACGCCGAGGTCCTGAAGGTCCCCACGCGCGACGGCGGCCAGATCGAGGCCTATCTGACCGCGCCCGCGGACAAGGCGCCCGGGCCGCTGATCGTGCTGGCGCATGGCGGGCCCGAGGTGCGCGACCTGCGCAGCTGGGACCGGCAGGTCCAGATCCTCGCCGCCCAGGGCTGGTGGGTGCTGCAGCCGAACTTCCGCGGCTCGGGGGGCTATGGCCGCAGCTTCGCCGAACAGGGCTGGAGGCGCTGGGGCGATCTGATGCAGCACGACATCGAGGACGCCGTCGCCCACGCCGTCGCCGCCCGGAGCCTCGACGGCGCCCGCGTCGGCATCATGGGCACCAGCTACGGCGGCTACGCCGCCCTGATGGGCGCGGTGCTTCGGCCGGATCTCTACAAGGCCGCCGTCGGGATTTGCGGCGTCTACGACCTGCCGGACATGATGGACTGGGTGCGCCGGAACGACGACACCGCCGACGGCCTCGGCTTCCGCTTCTGGACCCAGCGCATCGGCGATCCCGGAACCGAAGGCCCGCGACTGGAGGCCGCGTCGCCCCGGCGCCGGACGGCGGAGATCAACTGCCCGGTGGTGCTGGTCCACGGCGTCGACGACGGCGTCGTGCCCGTCGTCCAGTCCCAGCGCATGCGCGACGCCCTGCGTTCGGCGCGCCGGTCTGTCGACTACGTCGAGGTCCCCGACGCCGGTCACGCCGACTGGTCCGACGATCAGGAACTGGCGCTGATGCGCCGCTACGTCGCGCTGTTCAGGACCGCCTTCGCCTGACCGCAGGCCGGGCAGTGCGGGTCCGCCGCGACCCGCGCCGTCCGCGCCGCGCCGGTCAGCCCGTCGTACACCAGCAGCCGCCCGGTCAGGGGCGCGCCCGCCCCGGCGATCAGCTTGACCGCCTCCAGCGCGCACAGGCTGCCGACGATCCCGGCCAGCGCCCCGATCACCCCCACGCGCGCGCAGGTCTCGGCCTCGGGCGGGGCCTTCGGCACCAGACAGGCCCAGCACGGACGGCCGGCGAACACGCCCACCTGCCCGCTCCACCGGCCCAGGGCTCCCGACACCAGCGGCACGCCGAGCGCCAGGCACGCCGCATTGACGGCGGCCCGAACGTCGAAGTCGTCGGTGCCGTCGACCACCACGTCGCAGCCGGCCAGCAGGGCCGCCGCCGTATCCGGCGTCGCCGCCTCGGCCCGGGCCTCGATCGTCACATGGGGATTCAGCGCCGTCAGCCGCGCCGCCGCCGCCTCAACCTTGAGCCGGCCCACGTCGGCCGTGGCGAACTGCACCTGGCGCTGCAGATTGGACAGGGAGACGAGGTCCGGATCGATCAGCCGGAGCGCGCCCACGCCCGCCGCCGCCAGATCGAGGGCCGCAGGCCCGCCCACGCCGCCGACCCCGACCACCGCCACGCGCGCGGCCTTCAGCCGCCGCTGCCCGACCCCGCCGACCTCGGCCAGCATCAGGTGGCGCGCATAGCGCTCGATCTCGTCGTCGGAGAGGCTCACCGCCTCGACATAGGGCGCGGAGGCGCCGGCGTCACGCGGCCAGGCGGCGTTCCAGCACCGCCTCGGCCATCTCGGGCGTCATCAGCGAAAGACAGGACAGGTTCACCGAGCGCAGGAAGGCCTCGGCGTCCTCACACAGGACCATGGGCTCGGTCAGGGTCCGCGACGACACGGTCGCGTCGACGAGGACGTCGACGTCCGTGTGCCGCGGGTCGGCGCGGATGCGCGCCACCGTGCGGCCGACCTCGAGGGCCGGACCTTCCAGCGCCTGCAGGATGCGGTCGCCATGAATCACCATGCCGCTCGCGATCTGGTCCCGCCGGTTGTTGCGCTCGCCCGCCCCGAGGACGTGCGCCAACGACACCGTGCTCAGCCCGGCGGTGCCGATCGATCGGCTCGTCAAAACGACGCGTCGCAGCATTCGTGTGTCTCTCAACGGCAGAATCGTGGGTATAATGTGTTCCTGTAACGGTTTACAGTGGTGAAAATGTGACTCACGGCTGTCGTTGAAATCGTTCCGGTTTCGCTTGAAGCGCCGCATTTCCGTCGCCATCTCCCGCGGATGACGACGTCCCCCTTTCCCGACTGGCACGGCACGACCATTCTCGCGGTGCGCAAGGACGGCCGCACGGTGATCGCCGGCGACGGCCAGGTCTCCATGGGCCCCACCATCGTCAAGGGCGCGGCGCGCAAGGTGCGCGTGCTGGCCGGTGGCAAGGTGCTGGCCGGCTTCGCAGGCGCCACGGCCGATGCCTTCACCCTCATCGAGCGGCTGGAGGCCAAGCTGGAGCAGTTCCCGGATCAGCTGGCGCGGGCCTGCGTCGACCTGGCCAAGGACTGGCGCACCGACCGCTACCTGCGGCGGCTGGAGGCCATGCTGCTGGTCGCCGACAAGACCTCGATCTACACGGTGACCGGCGTCGGCGACGTGCTGGAGCCCGAGCACGGCGTGGCCGCCGTCGGCTCCGGTGGCAATTTCGCCTTGGCCGCCGCCCGCGCCCTGATCGAGAACTCCGACCTCGACGCCGAGGCCATCGCCCGCAAGTCCATGGCCATCGCCGCCGAGGTCTGCGTCTACACCAACGGCAATCTGACGGTGGAGACACTGGAGTAGGGTTCCGGGTCTCGGCGTCAGGATTTGCTGGTTCATCACGAAGAACACCAAGAGTGCACGAAGGACACCAAGAGACCGAGCCCCTGCCCAGCGCCATCGAGCGTGTCGGTCGGGCCGTGCTGGACGGCGCGTTCGCCGTGCACAAGTCGCTCGGTCCGGGCCTTCTGGAATCCGTCTACGAAGCCTGCCTTGCCGAAGAGCTCCTGAAGACAGGCCTGCGCGTGGAGCGGCAGTTGGGAGTGCCCGTCGCCTACGGCGACGTGCGAATCGACGTCGGCTACCGGCTGGACTTGCTCGTCCAGAGCTCCGTCGTCGTCGAGATCAAGGCGATCGACGCTTTGGCGTCGATCCATGCGGCCCAGATCCTTACCTATATGCGCTTTGCAGACGTCCGCCTCGGCTATCTGATCAATTTCAACACGGTCATGCTCAAGAACGGCCTTCGCCGTGTGGTCCTCTGACTTCGTGTTCTTCGTGCATTCTTTGTGGCCTTCGTGATGAACCCGCGCTGCCCGACCCTCTTCTCCGAGCTCTGAAGCCGCCCCCTATGACCGACCTCTCCCCCCGCGAAATCGTCTCCGAGCTGGACCGCCACATCGTCGGTCAGGCCGAGGCCAAGCGCGCCGTGGCCGTGGCCCTGCGCAACCGCTGGCGGCGCAAGCGCGTGCCCGAGGGGCTGCGCGACGAGGTGACGCCCAAGAACATTCTGATGATCGGCCCCACCGGCGTCGGCAAGACCGAGATCGCGCGCCGTCTGGCCCGGCTGTCGGGCGCGCCCTTCCTGAAGGTCGAGGCGACCAAATTCACCGAGGTCGGCTATGTGGGCCGCGACGTCGACCAGATCATCCGCGACCTGGTCGAGGCCGCCCTGGTCATGGTCCGCGACCGGCGCCGCGCCGACGTGCGTGCCAAGGCCGAGGCCGCGGCCGAGGACCGCATCCTCGACGCCCTTGTCGGCCCCGGGGCCCAGCCGGCGACACGCGACAGCTTCCGCACCAAACTCCGCGCCGGCCAGATGGACGACAAGGAGATCGAGATCGCGCTGTCGGACACCACGTCTCCGCTGCAGGGCATGGACCTGCCGGGTGGCGGGGCCGGCATGCTCAACCTGTCGGAAATGCTGGGCAAGCTGGGCGGCGGCCGCACGAAGACGGTCCGGACCACGGTCCGCGAGGCCGTCGCGCCGCTGACGTCGGAAGAGGCCGACAAGCTGCTGGATCAGGACAGCCTGACCCGCGAGGCCGTGTCCATGGCCGAGCAGGAGGGCATCGTGTTCCTCGACGAGATCGACAAGGTGGCGGTGCGGTCCGAGGCGCGCGGCGCCGACGTGAGCCGCGAGGGCGTCCAGCGCGACCTGCTGCCCCTGATCGAGGGCACCACGGTCTCGACCAAATACGGGCCGGTGAAGTCGGACCACGTCCTGTTCATCGCCTCGGGCGCCTTCCACGTCGCCAAGCCCTCGGACCTGCTGCCCGAGCTGCAGGGCCGTCTGCCGATCCGCGTCGAGCTTCGGGCCCTGACGCGCGAGGACTTCGCCCGCATCCTGACCGAGCCCGAGGCCAATCTGATCCGACAGAACCAGGCCCTGATGGCCACCGAAGGCGTCGACCTGACCTTCACCGACGAGGCGATCCAGGCCCTTGCCGACGCCGCCGTCGCCGCCAACACGGCGGTCGAGAACATCGGTGCCCGCCGGCTTCAGACTGTGGTCGAGCGCGTGCTGGAAGAGCTCAGCTTCACCGCCCCCGACCGCGCCGGCCCCTTCGTCGTCGACGCCGACCTCGTGCGCGCCCGCGTCGCCGACCTGGCGAAGGACGCCGATCTGGGCCGCTACATCCTCTAGGTGGAGGGGGGCGGATTGGTCCGCCACCAGCCGGTCACCGAGAACCGCGGCGCCGGGGCGAAGTCGGCGACCTGGGTCACCAGATGCGGCTGGGGCACGCGGAAGACGTTCAACGTGCCGAAGGCGGGCACGAAGGCCTCCGTGACCTCGGTCCAGTCGTCGAGGAAGGCCAGCAGACCGCCCCACTCGACCCGCCAGCGCGGCGTCAGGTTCAGCACATAGGCGTACAGCCGGCCCGCGTCCTCATGACGGTCGTCGTGGCCGTTGAGGAAATGTCCGGGCAGGTAGCGCGTCGCCTGGGCGTCGACGTAGGCGATGCGGTCGTCGCCGGTCAGGGCGCGGGCCCAGTCCAGCCAGGCTGGCGCGTTGAACAGGGCATGCAGGCCATCCAGCGGGGCGGGCAGCGGCAACCCCATCGTCCGCGCCTGTCCCAGCCGCAGCCGGTCATAGATAAACTGGAATCCCTCGGCCGCCTCCTGATGCACCATGGCGATCAGCCGCGCCTTCTCGACCGGGTCCTGGGCGTCGAAGACGGCGGCGGGCACGTCGGTGGCGAAGGGCGTGCGGATGGCCCGGTTCCAGACCATCTCCGGCCCGGCCAGCGCCGCATGCAGGCCGCGCGTCAGCTCCTCGCCCAGCGGCATGTCGACCCGCACGCGGCCGGTCGCGGCCAGCCGCTCCACCGCCTCGACCGGCGGCGGCGTCATTCCACCGTGACCACGATCTTGCCCAGGGCCGAGCGGTCGCCCAGCGCCTTGATGGCGTCGGCCGCCTTTTCCAGCGGGAAGGTCCGGCTGACGCGCGGCTTGATCCTGCCCTCGCTCCAGAACCGCATCAGGTCCGCGACATTGGCCGCATGCCCCGCCGGGTCGCGCATCACGGCCGCGCCCCAGAACACGCCCACCACCGACACCGACTTCAGCAGGGTCAGGTTCAGCGGCAGGCTGGGGATCCCCGCCGGGAAGCCGACCACCAGATAGCGCCCGCCCCAGTCCATGGCCCGCAGCGCCGGCTCGGCATAGTCGCCGCCCACCGCGTCATAGACGACGTCGGCCCCGTCGCGCCCGCTGGCCAGCTTCAGCTCGCCGGACAGCTCCTTCTGCGCGGCCTTGTCCATGGGGCCGGTCGGATAGATCAGGCCGTTGTCGGCCCCCGCCTCCAGCGCGAACTGGACCTTGTCGTTGGTCGAGGCCGCGGCGATCACATGCGCGCCCATGGCCTTGCCCAGCTCGACCGCCGCCACGCCCACGCCGCCCGCGGCGCCCAGCACCAGCAGGCTCTCGCCCGCCTTCAGCTGCGCCCGGTCCTTCAGCGCATAATAGCTGGTGCCGTAGGTCATCAGCAGGGCCGCGCCCTCCTCGAACGACATGCCGTCGGGCATCTTCACCACGGCGTCGGCCCGCACGGCGATGCGCTCGACCAGACCGCCCCAGCCGGGCACGGCGATCACGCGGTCGCCGCGCTGGATCCCCTTCACCCCCTCGCCCACGGCGTCGACCACGCCCGCCACCTCAGCACCCGGCGAGAACGGCCGCTGCGGCTTGAACTGGTATTTGTCCTCGATGATCAGCGTGTCGGGGAAGTTGATCCCCACCGCCTTGACCTCGATCACCACCTCGCCCTTCAGCGGCGTCGGATCCAGCGCCTCCTCCACGACAAGGGTCTCGGGGCCGCCGGGGATCTTGGACAGGACTGCGCGCATGTTCGGGAATCGACCTCGTGAGGGGGAAGGAAAATCAGGACGGGCCGGCGTGGACCCAGCCGGTCACCGACAGCCGGGCCTCGTCGACGAAGGGGGCCACCGCGGACACGGCGTGGGCCTGCGGCACGCGGAACACGTTCAGGGCGTTGAAGGTCGGGGTGTAGCCCTCGGCCACGTGGCCGTCGGCGTCGATGAAGGTCAGCACGCCGCCCCAGTCGGCCCGCCATCGGGGCGTCAGGTTCAGCACATAGGCGAACAGCCGCCGGTGCCGGGGATCGTGATCGTCGTGCTCGTTCAGGTGATGACCGGCCCGGAACCGGGTGGCCTGGGCGTCCGTGTGATGAGGCCGCGGGTCGCCGGTCAGCGCCCGGATGAAGTCGAGGAAGCCCGGCCCATTGAGAAACCGGATCAGGGGCTCGTAGGCCTCGGAGCGCGGCGTCCGCTGGCCCGCCGGCCCGATCAGGCGAACCGCGTCGAACGTGCTGTCGGGGACCGCGCCCGGCGGCAGGGGAAGGCGGGCGCGCCGCTGAGCCGGGGTCAGACGGTCGTGCGCCTCCGGCGACAGGTCGACCAGGGCCCCGCCGCCCTGCATCACCGTGCTCCAGGAGGTCTCCTCCACCAACGCCCGGTGCACCGCCGCGGCCGCGGCCGGGGTCAGAAACCCCGGCACGTGCAGGCGGCCCAGCCGCGCGAACGCCGGGGCATAGGCCCTGGGCGTCAGCCTCGGGTCGATCGCCAGCCCTTCGAGGCCCGGAACGTCGGCGGCGGTGTCGGTCACGGCGGGTCCTCTCGCGCCCCGCTTGTCGGGGATCGCCGGTTCAGGCTAACGGGCCCCATGACCGAGGGAAAGGCCCGCTCATGACCCGACCCGCCCTGATTCTGCACGGCGGCGCCGGTGCCCGACGCAGCCGGGACTACGCGGCCGAGCGAGAGCACATGGCCGAGGTCGTGGCCCGCATGGCCGAGCGGCTGAACGCGGGCGCCGCGGCGCTGGACGTGGCGGTCGAGGCCACCGTGCTGCTGGAAGACTCCGGCCTCTACGTCGCCGGCCGCGGCGGCTCGCCCAACCTCGCCGGCGCCTTCGAACTGGACGCCAGCCTGATGGACGGCGCGACGGGCAGGGTCGGCGCCGTCGCGGCGCTGCAGGGCTTCCGCAACCCCGTCGTCGCCGCCCGCGCCGTGATGGACCACACCCCCCACGTGATGCTCGCGGGCGAGGGGGCGGCGCGCTTCGCGGGCGCGCGTGGCCTGACCCGCATCGAGGACCCGGACGCCTGGTTCACCCGCGCCGGCCAGGGCGAGGACAACCACCCGCCGGGCACCCTGGCGCACGGCACCGTCGGCTGCTGCGTTCTGGACGACCGGGGCCGACTGGCCGCCGCCACCTCCACCGCCGGCGTCTTCGGCAAACTGCCCGGCCGGGTCGGCGACAGCCCCGTGGTCGGCTGCGGCGTCTGGGCCGACGCGCGCGTCGCCGTCTCCTGCACCGGTCAGGGCGAATTCTTCATGCGCACCGTCGCCGCGGCCCGCGTCGGCTGGTCGGTCGAGGCCGGAGCCCCCGTCGACTCGGCCGCGCGCGCGGCCGTCGCCGCGGTCGGCGCCTTGGGCGGCGACGGCGGCCTGATCGCGCTGGACGCCGCCGGCCGCGTCGCCCACCCGTTCAACAGCCAGGGCATGAAGCGCGCCTGGCTGACCCCCGGGGGAGACGTGCACGTGGCGGTGTTCGAGCCGGACGCCGGCTAGGCTGACAGACAGACCACCTGCGCCACCCGCAGATCGCGCCGCAGCGCGTCGGCGACCCGGCCGTAGTTGTCCGGCGTCACCGGCTCGCCCATGGCCGGCTCGTCGGCCCGCTGGATGCCGCGGACGGACGGCAGGAAGGTGTCCGGCGAGGTGGTGTAGACCCGCCCCCGGCGCGGCGCCTCGGCGATCGTCACGCCGACCACCCGGCCGAACCGGTCCAGCGCCGGCGCGCCCGACAGGCCGGACAAGGTGCCGCGCAGGCCGTCAGTCCGGGCGATCTCGGCCCAGGCCAGGACCGGCTCGTCCCGCGCGCCGCGCCCCCTGACCCGGAAGGTCTCGCGGCCCAGAAGCCGCGTCGTCACCTCGCCCGGACGCCCTTGCGGAAAGCCGGGATGGAACGCCCTCTGGCCCAGCCGCAGCGGCAGGTCGTTCGGCACGTGCAGGGCGGGCGGCCCGCCGTCGGTCAGCAGCAGGGCCACGTCCGCCCGCGGCGCCAGCCGCACGTCGGCCGCCACGGCGCGCCCGCCGCCCACCACGATGGCCGGCCGGCGGCAGCCCTCGACCACGTGGCGCGCCGTGACCCAGCGGCCTTCGCCGGCGATGGAGAAGGCGGTTCCGGCCGCCGGCTGGAAGGGGATGTCCGGCGCATTCACCGTGACGGCCGCGTCGAACGGGGTCACCGGCCCCAACAAGGCCCCCTCCGCCTCGCCCGGCGGCGGCGGCGCGGGCGGGGTGTAGACGTCCTCGCGTGCCCACGACGCAGCCACGGCCAGGGCCCCGATGACGGCGGCGTAGACCAGCCAGTCGGGAAGCTTCATCGGCTCAGGCCGACAGGGCGGCGGCCAGCACCAGCGCGGTCGCCAGCTTGGCCCCCACCAGCAGCACGGCGGCCGAGACCTCGCCGTCGCGGATGCGCTGCGGCAGGCCGGTCAGGATCATGTCGACGACGCGGAAGGCGAGCAGCTGGATGACCACCGTCGCCAGCCCCCACAGGCCGATCTCGCGCAGCGAGGTCGAGGCCGTCAGCGACACCGCCAGCGGGATCGCCAGGCCGACCAGCACCCCGGCGAAGGCCACCGCCGCGGCGGCATTGCCCTCGCGGATCAGCTCGACCTCCCTCCACGGCGTCAGCGCGGCGTAGACGACCGCGCCCAGCACCAGCAGACCCAGCGTCGCGGCCAGGTGCAGCAGCATGGTCGGGAAGCCGCTGGCGAAGGCCTGGACCTCGGCGCTGGCGAGAAGATCTGAGACGAAGGATTCCATCTGGGGGTGTGCCGACGACGCTGCATGCGCCCGACCCGGACATGCCTCAATCGCGCCCGAATCCGCAAGCGCCCCGGGGACACACCCGGTGACCGAAGATTACAGCGGGCGGATCAATCGCCTCAGGCCGCGTCCCGCTCGGCCTTCCTGAGCGCGCTGGCCCGCACCTTCTCGCTCTCGGACTTCAGCTGGCCGCAGGCGGCCAGGATGTCGCGGCCGCGCGGGGTGCGGATGGGGCTGGCGTAGCCGGCCTTGTTCAGGATGGCCGCGAAGCGTTCGATCGTGGCCCAGTCCGAGCACTGGTAGTCCGTGCCCGGCCACGGGTTGAACGGGATCAGGTTCACCTTGGCCGGGATGCCCTGGATCAGCTTGACCAGGGCGCGGGCCTCTTCCGGGCTGTCGTTGACGCCCTTCAGCATGACGTATTCGAACGTCACCCGGCGCGCGTTGGACAGGCCGGGATAGGCGCGGATGCCGGCCATCAGCTGGTCCAGCGGATACTTCTTGTTCAGCGGCACCAGCACGTCGCGCAGGGCGTCGTTGGTGGCATGCAGGCTGATCGCCAGCATGGCGGCGGTGCGGGTGCCCAGCGCGTCCAGCTGCGGCACCACGCCCGAGGTCGACACCGTGATCCGGCGACGCGACAGGGCGATGCCCTCGTTGTCCGAAATGATGTCGATGGCGTCGGCGACGTGGTCCAGATTGTAGAGCGGCTCGCCCATGCCCATGAAGACGATGTTCGACAGGCGGCGGTCTTCCTTGGGCGACGGCCATTCGTCCAGATCGTCGCGGGCCACCTGCACCTGGGCCACGATCTCGGCGGCGGTCAGGTTGCGGACCAGCTTCTGGGTGCCGGTGTGGCAGAAGGTGCAGTTCAGGGTGCAGCCCACCTGGGACGAGACGCACAGGGCGCCGGCCCGGCCCACGTCGGGGATGTAGACGGTCTCGATCTCGATGCCC
This sequence comes from Alphaproteobacteria bacterium, assembly GCA_018820275.1. Taxonomy (GTDB): domain Bacteria; phylum Pseudomonadota; class Alphaproteobacteria; order Caulobacterales; family Caulobacteraceae; genus Brevundimonas. The sequence goes on from JAHJOO010000006.1 coordinate 14,237, forward strand.
GGCGCGGTGCGGATCAGCCATTTGCGCGTGCCGTCCTTGGACACCTGGCGCTCGACGATCTCGGGCCGGGCCAGGGTGAAGGCCTCGGCCAGTTTGGCGCGGGTCTCCTTGGCGACGTCGCTCATCTGGGCGAAGTCGGTGACGCCGTAGTGGTGGATCCAGCGCCACACCTGCGAGGCCCGCATCTTCGCCTTCTCGGGCAGGCAGACGCCGGCGTCGATCAGCGCCTGACGCAGGCCCTCGCGCGTCAGACCGGTCAGGTTGACGGGGGCTGTCGCCACGGGATTGGCGCGCGTCAGGTCGAGGGTCAGGCTCAAGGCAGGGGGATCCGCGTTCGAGGAAGGCGGGGCTTATAGCACGAAAGGCGGCGAAGGCGTGTCAGCCCCCGCCCAGCCGTTTCAGCGCAGCGCGGGCCAGCTCGTGGTGCCGCTTGCGCACATTGCCGCCCAGGGTCGCCAGCAGCGCGGCGAACACCGCCGCGTCGTCGGTAAAGCCGATGCCGGCGAAGATGTCGGGAATCGCGTCCACCGGCATGACGAAATAGGCCAGCGCCGCCAGCATGATCCCCTTGGCCGCCGCCGGGGTCTCCGGATCGCGCGCGGCGTACCAGACCGACAGGGCGCGGTCGGCGAAGGGCACGCGGCTGGCGACGCGCCGCATCTTGGGCCAGAAGCCGCGCGTCACGCGGGTCTCGTTCACCCGCTGGACGGACGGGACCAGCGCGCGCCGGGGGTCCAGCACGGCGTCCGGATCGATCGGTTTGGCATCGGCGGTCATGGCCGCTAAACCCTCGCGCAACTCAACGGTTCAGGCCGAACATAGGGACTCCTTCCATGAAACTCGACGGGTCGATCGCGGCGGTGGTGACGGGCGGGGCTTCGGGCCTGGGCGAGGGCACGGCCCGGGCTCTGGCGGCGAAGGGCGTGAAGGTCGCCATCTTCGACCTGAACGCCGAGCGCGGCGAGGCGATCGCGGCCGAGATCGGCGGCGTCTTCTGCGAGGTGAACGTGACCTCCGACGAGAGCGTCGCCGCCGGCTTCGCCAAGGCCCGCGCCGCCCACGGCCAGGAGCGGCTGACCGTCAACTGCGCCGGCATCGCCACCGGCCAGAAGACCGTGTCGCGCAATCGCGAGACCCAGGAGCCGCGCGCCCACGACATGGCCCAGTTCGAAAAGACCGTGACCATCAACCTGTTCGGCACCTTCCGCGTCCTGTCGCAGTCGGCGGCCGGCATGGTGACGCTGGACCCGCTGGAGGACGGCGAGCGCGGGGCGATCATCAACACCGCCTCGGTCGCGGCGCAGGACGGCCAGATCGGCCAGGCCGCCTATTCGGCGTCCAAGGGCGGCGTCTACGCCTTGACCCTGCCGGTCGCGCGCGATCTGATGAACGAGGGCGTGCGGGTGAACACCATCCTGCCCGGCATCATGTGGACGCCGATGATGGCCGGCATGGACCAGAAGGTGCAGGACGCCCTGGCCGCCATGATCCCCTTCCCCAAGCGCCTCGGCACGCCCCAGGACTACGCCAATCTGGCGCTGCACCTGGCGGAGAACACCTACATCAACGGCGAGTGCATCCGTCTGGACGGCGCGATCCGTCTGGCGCCGCGCTAATCGACCACGGTGAAGCGGCGGGCGTCGAAGACGCGGAGCACCGCCTCCAGCTCGCGCCCCCGCTTCAGCACCTGACCGCCCGAGCCGTAGACGGCCCACTGGCCCTGACGGCGCTGCAGGGCGGGGCGTTTCTCGATGCGGTAAAGCGGCGCGTCGCCGGAGCGGTGGAAGATGGCGAACTCCGCCGCGTCATCACCGCCCAGCAGCGAATAGTCCCGCCACTGGCCCGCCGCGATGCCCCGGCCGTAGACGCGCAGGATGCGCTCCAGCTCGCGCCGGTCGAAGAACACCGGGCCGGCTTTCGGATCGGGCAGGGCCTCGAAACTCATCGTCGGAGAGTGGGGTCGATTCCGTTCCGGCGCCAGCCCTTCGCGCCGGACACGAAATGGCCCCGTTTCGGACTTTGACGCGCCGCCTTGGCCTCCGAATGTCCTCCCATCGGCTCGCCGGGGTTCGGAGTGAACCTGGATCCTGAACAGCCCCCCCAGCCCCCCGGTTCATTCCGCTCAGGGCTCCGGCGGGCCGATGCTTCCTCCAAGCGAGACGTCCGCCCCGCCACCCCTCCCCCCTCCAGGCGGTGGCGGGCGTCTTCGTTGAGGCCTCCCCTCACATCGTGATCTGCAGGTCCTCGGCCCCACGCCGGACGGTCAGGGCGCGCGCCCCACCAACGTCGAACAGCGGGGCGGCCGAGAGGTCGGTCACCGGAGCCCCGTCCACCGCGGTCACCACGTCGCCGGCCCGCAGCCCGGCCTGGGCCGCGGCCGAGCCGCTTTCGACCGACTCGACGCGCAGGCCCGGGACCTCGCCGGACGCCGGAGCCAGGGTGGCGCCGCCCGTCACCAGCCGGTCCGCGCCCAGCACCATCGTCTGGGGTGCGGCCATGCGCACCTCCACCTGACCGGCCATCTCCTCGCCGTCGCGCAGCCAGACCAGGGTCAGCCGGCTGTCGGGCGCGGCCACGCCGACGGTGGCCAGGACCGAGCCGGCGTTGGCCACGGGCCGCGACTGGATGCGGGTCACCACGTCGCCCGCCCGCAGGCCCGCGATCTCGGCCGGGGACCCCGGGGCCACGTCCAGAACCACGGCGCCGCGGACGATACCCAGGCCCAGCTCGCGCGCGCGGTCGGCGGTCAGCGAGCCCAGCACGGCGCCGATCTCGCCCCGCTTCACTTCGCCGAACTCGCGCAGCTGGCCGACCACGTACATCATGATGCGGGTCGGCACGGCGAAGGCGATGCCGTCGTTGCCGCCGCCGCCGCCCGACAGGATGGAGGTGTTGATGCCGATCAGCCGCCCCCGGCTGTCCAGCAGCGGCCCGCCGGAGTTGCCCGAGTTCACCGCCGCGTCGGTCTGGATGTAGTCCTCGACCGCGTCACCCAGTCCCGACCGGTTCAGGCCGGAGATGACGCCCATCGTCACCGTCTGGTCCAGCCCCAGCGGATAGCCCACCGCGAAGGCCACGTCGCCGGTGCGCAACGTGTCGGAATCGACGATCTCGACCTGCATCAGGCCCGGCGCCTCGATGCGCAGCACGGCGATGTCGGTGGCCTTGTCGGCGCCGATCAGGGTCGCGTCCAGCAGGCGGCCGTCCAGCAGGTCGACGGTGAATTTCGACCCGTTCTCGACCACGTGCTGGTTGGTGACGACGATGCCCTGGCTCGCGTCGATGATCACGCCCGAGCCCGTGGCGATCGGCGCGGGCTCGCGCACGCCGGACGACGGCCCCTCGGACTGGCCGAGAGTCGTGACCTGGACCACGGCGGGGAGCGACCGCTCCAGCCCGGCCGCGAAGGTGAAGACGCCGCGCCGCTCGTCATACGGGGCGGTCTGCGCCGCGGCCGCCGCGGCCGGCAGGACGCAGCCGAGGGTCAGGGCCAGGCCAAGCGAGAGGCGGACGGTGCGACGCATGGAGATTCCTCGATTTGCCGACACGCTAGCGCGAGAAGCGCGCCGTGACGACCGTTCCGGGGTCCGCGGACTGAAGGTGCAGGCTTCCGCCGTGGCGGCGCATGACGGCGCGGACGAACGGCAGACCCATGCCGTGGCTGCCGCCCGGCCCCTCCGCCGCGGCGCCGAAGCCGCCGCCCTCGTCGGCGACGGTCAGGACCGCGCCGTCGCCCTCGGGCCGCACCGACAGGGTCACCGTTCCGCCGTCGGGCGAAAACTTCACCGCATTGTCCGTCAGATTGACCAGGGCCCGCTGGACCAGCGAGCGCACGCCGAGGATGGCGCAGGGCTCGGCCTCGACCCGCACCGAGACGCCGCGCGTCTCCGCCAGCGGCTCGTAGAGTTCGGCGGTCGCGCGCACCAGCTGGGTCAGATCGACCTTCTCGAAGGCCCAGGCCTGACCGTCGCGCAGCATCAGCGTCTCGGCCATGGCCTGGCTGAGCCGGCCCAGATCGGCGCGCGCCTCGCCCAGCAGCCGTCGGCGCTCGGCCGCGGTGGTCGCCTCCTCCAGCGCCTCCAGCCGCGCCGTGGCCCGGGCCAGCGGGGTGCGGAAGTCGTGCGCCAGCTGGTCGGACGAGTCGCGCAGCCACGACAGCAGGTCGTCCAGCCGGTCCAGCGTCTGGTTCACCAGCCGGGTCAGCTCGTCCAGCTCCGGGGCCACGCCCTCCTCCGGCGCCCGGCGCGACAGGTCGCCGACGGCGGCACCTTCCAGCGCGCGGCTGACGGCCTCCAGCGCCACGGTCAGGCGGCCGCGGGCGACCACGGCACCGGCCAGGGCGGTGACCAGGATCAGCCCCGCGGCGCCGGCGACCGTCGCGACGGCCCAGATCCAGGCGTCCCCCATCGGGGCCACGACCCGGCCGACGCGGATGTCCAGCGCGCCGACCGACTTGGCCACCACGACGACGTCGACCCCGCGCCGGGGGCAGAGCTCGCCGGGCGCGAGGTGCACGGCGTAGACGTCGTCGCCGAGCGCGGGCAGGCGGGTGGCGGGTGCACCTTCCAGCGCCGCGAGGCCGGCAGGCTTGCCGACCGGGGCCCGGATCAGGCGCACCCCGGCGCCGCCGCGGCCGGTCCGGCAGGTTTCCTCCAGGGTCACGTCGTTCTGGGTCGCGGCCGGGCCGTCCTGGAAGGCGGCCAGCCAGGTCGAGAAATAGGCGGCGTCGGCGGCGGTCACCGTGCCCTCGGCCAGGCCGGCGTCGGCGCCCAGTTTGGACGCCATGGCGGCATAGTCGGCGAGCGCCGCCAGCGCCGCCTGCTTGCGCTGCTCCGCGCGGACGGCCAGGCCCGTGACGACCAGCGAGCCGGTCAGCGCCAGCGCCGCCAGCACGCCGACGGCGACCGACAGCTGCGCGAGGGTGCGCCGTCCCAGCCAGGCCCGGAACCGCGCGCCGATCACCTGGGTCCGGGGCCCAGATCGCGGAACACCAGGCTCTGGCTGCGGGCCGAGACGATCAGGGGGTGCATGTCGTCCGGAACCTCGGGGCACTGTTCCTTCAGCCGCTTGCGCAGGGCCGAGATGCGGGCGTCGATGATGTTGACGAAATTGTCGGGCAGGAAATTCCACTCCACCCAGCAGCGGTCCCACAGCATGGTCTTGGTCACCGGCTGGCCGCGCGCGCCCATCAGCTCCGAGACGATGGCGAACTCCAGCGGCGACAGGTCGATCACCCGGTCATGGCATTTCAGCGTGCGGGCGCCGGGAGAAAGGCGGAACGGGCCATTGGCCAGTTCCGGGGGGGCGGCGGGGGCCGCCGCGCGGCCGGACCGGCGCAGCTGGGCGGCGATCCGCGCCAGCAGTTCCTCGTCGCCGACGGGCTTGGCCAGATAGTCGTCGGCCCCGGACAGCAGGCCGTCGACCTTCTGCCGCTCCCCGCCCAGCGCCGTCAGCATCAGGGCCGGAGACTGGGCCGACGGGCCCGACGAGGCGCGCAGGCGCTTCAACGTCTCCAGCCCGTCCAGCCCGGCCGTCAGCCGGTCGAGGATCAGCACGTCGTAGGCGTGGGCCGCCGCCGCCTCCAGCGCGCCCTCCCCGGCGTCGAACCGGTCGACCCGCGCGAACCCGGCCCGCCGCAGGCGCGCCTCGACGTGTTCGGCCAGCGCCGGATCGTCCTCCAGCAACAGGGCCGAGCGCCCGGCGAAGACCGGCCCCAGCAGGGCGAAGGCGTCGTCCTCGATCGCGGCGTCGGTCATCGCGGCATTCCCCTGTACGTCACGGACGATGGCGCGGGACGGTCAGACGGGCAAGCAGACGGTTCCTGACATCAGAATGCGCTTTCCCCCGTGATCGCGCGGCCGAGGATCAGGGCGTGGACGTCGTGGGCGCCTTCGTAGGTGTTGACGGTCTCGAGGTTCATGGCGTGGCGCATGACGTGCATCTCGCCGGTGATGCCGGCGCCGCCGTGCATGTCGCGGGCCTCGCGCGCGATGGCCAGGGCCTTGCCGCAGTTGTTGCGCTTCATCATCGAGATGGCCTCAGGGCACCAGTCGCCGTTGTCGAGGCGGCGGCCCAGCGCCAGCGCGCCCTCGAAGCCGAGGAAGATCTCGGTCTGCATGTCGGCCAGCTTCTTCTGCACCAGCTGGCGCGCCGACAGCGGGCGGCCGAACAGGGTGCGTTGGGCCACGTAGTCGCGCGTGGCGTGGAAGCAGAACTCGGCCGCGCCCATCGCGCCCCAGCTGATGCCGTAGCGCGCCTTGTTCAGGCAGGAGAACGGGCCGCGCAGCCCCTTCACGCCCGGCAGCAGGTTGTCTTCGGGCACCAGCACGTCGTTCAGGCCGATGTCGCCGGTCACCGAGGCGCGCAGGCTCAGCTTGTCGCCGATCTTGCCGGTGGTGAAGCCGTCCGTGCCGCGCTCGACGACGAAGCCACGGATTTCGCCGTCCAGCTTGGCCCAGACCACAGCAAGGTCGGCGATGGGCGAGTTGGTGATCCAGTATTTCGCGCCGTTCAGGCGATAGCCGCCGGAGACCTTCTCCGCCTTCGTCTTCATCGAGGCCGGGTCCGAGCCGCCGTCGGCCTCGGTCAGGCCGAAGCAGCCGATCAGTTCGCCGGCCGCCATGCGCGGCAGCCAGCGCATGCGCTGCTCTTCCGAGCCGAAGGCGTAGATCGGGTACATGGCCAGCGAACTCTGCACCGACATGGCCGAGCGATAGCCGCTGTCGACCGCCTCGATCTCGCGCGCGATCAGGCCATAGGCGACGTGGCTGGCGCCCGCGCCGCCGTACTGCTCCGGCAGGGTCGCGCCGAGAAAGCCCATCTCGCCCAGCTCGGTCATGATGGCGCGGTCGAAGGTCTCGTCGCGGAAGGCCGCGACCACGCGCGGCAGCAGCTTCTCGCGGGCGTAGGACCGCGCCGCCTCCTGGATCATCCGCTCGTCGTCGGTCAGCCGGCCGTCCAGATCCAGCGGGTCGTCCCAGCGGAAAGTCTTGGCGGTGGTGGCGGGGCCGTCGGCCATGGTCGGTCTTCCTGATGCGTGTCGGGTTGCGGCGATCGTGACGGCTATGTCCGATCCCCCCCTGTTCTGGCGCGCGGTTTAGGCCAGAATGGCGGGCACGGGTAGAGGGCGAACCCCTCGCAAGCCATGCAGACACAATGAGCCGCACGCTGAAACGCCTGTTCGTCGATCATCCGCGCGAGGTCGAGGAATCCTATTTCGAGCACATGGCCGCCTCATCGCGATTCGGCTTCAAGCTGCTGCGACTGGCGGGATGCGCCTTCGCCCACGCCCTCGTGCCGGGCATCTTCAGGACCACCGTGTCGGACGAGATCAAGGCCACGGCCCGCACCATGGGCCACCGGGCGGAGGAGGCCCGGGAGTGTCGCATGCGCGACGCCGGGGTGTGGGACCCGGGCCTGTAAGATCCCGCCCCCGGTCCGCCGCGACCTCGGGGCCTCTGGACGCGGACCCGGTCCACGGGCCATGTCGTGCGGATGAACCGTCGCGGCCTTCTGATCCGACTGGGCCTGTTGGCCGGCGCCGTGGGCGGCGGCTGGTGGTTCAAGGACAAGGTCCTGTGGCCGACACCGCGGCCGGTCTTCGGCGACGGCGCGACACCATGGCTCGGTTTTCGCGCCAACGCCGTGACCCCGACCGTGGACGTCACCGTCGGCGGCGTGCCGACCGTCGCCCTGATCGATACCGGCGCCCAGTACTCGGTTCTGGACCGCGGCTTTCACGAACGTCTGGCCGCCGAGGGACGGGAACGGCTGAGCTTCCCCCTGCCGGTGCTGGCCTATGGCGTGGGCGGCCGGCCGCAGGTGGGACGGGGGGCGGTGGTCGACGTGAACCTCGCGGGCCTCGACCTGCCCCGGCTGCGGGCGGCCATCCTGGATCTGGGGCCCATCGCCGACCGCGAGCGCGGTCTGGGGGCGCAGCTGATCCTCGGCCAGGACGTGCTGGAGACGATGGTGCTGGACGTCGAGACGGGCGCGCGGCGCAGCCGGCTGTCGGCGCCCGGCGCGGTCCCCCCGCGACCCGACGCGCGCGCCCTGCCGGCGCGACGGTCCGGCGGCGCGCTGAGGCTGGACGTCACGCTCGAGGGTCGGCCGATAGAGGCGCTGGTCGACACAGGGGCCTCGTCCCTGCTGGCACTGTCGCGCAAGTCGGCGGAGGCGGCGGGCCTCTACGACGGACGGGACCTTTCGAGGGGCTCCAGTCTGGTGCTGGGCGGTCAGGTGTCGGCCCAGGTGGCGCGGGCCCGCACCGTGGGCGTCGGCGGGCGCACCTTCGCCGACGCGCCCGTGGCGATCTTCGCCGACGTCTCGGCCCCCGGCTTTCCCGGCGCGCTTCTGGGCATGGCCGCCTTCGAGGGACAGGCCGTGCGGGTCGATCTGGCGCGGGCTGGCCTCTGGACCGCCGAGACCCCCGACCTGTCCGTCGGCCCGCGCCGCCGTCGCCGCTAGCGCGCGCCGAAGGTGTCGCAGACCGCCGGGTCGCCGCTCTCATAGCCGCGCCGCACCCAGGCCGCCCGTTCCTGGGAGGTGCCGTGGGTGAAGCTTTCGGGTGAGGCGCGTCCCCCGGTCAGGCGATCGTCGCCGATCGCCGAGGCCGTCTGCAGCCCCGCCTCGAGGTCGCCGGACGTCATCGCCACCTCTCCGTTCGAGACGGCCGAGGCATTGGCGGCCCAGACGCCCGCATAGCAGTCGGCCTGCAGTTCAAGCGCCACGGAGAAGCGGTTGGCCTCGCCCTGGCTGCGCGCGTTGCGCTGGGCCTGCTGCGCCTGCTGCGAGGCGCCCGTCAGGGTCTGGACGTGGTGGCCGAACTCGTGGGCAATGACGTAGGCGCGGGCGAACTCGCCGCCCGATCCGCCCAGCTGTTCCAGCTGCCGCCAGAACGACAGGTCGAGGTACACGGTGCGGTCGGAGGGGCAGTAGAAGGGCCCCATCGCGGCCTGGCCGAAGCCGCACTGCGTGCCCGTACCGCCCTCGTAAAGAACGACGCGCGGCGGCTGATAGCCGACCAACTGGCGCGACCAGACGTCGTTGATGTTGGCACCGACCACGTCGACGAACAGGCCGGCCTGATCCTCGGGCGTGCCCGTCTCGCCTTCCTGCTGGGTCGCGGCACCGAACTGGCTGGCGACCTGGGTAGTGGTCGCCGGGTCGATGCCGAAGAAGATGTAGCCCAGCAGGGCCAGCACCCCGACGCCCAGCCCGCCGCCGACCACGCCGCCGGCCCCCATGCCGCGCCGATCCTCGATGCCGCCGCCGCGACGTCCGCCCTGCCAACGCATGTGATCCCCTCCAGAACCCGGCCGCAACGGCCACGCTAGGTCAGAACGGGATTAAATCAAAAGGGATGCAGCCGCGTGACGGCTCAGCGCGGCCGGTCCAGCCAGGCGTCGATCTGGCCGACGTCGCCGCCGGGCGACGGGGGCGGGAAGCCGCCGTTGGGGCGGGCGGGCGCGACCGGAGCCGGCTGGCGCGTGCCCGGATAAGGCAGGGCGGGGGCGCGCCCGGACTCGATCCGGGCGGCGGCGTTCCGGGACGCGGCGTGAGCGCGCGCGGCCTCGGCCTGCCGGAAATCCGCGTCGCGCCGCCGCCGCTCCATGGCCTGCAGGTTCTGATCGGCGTCGTACCGGTGGCGGTCGAACGCCGACGCCCCGGGCCATGGCTGGTCCTGCGCCTGCGCGGTGCCCGCGAACAGGGTCAGGCCGGCGGCGAGGAGCAGGGCACGCAACATGCCGTGAGGATGCGCCCGACCGGCGCCGGGACCAAGGCGCGCGCCATCACTTTCGGGAGAGGGGTTCCGCGTCCCGGCGAAGCTGGGCAAACTGGCCGCATGGCCACCCGCCGCATCCGCACCGACCAGCTGATCGCCGCTCTGGGCGTGGCCGTGCTGGTGCTCGGGGCGCTGGTCGGCTGGCGGGTGATCGCGACCCAGGGCGTGGCCCCGTGGGAGACGCCGCCGCCCCGGCGCGCCCTGCAGCAGGTGCGCGAGCGGTTGGGGCCGAGCGGCGAGGTGCGCCTGATCGAGCGGGGACGCGGGCCGGTGGTCTGCGGCTATGCCGGCCGCAGGGGGGAGACGGGGTCCGTGGCCTTCGTGTCGCGGCCCAACCGCGTCCTGTTCGCCGACGACCCTCTGCGCGCCGAGTTCCGGGCCATGGTCGAGGCGGACTGCCCGAACCTGCCCACCCCGCCCGCGCGGACGGCGCCGTGACCGACGCCCCCACCGCCGGGACCTTCGAGGGCCGCGAGCACCGCCTGCCGGTGCGCATCTACTACGAGGACACCGACTTCACCGGTCTGGTCTACCACGGCAGCTATGTGCGGTTCTTCGAGCGCGGGCGGTCGGACTTCCTGCGCGCGGCCGGGGTCGGGCACGCCGAGCTGATGGACGGGCCGTCGCCGCTGGCCTTCGTGGTGGCGGAGATGGGCCTGCGCTGGCTGAAGCCCGCGCGCATCGACGACGCCCTGCTGGTGCGCACCCTCTATCAGCGCATCCGGGGGCCGCGCCTGATCATCGACCAGCGGATCACCCGCGGCGACGAGACCCTGTGCGAGGCCCAGGTTACGGCGGTGTGCATCCACCCCGACGGGCGGCCGCGGCGGCCGACGACTCTCCTGATCGAGAAGGTCCGGCCCTGGCTGGCGCCCGCAGAAGCTGACCATAAGTGACGAAGCCGCCCGCGCTCGCTAAACCCGCCATGAAATCGCCTTGCCGTCCTTCACCATGGGCGGCGCAACCTTGACCGGAACGCCCGCATGACCGTGCCCGCCGAAGCCAGCCTGTTGAACCCCGTCGAGCTGTTCATGGCCGCCGACTGGGTGGTGAAGGGCGTGATGATCGGCCTCGCCCTGGCGTCGCTGTGGTCGTGGGCGGTGATCATCGACAAGGCCTTCCGCTTCTCCGGCATGAACCGGCGGGCGGACCAGTTCGAGGACGTGATCCATTCCGGCCGGCCGCTGGAGGACGTGGCGGCCCAGGCGGGGCCGGCCCCGACCGATCCCCTGCCGCGCATGCTGGTTCTGGCGGTGACCGACTGGCGCGAGGCCCGCACGCGCGGCCAGCTGGGCGAGGTCCAGGGCCAGATGCTGATGGCGCGCATCGACCGCGCGCTGGACAGCCTGATCGCGCGCGAGAGCCAGCGCATCGAAACCGGCTTGGGCGTGCTCTCGGTGGTGGCCACGGCCAGCCCCTTCATCGGTCTGTTCGGCACGGTCTGGGGCATCATGAACGCGTTCTCCGCCATCGCCTCGGCCGGCAACACCAATCTGACCACCGTGGCCCCGGCCATCGCCGAGGCCCTGTTCGCCACGGCCATCGGTCTGGCGGCGGCCATCCCGGCCTACATCGCCTACAACAAGTTTTCGATCGACGCGGGCAAGTTCACCGGTCGCATGGAGGCCTTCGCCGACGACCTGCAGGCCGCCGTGGCGCGCCGCGTCGGCGGACCGGTCGCGCCGACGGCGGGCGCCGACCCCGTCGACCGCCGGGGGTTCTGAGCCATGGCCCTGGGTGCCGGAGGCGGCGGGCATCAGAGAGGGCGCAGGCGCGCCCGCAAGAAGCCCCTGAGCGAGATCAACGTCACCCCGCTGGTGGACGTCATGCTGGTGCTGCTGATCATCTTCATGATCTCGGCGCCGCTGCTGACGGTGGCCGTGCCGGTCGACCTGCCCGACACCGAGGCCGGCGCGGTCGAGGCCGAGCAGGAGCCGGTGGTCGTCTCGATCGACCGCTCGGGCGGAGTCTTCGTGGGCGAGGCCGAGGTCGGCTACGACGGGCTGATCGAGGGCGTGCGCCAGGCCGGCGGCTCGCCGGACGCGGCCGTATCGGTGCGCGCCGACGGCGCCGCGCCCTATTCCGAGGTGGCCAGGGTCATGGCCCGGCTGTCGGCGAACGGCTACGCCAAGCTGAACCTGATCACCGACACCGCCCCGCGCGCCGCGCCGGCCGCCACCCCGGTGACGGCGACGGAGGGCTGACGGCATGAAGGCGCCCGGACCCGGCACGATCGGCTCGCTCGTCCTGCACGCGGGACTGGGCGCCCTGCTGTTCGTGTCGTGGCCGGACAAACCTCTGCCGCCGGCGCCGACCGAGGGCATCCGGGTCTCGGTCATCTCGGAGGTCACGGTCGAGGCTGCGGCGGCGGACAATCCGTCGGAAGAGCTGATCACCGAGGACGGGGCCACGGTCCCGCCGCCGGAGACCGAAGTCCCCCCCACGCCCGAGCCGACGCCACCCCCGCCGACGCCCACGCCGCAGAAGAAGGCGCCGACCCCGGCACCCCGTCCGCCCGTCACCCGGCCGCCGACGCCCCAGCCGCGCCCGCCGGCTCCCGCGCCCAAGCGCGAAGAGCCGTCGCTGGACCTCGACCGCCTGGCCAAGCGCCCGAACGACGGCCGCACCAACCGCCGCCCCAACACCGGCGACGCCGGGCGCGGTCAGGCCCCGCGGGCGCTCGGGCGGGCGGACATCAGCGCGTTGGGTGGGCAGATCAACCCGACCTTCAACTGCAACCTCCCGGGGGCGGGGTCGGTAGTGGTGCAAGTGACCGTCCGCCTGTCGGAAAGCGGTCGGGTGGTTGGCAGCCCCCAGCTGGTCCGCCCACGCGGGGACGCCGCCTACCGGGCCATCTCGGATTCCGTGCTGAGGGCCATCCGGGCGGCGGAACCGTTCGACATGCCGGCCGGATATGAGGAACAAGCCATCACCTTCAGCTTCGACAGCGCGATCAGATGCTGATGCGTGATGCGTGATGCGTGATGCGTCGCATCATGCTATCATGGTCTCATGCGCACGACCCTGACCATTGACGACGATGTGCTCGAAGCCGCCAAGGCTCAGGCGGAACACGAGGGCAAGAGCGTCGGCAAGGTGATCTCGGAGACGTTCCGTGCCGCCCGACGCACCTCGCCGGACGAAGGCCCCGTGTATCGAGATGGCATCAGACTCCTTCCGCTGCGGGGCAAGCCAGGCGAAAAGCCGGTGACCCACGAACTGGTCAGGAAGCTGTTGGACGAATTTCCTTGATCCACCTTCTGGACGTCAACGTCCTCATCGCGCTGCTGGATCGGCATCACGTCGGTCATGAAACGGCGTGGCGATGGTTCGCCCCTACGCGAGCCGGCGGCTGGGCGACGTGTCCGTTCACCGAAGCCGGATACCTTAGGATCGTGTCCGGATCGACCTATGGCTTTGGCCCCGTCCCCATCGCCGAAGCGGCGACGGCGTTGACGGAGATGTGCGCCGCGCCCGACCATGAGTTTTGGCCCGCGGACGGCAGTCTGGTCGATTCGGACTTCATCGATGCCCGCCGCCTCGGCAAGGGCGGGCACGCCACCGACGCCTACCTCTTGGCCCTCGCCGCCTCGCGCGGGGGCCGGCTCGCCACCTTCGACCGCAGGATGCGCACAGACGCCGTGGCCGGCGGCAAGGCGGCCCTGTTCGTCATTCCCGCCTGACGCGCCCTGACGCCTCGTCCTTAACCGCCAAGCTCGCCTGAAAGTCGCCGCATTGGGGCCGAGAGTGGCGTTTCGTCACGTCGTGCGTTCAAGTAGGCGGCGGACATGCCAAGCCGGAGTTCCTGATGCGACTGAAGACCCTTCTGACCGCCTTCGCCGCCGCCTGCGTCGCCCTTCCCGGCGCGGCCATGGCGCAGGACCCGACGACGGGCGAGCCGCAGATCGTGGTCATCGACCAGGCCGAGCTGCGCCCCTTCCCCATCGCCGTGGTCGGCTTCACCGGCCAGTACGGGGACGAGGTGTCCAACGTCATCCGCGGCAACCTGAAGCGCTCGGGATTCTTCGACCCGCTGAACCCCGCCGGTTTCACCGAGCGTCCGGGGCTCGGCTCCCGGCCGACCTTTCCAGCCTGGACCAGCATCGGCGCCCAGGCGGTGCTGTACGGCGGGGTGACGCCCCGGGCCGACGGCCGCGTGGACGTCGGCTTTCGCCTCTACGACACCTACCGCGAATGCCAGCTGGTCAGCTACCAGTTCACCGCCACGGCCGAGCAGTGGCGCCGCATCGCGCACAAGATTTCGGACGTCGTCTATCAGCGCATGACCGGCGAGAGCGGCTTCTTCGACACCCGCGTGATCTACGTCGCCGAAAGCGGCACCCAGCTGGAGAAGCTGAGCCGTCTCGCGATCGTCGACCAGGACGGCTACAACCCCGTCTTCCTGACCCAGGGCGACGAGATCATCATGTCGCCGCGCTTCTCGACGTCCAATCCGGACGAGGTCACCTATGTGGCCTTGGGCCGCGACTACAGCCGCATCTACCTCTACAATCTGTCGACCGGCCGGCGCGAAAGCCTGGGCCAGTTCGACGGCCAGGTGCTGGCCCCGCGCTATTCGAACGACGGGTCGATGCTGGCCTTCTCGATCATCCGCGGCGGCAACACCGACGTCTATACGATCGACCTGAACACCCGCGAGCTGCGCCGCCTGACCAGCGACCCGGGGATCGACACCTCGCCCAGCTTCTCGCCGGACAACTCGATGATCGCCTTCACCTCGGACCGGTCGGGGTCGGCGCGCATCTACGTCATGCGCGCGGACGGCGGCGGGCAGCGTCCGGTCAGCCGCGGCGGCGGACTGTACACCGCCCCGTCGTGGAGCCCCCGGGGCGACCTGATCGCCTTCACCAAACAGCAGGGCGGGCAGTTCCACATCGGCGTCATGAGCACCGACGGCTCGGGCGAGCGCCTGCTGTCGTCCAGCTATTTCGAGGAGGGTCCGTCCTGGGCCCCGAACGGCCGGTACGTCATGTTCGCGCGCCAGACGCGCGGCGGCGACACCCGCCTGTGGACCGTCGACCTGTCCGGCCGCGTCGTGGCCCAGGCCGGGTACGAGGGCCGCGGCTCCGACCCCGCCTGGTCGCCGCTGCTGGATCAGCCGCCCGCCGACCTGGGCTTCAACCAGGGGCCCGACAGCTGCCCGACCTGACGGGCCTCACAATCGCGTCATCGTCGCTGGCGGGGCGCGGGTTCACACGTTAGCCGAAAACACCAATGGTGAAGCTTCACCACAGACAAATCGAGGAGACCAACCCGATGAAGACGACCTCTCTCTTCCGCCTGGCGCTGGTCGGCGCCTCCGTCCTGGCCCTCGGCGCCTGCACCCGACCGGCCGCGCCGCAGCCCGGCGTGCCCGGCGGCGGCACGGTGACGGCCCCCGACACGCGCGGCCCGGGCACCGGAGCCGGCAACGTCGGCGGCGGCAACATTCCGGCCGCGGCCGGTTCGGTCGAGGACTTCTCGGTCAACATCGGCGACCGGGTCTATTTCGACCTCGACAGCTATGAGATCCGCCGCGACGCCTATCCGCGTCTGGACGCCCAGGCGGAGTGGCTGCGCCGCTATCCGAACGTCATGGTGCGCATCGAGGGCAACGCCGACGAACGCGGGACGCGCGAGTACAACCTCGCTCTCGGTGCCCGCCGCGCCGAGTCGGTCCGCGCCTATCTGATCCAGCGCGGCATCCCGGCCAACCGCATCGACGTCATCAGCTTCGGCAAGGAGCGCCCGATCGCCGAGGGCGCCAGCGAGGAAGCCTGGGCCCGCAACCGCAACGGCCGCACGGCCATCGTCTCGGGCGCGCCCGCGCGCTGATCCGGCCCGACGAATGAACGAGGGCGGTCGCTGCGGCGGCCGCCCTTTTTCTTTGACCGGAGCGGCGGCCCGCGCCAAACCTCGACCCTGACGAACGCTTGGGGGCGGGCATGGACATCGACGCGGCGGGCGGGGCGGCCACGGCCGGGCTGATCGGGGCGGCCATCGAGCGGCCGACGGGCCATGCGGGCGACGCCGAGGGCAATTGCACCGACTGCGGCCTGCCGGTCGGCGGCAATTTCTGCAGCAACTGCGGCCAGCCCACCCACGTGCACCGCAGCCTGCTGCATCTCGTCGAGGAGGTGCTTCACGGCGTCGTGCATTTCGACGGCCGCATCTGGCGCACCCTGCCGCTGCTGGCGCTGAACCCGGGCCGGCTGACGCGGGAGTGGATCCAGGGCCGGCGCACCCGGTACGTCTCGCCGCTGGCGATCTTCCTGTTCAGCGTCTTCCTGATGTTCTTCGCCTTCAGCTTCCTGGGGACCGGGTCGCCGGCCATGACGACGACGATGTCCGCCGCCGAACGGGCCGAGACGACCGAAGACCTGACCGAGGCGCGCGCGGCCCTGGCCGAGGCGAGGACGGCGCTGGCGGCCAGGCCGGACTCCAACGCCCTGGCGGTCTCCGTCAGGGCCACCGAGGCGACGGTGGCCCGGCTGGAGCGGCACCTCGGCGTACCCGTGACCGTCGGCGACGCCAAACGCGGCGACGGCCTGGAACCCGGCAGTTGGCAGGCCGAGGTCCGCGACGCGGTGGAGGCGGGCAACATCACCGTCAACCTCGGCAACAAGGGGCTGAACACCAAGGTCAAGAAGAAGCTGCTGAACCCGGATCTGGCGATCTACAAGATCCAGCAAACCCTCTATAAATTCAGCTTCCTGCTGATCCCGCTGTCGATCCCGTTCGTGGCCCTGCTGTTCGTGTGGAAGCGCGGCTTCACCCTTTATGACCACGGCGTGTTCGTGATCTATTCGCTGACGGCGGTGTCGATCCTGGTGCTGCTGACGGTGGTGCTCGGGCGCATCTGGGGCGGATTCGGCGTCTTGGGGGCCTTTCTGTTCGCCTTCGGCCTGCCGGTCCACATGTTCGCCCAGCTGAAGGGAACCTATGGCCTGTCGATCTTCTCCGCCCTGTGGCGGACGATCGCCCTGATGTTCTTCTGCGTCCTGGCCTCGACGGTGTTCCTGGTTGCGATCATCATGCTGGGCCTGACCGGCTGACGAGATTTGGCCGTAAACCGCGTGAAAGCTGCCCCCATGCCCAAGCTGCCGAAAATCTCCCGCAACGCCCTGATGACGGGCCTGGGCATCGCCCTGATTGCCGGCGCCGTGGTGGCGCAGTCGGTGCCGACCGAGCCGATCATCTGGGACAAGCGCCGGCTGGACACCCTGGACCGCAACGTCCGCAAGCTGGAGCGCGCCATTTTCCAGCGCAACTCCAGCGGCCAGCCCTTCCTGATGGAGCCCGACCCCGAGGTGGTGGCGCTGCAGGGCCGGGTCGGCGGCGTCGACCGTCGCCTGGCCGACGTCGAGGCCACCCTCCAGCGCATGAACGGCGACATCGAGCGCCTGACCATCGATCTGGAGAACATGAAGACCGAGAACGGCCGCCTGCGCACGCGTCTGGGCGAGAGCGAGGCGCGGCTGACGACGCTGGAGACGCGGGCGCGCGAGGAGGCGGAGCTGAACGCGCCGATCGTGGCCAACAGCCCGACCGGCACGGCCGCCGGCGACCTGGCCGCCGCCAACCGCCTGCTCTCCACCAATCCCGCGCGCGGCGAGCGGGCGCTGGAAGTGCTGATCGTCACCTGGCCGGAGGAGGAAGAGTCGCGCCTCGCCAACGTGCGGCTGGGCGACCTGCGGATCGAGGACGAGGACGCGGCCAGCGCGATCCCCTATTTCGCCGCGGCCCTGCGCGGCTGGCCCGAGGGCGGCTGGGCTCCGGAGACCACGATCAAACTGGCCGAGGCGCTGGAGGCCGAGGACCAGAGCACCGACGCCTGCATCACCCTGCGCGAGTTCCGCACGCGCTACGGCACGGGCGCGCCGGCCTCCCTGACCACGCGGGCCCAGGCGGTGCGCACCTCGGCCGGCTGCCGCTGACAGACACGGACGCCCTGACGGCCCGGGTCCGGGCGCGGCTGGACGCGCGGCTGTGCCGCACCGTCGAGGCGCCGCTGGCGGTGGCCCTGTCCGGCGGCGGCGATTCCGTCGCCCTGCTGGCGCTGGTCGCGGACTGGGCGCGGGCCAACGGGCGGCGCGTGCTGGCCCTGACCGTCGACCACGGACTGAATGCCGGGAGCCGCGACTGGGCGCGCCGTTGCGAGACCGTGGCGCGGGCCGCGGGCGCCGACTGGCGGGACTTGCGCTGGACCGGCGACAAGCCCGGGACCGGTTTGCCCGCCGCGGCGCGGGCGGCGCGCCACG
>JAHJOO010000067.1 GCA_018820275.1 Alphaproteobacteria bacterium
AGCGCGTCGCGCAGGTCGGCGGGCCGCAGGCCCAGGGCGCGGCCCAGGGCGACGAGCGCGCCGGCGAAGCACAGGACGCCCATGATCGCCCGCGCGCCGGGCACGCCCAGCGCCTTCACGGCCCCGGCCAGAAGTCCGACGACCGCGTCGCCCCAGAGGCCCCCGAGACCGGTCGCCAGCGGCCAGGCCCGGGGCGCGGCGGGCGCGGACAGGGCCGCGGCCAGCAGCAGGACACCGGCGACCGCCAGAAGGGCGTTCAGCGGCGTCGGGCGCAATCGTTGACGCACGGCGTCGCCCAGCGCCGTCGCCAGTCCGAAGGCGATCAGCAGCAGGGCCGCGGCGTGGGCCGCCAACCCCAGCGACTGCATGAAGAGATCGGCCGCGGCCGCGCCCTGCGCGCCCAGCCAGTTGGTCGGCTCGGCCGGGCTGGCCACGTTCAGGCTCGGGTCGTCGCGGTTCCACGACACCAGGGCGAAGACCAGAAGCCCCGCCAGCAGCGCCTGCAGCACGCCCCGGAAACGCACGACCGCCGGTGCCCGCCACAGGATGCGGGCTCCGAGCCAGACTTGCTGACCGACGGCGTGGGCGGCGGACATGGGACGGCGATCCTCCGGAACAGGGGCGTTCACGCCACCTTCTCCCCGCGGGGGTTAAGGCCTCATTTACCGCGAGGCCGCGCGACGATCTGCATGGTGGACGCGCCGCCGCCGCCGCGCGAAAAGCGGGGTCATGAGCGATCAGGACAGGTTCGACGTCGTCGTCTCCGGCGGAGGCATGGCCGGGGCGGCCTTCGCCCTCGCCGCCGGGCAGGGGGGGCTGAGGGTCGCGGTGGTCGACGCGGCCCCCCTGTCGGACCAGGTCGCGCCGACCTTCGACGGCCGCGCGACGGCGCTGTCCTTCTGCAGCTTTCGCATGCTCGATGCCCTCGGCGTGGGCGAGGCGCTCAGGCCCCGGGCGTGCCGCATGGACCGCATCCTCGTCACCGACGGCCGCCGGCCCGGGGCGGCGACAAAGCCCGCCTCCTCCGCCTTCCTGCGCTTCGAGGCGGACGAGATCGCCGACGGCTCCGGTGGCGAGCCGCTGGGATATATGGTCGAGAACCGGTGGATCCGCGCGGCCCTCGTCGACGCCCTGGAGCGCAGCGGGGCGACGCTCCTCGCCCCGGCCTCCGTGACGGACGTGACGGTCGGCCCCGGCGCGGCAGAGATCCGGCTGGCGGACGGTCGCGCGCTGACGGCCGCGCTGGTCGTCGGGGCGGAGGGACGCGGGTCGCCGGTGCGGAAGGCGGCCGGCATCGACGCGCTCGGCTGGCGCTACGGCCAGTCCGGCGTGGTGGCGACCGTGCGGATGGAGCGGGACCACGGCAACGTGGCGCACGAGCATTTCCTGCCCGGGGGGCCCTTCGCCATCCTGCCCCTCACCGACCGGCGCGCCAGCCTCGTCTGGACCGAGACGACGCGCCGGGCCGCGGCTCTGGGGGCGTGCTCCGACGCGGCCTTCCACGCCCACCTGACGCGCCGCTTCGGCCCGTTCCTGGGCCGGGTCACGGTCGAGGGGCCGCGCTTCCTCTACCCGCTGTCGCTGGAGCTGGCCGAGCGGCTGTGCGCGCCGCGCGTCGCCCTGATCGGCGATGCGGCGCACGCCGTGCACCCGGTGGCGGGCCAGGGCTTCAACATGGGACTGCGCGGCGCGGCCGTGCTGGCCGAGGTGCTCGCCCAGGCGGTTTCGGTCGGCGAGGACCCGGGCGCCGAACTGGTGCTGGAACGCTATGCGCGCTGGCGCCGGTTCGACACGGCGGTGCTGGCGGCCGGGTTCGACGGCTTCGTGCGCCTGTTCTCCAACGACCTGCCGCCGGTGCGGCTGGCGCGGGACCTGGGCATGGCCGCGGTGAACCGCATCGCCCCCCTGCGCCGGGCCTTCATGCACGAAGCCGGCGGCGCGACCGGCGACCTGCCGAAACTGATGCGCGGGGAGCGGCTGGCGGCCTGAAGATCGTCAGTCCGTCAGGTCCCGCGCCTCTTCCGGCAGCAGGATCGGCACGCCGTCGCGGATGGGATAGGCCTTCTTCGCCCCCTTCGAGAGCAGTTCCTGGGCCTCGCGGTCCCAGGTCAGGCGGCCGCGGGTGAGCGGGCAGACCAGCACCTCCAGCAGCCGGGGATCGACCGAGGGCGGGGTCACGAAGGCGTCGCTCATCGGGCGGTCCTACTGTCGGGTGGTTTCGGCGTCGTCGTCGGGATCGGCGGCGTCGATGCTGAGGACGGCGGTCAGCGCCGTCAACCGGTCGGCCACGGTGCGCGCCTCCAGAAGCGCCTGCTTCTCGGCGATCTCGAACGGCAGGGCCATGGCCAGGCTGTTGACCAGGGCTTCCGCGGGGGCGTCGCGCGCGGCGTCCCAGTCCACGTCCATGTCGCGTCGCTCCAGCCAGCGATGCAGGGCGTCCAGCAGGACCGTGCGGTCTTCCGGATCCTCGACCTCGGCGTCGGGCGCGAGGTCGATCTCGAAGGGCGAGAAGTCCGCCCGGACCTGGCGATAGGGCGTCGAGGTCGGCAGCTCGGCTACCAGCTTCCAGCGGCACAGGCCGGTCAGGGTGATCAGATAGCGGCCGTCCGAGGTCTCGGCGAAACTGGTGATGCGCCCGACGCAGCCGACGTTCGACAGCGACGGCAGGCTGGCCGCGCCGCCCGAGGGCTGGACCATGCCGATCAGCCGGTCGCCGCCCATGGCGTCGTCGATCATGTTCAGATAGCGCGGCTCGAAGATGTTCAGCGGCAGCTGGCCGCGCGGCAGCACGATGGCTCCCGCCAGCGGGAAGACCGGAATGACCTGCGGCAGGTCGGCGACCCGGACGTAGCCCTGGGCCATCAGGCGAACAGAATCGACGACAGGCGGCGGCGGCCGTCGCGCGCGACGTCCGAGCCCGTTCCGGCCGCGTCGAACACGGTCAGCAGGGTCTTGCGCGCCGCCTGGTCGTTCCACTCGCGGTCGGCGCGGACGATCTCCAGCAGCTCGTCGACGGCGCCCTTGAAGTCGCCGTGGGCCGCGAGGGCCTGGGCCAGGTCGTGGCGCGCCTGATGGTCGTCCGGACGCGCCGCAACCGCCTCGCGTAGCGCGGCCGTGGCCGCGTCGTCCCGCGCCGGAGCGGCGCCGAGGGCCAGCTGGGCGCGGAGGCTCTGCACGTCCGGATCGGTCGAGGTGGACGGCACCATGGCGAGGGTCTGCAGCGCCTGCTCCTGATCTCCCGTCGCCAGATAGACCCGCGCCATGCCGGCCACGGCCTTGACGTTGCCCGGGTCGATCGACAGCACCTCGGCGAAGGCCTGGGCGGCGCCGCCGATGTCCTCGAGGTCGAGCGATTCATTGCCGAGGGCCAGCAGGTTCTCGACGTCGGAGACCGCCCCGTCGCCGGTCAGGCGCTCGATGAAGGCCTTGATCTGGCTTTCCGGGACCGCGCCCTGGAAGCCGTCGATCGGCTGACCGTCCTTGAAGGCGTAGACGGTGGGGATCGACTGGACGCGCAGCTGTCCGGCGTAGGCGGGGTTCTTGTCGACGTCGATCTTGACCAGTGTGACCGCCCCCTTCGCCGCGCGGACGGCCTTCTCCAGCGCCGGCGTCAGCTGGCGGCAGGGGCCGCACCAGGTGGCCCAGAAGTCGACGATGACCGGCCGGGTCTTCGAGGCCTCGACCACGTCGGCCATGAAGCCGGCGTCGGAGCCGTCCTTAATCAGGTCGTCGGCGGGGGTGGCGTCGGTCAGCGTCATGATCTTCTCTTCAACTCCGGTCGGGCCGGTCCGCTCCGCAGATGGTCACGGGTGCCGGAAAACGCAAAGGGTCAGGCGATCCGTCGCGGCCCCCCGTCCGGATCGGCGAAGTCCACGACGATCGGGTCCCGGCCGAGCAGGGCGAGGAAGCGGCGGAACGCGCTCTGGGCGAGGGCTGTCGTGGCGGCATTGGTGAGGGGATGGAAGTTGACGATCTCCGCCTCCCACAGCGCCCGGTCCAGCACGAAGGCCACGCGCGCCTCCGGGTCGTTGATCAGGGCCAGCGCCGTGACCGAGCCGGGCCGCACGCCCAGCAACTCCCACAGAAGCTCTTCGCGGCCGAAGGACAGACGGTCGGAGCCGATCGCCCGCGGCAGCCGCTTCAGGTCCACGACCGTGTCCTGTCGCGCCGACACCAGCCAGACGGCGCCCTTCTTGTCCTTCAGGAACAGGTTCTTGGTGTGGGCCCCCGGCAGGGCGGCCTTCAGCTCCAGCCCCTCCTCCACCCGGAACACCGGGGCGTGGTCGTGCGTCGTGGCGGCGAGGTCACGGGTCTTCATCCAGTCCAGCAGGCGGTCGCGGTCGAAGGGCGGCGTCATCGGGCTCTTGGCGGGCGAGGGCGGGGACGGTTAGGAGTGTCGGTCCGCGTCAGTAGCCCATCGGAGCCGCGCCTTGGAACTCGAATGCTTCCCCATGACCGCCCGGCCACCGGACATGATCCCGGGCCGCCAGCCGCGCGCCTGGATGGACGCCTTCACCTCGCGCCATCCGTACCGCTGCCTGCCGCTGAACATGGCCAATACGACGGGCTGGGAAATCCTGTGTCCCCACGGCTTCACGGCCGAGTGGACCGGTGGGCCGCGGCAGGAGGACATCAAGATCACCGGTGACCGGCCGACGCCGGAGCTGGAGCATTTCGTCACCTCCCACTTCACCCAGGGCGTGCTGACCATGCACCCCCAGTATCTGTTCCGGACGCCGCCGGGCTGGGGCATGCTGGCCATGGGCGCGCCCAACCACATCAAGGACGGCATCCAGGCGCTGACGGGGCTGATCGAGACCGACTGGCTGCCCTTTCCCTTCACCATGAACTGGCTGTTCACCCGGCCCGGGCGCATCCGCTTCGAGCGGGGCGAACCCTTCTGTTTCGTCACCCTGATCGAGCATCGCAAGATGGAGCAGGTCGATCCGGTGGTCCGGGCGCTGGACAGCAATCCGGTGATGCAGGGGCAGTTCGAGGCGTGGAACCGCCAGCGGACCGACTTCAACCGCCGCCTGGCCGGCGGCGACCCGGCGGCGGCCAAGGAGGCGTGGCAGCGCTTCTACTTCAAGGGCGAGATGCCCGAGGAACTGGGCGCGGCCCCCGAGACCCACACCAACAAGCGCCGCCTGCGCAGCCCGCGCATCGGCTGATCGCGTCAGGCGGAACGAAAAAAGGCCCGGCGTTGCGCCGGGCCTTTCCGATCACATCCGGACGCGGGGCCCGATGTTGGCGATCACGTCGCGGGCGTCGAAGGCGTTGGGATCTCCCGCCGGCTTCGGCCCGCGGCCCATGATGATCTCCGCGGCCGCCTGGTAGCGGTCGACCTGCCGCACGTCATGGTCGGCGCCCCAGAACCGGTCGTAAGGGCTCCAGAAGCCGCGGTGGTAGAAGCGCCAGCGGGGCGACCAGTAGGGCCCGTAACGATCCGAGTAGAAGGGGTCGCGCGTCGTATAGAAGCGGGTGTCGCGGTCGGTGGCCCGCTCGACGGTGGCGAACCAGTCGTAGCCGCTCTGGACGGTCAGCTCGGCCGAGCGGAGCAGAAGCGACATCTCCACCTGCTCGCGCGAGGTCACCGAGTTTCCGGCGAAGGTGACGCGGTAGCGGTCGACCTCCAGCCGCTGCTCGGCATAGCCGCCGCGACCCCGCACATCGGCGGGTCCATAGGCGGTCGCGGTGGCGCAGGCGGACACGGCGAGCGCCGCCGCGAGCACCATCGCAATCGATTTAGCTTGGTTTTTCATGGGGTTCTCCAAGATGCCGTCATATGCCGCCTTGCAAGCTGAACGAAGCCTGAACGGACCGGTTCCGGCGATCAAGACCTGAGACCGATCAGGGCCGCGGCCGCCAGCAGAAGGGCGCCGATCACCAGATCGAAACCCCGCCTCACCGCGGGCCGCGTCATGGCCCGCGCCAGCGCCGCCCCGCCGAGGCCGTAGGCGGTCATGGTGATGAAATCCATGCCGATCGTGGCGACGGCGAACAGGGCCAGCTGCGGCGCCGCCGGCCGGTCCGGATCCATGAAGGGCGGCAGAACGGCGGTGAAGAACAGCACGGCCTTCGGGTTGGCGATCTGGACCAGAAAACCGTCGGAGAAAGGGCCGCGGCCCAGACGCGGCGGCGCAACGTCCTGCGCGCCCTCGGCGGGCCTCAGGGCCGACCACAGCGACTTCGCCCCCAGCCAGGCCACGTACAGGGCGCCGGCCCAGGCGACGAGGCGGAACAGGTCGGGAAGGGCCGTGACCAGCGCGCCCAGCCCCAGGGCCGCGGCGCCGAACCAGACCAGCGTGGCCAGGCTCATGCCCGCCACGCCCGGCAGGGCGGCGCCCTTGCCGCGCGCCATGCCGTTGGCGACCGAGAACAGGTTGGCGGGCCCCGGCGTGACGGCCATCACGGCCATCACCGTCAGGAAGGTCGCATAGCGTTCGGGATCGACGGGCAGGAGGTCCGGGGTCATGATCGCCCGATGGCCCGCGCCGCGACCGCCGTCAATCGGTCGTCAGACGAGGCCGTCCACCGGCGGGGCCTCGCCGGCGGTGCCGGGGAAGACCCGCGCGTCCAGAGCGCCGCGATCCACGCCCAGATGATCCCGGAGCACGCCCTTGAACACCGAACGGACGTCCAGCGTCGGGGCGAGGTCGCGGCCCTCGTAGAGCCGGTTCTCGGCCAGGGTCGGCCAGTCGCCGATCAGACCGCCGGGACGGATCGCGCCGCCCATCAGCAGGAGGGACGACGCGGTCCCGTGGTCGGTGCCCCGGGTGCCGTTGGCCCGGGCGGTGCGGCCGAACTCGGTCGCCAGGATCATAGCGGTCCGGGCCCAGTCCTCGCCCAGACCCTCCTGGAGTCCGCTGATCAGGCCGTCCAGTCCCGCCAGCCGCTGGGTCATCTGCGGGCCCTGGCGGGCGTGGGTGTCCCAGCCGTCGACCGAGACGGCGACCACGTCGGCACCCTGAGGGCCGGACATCAGGCGCGCGACCGCCTGACCCAGGGCGGCGACGTCGTTCCGGCGGATTCGCCCGCCTTCGGCCATGGCGTTGGTTTCCAGACCCCGGGCCAGATTGACGCCGAGCAGGGGGTCGTCGGCATAGAGGTCCATCAGCTGACGGGCCACGCGGTCGTCGCCGTCCACCTCGCGTCCCGGGGCCCAGCTCGAGACCGGCGCGGCGCCGCGCAGGACCAGCGGCGTCTGCGCCCCGACCGACAGGCCGGTCAGGCCCTTGCCGCCCACCGCCGCGAGGGCCCGGTTCAGCCAGCCGTCGGTCTGGCCCCGGACCGTCTCCGCCCCGCTTTCCAGCACGTCCTGGGCGTCGAAATGGGACCGGATGCGCGCCGGAATGGCGACGGCCGGCGCAAAGCGCATCTGTCCGGCGCGGAACAGGGCGTGGGTGGCGGGCATCGACGGGTGAAGGCCGAACCCCTCGATCAGGTCCAGCGCGCCTTCCGGCTCGCCGGGCTGCGGAACGGCCAGGTCGCCGCGCAGGGCCACATGGTTGGGGTCGCCCCACGGCACGGTCAGGCTGATTCCGTCCATCGCGCCGCGGGCGATCAGCAGGATCAGCTTGGGGGTCGCCCCGCGGGACTGCGCGCCCACCCGTCCCGCGCCGATCAGGCTGAGGCCGAGCGCGCCGGAGAGCAGATGGCGTCTGTGAACATGGGTCATCGGCGCTGGAACTCCGGCGACATGAGGAGAAGGGTCAGGCCCTCGACGCGGCTTTCGGCGCGGGTGACGGCCTCGAGGGTGCGGGCGCCGAGGCGAGGACCGAGGGCGGACCGGGCGAGGGCGACGGGCTCGATCCCCGCCGCCTCCATCCGCGCCGCGGCCTCGCGCGACCAGTCGAGGCGTTTGACCAAGGCGTCGGGGCCGGCCCAGTCGGCGGCTGTGTCGGGCCAGCCCTCCGGCGAGGGCGGGCGCCACGCCGGCTGTCCCATGGCCTCGAGCGCGGGGGCCAGATCCTGGACCCGGCGGGGCGGCGTCCCGACGGCCCGATGGGCGGAGACGACGAAGTCGTAGGGCGTCTTGACCTTGTCGGCGCGGGGAACCCAGGCCTCCGGCGCGGCGATCAGGGCGCGCGCGACGGCTCCGAGATCCCCGCCCGAGCCGGTCCAGGCCCGCTCCAGCGCCGCGATGAGCGCGGGCTCCGGCGTGTCGGACACGAAATGGGCCGCGATCCGTCCGCACAGGCGGCGGGCGGTCCGGGGCGCGCGCGCCAGGTCCCGCAGCACCGCGGCCCCCTGCGCGGCGCCCGGCTGGGCGTAAACGCGGCCCAGAACGCGCCGGTCGCCGGGCTCGTGGACCGCGTCACGGAACAGGAAGCCCTCGGAGACCCCGGCGATCGCCCCGTCGGTCTGTGGGCGGGTCGCCCGGCCGCGCCGGCGGGGGGGCCGGCGTCGGGCGCCGGGACCGCCGTCGATCGACCAGCCCGTCAGCGCCCGGGCCAGCTCGGTCACGTCGGTCTGCGAATAGCCGCCGTCGGCGCCGAGGGTGTGGAGCTCCAGGATCTCCCGGGCCAGATTCTCGTTCAGGCCGGCCTCGCGGCGTCGCCCCGCCGGGCTGCCCGGGCCGACGGACTGGGCCTGATCAAGGTAGAGCAGCATCGCCGGATGGCTCTCGCAGGCGATGAGCAGATCCTCGAAGGGGCCGAAGACGTGCGGGCGCACCGCCTCCCTTTCGTAGGAGTCGATGAACACGGCGCTCTGGAATTTCGTCGCCGACACCGTGATCTGATTGGCCCAGAAGGCCGCCCAGCGCTCGGCGAAGGGCGCCGGGGTGGTCGCGGCGTGGGCCGCCCGGGCGAGGAAGGCCTCGGCCGATTGCCGGGCCAGGGCGCGGCGCTGTTCGCGGCGGCGCTCGAACGCGGCCTGGGCTTCCGGGCTGCCGTCCGCGTCGGGGTCGGAGCCGTCCGGGCGCAGGCCCTGACGATAGGCGTCGAAGGCGACCAGCTGGGCCGCGGTGCCCGGGAACTGGCCGGGGGGCTGGGGCGCGCCGGCCGGCGTGATCTGCGCCAGCAGCCAGCCGCGCGGGTCGACCGACACGCCGGCGATCTCTCCGGCCCCGGCACCGTGGCCGAAGCGCGTGAGGGCCACGGCGGCTTCAAGGACGGATGGATCCTGGGTCATGGCGGCTCCCGTTTCTCCTTGGACGCGCCGGCCGCCGATTTCCGTCGCGGCGAACGAATCGAAGGCGAGCGGCGTTGACTCGCGTCGTCTGGAATCAAGGAGCCGTCCATGGCCGCGCGTCCCACCTGGCAGGGCCATCTGAAGCTGTCGCTGGTGACCTGTCCGGTCGCCCTCTACACCGCGACCAGCGCCTCGGACCGGGTCAGCTTCCACCTGATCAATCCGGAGACCAACAACCGCATCCGCATGGTGCCCACCGATCCCGACAGCGGGCCGGTCGAGCGGTCGGATCTGGTCAAGGGCTATGAGGTTTCGAAGGACGAATACGTCCTGATGGACGACGCCGACTTCGAGAAGGTGAAGCTGGAGTCGACCCGGACCATCTCGATCGACCGCTTCGTCGACGCCGACGCCATCGATCGCCTGTACTGGGACGACCCCTTCTACGTGGTGCCCGACAAGGGCCCGGGCGCGGAGGCCTTCGCCGTCATCCGCGAGGCCATGCGCGAGGCGGACAAGATCGCCATCGGCTGTCTGGTGCTGCGCAACCGCGAGCGGCAGATCGCCCTGGAGGTGCGCGACAAGGGCCTTGTGGCCTGGTCGCTGCGCCCGCACGACGAGGTTCGCGACGCCGGCGACTTCTTCGACGACATCCCGGCGGTCAAGGCCGACGCCGACATGGTGGCGATCGCCGAGAAGATCATCGCCCAGAAGGAAGACGCGTTCGACCCCTCGCAGTTCGTCGACCGCTACGACGCGGCGCTGAAGGACCTCATCAAGGCCAAGCAGAAGGGCGGCGGGGCGCGCGTCGAGGCGCCCGAACCCGACGACACCAACGTCGTCGACCTGATGGCGGCCCTGCGCGACAGCCTCAAGGGGTCCGCGTCCGGCGGCAAGGCCCGGGCGACCCCCGGAACGGCGACGAAGCGCAAGAGCCCGGCGAAGAAGAAGGCCGCCTGACCTAGCGCCCGCCCGCGCGACGCCAGGCGTCGCGCACCGCGACCAGCCGTCCGGGAACCAGGCCGCGCAGGGTGGCGCCGTCGCCGCACCGCTTCAGCCCCGCCTCCTGGCCCTTCTGCCAGACGACGGTCACCGGCGTGGCAACGCCGGCGGGCACGTCCACGATCATGACCTCGCGCGGCAGGGCGGCAGACCGGTCCAGCCGCACCCGGAGGCCCGACGCCGACTGGTCGACGAGCCGACAGGCCTGCTCCACCCCCGGCCCGACCAGCAGGCCGCGGCCGTCGGCGGGCAAACGGACTTCGCTGCGGCGTTCGGAGCTCATTCCGGCAAGAGTCGGGGGACGCGGTTTCGATCCAGTGAAGCTGTGACGTCGGCGCGGACGCCGCCCGCCAGCATGCGGCGGGTGACGCGCTCGAAATACTGGATGAAGTCCGCCAACCGCGTCCGCTCGGCCGCCGGGAGGTCCGCCGGGGCGACGCCGAGCAGGTCCGCCTCCTGCTGGCAGCGCCAGTCCAGCACGACGTCGAATCCCGGTGCCCTGAGAAACAGCACGGCGTCCAGGTCCGCCGTGAAGTCGGCGTAGGGCCCGCCGACGAAACCGTTCACCGCGCGTCGCCAGGCGGCGTCCGGGTCGCGGTCGCGCTCCAGCGCATTGATCGGGGCGGTCAGCGCCGCCTCGTCCTCGGCCACGGCCCCCAGACACCAGGCGTCGATCAGGATGGCGGACGGCCGGCCCGCGAACCGGTGCCAGCGGTCGGCCGGCACGCGGTCGTCGCCGCGCTTGTCGAAGTCCGGCAGGGGGGTCTCGTCGCCGGCGCCCGCTTCGGACAGGCGATCCATCAGGGCCGAGAGCATGCCGAGGTCGTGCGTGCCCGGCGGGCCGCGGGTGAGGAACAGCGGATGCACCTCCCGCGCCATCGTCTCGCGCTCGTCCCGGGTCAGGTAGACGTCGTCGATCGAGATCTGGGCCGCGCGGAACCGGACCGCAGCCGCGCGGGCCAGGGTGGTCTTGCCCGACCCCTGGGCCCCGACGATCGCGATGCGCGCAGGACGCTCGACGGGCCCGGCCTCGATCAGCCGCCCGACCCGGGCGACCATGTCGGGGTTCGCGCTCAGTGCTGGTTTTCCGGCAGGCGCACGATCAGCCCGTCCAGATCGTCCGAGACCCGGATCTGGCACGACAGCCGGCTGTTGGGCTGCACGTTCTCGGCGAAGTCCAGCATCGACTCCTCCATCGGCGAGGCCCGGCCGGTTTCGGCCAGAAAGGCCTCGTCGACGTAGACGTGGCAGGTGGCGCAGGCGCAGGCCCCGCCGCAGTCGGCGTCAATCCCGGGCACGTTGTTGCGGATCGCGCCCTCCATGACGGACAGCCCGCTCTTCACCTCGACCACGTGCTCGCGGCCGTCGTGCTCGACGTAGGTGATCCTGGCCAACTTAGGCTTCGACCTTCGTCTTCTTGCGGCTCGGCGAGACCATCAGCTTCTTGGTCTCGGCGATGGCCTTGGCGGGGTTCAGCCCCTTCGGGCACACCTGGGCGCAGTTCATGATGGTGTGGCAGCGATAGAGTTTGAACGGGTCCTCGAGGTCGTCGAGGCGCTTGTCCGTGGCGTCGTCGCGGCTGTCGGCGATCCAGCGGTAGGACTGCAACAGCGCCGCCGGCCCCAGATAGTCCGTCTGGTTCCACCAGTAGCTGGGGCAGCTGGTCGAGCAGCAGGCGCACAGGATGCACTCATACAGGCCGTCCAGTTTCGCCCGGTCCTCGGGCGACTGCAGCCGCTCCTTCTCGGGGTCTGGCTCGTCGGACTGCAGATACGGCTGGATCGAGTCGTACTGGGCGTAGAACAGCGACAGGTCGGTCACCAGGTCCTTGACCACCGGCTGGTGCGGCAGGGGCGAGACCGAGATGGTCGAGGAGGCGCACTCGTCCCAGCCCTTGGTGCAGGCCAGGGCGTTGCGCCCGTCGATGGTCATCGAGCACGAGCCGCAGATGCCCTCGCGGCACGAGCGCCGGAACGACAGGGTCGGGTCGATGGTGTTCTTGATGTGGATCAGGGCGTCCAGGAGCATCGGGCCATGGTCGTCGGCCGAGACCTCGAACACGTCCCAGCGCGGGTCGGCGTCGACCTCGGGGTCGTAGCGGTAGACCTTGTAGGTCTTGACGTTCTTCGCGCCCTTGGGGGCCTTGTGGACCTTGCCGGTCGTGGGCTTGGAGCCCTTGGGGAGGGTGAGCTGGACCATCAGTAAACCCGGGCCTTGGGAGCGATGTAGTCGATCTCGTCGGTCATGGTGTAGGCGTGCACCGGACGGTCATCCAGCTGGACGACCTCGCCCGGCCGCTTCCAGGCCAGGGTGTGCTTCATCCAGTTCACGTCGTCGCGGTCGGGGAAGTCCTCGCGGGCGTGGGCACCGCGCGATTCCTGACGGTTCAAGGCGCCCTCGATGGTGACCAGCGCCTGGGCGATCAGGTTGTCGTATTCCAGCGTCTCGACCAGATCGGTGTTCCAGATCATGCCGCGGTCGGTGGTGCGGATGTCGGCGCCCGCCGCGTCGATGGCGCGCAGCTTGTCGACGCCCTCCTGCAGGGTCTTGCCGGTGCGGAACACCGCCGCGTCGGACTGCATGGCGCGCTGCATCTGGATGCGCAGCTCGGCAGTCGGGGTCGAGCCGTTCGCGTGGCGGAAGCGGTCGAGGCGGGCGAGGTGCCCGTCCGTCGCGGCGGCCGGCGCGTCCGGCACGGCCGAGGCCTTGTCGACGATCTGGCCGGCGCGCAGGCCCGCGGCCCGGCCGAACACGACCAGGTCGATCAGCGAGTTGGAGCCCAGGCGGTTGGCCCCGTGCACCGAGACGCAGGCCGCCTCGCCGACGGCCATCAGGCCGGGGACCACGGCGTCGGGATTGCCGTCGCGCTTGGTCAGCACCTCGCCGTGATAGTTCGTGGGGATGCCGCCCATGTTGTAGTGTACCGTCGGCAGGACGGGGATCGGTGCCTTGGTCACGTCCACGCCGGCGAAGATCTTGGCGCTTTCGGAGATGCCGGGCAGGCGCTCGTGCAGGATCTTCGGATCGAGGTGATCCAGGTGCAGGAAGATGTGGTCCTTGTTCGGACCCACGCCGCGCCCCTCGCGGATCTCGACCGTCATCGACCGGCTGACGACGTCGCGCGACGCCAGGTCCTTGGCCGAGGGGGCGTAGCGCTCCATGAACCGCTCGCCCTCGGAGTTGGTCAGGTAGCCGCCCTCGCCCCGCGCGCCCTCGGTGATCAGGCAGCCGGCGCCGTAGATGCCGGTGGGGTGGAACTGGACGAACTCCATGTCCTGCAGCGGCAGGCCGGCGCGCAGCACCATGGCGTTGCCGTCGCCGGTGCAGGTGTGGGCGCTGGTGGCCGAGAAATAGGCGCGGCCGTAACCGCCGGTCGCGAGGATGACCAGCTTGGCGCGGAAACGGTGG
>JAHJOO010000068.1 GCA_018820275.1 Alphaproteobacteria bacterium
CGAGGGGATGCGGCCCAGCAGGGCGGACACTTCCGAACCGGCCTGCGTGAAGCGGAAGATGTTGTCGACGAACAGCAGCACGTCCTTGCCTTCCTCGTCGCGGAAGTACTCGGCCTGGGCCAGACCGGTCAGGGCGACCCGGGCACGGGCACCGGGGGGCTCGTTCATCTGGCCGTAGACGAGGGCGCATTTGGAGCCTTCGGTCGAGCCACCGTTCTTGGCCGGGTCCACGTTCACATTGGACTCGATCATCTCGTGATACAGGTCGTTGCCCTCGCGGGTGCGCTCACCCACGCCGGCCAGAACCGAATAGCCGCCGTACGCCTTGGCGATGTTATTGATCAGCTCCTGCATGGTCACGGTCTTGCCCACGCCGGCGCCGCCGAACAGGCCGATCTTGCCGCCCTTGGTGTAGGGGCACATCAGGTCGATCACCTTGATGCCCGTGACCAGGATCTCCGACGAGGTCGACTGCTCCTCGAAGCTCGGGGCCTCGCGGTGGATCGGGCGGTACATCGTGGTCTTGATCGGGCCTTGCTCGTCGATCGGCGCGCCGACGACGTTCATGATGCGGCCCAGGGTGCCCGGACCGACCGGGGCCAGGATCGAGTTGCCCGTGTCGGTCACCGGCTGGCCGCGCGTCAGGCCTTCCGAGGTGTCCATGGCGATGGTGCGGACCATGTTCTCGCCGAGGTGCTGGGCGACTTCCAGCACCAGGGTGAAGGGCTCGCCCGTCTTCTGGTCGACGTTCTGGGTCTCCAGCGCGGACAGGATGGCCGGCAGGTGACCGTCGAACTCCACGTCCACGACGGCGCCGATGACCTGGGCGATGCGGCCCGTGGCGACGGCGGCGGTCGGCGCCGCGGTCGTCGCGGCGGCGGCCTTGGGGGCCTTCGGCGCGGCGGGCTTGCGGGTCGTGGTCTTCTTGGGGGCGGCGGTGTCGGTCATCGGTGCGTTCCGTTCGGAAAGTCGTGTCGTGTGAGGGGTCGGATCAGAGCGCTTCGGCGCCGGCGATGATCTCGATCAGTTCGGTGGTGATCTGGGCCTGGCGCTTGCGGTTGTACTGCAGGGTCAGGCTGTTGATCAGATCGCCCGCGTTGCGCGTGGCGTTGTCCATGGCGCCCATCTGGGCCCCGAAGAAGCTGGCTTGGTTCTCGTACATGGCCGCCAGCACCTGGGTGGTGACGTTGCGCGGCAGGACGACGTCGAGGATCTCCTCCTCGGACGGCTCGTACTCATAGACCGCGCCGTTCAGGTCGACCGGCGGGGCGTCGCCGTCGACCACGGCCGGGATCAGCTGCTTGGCCGTCGGCACCTGGGCGATGACCGACTGGAAGCGGCTGTAGAACAGGGTCACCACGTCGGCGTAGCCGGCCTCGAACTCCTCGGCGATCAGGGCGGCCACGGGCTCGGCGGCGGGCAGGCCGACGGTCTTGTGGTCGCTCATCTCGAAGGTGCGGATCACCTTGCCGCCGTACAGGCGGGTCAGGCCGTCGCGCACCTTGCGGCCGACGGCCACGATGCGGACGTCCTTGCCCTGGGCGATCAGGGTGTTGATCCGCTCGCGCGCGGCGCGGATCACATTGGTGTTGAAGCCGCCCGCCAGACCCTTGTCGCCGGTGGCGACGACGATCAGGTGCTTCTGGTCGCGGCCCGTGCCGGCCAGCAGCTTCGGCGCGCCGTCGCCCGACACGCCGGCCGCCAGGTTGGCGATGACCGCGGCCATCTTGCGGGCGTAGGGACGCGCGCTCTCGGCCTGGTCCTGGGCGCGCTTCAGCTTGGCCGCGGCGACCATGTTCAGGGCCTTCGTGATCTTCTGCGTGGACTTCACGCTTCCGATCCGATTGCGCATTTCCTTGAGGCTGGCCATCGGGCGCTACTCTTTCAGCTTCCGGGGGTCAGATCAGGCGAAGGTCTTGGTGAAGGCGGCGAGGACGTCCTTCAGCTCGGCTTCCAGCTCGGCGGTCAGGTCCTTCTTGGTCCGGATGCCTTCCAGCAGGCCGGGGTTGGAGGACTTGATGCGGGCCAGCAGCTCGCGCTCGAAGCGGCCGATGTCGGCCACGGCAATGCCGTCCAGATAGCCGCGCGTGCCGGCGTAGACCGAGACGACCTGCTCTTCCATGGTCAGCGGGCTGTACTGCGGCTGCTTCAGCAGCTCGGTCAGGCGGGCGCCGCGGGCCAGCAGCTTCTGGGTCGAGGCGTCCAGGTCCGAGCCGAACTTGGCGAAGGCCGCCATTTCCCGGTACTGGGCCAGCTCGCCCTTGATGGTGCCGGCGACCTTCTTCATCGCCTTGGTCTGGGCCGAGGAGCCCACGCGCGACACCGAGATGCCGACGTTCACGGCGGGGCGGATGCCCTGGTAGAACAGGTCGGATTCCAGGAAGATCTGGCCGTCGGTGATGGAGATCACATTGGTCGGGATGTAGGCCGAGACGTCGTTGGCCTGGGTCTCGATCAGCGGCAGGGCGGTCAGCGAGCCCGAGCCGTAGTCGGCGTTCAGCTTGGCCGAGCGCTCGAGCAGGCGGCTGTGCAGGTAGAAGACGTCGCCCGGATAGGCTTCGCGGCCCGGCGGGCGGCGCAGCAGCAGCGACATCTGGCGATAGGCCACGGCCTGCTTCGACAGGTCGTCATAGACGATCAGGCCGTGCATGCCGTTGTCGCGGAAATACTCGCCCATGGCGGTGCCGGCGAAGGGGGCCAGGAACTGCAGCGGGGCCGGCTCCGACGCCGTAGCGGCGACCACGATGGTATAGTCCAGCGCGCCCGCTTCCTCGAGCGTCTTGACGATCTGGGCGACGGTCGAGCGCTTCTGACCGATGGCCACGTAGATGCAGTACAGCTTGGCGGACTCGTCGTCCGTGGCGTTGACCGACTTCTGGTTCAGGATGGTGTCGATGGCGACGGCGGTCTTGCCGACCTGACGGTCGCCGATGATCAGCTCGCGCTGGCCGCGGCCGATCGGGATCAGGGTGTCGATCGCCTTCAGGCCGGTCTGCATCGGCTCGTGCACCGACTTGCGGGGGATGATGCCCGGCGCCTTGACGTCCACGCGGCGGCGCTCGGTGAACTGGATCGGGCCCTTGCCGTCGATCGGCTCGCCCAGCGGGTTGACGACGCGGCCCAGCAGGCCCTTGCCGACCGGCACGTCCACGATCTCGCCGAGACGACGGACCTCGTCGCCCTCCGAGATGGCGGCGTCCTGGCCGAAGATCACGGCCCCGACGTTGTCGCGCTCGAGGTTCAGGGCCATGCCCTTCACGCCCGCCTTGGGGAACTCGATCATCTCGCCGGCCTGGACGTTGTCCAGACCGTGGATGCGGGCGATGCCGTCGCCGACCGACAGCACCTGGCCGACGTCGGAGACGTCCGCCTCGACGCCGAAACCAGCGATCTGCTGCTTGAGGATGGCCGAGATTTCAGCGGCGCGGATGTCCATTGCGGTCTCTTTCGTCTTCGTCTTCGCGAGCGCCGGGGCGCCGTGTGGGTTAGGCGCGCTTCAGCGCGAATTTCATCTGGTCGAGCTTGGTCTTCAGCGAGGCGTCGAACAGTTTCGAGCCGACCTTGACCTTCAGGCCGCCCAGGATCGACGGATCGACGCGGGCGGAGAGTTCCGGGTCCTTGCCCAGGGCGGCGCGCAGGGCGGACTGAATCTTCGTCATCTGCGCCGCCGGCAGGGGCTGGGCCGAGATGATCTCGGCCGAGACCACGCCGGTCTTCTTCGCATACAGGCGGTCGAAACCGGCGATGACGCCGGTCAGGTCGCGCCCGCGGCCGTTCTGCGACAGCAGGCCGAGGAAGTTGCGGGTCACCTGGGCGAAGCCGGCGGCGGCCGCGACCGCCAGCAGGCCGCGCGACTGGTCTTCGGCCTTCATCACCGGCGAGGTCAGCAGGCGGCGCAGGTCGGCGCTCTCGCCCCAGGCCGCGCGCAGCGACTTCAGGTCCGCGCGCACCGCGTCGAGGGCGCCCGTCTCTTCCGCCAGGTCGAACAGCGCCTGGGCGTAGCGGTCGCCGACTTCCGTCGTCCTGAATTCGTCAGCCACTATGATAAGGTCCGCGCAGTGAACGTTCGGGGTCTCGGCCGGCGGCGAGGGTCGCGCCGGTCGAAGGGCCTGAAATGCTTGAAAAAAGCACACCTCGAAAACGTCGGGTGACGCCCTCTCGGCCTAAGCCGGGCGCCGGATAGCACCTATTCCCCGAAGGGGCAACCGAGGCCGGGGCGCCCGCGGCGGCCGGGGATCGGCCGCGACGCTGAACCGCACCCGGGTCGGGGCGCTACCGCAAGGCTCTTCCGGACGTTATGAGGGGCGTCTCACAAACGGATCGGACACCGATGCTCGACAGTATCACTCCCCTGCTCTCGGACCCCGCGGCCTGGGCCGCCCTCGTGACCCTCGTGGTCATGGAGGTCGTCCTCGGCATCGACAACCTGATCTTCATCTCGATCCTCTCGAACAAGCTGCCCGAGCACCAGCGGCAGCGCGTCCGCCGGATCGGCATCGGCCTGGCCCTGATCATGCGCCTGGCCCTGCTGTCGATCATCGCCTGGCTGGTCGGCCTGACCGCCACCGTCGTCGACCTCGGCTTCGTCGGCCCCATCGGCGAGCACGGCGAACCCGCCTTCGAGACCCAGTTCAGCTGGAAGGACCTGATCCTGATCGCCGGCGGCCTGTTCCTGGTGTGGAAGGCGACCAAGGAGATCCACCACTCGGTTGATCCGGTGCCGTCCAACCACGACGTGCTGGACAAGAAGTCGGTGGCCATCAACAACGCCGGTGCCGCGATCTTCCAGATCATCCTGCTGGACCTGGTCTTCTCGATCGACTCGATCCTGACGGCGGTCGGCATGACCGACCACCTGCCGATCATGGTCGTCGCCGTTCTGGTGGCCGTGGCCGTGATGCTGCTGGCCGCGGATCCGCTGGCGAACTTCATCAACGCCAACCCGACCGTGGTGATGCTGGCGCTGGGCTTCCTGCTGATGATCGGCATGGTGCTGATCGCCGACGGCTTCGGCGTGCACGTGCCCAAGGGCTATATCTACGCCGCCATGGCCTTCTCGGCCCTGGTCGAGGCCCTGAACATGTGGAGCCGCAAGTCGCAGGCGCGCAAGGCGGCCGCGGGCGACGGGGCGCACTGACCCTGACCCGGGTCTGACGAAAGAGGCCCCCTCCGGCGACGGAGGGGGCCTTTCTTGTGGCCGATATCGGGGCGGGGCCCTAGCGGCCGTAGGCCGGCGGATAGGCTCCCTCGCCGCCGTCGCGGTAGCGGTCGCGCAGCAGCAGGTTGCGGGCGGTCATCGGCTGCTCCACGCCCTTCACGAACACCGCCACGGTCTGGCTGAGCGGCTCCAGCGGGTCGCCGGACCAGATCACCACGTCCGCCTCCGCCCCGGCCGCCAGCGTGCCGAACCGGTCGCCGAAGCCGAAGATGCGGGCCGGATTGGTGGTGATGGCCGCGATCGCCGCGGCGTGCGGCAGGCCGTGCGAGACGGCGTTGCCGGCGTTGTAGCGGGTCTCGCGCGCGCGGTGGATCGAGCCCTCATTGCCCTTGATGGCGATGACCACGCCCGCCGCGTGCAGGACGGCGGCGTTCTGCATCCGCGCCCCGCGGCGCTCCAGATTGCCCGGCAGGTTGGTCACCGGGTTCACCAGCACCGGCACGCCCGCGGCGGCGATCTGGTCGGCGACCATCCAGCCCTCCTCGGCCCCGTCGAGGATGACCTTGATGTTCTCCTCGTCGGCGAGACGCAACACCATCAGGATGTCGGAGGCGCGGCTGACCGTGACGATCAGCGGCATGCGCCCCTCGGCAACCGGGATCAGCGCCTCCAGATCCGCGCGCGACAGCGACAGGTCGCGCAGGCCCCCGCGCTCATAGGCGGACTTGTTGCGGGCATAGAGGCGGACCTCGGCCATGGTCTCGCGGAACAGGGTGAACTCGGCCCCGCGCGCGCCGCCGGCCACGCCGGCCCCGGCGTCGCCGAAGGGGGCGACCATGGCCACGCGCGGCCGGACCAGGATGTCGGTCCCCTGGCCCAGATGAATGACCGCCGCCTGACCGGCGAACAGGCCCGGCGTGTGATAGCCGCCCTCGCCCGCGCCGGCGGTGTCTTCCTCATGGTAGTGGCCGCCCGAGGAGCCGGGATGGTTGGGCACCACGACCGCCCGGGTCACGCCGCCGAGGCGGGCCGTCGGCAGGGTGATCGACCAGGGATCGAGGCCGTAGGAGACGTCGAAGGCCGCGCTGAGCGTGTTCGAGGAATTGCGCAGATCGTCGCCGACCGACGAGATCTCCGAGCCGCCGAGCCCGGAATCGACCGCGACGATGCCGGGCGTCACCACCTTGCCCGAGGCGTCGACGACGCGGGCCCCGGCGGGCGCGCCGCCGGTCCCGACCGAGACGATGCGGCTGTCGCGCATGACGACGGTGCCGTTCTCGATCACCGAGGTTCCGGTGTGGACCCGACCGCCGACGATGGCGGTGACTTCCTGGGCGAGGGCGGGCCCGGCCACGGCCATGACGGCGGCGGCGAGCAGAAGCGTGCGGCGGATCATCAGCGGGCTCCCTGGCGGACGCCGGCGGCCGTCTGGCCGTATCCGGGCTGGCCCAGTTCGAAGTCGGACAGAGGCTGGAAGGCGGGATCCATGCGGTCGAAGGCCAGGCCGCCGTCGACGAAGACCTGGTCGGCCCGCGCGTAGACGCTGAAGGGATTGGCACTCCAGATGACCACGTCGGCGCGCTTGCCGGCCTCCAGCGAGCCCGTCTGGTCGTCGATGCCGATGGCGCGCGCGGCGTTGGAGGTGATCCAGCTGATGGCGTGTTCTTCGGTGATGGTCATGCCGGCGCGGCGGCCCGCGGCGACGGCGGCGGCGGCCTCCTGGTTCAGGCGCTGGGTCAGTTCGGCGTCGTCGGAGTGGACGACCGCGCAGCTGCCCTCGGGCGCGTCGACCAGGGCCACGTTCTCCTCGATCCCGTCCAGGGCCTCCATCTTGAAGCCCCACCAGCCGGTCCACATGGCCGCGCAGATGTTCTCGCGGGCCAGCAGCGGCGCGACCTTGTAGGCCTCGGTGGCGTGGTGGAAGGTCGTGATCCGGTAGCCGAACTCGCGCGACATATCGATCATCAGCGCCATCTCGTCGCCGCGATAGCAGTGGTTCTGGATCAGGATCGACCCGTCCAGCACGCCCACCAGGGTGTCCATCTGCAGGTTGCGGGTCGGCGGGGTGCCCTCGCCCGTCTCGCGCCACTTGTCCCACTTCTCCTTGTAGTCGCGGGCGGCGATGAAGGCGGCGCGGTAGCCGGCCATGTTGCCCATGCCCGTCGCCGGCGAGGAGTTGCGGCCGCCGTAGACGCGGCTGGGGTTCTCGCCGCAGGCCATCTTGACCGTGTAGGGCGCGCCCGGGAGCTTCATGCCCTGCATGGTGACCGACGGGATGTTGCGCAGGGTCACGCCGCGGCCGCCGAACAGGTTCGCCGAACCGGGCAGGATGTGAAGCGTCGTCACCCCGCCCGCGCGCGCGGTGTTGAAGCCCGGATCCTGCGGCCAGACCGAGTGTTCGGCCCAGACCTGGGCGGTGTTGGGATTGGTCGCCTCGTTGCCGTCGCTCATCCCCTGCACGCCCGGCGAGGGGTAGACGCCCAGATGCGAGTGCACGTCGATGATGCCCGGGGTGACGAATCGGCCGCGCGCGTCGACCACGCGGTGGCCGCCCGGAACCGGGGTCGAGGCGTCGCCGACGGCGGCGATCTTGCCGTCGGTCAAGATCACCACGCCGTTCTCGATCCTGCGGCCCGCGCCGTCGAACACCGTGCCGCCGACGATGGCCATGTTCTCGCGCGGCAGGCCGCGATAGGTCGAGGGATAGGGGTCGGCGACCGTCGCGGGATCCAGCCCCTGGGCCAGGGCCTTGGGCGCGCGCGGCGTTTCGACCGCCTCGCCCTCGCCCGAAGACCCGGTAGAGGCGCAGGCGGACAGCACCAGCGCGGCCAGACTCACGCCCAGCAGGGAAACGGATCTCATGCGGCAACCCCCGATCGGTCGGCCCCCACGGCCGAGTCCCGGATTACAAAGGCGTCGGTCCGCGGCGTCGAGCCCGATTTCATTACAAGTCGGTAAGGCGGCGCCGGATCCGCTCCGCGTCGAGGCCGCGGACGTGCAGCCGCTTCGATCTGCCGCGCCCGCCGGCCGCCAGGGTCACGGCCGAGACCGGAAGCTCCAGCCGCCCGGCGATCAGGCGGACGAGCGCGTCATTGGCCTGGCCCTCGACGGGCCGCGCCCGGACCCGGACCCTCAGGACCGGCCGCCCCGCCGCGTCCTGGTCCCAGCCGTCGACCTCGTCCCGCGCGGCGCCGGGTTTCAGCACCACGGCGAGGACGACCGCCTCGTCAGCCAAGGGCCTTCATCAGCTCGGGGACGACGGTCTTGTAGTCGCCGACGAGGCCGTAGTCCGCGACCTGGAAGATCGGGGCGTCGGCGTCCTTGTTGATGGCGACGATGACCTTGGAGTCCTTCATCCCGGCCAGGTGCTGGATGGCGCCCGAGATGCCGATGGCGATGTACAGCGCCGGGGCCACGACCTTGCCGGTCTGGCCGACCTGATAGTCGTTGGGCGCGTAGCCGGCGTCGACGGCGGCGCGGCTGGCGCCCACGGCGGCGCCCAGCTTGTCAGCCAGGGGATCCATGACGGCGTGGAACTCCTCGGCCGAGCCCAAAGCCCGCCCGCCCGAGACGACGATCTTGGCGGCGCCGAGGTCGGGGCGATCCGACTTGACCATCTCCTCGGAGACGAAATCCGTCTTCGGCGCGTCGGCGCCGGCGACCGTCTCGATCGGGGCCGCGCCGCCCTCGCCCGCCGCCGCGAAGGCGGTCGGACGCACCGTGATCACCTTCTTCGCGTCGCCCGACTGGATCGTCTCCAGCGCATTGCCGGCGTAGATCGGGCGCACGAAGGTGTCGGGCGCCACGACCTCGATGATGTCGGAGATCGGCGCCACGTCCAGTTTCGCGGCCAGACGCGGCGCGAAATTCTTCCCGTCCGTGGAGGCAGGGGCCAGGATGGCGTCATAGCCCCCGGCCAGCGGCATCACGGTCGCCTCGACCGCCTCGGCCAGGGTCTTGCCCAGCTCGGCGCTCTCGGCCAGCAGCACCTTGGACACGCCGTCGATCTTCGCGGCCTGATCGGCCACGGCCCGGGCGCCCTGTCCGACGACCAGCACGTGGACGTCGCCGCCCAGCGCCAGGGCGGCGGTGACGGTCTTGTGGGTGGTGTCGCGCAGCGACGCGCCGTCGTGATCGGCGATGACGAGGACGGTCATTTACAGCACTCCCGCGGACTTCAGCGTGGCGACCAGTTCTTCGGCGGAGGCGACCTTGACGCCCGCCGCGCGCTTCGGCGGCTCCGTGACCTTGAGCACCTTCAGACGCGGCGCGACGTCGACGCCGTAGTCGGCGACCGCCTTGGTGGCGATCTCCTTCTTCTTGGCCTTCATGATGTTGGGCAGGGACGCGTAGCGCGGCGTGTTCAGGCGCAGGTCCACGGTGACCACCGCCGGCAGCTGGGCCGCGACGGTCTGCAGGCCGCCGTCGACCTCGCGCGTGACCACGGCCTTGCCGTCCTTGATCTCCATCTTCCCGGCGAAGGTGGCCTGGGGCCAGTCCAGCAGGGCGGCCAGCATCTGGCCGACCGCATTGTTGTCGCCGTCGATCGACTGTTTGCCCATCAGGACCAGGTCGGGCTTCTCCTCCTCGACCACCGCCTTCAGCAGCTTGGCCACGGCCAGCGGCTCCAGGTCGGCGTCGGACTGGATCAGGATGCCGCGGTCGGCGCCGATGGCCAGCGCGGTGCGGATCGTCTCCTGCGCCTGGGCCGGGCCGATCGAGACGACGACGATCTCGGTCGCCGTGCCGGCGGCGTGACCGCCCTTGCCCTCGCTCATGCGCACGGCCTCCTCGACGGCGATCTCGTCGAAGGGGTTCATGCTCATCTTGACGTTGGCCAGATCGACGCCGGTCTGGTCCGCCTTCACGCGAGCCTTGACGTTATAGTCGATCACCCGTTTCACGGGGACGAGAACCTTCATCGGGTCATCCATGGAAATGCCGAAATCAGGCGCGAGGGATTGGACCGCGCGACCCGGCCTGTCAACGTGACCCGAGGTAACGCTCCGGAGAGCCCATGCACCGCCTGTTGACCTTCAAGCGCCTGAGCGTCCTCTTCCTGGCCTCGTTCGCGGCCTGCTTCGCGCTGATCCTCGCCTATGAGCATTTCGTGCGCGCGCCGGGCGAACGCTGCGAGGAGCAGGGTAAGTGGTGGGACCGCGAGGGCCGGGTCTGCGCCCAGCCGATCTCCATCGCCGAGATCACCGGCCGGCCCAACGGCATCAGCCGGGCAGAGGCCTCGCGCCAGAAGAACCGCGAACTCGTCGCCATCGAGCGCCAGCTGGTGGCCAACGACAAGGCCGTCGCCGCCGACGCCGACCGCCAGCGCGCGGCACTGAAGGCGGAGCAGGAGCGCTGACCTAGCGCGTCGCGCCGGGGACCCATTTCACGTCGTCGGCCCCGTTGGCGTTGGCGCGACGCGCGGCGACGAACAGCCAGTCGGACAGGCGGTTGAGATAGCGGACGGCCGCCGGGGTCGCGGCATGGCCCGCCTCGACCATGGCCACGGCCTCGCGCTCGGCCCGCCGCGCCACGGTGCGGGCCAGATGCAGATGGGCCGACAGGGGCGAACCGCCCGGCAGGATGAAACTGTCCAGCGGCTTCAGGCTCTCGTTCATCCAGTCGATCTCGCCCTCCAGCCGTTCGACCTGGGCGTCCACCATCCGCAGGGCTTCCCAGGCGGGCGCGGGCTCGGCCGGCGTGGCCAGGTCGGCGCCGAGATCGAACAGCTCGTTCTGGATCCGGCCCAGCGCCGCGTCGATGCGGTCGTTCTGGCCCGAGTGCAGCCGGGCCAGGCCGAGCACGGAGTTCAGCTCGTCCACGGTGCCGTAGGCGGCGACGCGCGGGTGGGTCTTTGAGATCGGCTCGCCCGTCGCCAGCCGCGTCGTGCCGTCGTCGCCCGTGCGGGTGTAGATGCGGTTCAGGACGACCACGTCAGCCGCCCTGCGTGGACTTCCACCACATGCCGGCGACCAGCAGCAGGACGGCGGTGGCCTGCAGGGCCACGCGCAGCCGCATCAGCTTGTTGGACCGCGACCGCGCGCCCGCGTCGGTCTGGTACAGCGAGCGGATTCCGAAGCCGAGCGTGATCGCCACCGCCGCGATGGCCAGGAGGGTGAGGATGTCGAGCAGGTCCATGCGCCGACCCTAGTCCCGTTCCACGCACATCGCCACGCCCATGCCGCCCCCGATGCAAAGGGTCGCAAGCCCCTTGCGGGCGTCGCGCCGCGCCATCTCGTGCAGCAGGGTGGTCAGGATGCGCGCGCCCGAGGCGCCGATGGGGTGGCCGATGGCGATCGCGCCGCCGTTGACGTTCACCCGCTCCGGATCCAAGCCCAGCTCGCCGATCACGCAGAGGGACTGGGCGGCGAAGGCCTCATTGGACTCGACCAGGTCGAGGTCGGCC
The DNA here is from genome assembly GCA_018820275.1 of Alphaproteobacteria bacterium. Taxonomy (GTDB): domain Bacteria; phylum Pseudomonadota; class Alphaproteobacteria; order Caulobacterales; family Caulobacteraceae; genus Brevundimonas. Next base: position 11,565 of record JAHJOO010000068.1, read on the forward strand.
ACCGACCAGCCGGCCTTTTCCAGCGCCTTGCGCGACGCCGGGATCGGCCCGGTGCCCATCAGGGCGGGATCCACGCCGGCCGTGGCGGAGGCGGCGACCCGGGCCAGCGGGGCCAACCCGCGCGCCCGCGCCTCGTCGGCCGACATCAGCACCAGCGCCGCCGCCCCGTCGTTCAGCCCCGAGGCGTTGGCGGCCGTGACCGAACCCTCATTGTTGAAGGCCGGACGCAGCTTCTCCATCGCCTCGATCGTCGCGCCGTGCCGGATGTATTCGTCCTGATCGACGACCACGTCGCCCTTGCGCCCGGAGATCGTCACCGGGGCGATCTCGGCGGCGAACCGGCCGGCCTTCTGCGCGGCCTCGGCCTTGTGCTGGCTGGCCAGGGCGAAGGCGTCCTGGGCGGCGCGATCGATGGCGAACCGCGCGGCCACGTTCTCGGCCGTCTGGCCCATGTGATAGCCGTTGAAGGCGTCCCACAGCCCGTCGCGGATCATGGTGTCGATCAGGGCCACGTCGCCCATCTTGTGGCCCGTGCGCAGATGCTGGGCGTGCGGGGCCCGGCTCATGCTCTCCTGCCCGCCGGCCACGACCACGCGGGCGTCGCCGAGGGCGATCTGCTGGGCACCCACCGCGACCGCCCGAAGTCCCGATCCGCAGATCTGGTTCAGGCTCCAGGCGGGCGTCTCCTGCGGGATGCCCGCGCCCATGGCCGCCTGCCGCGCCGGACCCTGACCGGCCGCCGCCTGCAGCACATGGCCGAGGATGACCTCGTCGACCGCGCCGGGCTCCACGCCCGCCCGTTCCAGCGCCGCCGTGATCGCGACCGTGCCCAGTTGCGCGGCGGTGAGTTCGGACAGGGCACCCAAAAAGGACCCCACGGGGGTGCGGGCGGCGGAGACGATGACGACGTCGGGTGTGGCGGCCATGGCGAGAAGACCTTGAAAAGCTTACGTTAGGGAACTGGAAAGTGTGGCGCGGGGGCCTCAGGACGGCCGGTTTCGACGTTCATCTAGTGTCTGTTCAGGCGACCGTCACCCGTCACGTGGCACGGTCTCCGGAACGATGTCGGAGCTTCGGGCTTTGAAAGGGCCATGCTCATGCGACTGAAATCCCTGTTCGGCCGGGTCTGCGTCCCCGACGCGCTCGACATGGAAGAACACTACCGGACCGACGCGGAGAAGACCGCGGATCTGGTCGTGCACGTCGTCGGCCTGACGCTGGCGGCCGTGGGCGGCGTGGTGCTGGCGGTGCTGGCGGCGATCTACTCAGGCGTCGGCGCGGTGGTCGCCACGGCCGTCTACGCCCTGTGCCTGGTGGCCATGCTGGTGGCCTCGACCGTGTACAACCAGACCCGGCCCTGCGCCGCGCGCCCCGTGCTGCGCCGGCTGGACGAGGCCGCCATCTTCCTGATGATCGCCGGCAGCTACACGCCGTTCACGACCCAGCGGTTCGAGGGCGGCTGGGCCCTGGGCTTCACCCTGCTGGTCTGGGCCCTGGGCATCGGCGGCGCGCTGGCCAAGCTGTGGGCGCCGCGCCTGTCGGACGCGATCTGGAGCGCGGTCTACGTCGCCTTCGGCTGGCTGGCCGTGTTCGCGCTGAAGCCGATGCTGGACACGGTCCACCCCGCCGCCCTGATCCTGCTGGTGATCGGCGGGCTGATCTACACCGCCGGCGTCTTCGTCTTCATCAGCCCCAAGGTGAAGTTCCGCCGGGCGATCTGGCACGGGTTCGTGGTCACCGGGGCCACCGTGCACTGGGCCGCCGTGCTGGTCGGCGTGGTGCTGGCCCCGGCCATGGCGTGACCCCTTGCCGGCGGAATCCGCCGGCGCTGATGACCTCACGGAAGCCTCGGGGCTGGCGTCCCCCGCTGCGGTGCGGGATAGTGCGACCCCAGTCAGTTTCGAGGGGCGCCGCGTGACCGAGGCCAAATCCGGGGAAACCCGGCCGATCGTCATCAAGAAATACGCCAACCGGCGGCTCTACAACACCGCCACCTCCGCCTACGTCACGCTGGAGGACCTGGCCCAGATGGTCCGGTCCGGCCAGGATTTCACCGTCCACGACGCCAAGTCGGGCGAGGACCTGACCCGGCAGATCCTGACCCAGATCATCTTCGAGGAAGAGAGCCGCGGCGAGGCCCTGCTGCCGGTCCAGTTCCTGCGCCGTCTGATCGGCTTCTACGGCGGCCAGATGCAGTCGGTGCTGCCCAGCTATCTCGAGATGTCGCTGGACAGCTTCGCGAAGCAGCAGGAGCAGCTGCGCGGCCAGTTCAAACAGGCCTTCGGCGGGGCGCCGGGCGCCGGCCTGCTGGACGAGGCCGTGCGTCGCAACATGCAGATGTTTGAACAGGCCATGCGCCTGTGGCCGGGCTTCGCGGCCGGCATGCCCCCGGCCGCCGCCCCGCCGCCGGCGTCCGCGGACTCCGCGGCCGACGACGGTCTGGCCGACATGCGCCGGCAGATGGACGAGATGCGCGCCCAGCTGGATCGCCTCGCCGGCGACGCGTCCCGCAAATGAGCGACGACGAGCGGCGCGAGGCCGACCGCCGGGCCCGCGATCGCCGGGCGGCGGGCCGCGCCCTCGTCCCCGTCGACCCCCAACCCTCGGAAGACGCGCCCTCGCCCGCGGCGACGGCGACCGCGCCCCTGCCGGGCGACCCGGCGTTTTCCGCCCAGCTGCTGGGTCAGACCGGCCAGCGTCGCGGGCTGAAGGGCGGACCGCCGGTGCTGGACGCGGCTCGCAGCGGCTATCTCAGGGCCCAGCATTCCGGGCCGGGCGAGCGCCGCCCGAAGCCGGGAACGGTGACCAAGTCGGAGGCCTGAGGCGCGGCACGGTCCTTGCTGTGACGGAGGCCCAAGCCTCCATCCCGGGACCGCCCCATGCTCGCCTTTCTCGCCCGCACCGTCGACGTCACCGTCATCGCCCTGATCTTCGTGGCCTTCGGCTGACGCCCTGCGCGCGCAGGGCGCGCCCTAGACCGACCCGAAGTCCAGGTCCTTGCGGGCCGCGATGATGGTCACGATGAAGCCCGCCAGCACGTCCAGCATGACCATCGCCACGATCAGGAAGAAGGTCGAGGTGGCGAAGCCGCGCAGCAGCAGGAACTCCACCAGGCAGATCACGAACAGGATCATCGACAGGGCGTGATTGACGATGGCGACCTTCTGGCTGGACGTCGACTTGAGCAGTTCGAAGAACAGCAGGATCAGCGCCAGGAACAGGATCATGTCGCCCGGGCCGACGTTCCACTGGGCGCCCGAGGCCATGCCGATCGAGAACATCGGCTCGCGCAGGCGCTCGTCGGCCAGCGCGCCGCCGGTCAGGGCCACGATGTTGTAGAGGATGACGGGGATCACCAGCAGCGGCAGGGCGATCAACATGGGTCGATCCTCTCTCGGCGACGGACAGGGTTAACGCTGGATACCCGCGTTCGTGCCCTGCCGCCAAGCTGAATCGCGGCGCAGGCGAAGGCGTCAGACCTCGTCAACCCCGCCGGGGTTCCGCGCCCGCGTCTTCAGCCACATCACGCCCAGCAGGTCGGACAGGGACGCGATCAGCCGCCCCAGGTTGGTGTATTTCGACCGTCCGCTCTCGCGGTGCCGGTGCCCGACGTCGAGATACCGGTTGCGATAGCCCTCGCGGATCATCAGCGCGGGCAGATAGCGGTGCATGTGATCGAAATAGGGCAGGCGCAGAAAGGCCTCGCGGCGGAAGGCCTTCAGCCCGCAACCCGTGTCGTCGGCGTCGTCGCCCAGCAGCTTGCGGCGGATGCGGTTGGCCCAGACCGAGGCCCGGCGCTTGGCCTGGGTATCCTGACGGCTGGCGCGCACCCCGCCGACCAGGGCGACGTCCGGCGGCGCCTCCGCGAGGGCCTGCACCAGACGCGGGGCGTCCGCGGGCGGGTTCTGGCCGTCGCCGTCAAGGGTGACCACGATCGGCGCGCGGGCGGCCAGCACGCCGGAGCGCACCGCCCGGCTCTGACCCGCATTGGCCGGGTGGGTCAGCACCCGCAGCTGCGGGTGCAGGACCTTCAGGGCCTTCAGCTCGATCAGGGTCGAGTCCCGGCTGCGGTCGTCGACGAAGATCATCTCATAGGCGCGGCCGGCGAAGGCGGCGGCGATTTCCGCCACCAGCGGGCCGACGGCCCCGGCCTCGTCGTGCACGGGCACGACCACGGAGACTTCGGGCGCGGAGGATTGGGTCATGACGGCGTCAATAGCGGCGCCCGGTCGCGGACGAAAGCGGCCCGCTGACGAGGCGCGACGAAGCGTGTAATCAGGCCCTCATGGGAGCGCTGGACCTCGACCGACTGATCGCCGGCTGGCGCGGACCGCTGCTGGCCGCCCTGCTGGCGCTGATCGCCGGCCTGCCCGGCCTGCTGATGCTGCCGCCGCTGGACCGCGACGAAAGCCGCTACGCCCAGGCCACCTCGCAGATGCTGGAAAGCGGCGACTACGTCGACATCCGCTACCAGGACGAACCGCGCTGGAAGAAGCCGGTCGGCATCTACTGGGCCCAGGCCGCGGCCGTGGGCCTGACCACCGGGCCCGAGGCGAAGCGGATCCAGCCCTATCGTCTGCCGTCCCTGCTGGCGGCCATGATCGCCGCCTTCGCCTGCGCCTGGGTGGGGGCGCGCCTGTTCGGGCAGCGGGCGGGCGTGCTGGCCGGGGTGATCCTGGGCGCCAGCTTCCTGCTGTCGACCGAGGCCGGCATCGCCAAGACCGACGCGGCGCTGTGCGCCGCCGTGACCGTGGCCATGGCCGCGCTGGCGCGAATTTACATGGCGTCGCGCGCGGGCGAGACGCCGGACCGGCGGCACAAATTCGCCTTCTGGGCGGCGCTGGGGCTGTCGATCCTGATCAAGGGGCCGATCGGCCTGCTGGTGATCGCGCCGGCGATCCTGGCCCTGTGCCTGTGGGACCGCGACGGCCGCTGGGTGCGTCGCCTCGGCTGGGGCTGGGGCCTGCCCATGGTGGCGCTGATCGTGGGCCCCTGGGCGCTGGCGGTGACCATCGCCACCGACGGGGCCTTCTGGCGCGAGGCCATTCTCGGGGACCTGGCCCCCAAGGTGGCGGGCGGCCACGAAAGCCACGGCGCCCCGCCGGGCGTCCACCTTCTGCTGCTGCCCCTGCTGATCTTCCCCGCCGCCCTGCTGCTGCCCGCCGCCCTGTCGACGGCGTGGAGCCGGCGCAGCGAGCCGGCGATCCGCTTTCTGGTCTGCTGGCTGATCCCGGCGTGGCTCATCTTCGAGCTGACCCCGACCAAGCTGGTGCACTACACCCTGCCGACCTACGGGGCCCTCGCCCTGCTGGCGGCGGCGGCGATGACCCGGCCGATCGGGACCCTGTCGCGGCGGCTGGGCGCGGGGCTCGGCGCCCTGTCGGCCCTGCTGATCGCCGCCATCGCCATCTATGGCCTGAACCAGTTCGGCACCTCCACGGCCCAGACCTGGGCCGCGGTGACGGTGGTGACCGCGCTGGCGGCGGGCGCCGTGGGCGGCTTCCTGCTGCTGAACCGGGCCTCGATGACGGCCGTGGTGGTGGCGGGAGCCTTCGGAGTCCTGGCCCATGCGGCGCTGGTCGGCGAGATCCGCCAGCTGCGTCCGCTGGCCATCTCGCCCCAGCTGACCCGCGCGCTGGAGGCGGCCGACCTGCATCCGCGTCAGGGCGCGCCCGGGCCGGTGGCCATCACCACCTTCCACGAGCCCAGCTTCGTCTTCCTGACCGGCCGCGAGACCGAGCTGACCGACGCCGCCGGCGCAGCCCGCGCCCTGACCGAGGGCCGCGCGGCCATCGTCGAGTCGCGCGACGCCGAGGCCTTCGCCGCGGCCGCCGCGGGCATGCCCGGCCGCGCCGTGGCGGTCATCCAGGGCCACAACTATTCGACCGGCGACGACGTCGAACTGACCGTCTACGCCCCGATCTCCGGGTTCGGGGCCCGCCCGTGAGCCGACCGGTCACGATCGTCGAGGTCGGCCCGCGCGACGGGCTGCAGAACGAGGCGGCGATCCTCGATCCGGCCACCCGCGCCGAGCTGACCCGTCGACTGGAAGCCGCCGGCGCGCGCCGCATCGAGGCGGTCAGCTTCGTCCATCCCAGATACGTGCCGCAGATGGCGGGCGCCGAGGAGGTCATGGCTGCCCTGCCGTCCGAGGCGGGTCGCAGCCGCATCGGTCTGGTGCTCAACGCCCGCGGCTACGACCGCGCCCTGACCACGGCGGTGGACGAGGTCAACGTCTCGATCGCCGCCACCGACGGCTTCGGCCTGAAGAACCAGGGCCTCGACCGCGCCGGCCAGATGGCCATGGTCGAGGAGATCATGGCGCGGCGCAGCCATGCGGCTCCCGGCGGCGAGGCACCGTCGCTGTCGGTGACGATCAGCTGCGTCTGGGGCTGCCCCTTCGACGGCGAGGTCGGCGTCGATCAGGTCGCCGATCTGGTCGGCCGGCTGGGCGCCCTGGGGGTCGCGGAGATCGCCCTGGCCGACACCATCGGCGTCGGCGATCCGTGGCGCGTGCGCAAGACGGTCGAGGCCGCCCGCAAGACCGCGCCCGACGCGACCCTGCGCCTGCATTTCCACGACACCCGCAACACCGGCGCGGCCAACGCCTTCGCCGGGATCGAGGCCGGGGTCGACGTGCTGGACGCCTCGGTCGGCGGCATCGGCGGCTGCCCCTTCGCCCCGGGCGCGACCGGCAATGTGGCGACCGAGGACCTCGTCTACATGCTGGAACGCGCCGGATTTTCGACGGGCTATGACCTCGATCGTCTGATCGAAACCGCCCGCTGGATCGGCGAGAAGATCGGCCGCCCCGCCCCCAGCGCGCTCAGCCGCGCCGGCGGCTGGCCCAGGGGCTGAAATCCGGATTTCCCGTCACGGGTGAAACCAAACGGGCGCGCGGGGCTTCCCTGACGATGACCCAGCCCCTGCACGACATCCTCGAAGGCGGACCGGCGTACGGCGTGATCGACGCCAAGGACGGCTATCTCCTGTTCGGCCGCGAAGGCCATGAGGCGGAGTTCCGCGCCGTGGTGGAACAGGTCCAGGCCGCGGCAAACGACGTCGAGGTGATCCCGCTGGACACGCCGGACGACGTACCGGACCGCGTCTTCATCGCGCCCCTGTCCCCCGGCCACTGACGCTCGCGCTTTTCAGCCCGCGCTCACAACTCCCTCATGCCGCGCGGCGTCCCGGCCGCCATCCTGTCCCCGTCGATGGCACGAGGAGACGACGATGGTGACGACCGAGGACCTGAACCGGCTGTGGGGCACGCTGCGGCTGCTGGGCTGGGGGGCGGTGGCGCTGGTGATGGCCGCGCCCGCCGTGGCCATGATGCTGGACGCGCCCGGCGTGAACTGGACCGCGAGCGACTTCGTCTTCGCCGGGGTGCTGCTGATCGGCGGCGGGGCCATCGTCGAACTGGTGGCCTGGCGGGTGAAGAAGCCCGCCGTCCGCATCGGCTTCGCCCTGCTGGTCGTCGCCGCCGTCGCCCTGGTGTGGATCGAGGCGGCCGTGGGGATATTTCACTGAGGCCTAGAGATTCAGCAGCGCGGGGTCGCCGCCCTGGGCGGAGATGTTGTTGCTGATGGCCTTTTCGGCGGCGTAGCGGATCAGGCTGTTGGGGCCGCCGGCTTTCGGGCCCGTGCCCGACAACCCCTCGCCGCCGAAGGGCTGGACGCCGACTACCGCGCCGGTGACGCCGCGGTTGATGTAGACGTTGCCCGCCGGGACCAGGCGGATGACCTCTTCGGCGAAGGCCTCGATGCGGCTGTGCACGCCCAGCGTCAGCCCATAGCCGCGCGCCGCCAGCTTGCCGGCGACCGTCTTCAGGTCGGCCGGGTCGTAGCGGTAGACGTGCAGGATGGGGCCGAACACCTCGCGCTCGAGGAAGTCGGGCGTGGGGATCTCGGCGATGGTGGGGGCGAACAGGTCGCCCCTGTCGGCACCAGCCGGCAGCTCGGCGCGGGCCACGATCTTCGCTTCCGTCTGAAGCCGCTCGACGTGGGCCTCCAGCGCCTTGCGGCTTTCGGCGTCGATGACCGGGCCGATGTCGGTCGCGGGATCGGTCGGGTCCGCCACCACCTGGGCCGCCAGCGCCCCCTTCAGCCCCTCGATCAGGGCGTCGGCGGAATCCTTCGGCGCATACAGCACGCGGAGCGCCGAGCAGCGCTGGCCCGCCGAGCCGAAGGCCGACAGGATGACGTCGTCGATGACCTGTTCGCGCAGCGCCGTGGTGTCCACGAACATGCCGTTCAGGCCGCCGGTCTCGGCGATGAAGGGGATGATCGGGCCCGGCCGGTTCGCCAGTCCACGATTGATCGCGGCGGCCGTGTCCGTGCCGCCGGTGAAGGCGACGCCGTCGACCAGCGGATGGGTGGTCAGCTTGGCGCCCACCGTCTCGCCGCGCCCGGGCAGCAGGGCCAGCAGGTCGGCGGGCAGCCCCGCCTTGTGGAACAGGCGCACGGCCTCGGCCGCGATCAGGGGCGTCTGCTCCGCGGGCTTGGCCAGCACGCCGTTGCCGGCCGCCAGCGCGGCGGCGATCTGGCCGGTGAAGATGGCCAGCGGGAAGTTCCAGGGGCTGATGCAGGCGAAGACGCCGCGGCCGTGCAGGACCAGCTGGTTGATCTCGCCGACCGGCCCCTTCAGCTCCTGACGCCCGCCGAACTGCTGTTCCGCCAGCATGGCGTAGTAGCGGCAGAAGTCGGCGGCCTCGCGCACCTCGGCCACGCCGTCGTTCAGCGTCTTGCCGGCCTCGCGGCTCAGCAGCGCCACCAGCCGGTCCATGTCGGCTTCCAGCGCGTCGGCCATGGCGCGCAGCACCGGGGCGCGCCCCGCGCCCTGACGGCCGTCCCACGCCACTTGGGCGTCGGCGGCCCGTTCGGCGGCGCGGTCGACGTCGGCCTCGGTCGCGTCCGAGACGTGGCCCAGCACCTGGCTCCGGTCGAACGGATTGGTCACCGCCTGCGCGCCCGTGCCGGCCAGCAGCTTGCCGCCGACGATCGGGCCGGAGGTGAAGCGCTCGGCGTCCACCTTCCTCAGCGCCTGCAGATGACGCTCGCGGTCGGCGGCCTGGCTGTAGTCGCGACCCGGCGAGTTCTGGCGGTCCATGTACATGTCCTTGGGCACGGGGATCTTGGCGTGGCGGTCGGGGTGATCCTCGACGGCCGAGATGGGGTCGGCGGCGACGGCCGGGGCCGGCACCCGCTCGTCCAGCAGGGCGTGGACGAAGCTGGAGTTGGCGCCGTTCTCCAGCAGGCGGCGCACCAGATAGGGCAGCAGGTCCTCGTGCCCGCCGACGGGGGCATAGGCCCGCACCGTGACCGGGCCGAAGGCCGCGCGGGCGGCGTCGTACAGCGCCTCGCCCATGCCGTGCAGACGCTGGAACTCGATCTTGACCCCGCGCGAGGTCGCCATCCGGTGCACGGCGGCCAGCGAATGGGCGTTGTGGGTGGCGAACTGGGCATAGATGTGCGGCGCGGCCTCGATCATGGCGCGGGCGCAGACGAGGTAGTTCAGGTCGGTCGCGGCCTTGGTGGTGAAGACCGGATAGTCCTCGCGCCCCGCCACCTGGGCCCGCTTGATCTCGGTGTCCCAATAGGCGCCCTTCACCAGACGCACCATCAGCCGGCGGCCCGACGTCTTCGCCAGCTCGGCGACGCGGGCGATCACTTCCGGACAGCGCTTCTGATAGGCCTGCACCGCGAGGCCCAGACCCTTCCAGTCTCCGAGGGAGGGCTCGTGCGCCAGCCGGTCCAGCAGCTTCAGCGACAGGGCCAGCCGGTCCGCCTCCTCGGCGTCCATGGTGAAGTTGACGTCGGCGTCGGCCGCGATCTTCGCCAGCCGCAGCACGCGGGGATACAGCTCCTCCCACACGCGCGCCTCGTGCGTCGCCTCATAGCGCGGCGACAGGGCCGACAGCTTGACCGAGACGCCGTGCCCGGCCTCGGGCCCCTCCTTGGCCACCTTGCCCACCGCCGTGATGGCGTCGGCGTAGATGCGCTCATAGCGTTCGGCGTCGGCGGCGGTGCGGGCGCCCTCGCCCAGCATGTCGAAGCTGCACAGCCAGCCCTCGCGGGTCGACCGCTTCAGCGCCGCCTCGATGGTGCGCCCGACCACGAACTGTTCGCCCATGATGCGGACGGCGGCGGCCACCGCCTCGCGGATCACGGGCTCGCCCAGCCGGCCGACGATCCGCTTCAGGAAGCCCGGCAGGTCGGTCCGCGCCTCGTCGTCGACGTCGACCAGCTTGCCGGTCAGCATCAGGCCCCAGGTCGAGGCGTTGACGAACAGGCTGTCGGACTGGCCCAGATGTCCGGCCCAGTCGGCCGAGCCGATCTTCTCGGCGATCAGCCGGTCGCGGGTGTCCTCGTCCGGGGTCCGCAGCAGGGCCTCGGCGAGGCACATCAGCGCCAGCCCCTCGCGCGTGCCGAGCGAGAACTCCTGGAGGAAGCTCTCGACCACGCCCTGACGCTTGTTGCTGGCCCGCGCCCGCTCGACCAGGTCGACGGCCTGATCCAGCACCGCCGCGCGCTCTCCGGCGTTCAGCGGCGTCCTCGCCAGAAGTCCCCGCACCACCGCCGTCTCGTCGGCGAATTTGCCGTGGTCGAGGGCGTCCCAGTCCTGCGTGAGCGAAGGGGTCGAAGCGGGCGTGGCGATCATGGGCGGCACATAGACCTTCCCCGCTCGCCGGGGAAGGTGGGCGACGGAGGCGGCCGGACGGGGTGGTCGTTGACCCCTTCAGAACGTCGGAGTTCCGCCCCCCAACCGTCTCGCTCCGCGAGCCACCTTCCCCCGAAAGGGGGGAAGGGCTAGACGTTTGCCTCGTTCAACGGCGGAGCCTTCTCCCCCACATGCGCATCGTCCTGGCCACCGACGCCTGGGAGCCCCAGGTCAACGGCGTCGTCCGCACCCTGACCCGCATCACGGCCGAGTGCCGCGCCATGGGTCATGAGGTCGAGGTGATCCAGCCGGGTCAGTTCAAGACCATGCCCATGCCGACCTATCCGGAGATCCGGCTGGCGCTGGGGGCCGAGGAAGAGATCCGCGAGCGGCTGCGCGCCTTCGAGCCCGAGGCCGTGCACATCGCCACCGAGGGGCCGATCGGCATCGCCACCCGGCGCATCTGCGTGGAATGGAAACTGCCCTTCACCACCAGCTATCACACCAAATTCCCGGAGTATGTCTCGGCCCGGTTCCCGGTGCCGGTGCAGCTGGGCTACGCCTACATGAAGTGGTTCCACCGCCCGTCGGGCCGGCTGATGGTGGCCACGCCGACCCTGCGCGACGAGCTGACGGCGCACGGGTTCAAGAACGTCTCGCCGTGGACCCGGGGCGTGGACACCGAGCTGTTCAACCCCGGGCTGGACCGGATCTACAACACGCTGGGCGGCCAGGACTGGCCGCGCCCCTTCTTCCTCAACGTCGGCCGCGTTGCCGTCGAGAAGAACATCGAGGCCTTCCTCGAGCTGGACCTGCCCGGCACAAAGATCGTCGTCGGCGACGGCCCGGCCCGCGCCGAGCTGGAGGCCAAATACCCGAATGCGAAGTTCCTTGGCTCGAAATTCGGCGAGGAGCTGGCGCGCTGTTTCCGGGACGCCGACGTCTTCGTCTTCCCCAGCTGGACCGACACCTTCGGCCTGGTGATCCTGGAGGCCATGGCCACGGGCACGCCGGTGGCCGCCTATCCGGCCCACGGCCCCATCGACATCATCCCCGGCTCGGGCGCGGGCTTCATCGACGACGACCTGAAGACCGCCTGCCTGAAATGCCTCGACATCGACCGCGGGGACGTCCGCGCCTATGCGGAAAAGTTCAGCTGGCGGGCCTCGGCCGAGGAGTTCGTGGCCAATCTGGAGCCCTATCCGGAGCCCGAGCGCGGCCGTTTCTGGCGTCGCCTGCGCCGCATCACCCGCCTGCGCCGCAAAGCCCAGGCGGCGTGATCCGGGCGGCGAGGCTCGCCCTCACGCGCTGGATCTACCGACGCCGGCTGGCCAGCCTGATCCGGCCCGGTCCCGGGGCGCGCTTCGGCCTCGTCCACGCCGACCGCCTGTGGGGCTCGGCGGAGACCCTGTCGGACCCCGGCGTCGACGCGGCCGACGCCCCCCCGGCGCACCCGGGGTCGGAGGCCCGGTTCGACGAGGTCTGGCGCGGCAACATGTGGGCGTCGGCGGAATCCGTGTCGGGGCCGGGCTCCGAGCGCGACTCCGGCGCCGTCCGCCACGCGATCGAGCTGCTCGAACGCCTCACCGACCAGCTCCAGCTGCGGTCGATCGCCGACCTGCCCTGCGGCGACTTCAACTGGATGCCGGAGTTCCTGGCGCGGCGGCCCTCGGTCCAGTACGTCGGCTACGACGTGGTCGGCGCCATGATCGCGCGGAACCGGCGTCGTTTTCCGGGCCGGACCTTCCGTCAGCTGGACGTCACCCGCGAGGTCCCCGGGCGGGCCGACCTGATCTTCAGCAAGGACCTGCTGAACCACCTGACCGAGGCCGACGTCTGGGCGGCGCTGGAGAATATGGTGGCGTCGGGCGCGCGCTATCTTCTGCTGACCACCAACCGCGGCTTCGAGAACACCGAGCTGCAGCCGGACGTCCCGCACGCCTCGCGCTATCTGGACCTGGAGGCTGCGCCCTATTCGCTGACCGACCCGATCCACGCCGACCACTACATGCTGGTCTTCCGCAATGCGGACGTGGCGCACCGTCTGCGGCAGCGCCGCGACGCGATCAGTTGAGGCTCATTCCTCGGGACGCGTCATCGGCGTGCGCGCCCGCACCGACTGACGCTGGGCGGCCAGTTCGGCGGCCGGCAGCGGCACCAGACCCCGGTCCTGCAGATAGCCGCCCTTGCCCGAGGCGGCGTCCGACAGATACTCGATCACGAACAGGTCCAGCCCCGGCGTGACGCCGATGTGGGCCTTCTTCACATAGACGTACATCGACCGGGAGATCGGATAGTCGCCCGAGGCGATGGTCTCGAAATTCGGATAGACGCCGTTGACCGACGCCGCCTTCACCGAGTCGGAGTTCTGCTCGAGGAAGGAATAGCCGAACACGCCCAGCGAGCCCGGCGTGCGGGTCAGGGTCTGGACGATGGCGTTGTCGTTCTCGCCCGAGTCGACCCACAGGCCGTCCTCGCGCAGGGTGTGGGCGCGGGTCTCGAAGGCGTCCTCGTCGCTTTCGGCCAGGGCGGCCATGGCCGGCAGCGCCTCCGCCGACGGTGTCATGCCCAGCTCCAGCCAGCTGTCGCGCGTGCCCGAGGTTGGCGGCGGGCCATAGGCGAGGATGCGGACGTCCGGCAGGCCCGGCCGGACCTGGGACCAGTTGGTGTTCGGATTGGCGATGAAGCCCCCGCCGCCCGGGATTTCCTTGGCCAGACCGAGGAAGAAGTCCGCCCCCTGGAAGTCGTAGTCGGCGCCCGAGCGGGCGACCGCCACGACCAGCCCGTCATAGCCGATCTTGATCTCGAGGATTTCGGTCACGCCGTTCTTGGCGCACTCGTCGAACTCCGAGGCCTTCATGCGGCGCGAGGCGTTGGCCACGTCCGGAGTGGCCGGGCCGATCCCCGCGCAGAAGGCCTTGATCCCGCCGCCGGTGCCCAGGCTCTCGACCCGCGGCATGGCGAAGTCGTTGGCGCGCGAGAAATTCTCGGCCACCCGCGTGGTGAACGGAAAGACCGTCGACGAGCCCGCGGCCCAGATCCCTTCGCGCGAGCCGCCGCCGCCGTCGCAGGCGGACAGGCCGAGGACGGCCAGAAGGGACGGGACGATCAGGCGGTGGGCGAACTTCACGGCGGACTCCAGGCGGAAAGATCGTCCGCTTAGAGCAGACGTTTGCGCATGGCCTGTGACAGCAGGTCGATCAGGGTCACGGCGACGACCACGATGATGACGATGGCCGAGACGTCACGGAAATCGAAGGCGTTGATACTGTCGAACAGCACCTGACCGATGCCGCCCGCACCGATCAGCCCGAGGACCGTCGCCGAACGGCTGTTGGACTCGAAGCGATAGAGCGCAAAGCTGGTCCACAGCGGCGCGACCTGCGGGATCACGCCCCAGACGATCTCGTGCAGCTTGGACGCCCCGGTGGCGCGCACCCCCTCGACGGGGCCCTTGTCGATGCTCTCGACGGCCTCGGAGAACAGCTTGGCCAGAACCCCCGCGGTGTTCAGGGCGATCGCCAGAACCCCGGCCAGCGGCCCCAGGCCGACGGCGACGACGAACAGGATGCCGATCACGAGGTCCGGGATCGAACGCAGGATGTTCATCACCCAGCGCACCGGCTGGACGACCCACACCGGCGCGATGTTGCGCGCCGCGGCCAGCCCCATGGGAATGCCGAGAAAGATCGCGAGGAATGTGCCCCAGAGCGCGATCTGCACCGTCTCCCACATCTTGCCGACGAACAGGCGCCAGTTGGCGAAGTCCGGGCGCATCAACTCCCTGACCAGATGGTCCACGACGTCCGAGCCGGTGAACAACTGGGGCAGGTTCTCCAGGTTCACCGCCTCGAAGCTGTAGATCAGCAGGGCCGCCACGCCGCCCCAGATCAGGAGGTCGAGCGCCCACGCGCCCAGAGACCTTTTCGGCGGCGCCGGAATCGTGCCGGCCGAAGGGGCGACGGTGGTCAAGGCTGGACCTCACGCCGGACGCGGAGCGCGTTCAGTTCGGCCTCGGCCGCCGTCACGCCGGCCTGGTCGCCCTTGGCCCGGGCTTCCTGCAGCTTCTGGTCGGCGACCATTTCGCGCACCGGGTCCAGATAGGAATCGTCCGCGGCGCGGAACTGCGAATAGTTCAGCCCGGCCAGAACCTCCTTCTGACGCTCGGCTTCGGCGCCCTCGCCCTGACCGTACTGCAGGAAGAAGGCGCGGACCTTCTCCTTGACCGCCGGGTCCAGGTCCTCGCGCACCAGAATGCCGGACTCCGGGATCGGCGGAGACTTCCAGATCTCCTGGATCTGGGCGGCGATCTGCGGATTCTGCCGCTCCAGGAAGACGGTGTTGACCGTGTTCGAGGTGGCCACCTGGATCACGCCGGCGGCCACGCCGAAGGCGTTGGCCTGGTGGTTGGCGGCGCGCACCGTCTTGAAGCACTGCTGCGGATCGACGCCGCGCGCGTTGAACAGGAAGGTCATGGGCGCCAGGGTGCCGGAGGTCGACTGGGCGTCGCCGATGCCGAAGTCGTAGCGCTTGCCGCACGCCAGCACGTCGTCCAGCGTGATGCCCGATCCCGCCTTGACGATCAGCGTCGACTGGTACGAGTCGCGCCCCTCGACGTCGACGGTGCGGGCGATGACCTCGGCGTCGGCGCGATCGATCGCCTCGATCGCCGACTTGGCGGCGAACCAGGCGACGTGCGTCTGGCCGCCCTCCATCGCCTTGACCAGCACGGTGTAGTTCGAACCGAAGAAGGGCTCGACCGGGATTCCGACGGCCCTGGACAGGTCGTCCAGCAGCGGCTGCCACAGCGGGCCGGACGAGGCCTGGCCTTCGGCGGACAGGATGGAAAAGACCAGGGTCGAGGGCGCGGCGCCGGCCGGGGCGTCGTCGCCGCCGCCGCAGGCGGCCAGGGCGCCGGTCATCGGCAGGGCGGCGCCCGCGGCCAGGATCGCGCGGCGCGAGAGGCTGAAACGGCTCATTGCTTGGTCTCCCAGAAGGCGTCCTCGAACTCGGGGCCGTAGATGTCGACGAGGATCTTCGTGTCGAGGCCGGTCGCCGGGCCGTCGTAGACGACCTTGCCCGCCTTCAGCGCGACGACGCGCTCGCAATAGCGGATGGCGTAGTCGACCTGGTGCAGGGTGACGATGACGCCGAGGCCGTCGCGCTTGTTCAGCTCGACCAGCAGCTCCATGACCTTGCGGGCCGACACGGGGTCAAGCGAGGCGACGGGCTCGTCGGCCAGGATCGCCTGGGCACCCTGGACGATGGCGCGGGCGATGGCCCCGCGCTGCTGCTGGCCGCCCGAAAGCGTGTTGGCGCGCTGCGCGGCGTAGTCGGCCACGCCGACGCGATGCAGGGCCGCCATGGCCTTCTTCTTGTCGGCCCCGGGCCACAGGCCCAGCGCGCCCTGCCAGCCCGGGATGCGGCCCAGCGCGCCGAGCATGACATTGGAAAACAGGGTCAACCGGCCGACGAGGTTGAACTGCTGGAAGATCATGCCCAGGCGGGCCCGCGCCTTTCGGACTCCGCCGGTGACGCGGCCGTCCTTCTGCACCGTTTCGCCGAAGACGGAGATCGTCCCGCCGGCGTCGATCGGCTGCAGGCCGGTGATCGAGCGCAGCAGGGTCGACTTGCCCGAGCCCGAGGGGCCGATCAGGGCCACCATCTCGCCCTGGGCGACCTCGAGGGACACGCCGTCCAGCGCCTTGCGGGCGCCGAAGGTCTTTGACACGCCGCGCACGGAGGCGACGGCGGAGGCGGCGGTTGAGGTCATGAAAGGGAGGTTCGACGGTTGATCGGACGACGCCGCCGGACGGGCTCGGGGCACGCCTTAATGGCACGTCAGGGCCGACGTCGTCCAGCGTCAGGGTGCACCCGCACCCACCACGCGGCGCAGGTCGGCGGCGATCGGAAGGGTCTTGCGGGCCCGGGCGTCCACCTCCGCGGCCATCGCCCGCGCCGGGGCGGCCAGCCGCTCGCAGTCCCGCAACAGGGCCAGCGCCTTCTTCAGCCGGATCATGACGGCCACGTCGCCCGCGCCGTACCTCGCCACCGGCCCGAAGACGTCGTCCAGCAGGTCGGCGGCGTCGAGGTCGGGCCAGAGAACGTGGGGGAAGCGCACCTCGGCGTCGGACGGCCCCTCGCTCCAGGCATCGAGAAGCCGGACCCCGGCGCCGATCACCTGGATCGCGGTGCCGGGATCGTTCACGCCCGGCGACAGGGCCTTGGCCCCGATCTCGGCCAGCACGATCAGACCAAACCGCGGGTCCTGGTCGAAAGACCGGGTGTGCCCGATGGTGAAGGCCGCGCGCAGGTCGTCGAAACAGGCGTCGTCGACGCCCGCGGCGTCGATCCGGGCCAGCGGCCGGCCCTGCCGCACGAAGGCGCCCGGGACGGCGAAGACCTGGACCCGAAAGCCCCCGGCCTTCCCCTGATCGTTCAGCCGGTCGACGTCGACGTTCTGGACATGCCCCGTGCGGGCCGACAGGACGTCGAGCCCGCGGCGCAGGACACCCGTCCCCGCCCCGAGGCGCGGACGACGGGCCCGCTCCGTCAGGGCCTCCCGCGCCCGCGCCTCGACGAGGTCGACCATGTGCCCCACCCGCGCCAGGTTCGACAGCCGGTTGATCCACGCCAGCAGCCGGAAGGCCACGACGGCCACGACCACCAGGCTGCAGAAGAACAGGATCGCCCGACCCCCTTCGCCGTAGTAGCGGGCGTCGATCGCCGTGACCGCGACGATGGAATAGAGAAAGGCCCCGACGAAGGTCGACAGCGCCTTCTGGGTCTCCTCGTCCGAGGTGACCAGGGCGGCGACCCGCGGCGTGGCCTGGGCCGACACCGCCGTATAGGCGGTCACCATGGCCCCGACCGAAAAGGTCGCCACGGCCAGCAGGCTGGAGGCCAGAATGGTCAGGATCTCCTCGACCGACTCGCCGCCGAACCGCTCGGTCATGCCGGGCGGCGGCAAGGGGGCGGCGACGGCGGCCAGCAGCGCCGCGCCCACCGCCAGCACCGCATAGGCCCCGGCGCGGACCCACAGCTGCTGCGTCAGGCGACGCCATAGAAACAGCCAGCGGTTCACGCGGGTCCCTTCCTCGATCCCGCCCGCAACGCTTCAGGCGGCACAAGGGTTCGCGCCGGGGGCGCCGCGAAAAAACCGCTTTACATGACAGGGCGATGACCCCATATCGCGCGCTCCGGCGGACCCCGTGGTCTGATGTTGCGCTGCTAACGCCGGTCTGGGTTCAACAATCAACAGGGGGTTACGTGAATTGCGCACGTACCAGCTTCCCCTGGACCTGGTCCGCGAGCGGTCCCCTGAACGCCCCGTCGCCCTCGTGCGACCGCGTTCGGTTTCCGTAGCGGCGCGCTGGTTCCAGGAAAATCTGAAAGCCGACGTCTTCTATGCGGTGAAGGCGAACCCGTCGCCGTGGGTCATCGAGACCCTGGTCGAGGCGGGCGTCACCGCCTTCGACGTGGCCTCCATCGCCGAGATCGAACTGGTCCGTTCGGTCAGCGCCGACGCGCGCCTGGCCTTCATGCACCCGGTCAAGAGCCGCGGGGCCATCACGCGCGCCTATTTCGATCACGGCGTGCGCACCTTCGCGCTCGACAGCCATGACGAGCTGGCCAAGATCCTCGACGCCACCGGCGGCGCCGCGGACCTGAACCTGATCGTGCGCATGGCCGTCTCGGCCGACGGCGCCCAGTACACCCTGTCGGGCAAGTTCGGCGTCTCGACCGATCAGGCCCCGGCCCTGCTTCTGGCCACGCGCCAGGCGGTTCGGGACGGGCTGATGGGCGTGTCCTTCCACGTCGGCAGCCAGTGCATGCGCCCGTCCGCCTATGAGGCCGCCATGGCCCAGGTCGGCCGCGCCATCACCCGCGCGGGCGTGTTCGTTGACATGGTCGACGTCGGCGGCGGCTTCCCGTCCGTCTATCCGGGCATGGTCCCGCCGGACATGAGCGAGTACGCCGACGCCATCCACCGCGGCTTCAACGAGATGCCCGTGTCGGAAACCACCGAGCTGTGGTGCGAGCCCGGCCGGGCGCTGGTGGCCGAGTCGTCGTCGGTGCTGTGTCGGGTCGACCTGCGCAAGGGCGACGCCCTGTACCTGAACGACGGCAGCTACGGCTCGCTGTTCGACGCGACCCATTCGCGCTGGCCCTTCCCGACCAAGCTGGTCCGGGACGGCGAGGCGGCGTCGGAGCTGAAGCCCTTCCGTTTCTACGGGCCGACCTGCGACTCGATCGATCACATGCCGGGACCGTTCTGGCTGCCGGCCGATGTGCAGGAAGGCGACTTCATCGAGATTGGCATGCTGGGCGCCTATGGCGTGGCCATGTCGACGGGCTTCAACGGCTACGGCGAGCACGACATCGCCGCGGTCGAGGACGCCCCGATGGCCTCGCTTTACGGCCTGGCGCCCCGCTCCATCCCGACCGTGCGCACCACGGCCGAGGAGCAGGCCCGCAAGGTCGTCCGCCTGTCGCGCCCCAAGGGCAAGGCAGGCCAGCGGAAGAAGTCGCGGCGCTAAACCGTCGCTTTCGCGTTGTAATCAGCAGCGGCCCGTCGCTCCGTCCGGGCCGCTGTTTCCTTTGACGACGGGCGCTCACCAGTAAGGGAAACCAAACCGATGAACGCTCCCGTTCAGACCAACCAGAAGGCCCAACTGCTGCAGAACACCGTCGAGCACGTCGACATGACGTCCTTCGACGCGCGGCCGATCATCGACAGCATGCGGAAGATGTCGTTCTCGAGCCGCGACACGGCCCGGGCCGCCGACATCTTCAACATGGCGCTGGAGGACGAGACCTGCTCGCCGTGGCTGATCCTGGCCGGCTCCACCTCGGCCGGCGGCTGCATGCACGTGTACCGCGACATGGTGAAGTTCGGCATGATCGACGCCGTGGTCGCCACCGGCGCCTCGATCGTCGACATGGATTTCTTCGAGGCCTTGGGCTTCAAGCACTACCAGGCGGCCGGCGCGGTGGACGACAACGTCCTGCGCGACAACTACATCGACCGGATCTACGACACCTACATCGACGAGGAAGAGCTTCAGGCCTGCGACCACACCATCCTGGAGATCGCCAACCGGCTGGAGCCGCGCGGCTATTCGTCGCGCGAGTTCATCTGGGAGATGGGCAAGTGGCTGTCGGAGGGCAATGCGAAGAAGGAAGGCAGCCTGATCCAGACCGCCTATGAGATGGGCGTGCCGATCTTCTGCCCGGCCTTCGTCGACAGCTCCGCCGGCTTCGGTCTGGTCAAGCACCAGAAGGAGCGCGCCGCCGCCGGCCAGCCCTACATGATGCTGGACGCCATCGCCGACTTCCGCGAGCTGACCGACATCAAGATCGCGGCGGGCACCACCGGCCTGTTCATGGTCGGCGGCGGCGTGCCCAAGAATTTCGCCCAGGACACCGTCGTCTGCGCCGAAATCCTCGGGGTCGAGGCCGACATGCACAAATATGCGGTCCAGATCACCGTCGCCGACGTCCGCGACGGCGCCTGCTCCTCGTCGACGCTCAAGGAGGCGGCGTCGTGGGGCAAGGTCGACACCACGTTCGAACAGATGGTCTTCGCCGAGGCGACCACCGTGGTGCCGCTGATCGGTTCGGACGCCTGGCACCGCGGCGCGTGGAAGACCCGCCAGCCGCGCCGCTGGCAGAAGCTTTTCGAGAAGGCCTGAGCCCGATCGGCGGAGCGGAATGAGGGGGCCGGGAGCGATCCCGGCCCCTTCTGCGTGGGAACCCTCCGCCCTCCGAGCCGCTTCTGCACCGCGCAGGAGAGACCGCGATGCCGGACCCACAGAACCCCGAAGGCCGCGAAGCCGATCAGATGGGTGAGAAGCCCGATCTGGGCCGCGAACCGGATCATCTGACGGACGCCCTGACCGGGACGGACGTCGGCTCGGACACCCGCGCCGGCTCGCTGCGCGGGGGATCCGCGTCCGGGTCCGACGTCGATCCGGACCAGGACGCCGTGAACGCTAGCCTCGCCGACCAGGGCGGCCGGGGGCCCGAGGCCCAGCCCCGGCGCGCCGATCCCGATCCCGTGAAGAACACCGGACACGGGGGCGCCGGCCCGACCGACGATCCCGCCGGAGGGCCCCGAGGTGCCGACGCGGCCACGGGCTGACGACCGCCGCGCGCCGCGAACGCGCCTTGCTGGCGCCGCGAGTCTGGGCCAACCTGACGGCTCACGGCGAATGGGAAAAGTGACCTTGCGTATGAAGGGGATGTGCCTTGGCCTGGCGGCCGCTGTGGCCCTGAGCGCCTGCTCCCGGTCGCCCGAGGAGGCCGCGGCCGAGGCGCCCGCCGCCTCGGTGCCGGCCCCGGGGCGTGAAGAACCGAGGCCGGCGGCCGCCGGCCGTCCCGCCG
>JAHJOO010000069.1 GCA_018820275.1 Alphaproteobacteria bacterium
CGGCGGCTTCGGCGGCGGCGCAGGCCCCGGCCAGGGCCTGCGCCCCGATCCCCGCCGCCGCCCCGCGCACCGTGTGCGCCGCGTCGCGCCAGCCCTCGTCGCGCACGTCCAGCAGCGGCGCCCACATCGACGCCTGCTGCACGAACAGCCCCAGCACCTCCTCCGACGCGCCCGCGTCGCCGGCGGTCATGCGCTCCAGGACCGTGAAGTCCACGGCCCCCGACAGGTCGCGGGCCGCCATCAGGCCGCCGGCTCCTCGCCCTTGGCCAGGCGCGTGTTGCGCCGCGCGAACAGCAGGTACAGCACCAGTCCCGCGCCGTTCCAGATGAAGAAATTCACCTGCGTGGACACCGGCAGGCTGATGAACAGATAGAGGCAGCCCAGGATCGCCCCGGCCCCCACCAGCGGCCACAGGGGGGCGCTGAACATCCGCGGCCGGTTCGGCTGCTGCACGCGCAGCACGATCAGCGCCGCGCCCACGGCCACGAAGGCCGCCAGCGTCCCGGCGTTGGCCAGGGCGGCCAGCTCGCCGAGGCTGAACAGGCCCGCGATCACCGCCATCAGGATGGCCGTCACCCCGGTCATCAGCACCGGCGACCCGCGCTTCTCGCTGACCTTGGCCAGTCCCCGCGGCAGCATGCCGTCGCGCGCCATCACGAAGAAGATGCGGCTCTGGCCGTACATGAAGGCCAGCAGCACGGTCGGCAGGGCCACGATGGCCGCGCCCGCGATCACCGTCGCCGCCGTCTCGGAGCCCAGGGTGCGGGCGATGAAGGCCAGCGGCTCGGGCGAGGCGGCGAACTGGTAGAACGGCATGGACCCCACGGCCGCGGCCGCCACCACCAGGTAGATCAGGATGCAGACCACCATCGAGCCGACGATGCCGATGGTCAGGTCGCGCTTGGGATTTTTCGTCTCCTCGGCGGCCGTCGACACGGCGTCGAAGCCGTAGAAGGCGAAGAAGATGATGGCCGCGGCCGCCATCACCCCGACCTCCACGCCCTGGGCGTCGATCGACTTGCCGAAGCCGTAGGGCATGAAGGGCTGCAGGTTGGCGGCGTCGAAATGCGGCGCGGCGATCGCCACGAAGGCCCCCAGCGCCAGCACCTTGATCACCACCAGCACGGCGTTGACCGTGGCGCTCTCGCGCGTGCCCAGCATCAGCATGCCGGCGACCACCCCGACGATGCCGACCGCCGGCAGGTTGACGATCCCCGGCGTCTCCGTGCCGAAGGGCCCGCTGGTCAGGGCGGCGGGCAGCCCCCACCCCATACTGTCCAGGAAGCCGGTGAAATAGCCGGCCCAACCGACGGCCACGGCCGACACCACCAGCGAATACTCGAGGATCAGGCTCCAGCCGATGACCCAGGCCAGCATCTCGCCCAGCGCGGCATAGGAATAGGTGTAGGCGCTGCCCGAGGCCGGGATCATGGTCGCCAGCTCGGCATAGGCCAGGGCAGCGAAGACGCAGACCAGACCCGCGATCAGGAAGGCCAGCATGACCGCCGGTCCCGCCTTGGCCGCGCCGACGCCGATCAGGGTGTAGATGCCCGTGCCGACGATGGCGCCGACCCCCAGGGCGATCAGGTGGGGCCAGCTCATCGTCGGCTTCAGCCGCGAGCCCCCCTCGAACGCCGTGATCTGCTCGATCGAGCGTCGCCGGTTCCAGAACGCCATGGTCATCTCCCCCGTCCGCCCTCCCGGCGGATTCGAAAGCCGACCTTAGCCCGAGCGCGCGCCGCGATGAAATGCCCGCTTGCGTCGCCGGAGGCCAAAGGCTATCTCCCGCCCCCTTCGACGGCGCGCCCGTCGAAAAGCCGCGACGATGGCTCGGGTGATTAGCTCAGTTGGTAGAGCAGCTGACTCTTAATCAGCGGGTCGTAGGTTCGAACCCTACATCACCCACCATCGTCGGCCGGTCCCTCCGCCAATCAGCGGTTCTGGCCGTCGTAGGTGAGGACGAAGGTCCGGCCCGCGGGCACGCGGATGCGCTGGCCCGAAGTCGAGCCTACGCCGACCGCCCCCGCCATCACGTCATAGCAGCCGGCCGAGATCGTCCACTCATAGGACTGGCCCTGCCTCACCACGACGCCTTCCGGCAGCCGGTCCAGCCCATAGGATGACGCCTCGCAGGTCGAGATCAGGATGGTGTCGATCGGCTGCGACGAGGTGTTCTGGAAGATGAAGCGCACGGTCGGCAGACCCTCGCGCACCAGGTCCCCGCCCGTGATCAGCGACTCGCAGCCCGCCAGCCCCAGCGCCGCGGCCGCCGCGACGGTGCCCGCCATCAGTCTGTTCATGGTCCCCTCCGGTCCTGTTCAGGCCTGAAGAACAGCGCTCGGCGGGACCCGGTGCAAGCCTTCCAAACCTGACGAACGGCCACGCCTGTCACAGGCGCGCGAGCGGCGGAACGGCGCGGCGGGCGCGCGGATTCCCCCTCCATCGGCAAGCACAGGGAGACGCGCCATGAACACCCCCTTCCGCGGCCACGACCGCGACCGACGGCCCGACGACGGGCGCTGGACCGAGCAGGGCCAGGACGGCGGCGGGTACGGCGACGCCTCGCGGGGCCCGGATCGCGACCGCCCCTATGAGCGCAACAGTCCCTACGCCCGGGGTCAGGGCGGCTATGCCGCGGGTCCCGGCTTCGAGGGCCAGCGCACGCGGGGCGACTGGGGCACCCAGCGCGACGTCGACCGCGCCCCCGACGATCGCGGCGGCGACCGGCACGGCGGCGGCTGGGACCGTCCGAGCCGGGGCGGGTCGTGGGGCGGGTCAGCCTTTGGCGCCGGGGCGGACAACAACTGGACCACGCGCCACGGCCATGAGCGCCCGGAGCCCTCTTACGCGACCGGCCGTCGCGAGTCGGGACAGCCGGGTGCCCATCACGACTTCGAGCCCGACTATCTGCACTGGCGCGAGCAGCGGATGGCGGCCTACGACCGCGACTACAGCCAGTGGCGCGACGAGAAGCGGCAGAAATTCTCCTCGGACTTCGAGGGCTGGCGTTCGTCGCGCGGGCCGCAGGTGCAGGCCGAGAACTCCGTGGTGGGCGTCGTGACCGACGGCGGGGGCGGCAGTCAGACCCACGCCCGGGAAGCGCACGGCGACACGCCCGCCAAGTCCTGACGACGCGCCTCCGACGCGACGAGGGGCCCGGTCCGCGCCGGGCCCCTTTGACTCAGTACGCCGCGGTCTCGGCCGGGGCCGCCACGGGCGTCCGCGGCGGGGCGGTCTTCACGTGCTGGTCCAGCCAGCGCACCATCTCCCACAGGGTGTGGCCGACGGACTCCCGCGCGCGATAGCCGTGCGCCTCCAGCGGCAGCACGACATAGCGCACCGTCGCCCCGTGTCCCTTCAGCGCCGCATAGAACCGCTCCGACTGCACCGGGAAGGTGCCCTGGTTGTCGTCGTCCTGGCCGTGGATCAGCAGGATCGGCTCATTCACCCGGTCGGCGTAGGTGAAGGGCGACATCTCGGTATAGACCTCGGTCGCCTCCCAGTAGGTCCGCTGCTCCGACTGGAAGCCGAACGGCGTCAGCGTGCGGTTGTAGGCGCCCGACCGCGCGATGCCGGCGCGGAACAGGTCGGTGTGGGCCAGCAGGTTGGCGGTCATGAAGGCGCCGTAGCTGTGGCCGCCGACGGCGATCCGGTCGGGGTCCGCCACGCCCAGGTCCACCACCGCCTGCACCGCCGCCTCGGCGCTCATGCGCAGCTGCGCGACGTAGGTGTCGTTCGGCTCGGCCCCGTCGCGGCCGACGATCGGCATCGACGGGTCGTCCAGCACGGCATAGCCCTGGGTCAGCAGGAACAGGTGGCTGGACCCGCCCGGACGGACGAAGCGGTTGGCCGTGTCGACGACCTGACCCGCCACCGCGGCGTCGGTGAACTCCGCCGGATAGGCCCACATCACCAGCGGCAGCGGCCCGTCGCGATCCTTGTCGTAGCCCGCCGGCAGGTACAGCGTGCCCGACAGCCTCACGCCGTCCGCCCGCTCATAGGTGATCAGCTCGCGCGTCACCCCCGCCAGCTGCGGTGCGGGGTCCGGGAACGCCGTCAGGGCCGTCGTCGACGACGCGTCGAGATCGCGCACGAACACGTTGGCCGGCGAGGTCGGCGTCTCGCGCCGGGTCACCAGGCGACGGCCCGCGTCGTCCAGAAAGCCGATCACGCTCTCGTATTCGCCGGGGGCCGAACGCCAGACGATTTCGGACTGACCGCCGGCCGGGTCCATGAGGGAGACGAAGGGATACTCCCCTTCCCGCGTCGCGCCGGCGCCGGCCATGACGATGCGGCCGTCGGCGGCGAAGCGGATCCGCGCGCGGCCCCGGTCGTCGGGTTCCGTCACGGGGGAGCCCGGGTCGTTGTAGCGGTCCTGATAATTGCGCTCCAGCAGCTGCCGGCCCTGCCCGGGGTTCGACGGATCGACCAGCCAGCGGGTCTCGTGGCGCGTGTTGAACCAGCGGCCGTTGACGATCGCCGTGTCCGCGTCGCCCCAGACGACGCCCGCGTACCGCTCGTTCAGGTCGATCAGCGTGACCGGCCGCCCCTCGAACGGCGCCGCCAGCATGAAGACCGTGTCGCGTACCTCCGCGGCGGTGCGCGGATCGCCGCCGTCGCGGGCCTCGACCCAGGTCAGGGTCGCGTCGGCGTCGGCCCGCCACTGCACCGCGCGCGGCCCCGGCGCGACCGCGTCGAAGGCCGTCGGCACGTCGTCCCTCAGCGGCAGGTCCGCGACCGCGTGCACCACCCGTCCCTGCATGTCGGTGACGAACACCTCGGCCGGAAACAGGCCGGCCGGCACGACGTAGGAGTACGGCCTTTTCGCGCGGGTCTGCAGCACATGGCGGCCGTCGGGCGAGACCGAGGCGCTCAGGATGACCCCCGGCCCGCCGACATTGCGGGTCGATCCGTCCAGCCCGACGAGGGTCAGCTGGCTGGTGAAATAGTGGTCGAACAGGGCCTCGTCGCCGGGCGAGCCCAGCAGGTCCTGATAGGTCCGCACGGGCGCGGCGCGACCGGCCGACTCCTCCACGATGGGCCCCGTCGGGGCCCGCGTCACGTCCGGCGCCGGGCCGCGGTTCGCCGGCGTCATACGCACCAGAAGACCGGACCCGTCCGGCAGCCAGTCGAAGCCGTTGCCCGTCGCCGCATTGACCCGCGCCGTGGTCAGCCGTCGCGCCGCGCCGCCCTCGGTGCTGGCGACGTACAGCGACATCCCCTCGGACTCGTCGACCAGGAAGGCGACGGACTTGCCGTTCGGCGACCAGCTGGGGCTGGTGAACCGCGCCCCGTCCGGCAGCTGCACCGACCGCGCCGGGCCGCCGGCCACGTCCTGGAAGCTCAGCCCCGTCAGCCACGACACCCGGCTGTTGGCCGGCCCGTTGTTGCGCGGATTGAGGCGATAGCCGGCCAGCTTCACCATCGGCTCGGCCAATTCCTCGATCGGCGGCAGATTCGAGCGGTCGAACAGCGCCAGCGTCTGCCGGTCCGGGCTCAGGCTGGGCGTCGGGCTGGGCTGCGAGTCCAGGATCGCCGCGATGGGGGCGGGCGGCTGCTGATAGACGACGGGTTCACCCGCCTGTTGGGCCCCGACCTGCTGGGCGACCACCGGTCCCGCCGCCGCCAGCAGCGCCAGAACCGAAACCAGACCGAAGGCCGAAAACCGCATGCGAGAGCTCCCCTGAACGTCGGGGCGCACGCTAGCGGGTCAGGCGGCGGGCGCAACCTCGGCGGCCCCGTCGCGCCCCACCCATTCCATGTCCCGGGCCGCCTCATAGGCGTCGCGCGCCCCCTGCCGGGGCAGGTCCGCGCCCAGCAGGGCCACCTGCGTCGCCCAGACCTCGGACATGCCGCGCACCGTGTCGGTCACCCAGCCCGGCGCCTGTTGCCGCGACCAGTTCGGCACCGAGCCGGCGTTGAAGATCGCCATGAACAGGGCCACCACCAGGATCACCCGCGTGGTCCAGCGCCGGTCGCGCGCGGCCAGGCCCTCGTCGTCCGGCGGCGGGCCGGGCGGAAAGGCGAAGCGCGCCATGGCCTTCAACCGGTTGTCCCGCTCGATCAGGTCGTGGGCGTCGGCCTTTTCGTTCCAGTCGCTTGGCGGATCGGGCTCGGGCGTCGTGACCGCCGCGGCCGGCGGCACGACGAGGGCTTCGGCCACCGGTTCGCCCGAGGCGGCCGGGGTCGGCTCCAGCGGCGGAAACGGCGAAAAGACCGGCCGGCTTCCGAACTCGGGAAAGGGATCGGGCGGCTCGGGGTCGCCGGGGTGACGCGGGTCGGTCGGATCGGTCATCGCGCGCCTCCCGTCAGAACTGGAAATAGATGAAGGGCGCCACGCCCTCGGGCCGGACCGCCTCGATCAGCAGGAAGGCCGCGCCGATCAGCAGGCCGAGGGTGATCGACGGCGCCGCCTGCAGCCGCGCGGTCATCCCCTCCACCGCGCGCGGCGGCAGCCAGTGCATGCCCAGTCCGACGACGATCAGCCCCAGCAGGAAGGGCGTGGTCACCACCACCGGCCCCCACCGCCCCAGCCCCTGGAGCATGGCCATGGCCAGATCGAACGTCTCCGCCCGGAACAGGATCCAGCCCAGGCAGACGACGTGGAAGGTGATCAGCACGCCCAGCCACATGGGGATGACCTTGCGGTCGCCGAACGCCTTCTTGCCGACCCGTTCCACCACCTGCGCCCCGCCGTGCAGCGCGCCCCACAGCACGAAGGTCCACGCCGCCCCGTGCCACAGCCCGCCCAGCAGCATGGTGATCATGACGTTGATGCTGGAGCTGACCACGCCCTTCCGCCCGCCGCCCAGCGGCACGTACAGATAGTCCCTCAGCCAGCTCGACAGGCTGATGTGCCAGCGCCGCCAGAACTGCTGCATCGAGTGCGCGCGGTACGGCTGGTCGAAATTGCGCGGGAAGGAATAGCCCAGCAGCGCCGCGATCCCGATCGCCATGTCCGAATAGGCCGAGAAGTCGCAGTAGATCTGCACCGCGTAGCCATAGACCGCGGCCGTGATGTCCAGCGCCGAGTGGGCCGACGGGTCGAAGAACACCGGGTCGACCAGTCGCACCGCCAGTTCCGACGCGATCACCGTCTTCTTGAACAGGCCCCAGACGATCAGCAGCAGGCCGTGCGTCGCCATCTCGCGCGTCAGACGGGGCATGCGGTCGAACTGCGGCAGCAGGTCCGAGGCCCGCACGATCGGCCCGGCGACCAGATGCGGGAAGAAGCTCATCAGCAGCATGACGTCCAGCAGGCTCTTCGCCGGCTCGGTCGTGCGCCGATGCACGTCGACGACGTAGCTGATGCCCTGGAAGGTGAAGAAGGAAATCCCGACCGGCAGGATCACCTGAAGCAGCGGCAGGTCGCGCTCCCAGCCGACCCGCGCCAGCAGCTGCCCCATCTCCTCGACGAAGAAGCCGTAGTATTTGAAGAAGCCGAGGATCAGCAGATTGACCGCGACCCCGGCCGCCACCAACCATTTGCGCTGAACCGCGCGTTCCTCGCGGCTGATCAGGACCGCCACGCCCCAGTTCAGCACCGCCGACAGGATCAGCAGGCCGACAAAGCGCCAGTCCCACTGGGCGTAGAAGAACCAGCTGGCCAGCAGCAGGAACAGCTTGCGCCGGCCGTTCTCGCGATCCAGCGACCACGAGGTGAAATAGACGAACAGGAAGAAGACGCCGAAGGCGAGCGTCGGGAACAGCATGCTAGAGCCCGGTCGGCTGAGGCGGGGTCGCTTCGCGAGCCGGCCGAAGCGGTGACTCGGGCTCCGACCCAACGGGCGGGGGGGCCTCCGGCGCGTCCGGGGCGGCCTCGATCCGGGCCGCCTTCCAGGCGTCGTAGGCACCGATCAGGTCGTCGGCCAGCAGGCCGCCGATCCATTCGCCGCCCGCCGAGGTGAAATGCACCCGGTCGCCGCGCATCAGCGGCTCGCGCGCCGTCGCCAGCCGCTCCGCAGAACACTCTCCGCCCATCCGCCCCTGCCAGTCCCAGAACGCGACGCCCGTCTCGGCCGCGACCTGCCTCTGCAAGGCCCGCACCCGCATCAGATTGGCCGGCGCCGTCCGCTCCCGCGTGCCCGGACAGGCGGTGCCCTCCCCCCGCCGCAGGGCGTCCGGCGCCCCCAGGATCAGGATGGCGGCGTCCGGCGCCAGGTTGCGCATCCGCCAGATCTGGTCCGTCAGCGAGGCTCCGTAGACGAACAGGTCCAGACCGTCATCGAAGCCCTCATTGGTGCCGAACGCCAGAATGATCAGGTCGGGATCGAACGGCTCCAGCTCGCCCCTGACCGTCGCCTCGTCGCGCGCGGCGAAGTCCGCCAGCGTCTCGCCCACGTGGCCCACATTGGTCAGGATCACCCCGGGGGCGGGCCCCTCCAGCCAGATTCCGTCCAGCCCCCCGTCGCCCGGCGTCGCCGTCAGGGTCAGGGTCCGGGCGGCCGGATCGACCGGGACCAGCCGGCAGCGCGCGCCAAGGATCTGCGCCGGCACGGGCTCCGACGCGTCGGCCTGCACGGTCCAGACGCCCTCCCGGCCGCACAGACCGACCCGCGCCGTCTCGGCCTCCGGATCCAGCGCCAGGGTCAGGACGGTGCCCGCCTCGGCCCGCGCCGGCCCGCCGAACAGCCCGGTGCGCTCGGTGCCCGCATAGCCGCCGATCCGCGCGGGTCGAGGGGCCCAGGTCCAGCCCGCGGCCGTCACCGCGACCTGACGCGGCGCATAGCCCTCGTAGGGGATGCCGGGCGCCAGATAGCCGCGCCCGCCGCGGCCGAACCGCGCCTGCAGCCGGCTGCGCACGGCCCCGGGGATGACCTCGCCGGCGGTGTGGCTGTCGCCGATCTGGACCACG
The DNA here is from genome assembly GCA_018820275.1 of Alphaproteobacteria bacterium. Lineage (GTDB taxonomy): Bacteria > Pseudomonadota > Alphaproteobacteria > Caulobacterales > Caulobacteraceae > Brevundimonas. Next base: position 8,855 of record JAHJOO010000069.1, read on the forward strand.
TGCACCTTGATCGGCGCGCCCGCCTCCAGCGCCTCCAGCTGCTCGAACCAGGGGGCGAGGGCCGCCGCGCCGCAGACGCCGTCCGGGCAGGTCTGCGCCGCCGCCGGCGCAGCCGACGCCAGCAGGGCCGCGGCCAGCAGGGCTCTCACCCGGTCAGTCCGGCGTCGCGCCGGATGGCGTCCTCGACCGGCTCCGCCAGGCGCAGATAACCGTCCATGCTCATGTGGATGCCGTCGTTGGCGCGCATCAGCCGGCGCCGGCCGTCGACTTCGGCATAGGGCATGTACTTGCCGTCGGCGTCCGAGGTCAGGCCGATGGTTTCCAGATACGGGACGCCCAGCGCCTTCATCCGCGCCTCGACCACCTCGTTGATGATCGCCATCCGCCCGTCGAAGCCCTCGCGCTTCATCCGCGGCATGCCGACCCAGTAGACGACCACGCCCCGCGACCGGAACAGGGCGACCAGCGCGTCGATCCGCCGGCCGTAGGCGGCCTTCCAGCCGTCGCTGCCGAAAGCATGCACCGTGCCGCCGTCGTCGATGCCCTGGGCGTCGTTGGTGCCGAACACCACCACCGCCACATCGACCGGCGTCTCGTCCAGCTGGCGCGTCGTCTTGGCCTGGATGTTCACATAGTCATACCGCGACAGGCCGGTGGAGACCTCGCTGAACTTGGTCACCGTCACGCCGTCGTCGCCGGCGAACCCGCGGTAGAGCGCGGTCCAGACGCCGTCGCCCATGCTGTCGCCGAACACGCCGATGCGCAGCCTGCCCGCCTTGGCCCTCAGCACCGAGGCGTCCTGCATCGGCGCGACGGGCTGCGCCGCCGGCGCCGGCGCGACCGCCGGCTCGGCCGGGTCCGGACTGGCCGAGGCGTTGGCCTGCCCGCCCAGCATCAGCGTCGGCGACCGCAGCCACGCGCGCCCGTCCGGCGTCAGGGCCAGCCCCCCGACGACGCCGGCCACGAACATCGCGGTCAGAGTGTTGACGCCGAACTTCACGCCCGCCCCCGGTTAACCCTTCGAAGGCGCACCCTTACCCGAAATCCCGCGTTCCGCCACCGCACGCCCGTGACAGGCGAGGGACAGGGTTAACCGAACCGCCCTTCGGCCCAGCGCGCCGCGAAATAGCCGCCCGTGGCCGTCAGGCCCGTCAGCGCCGTGCCCCACATCAGGTCGATGACCGTCAGCTTGGTCGACCACACCGACAGCGTGGCCTGGTTGGTCAGGTCATAGGTGCCATAGGCGATCAGCCCCAGCACCGCCCCGTTGATCAGGGCCCGCGTCCACTGCCCGTCCTTCAGCGCCGGCGCGATGGCGAAGAAGCAGACGCCGAAGATGTACAGCAGATAGAACACCACCGCCGCCCGCATGTCGGGCTTGTCGGCCATGATCGGCCCGATGATGGGCCGGTACAGCCGGTTCGCCATCGTCGTCAGCCACACCGCGTCGATCGCCGCCATGGTGATCGCCGCGCCCAGGTATCCCGCGACCCATTTGATCATCGTCTCAGCCCTCCAGCGTCGGCTTCAGCCGATAATGGCTGACCGCCCAGGTGTTTCCGTCATCGTTGCCGAACAGGCCGGCCGTGGCGAGATAGAAGCGCCGCCAGCGCCGCCGCCACAGCTTCCAGTCCTCGCCGTAGGTCCCGCGCATCAGCGCCGACACCCGGTCCACGTTCTGGTCCATGTTGCGCAGCCAGTGCTCGGCCGTGCGGGCATAGTGGGTGCCGTTCCAGGTCCATTCCTGCTCGACCTCGAACAGGTCCGGGAACTGCCGCATCAGCCCCTTCGACGGCATCACCCCGCCGGTGAAGAAATGCTGGGCGATGAAGTCGCCGCCGTCGGTGTGGTCGAAGCGGTAGGGGGCATCCCTGTGGGTGAAGATGTGGATGAACATCCGCCCGTCCGGCTTCAGCCAGCCCTTCGCCCGCGTCAGCAGGGCGCGCCAGTTGGCCATGTGCTCGAACATCTCGACCGAGACGATGCGGTCGAAGCGGTCGGCCTCGGACACCTCGGGCCGGAAGTCGTTCATGTCCTGGGTGATGACCGTGAGATTGGTCAGCCCCCGCGCCGCCGCCTGGGCCTCGATGTGCCCGCGCTGGCCGTGGCTGTTGGACACCGCCGTGATCGTCGCGCCCGGATACCGCTCGGCCATCCACAGGCTCAGCGAGCCCCAGCCGCAGCCCAGTTCCAGGATCCGCTGCCCGTCCTCCAGCCCGGCGTGGGCGCAGGTCTCCGTCAGCGCCAGGACCTCTGCCGCCTCCAGCGTCTCCGCGCCCGTCGGATACAGGCAGCAGGAATACTTCAGCCGCGGCCCCAGACAGATGCGGAAGAACTCCGGCGGCAGCTCATAGTGCTGGGCGTTGGCCGCGTCGGCGTGCTCGGCCACCTGCCGCTTCGCCATCTCCGCGGCGAAGCCCGCCTCGTCGTGCGGCCCCTCCTTGTCCAGCCGCCTGCGCGCCTCGGTGACGAGGGCCGCGATCGCGGGCCGCGTCACGAAGTCGGGGAAGGGCGCGTCCTGCAGGCTGCGGATGGCGGCGGTGGCTGGATTCATGCGTTGATTTCATCCTCTGACTGACGGGCGGCCGCCCTCGCGCGCGGCCGCCACGCAGCCCGGCTTCTGCGTTCATGATACGCAGCACGGCGTGAGTCGGATGCCGGACATCCGCGCCGCCCCGCGATCCGTAGCTGATGGACGCAAACCAGGAGCCCTCATGATCCCGTCCCCGGCCGCCCCCGTTCCCGCCGACGCCTCCGGCCGGCGCGTCGCCGTCGTCGGCTCCGGGATTTCGGGACTCTCCGCGGCCTGGCTGCTGTCGTCGGCGCACGACGTCACCCTGTTCGAGTCCGACGACCGGCTGGGCGGCCACTCCAACACGGTCGACGCCCCCTCCCCCGCCGGCCCCATCGCCGTCGACACCGGCTTCATCGTCTTCAACGAGGCCAACTATCCCAACCTGACGGCCCTGCTGGCCCATCTGGGCGTGGCGACCAAGCCGGCCCTCATGTCCTTCGCCGTCTCCATCGACGAGGGCGCGCTGGAGTACTGCACCCAGGGCCTGCGCGCCCTGTTCGCCCAGAAGCGCAACTGGGCCAGTCCCCGCTTCTGGCGCATGGTCGGCGACATCCTGCGCTTCCAGAAGGAGGCCCCGCAGCAGCTTCCGGAACTTGAGGCGAGCGGCGAGAGCCTCGACGCCTGGCTGGGCCGCAGCGGCTACGGCCCCATGTTCCGCGACGCCTATCTGCTGCCCCAGGCGGCGGCGATCTGGTCCTGCACCCTGGAGCAGATGAGCGACTATCCGGCCGCGGCCTTCGTCCGGTTCTACATGAACCACAACCTGCTCACCTACGACCTGCGGCCGACCTGGCGGACCATCGACGGCGGCAGCCGGGAGTACGTCTCCCGCCTGCATCAGGCGCTGGCCGGACGCGTCGTCACCGGCACCCGCATCGCCGCCGTCGTCCGCGACCAGGACGGCGCCGCCCTGCGCATGGCCGACGGCACCCTGCACCGCTTCGACGAGATCGTGCTGGCGACGCACTCCGACCAGGCCCTGCGCCTGCTGGAAGCGCCGACCGCCGCCGAGCGCCGTCTGCTCGGGGCCATCCCCTATCGACCCAACCGCGCCGTGCTGCACCGCGACGTCTCCCTGATGCCGCGCCGCCGCCGCGCCTGGGCCGCCTGGACCCACATGGGGCGTTCCGACCGCGCGGGCGAGGGCGGCGTGACCTACTGGATGAACGAGCTGCAGTCCCTGCCCGGGCCGCCGCTGTTCGTCAGTCTCAACCCGACGCGCGAACCCGACCCCGAACTGGTCATCGGCGAATGGGACTACGAGCACCCCGTCTTCGACGTCGCCGGCGTGGCGGCGCAGAAGCAGCTGTGGTCCCTCCAGGGTCAGGGCGGCGTCTGGTTCGCCGGAGCGTGGTTCGGCGCGGGCTTCCATGAAGACGGCCTGCAGGCGGGCCTCGCCGTGGCCGAGGCGATCGGCGGGGTCCGCCGTCCGTGGGAGGTCGAGAACGAGAGCGGCCGCATCCACCTGTCGCCCGCCCCCGCCCCGCTGGCCGAGGCGGCGTGACGACGGCGTCTGCCCTCTACGTCGGCCAGGTCGTCCATCGCCGGCTGGCCGACTTCGACCACCGGCTGCGCTACCGGACGTGGATGCTGCTGCTCGACCTCGACACGATCGAGGCCGAGCGTCCGCGTCTGCTGTCGCCGCGCCGGTTCTCCCTCCTGTCATGGCGTCCGACCGACCACGGCGACGGGTCCACGACGCCGCTGCGCGCCCAGATCGAGGCCGTGCTCGCCCGGGCCGGCGTCCACCTCGACGGCGGACCGATCCGCCTGCTGACCATGCCCCGCGTGCTCGGCTACGGCTTCAATCCGATCAGCGTCTGGTTCGCCCACGGACCCGACGGCGACCTGCGCGGACTGGTGCACGAGGTCACCAACACCTTCGGCGAGCGGCATTCCTATGCCATGCCCGCCGGCCTCGGCCCCGACGGCCGCGCCCGCCACGCGACCGACAAGACCCACTTCGTCTCGCCCTTCATGGATCGGGCCCTGACCTATGAGTTCGAGGTCCACGCCCCCGACGACCGCGTCTCCGTCACCATCCTGGCGAAGCGCGACGGACGCCCCCTGCTGACCGCCTCCTTCGCCGGCGACCGCCGCCCCCTGACCGACGCCGACCTGGCCCGCCTGTTCGTCACCCACGCCCTGCTGACCTTCAAGGTCACCGCCGCCATCCACTGGGAGGCGCTGAAGATGATGCTCAAGGGCGCCCGCTACCGCCATCGGCCGCCGCCGCCGAAAGACCCGGTCACCGTCGGCCGCGGCTGACCCGACGCTTGCCCGGAACGCGCCCTCGCCCTAGAGACGAAGCAGGCGCGCCGATATTCATCAGGCGATGAAAAGACGAGGAACCGCATGCGGAAGATCTTCCCGGACGCCAAGTCCGCGCTTGAGGGCCTGACCTTCGACGGCATGACCGTCATGTCCGGCGGCTTCGGCCTGTGCGGCATCCCCGAACACCTGATCGCCGCCCTGCGCGACAGCGGCACCAAGGGGCTGACGGTCATCTCCAACAACGCCGGCGTCGACGGCTTCGGCCTCGGCCAGCTGCTCGAGACGAAGCAGATCGCGAAGATGATCTCGTCCTACGTCGGCGAGAACAAGGAGTTCGAGCGCCAGTATCTGGCCGGCGAGCTGCAGCTGGAGTTCAACCCCCAGGGCACCCTGGCCGAGCGGATCCGCGCGGGCGGTGCGGGCATCCCGGCCTTCTTCACCGCCACCGGCGTCGGCACCCTCGTGGCCGAGGGCAAGGAGGTCCGCAGCTTCGACGGCCGCGACTACGTCATGGAGACCGGCCTCGTCGCCGACCTGTCGATCGTCAAGGCCTGGAAGGCCGACGGCCGCGGCAATCTCCAGTTCCGCAAGACCGCCCGCAACTTCAATCCGATGATGGCCACGGCCGGCAAGGTCACGGTCGTCGAGGTCGAGCACATCGTCCCCACCGGCACGCTGGACCCCGACCACATCCACACCCCCGGCATCTACGTCGACCGCATCGTCCTCACCGTGCCCGAGAAACGCATCGAGCAGCGGACCGTGCGGCAGCGGGAGAGCGCCTGAACGGGGCGTGGGGTGTCGGGTGTGGGGTGTCGGGAATGAAGGAGCCCCTTTCGTCATACCGCGAGCTTGGCGTCTGGCGCGACGGGATCGCACTCGTGAAGGCCTGCTACCTGATCACCCGGCGGTTTCCGAAGGATGAGATGTTTGGTTTGACATCACAAATCAGACGGTCAGCGGTCTCAGTCCCCGCCAACATCGCCGAGGGATACGGCAGGGGCAGCCGCAGGGATTACGTCCGACACCTGATGATTGCGCAGGGGTCGCTGAAGGAGCTGGAGACACATCTCATCATCGCCGCTGAAGTCGAGTGTGCGCCGAAGATCGACATCGAACCCGCCCTGACGCGCTGCGATCAGTTGGGGCGCGGTCTCGGAGCCCTGATCCGTGCACTTCGAGCGAAGGACGAGCAATCCGCCTGACCGACGCCCGACACCCGACACCCCACACCCGCCACCCCGCACCCCATCCCCCACACCCGGACACCCCCATGCCCCGCACCCGCGACCAGCTCGCCGCCCGCGCCGCCCGAGAGCTCCAGGACGGCTTCTACGTCAACCTCGGCATCGGCATCCCGACCCTGGTGGCCAACCACATCCCGCACGGCATGGAGGTCACGCTCCAGTCCGAGAACGGCATGCTGGGCATGGGCCCGTTTCCGTATGAGGATGAGGTCGATCCGGACCTGATCAACGCCGGCAAGCAGACGATCACCGAGATCCCGGAGTCGTCCTATTTCAGCTCGGCCGACAGCTTCGCCATGATCCGCGGCGGCCACATCAACCTGTCCATCCTCGGGGCCATGGAAGTGGCCGAGAACGGCGACATCGCCAACTGGATGATCCCGGGCAAGCTGGTGAAGGGCATGGGCGGCGCCATGGATCTGGTCGCCGGGGTCAAGCGCGTGGTCGTGGTCATGGATCACGCCAACAAGCACGGCCAGTCCAAGGTGCTGAAGGCCTGCACCCTGCCCCTGACCGGGACCGGCGTGGTCAGCCGCATCATCACCGACCTGGCCGTCTTCGACGTCAAGCCGGACGGCTCGGGTCTGGTCCTGATCGAACTGGCCGACGGTGTGACGCTGGAGGAAGTGGCGTCGAAGACCGAGGCCGCCTACGAGGTCGCGCCCGACCTGGCCTGAGACGCCGACGGCGTCGCCGGTTGCTGCGAAATTGCCCCGCGGTTGAAAACCGTCGCATAGTCCCGGTCGCCCGCCCATGGTCGGCGGCGAACGGGGAGGACGGGGCATGGCGGACGGGGCGAACCTTCGGGCGGGCGGACTGCCGGCCCCAGACGCCGCGCGCGTCGAGGCCCTGCGTGCCGGGCTCGACCCTGAGGCCCCCGCAGCCTTCGGCGAGGCCGAACGCGCCGCCGTGCTGGACCTTCTGGACAGGGTCCTGTCGGACGTCCGCACCGGCGACCTGACCGAGGCCCGTGCCCGTCTGACCCACCTCGACGCGGCCCTGGCCCGGCTCGACGTGGGAACGCTCGAGCCGCGGCGCGGCCTCGCCGGCCTCTTCGACTCCCGCGGCAAGCGCCTGCGCGCCTTCCGCGACGCCTTCACCGGCGGCGCCCGCACGGTGGCGGACACCGCCGCCGATCTGGCCGAACGGACCGCCGCCGTGGCGCGTCGCGACGCCGGGCTGGAGGGGCTGTGGAGCGAGCTGCGCCAGGCCCTCGAGGCGCTGAACGCCCACGTCGCCGCGGCCGTGGCCGCCCTCACGCCCGCCCCGGCCGGAGACGAGCCTGATCCGTACGCCGCGCTCCGGGCCCGGACGCGGGACCTGATTGCCTGTCGCGACGCCGCCCTCGCCGCCCTGCCCCGCCTCCGCGCGGCCCAGAACGCCGACGCTCCGGCCCTCGCCGCGCTGGAGCGCTGCACCGCCGCCGTCGCGGCGTGGAAGACGGAATGGACCGACGCCCTCGGCCTCGCCGGCCGACGGCCGCAGAAGGTGCGCCCCGACGCGACCCGGCTGGAGTCGGCGCGGAAGGCCCTGACCGACGCCGCCGCCGCGGCCGCGGCGCGCATCGACGCCTCGCTGGGGCGCCGCGCCGCGGTGACCGGCGAACTCCAGGATCTGCGGCAGAAGCTCTAGCGGCCCGCCGCGTCCTCCAGCCAGCCGGCCATGTCGCCCGTCACGCTGATCACGCCCCGGTCATAGGCCTGGACGATGGCCCCCACCCGGTTTTCCGAGGTGGGTTCCTCGACCGTGAAGGTGCGCTCGGCCAGGATCTCGCGGCCTGGCAGGGAGATCAGGCGGGCGCGGGCGGTGATGACCACCGCCGGCGTTCCGCCCGGCACGCCATAGCGCGTCTCGAACACCGGCACGTCGACGTCCAGCGCCAGATCGCCCTGGGCCAGGTCGCGCGCCCCGATCAGGCGCACCCGTCCGCCCCGGTCGGCCACCGCCGCCTCAAGGGCCGACGAGAAGAGGTTCGGGGCCGGCTCCATCCACCGGGCTCCGGCCAGATAGGCCGCCTCGGTGCCGTTGACGGTCAGGATGCGGTCGCCCTCGGCCGCCTCGGCGAAGGTGATGCGCCGCACCGCGACATCCACCGCGCCGGTGGCGGGCGCCGCGCCCGTCCGCTCACCCTGCACGCCGAACCGGTACATCTGCACCGGGTCGGGCGTCGACAGGAGCGCGCAGGCCGAGAGGGCGGCGGCGAGCGCCGCGATCGAAAGCGAACGGATCACGGCTGAACCTCCAGCTCCTTGGTGGGCGGTCGCCCGATGAAGTCGCGCGGGCTGGACCGGACCTCGTCGATCAGGTCCTCCAGCGACGCCGTGGCCGACTCCAGCCCGGCGATGGCGCGCTCCAGCTGCGGCAGGCCGTTGTCGGCGAAGTCGCCCACCGGCTGCTCGAGGTTGGACACCGTCCGGTTCACGGACTCCGCCGCGGCCTGCGCCTCTGCGGTCGCCGCGTTCAGGTTGGCGATGGCCTCGCGGCCGTCGGTATTGACCAGCTGGCGCGCGTCGGCGCCCAGCGCGGTGTACTCGGCCAGCGCGGCATTGGCCTGCTCCAGGGCCTGCTCCAGCTGTTCCAGCAGCCCCTTGCGGGCTTCCAACTCGGTGGTCAGCGCCTCGACGTTGCGCAGCGACGTCGAGAAGCTGCGGATGTTGTCGTCGCTCAGCACGCGGTTGATCCGGTTCAGCGCGTCCACCGTCTGGGCCAGCACCGTGCCCGAGCCGCTCAGCAGTTCGGCGATGGGGCTGGGCTGGCTCTGGATCACGGGCACGACGTTGTCGGGATACTGGGTCTTCAACAGCGGCCGCCCGTCGGTGCCGGCGGTGATCTGGATGTAGTTCAGGCCCGTGATCCCCTGGGGCTCCAGCTGGGCGCGGCTGTCCACCCGGATGGGCGTGGTGGCGTCCACCCGGATGCGCGCCACGACCTGGTTGCCCTTCTGCGGATCCAGACGCAGGTCGGTCACCTCGCCGACGCGGATGCCGTTGAAGTGCACCTCCCCGCCTTCCGACAGGCCGCGCACCGGCCCGTAGAAGACGATGTCGTACTGGTCGAACTCGTTGTTGAACGACAGGCGGGCCAGCCAGATCGAGAACACCACCAGGGCCGCCATGAGGGCGACGGTGGCGATGCCGACGGCGGCGTAGTGGGCGTCTCGTTCCATCGTGTCCTCAGGCTGCCTTGGCGGCGCGACCGCGGGGTCCAAGGAAATACTCCCTGACCCACGGGTGGTCTGAACGCTCAAGCTCCGAAACGGTGGCCATGGCGACCACCCGTTTGTCGGCCAGCACCGCCACCTTGTCGGTGATGGCGTACAGACTGTCGAGATCGTGCGTGATCATGAAGACCGTCAGTCCCAGGTCGTCCGACAGATCGCGGATCAGCTGATCGAACGCCGCCGCGCCGATCGGGTCGAGGCCGGCCGTCGGCTCGTCGAGGAAAAGCAGCTCCGGGTCCAGGGCCAGGGCGCGCGCCAGACCGACGCGCTTCTTCATCCCGCCCGACAGTTCCGCCGGCTTCAGGTGGTGCGCCTCGGGCTTCAGCCCCACCATGGCGATCTTCATCTCGGCGATCTCGTCGATCGTCGCCAGCGGCAGCCGCGTGTGCTCGACCAGGGGCGCGGCCACATTCTGCAGCACGGTCAGGGACGAGAACAGGGCGCCGCTCTGGAACAGCACGCCGGTGCGCCGCTCCACGTCCGCCGCCTCGGGGCCGGACAGGTTGGCCATGTCGTGGCCGAAGATGGACACCGACCCGCCCTCGGGCTCCTTCAGCCCGATGATGGTGTTCAGCAGCACGGTCTTGCCCGTGCCCGATCCGCCCACCACGCCGATCACCTCGCCCCGCGCGACCGTCAGGTCCAGGTCGTCGTGGATGACGTTGTCGCCGAACTGGCTCCGCAGCCCGCGCACCTCGATCAGGGGCTCCCGCGCGCCGGTCACAGGTTGAGCTCCAGGTAGATCAGGGCGAACACCGCATCGAGGAAGATGATGGCGAAGATCGCCTGCACCACCGCCGCGGTCACGCGCCGGCCCAGGCTCTCGACGTCGCCGGCCACCGACATCCCCTGCCGGCAGCCGATGGCGGCGACCACCAGGGCGAAGACCGGGGCCTTGGACAGGCCGACCATCGCGTGCTGGAACATGTTCGGGTCGTCCTGCAGCCGCTGCATGAAGAAGGCCGGTCCCAGGTTCAGCGAACTCCACGTCACCAGCAGCCCCCCGAACAGCCCCGCCAGCATGGCGGCGAAGGTCAGCAGGGGCAGCATCACCAGCAGGGCCGCCAGCCGCGGGATGACCAGCGCCTGGAAGGCGTTGACCCCCATGACCTGCATGGCGTCGATCTCCTGGTTCATGCGCATCGCGCCGACCTCGGCCGCGAAGGCGGACGCCGAACGTCCGGCCAGCAGGACCGCGGTGATCACCACCGCGAACTCGCGCAGCACGGACACGCCGATCAGCTGCACCGCGAACACGCCGGCGCCGAACTGGGTCAGCAGATCCACGCCCAGAAAGGCCACGACCGCACCGATGAAGAAGTTGGTGACGATCACGATCGGCAGGGCGTCCAGCCCCGACCGCTCGGTCTGGCTGACCCACGCCGCCCAGCGGATCCGGCCGGGGTGTCTGAGCGCCATTCCGGCCGCCGCGATCAGGCGACCCAGAAAGGCCAGCGACAGGGTCGCCTCGGCGCCGAAGTCGTGCACCCCGTGCCCGATCTTGGCGAAGGTCCGCGTCACCGGGTCGGGCCGGCGCGGCGGCGGGGCGCTCTGGCGTTCCAGCTTCTCGACGAGGGCGTAGATGCGGCCCGCCTCGGGCCGGGACTCCCAGTCGGCTCCGCCCAGCCCCCCGGCCCCGCCCTGCACCAGGGCCAGCGCCCCGGCGGTGTCGAACCGCTCCAGGCCGGTCAGATCGACGCGCGCCACCCGACGCCCGGACAGCGCCTCCTGCAGGCGCCGGCCGGTCCGGCCCAGCGAGGTCGTGGTCCAGTCTCCGGACAGGCTCAGCGTCGCGCCGTCGCCCGTCTCCTCGACCTGGAAGTCCGCTCTCGCCATGTCACCTGCATAAAGCGAGCCGCGGTCGCTGACCATACGGACCCAACCCTCATCAGGTCAGGAAGTTCAGCAGCGACACTTGCCGGAGCTGGTTGATGACCTGGGCCGAGGCCTGCATCGCCACCTGCGACAGCTCGAGGTCGGTCAGGGCCTGGGCCAGGTCGGCGTCCGTGCGTTCGGACACCAGGGCCTCCAGGGCGTCGCTCTGCTCCTGCTGGGCCTTCAGCACGTTGTCGACGCGGTTCTGCACCGCGCCGTTCTGCGCCGCCTGATTGGTGATGCCCTCGCGCGCCCCGTCCAGTCGCGACAGCATGCCCGTGAGGAAGTCCCGCGTCGCGTCGTCCATCTCGCCGGTGATCGGCGTCGCCTCGTGCCGGCGCTGGATGTCGTGGAAGATACGGAACAGCTCCTGGCCGATGTCGTCGGCCAGGAAGCCGGTCTCCAGCGCGGTGCCCTCGTCCAGCCGCGAGACCTGCACCAGGTCGTCGTTGACGAAGCTCTCGTCGGGATCGGCCAGCAGCGACAACTCGGCCATGGTGCGCGGAGTGACCGGCGCCTCCGCCGAGGCCCCGCCCGCGAACAGATAGCGACCCTGATGCCGGGTGTTCAGACCGTCCAGAGAGATCTGGAACTGTCCCTGCAGCTCCAGCATCAGCCCGTCCACCCGGCCGGCCGCCAGCGCCCCGGCGATCGCCTCCCGCGCGCCGCCGGCCCCGTCCGCCACCCGGTTCAGGGCCAGATTCTGGCTGGACAGCCGGCCCGCGGCCGCCTTTCCGGCGTCGATGAATCCGGAAATCCGGCTCTGCGCCGACTTCAGGGCCGTCAGCGATTCCGAGCCGCGGCCGAAGCCGACCAGATCGGTCGCGTTCTTCTGGGTCGACACCCGCGTCTGCGCCTCTTGTGAGCGCACCTGCGCGCCCATCAGGTCCAGCAGCGCGGACTGGTAGTTGCCGAAGGTCGAGATCCGCATCAGACGATCCCCAGAAGCACGTCGTAAAGATCCTTGGCCGCCTGGATCAGGCGCGCCGAGGCGTTGAAGGCCTGCTGATAGGTGGTCATCAGCACCAGTTCCTCGTCCAGGTTAACGCCCTCATGGGCCCGCTGGCGCGAATAGGCCTCCCCGTGCAGCGCCGCGGAGCTCTCGGCCCGCGACTTTGCCACCGAGGCCCGGCCGCCGATGTCGCCCGCCACCTCCGACGCGTAGCGCGACACCGACGAGGCCCCCCCGACCGACTCTCCGGCCGCCTCGAACACGGCCTGCCCCTGGCCCGCGTCGGCCAGCGCCAGTCCGCCCCGGCCGTCGCCCGAGACCAGGGCGCGCGCGCCCACCGCCGCCGCCGCGTCCGCCCGCGCCAGCCCCAGCAGGGCGGGGTTGCGCGCGATGTCGCCGCGCAGCGAAAACCCGTCCGCGCGCGACGCCCTGACGCCGCCGCCGATGCCGAACAGCTCGGTCATCGACACGCCGGAGGCCGTCTGGCTCGTCCGGTCCTCCAGCACCGACAGTCGGGCGGCCGGGGTGGTGTGGCCCACGAATGACAGCGACCCGTCGCCGTTCAGCCGGAACGTCCCATGCCCGCCCGCGCCCGTGACCGGATCGTTCAGGGCGGCGAGCAGGTCGGTCATGGAGCCCGCCGGGACGGTCACCTCGACGTCGCGCAGGCGCGCGCCGGTGTCCCCCGTCAGCCGGAGCTTCAGCGTCTGCCCGGCCGGGAAGCCGTGGGGCGACGCCGGCCCCAGGCCCGTGGCGTAGATCGCCGGGCGGTCGGTGCGGATCAGGTCGTTCAGCCCGAAGAAGTGCGACAGCCCCATGCCCTGCTTGCGGGCGGGCAGGTCGGGATCGTCCACGACCGCGACCCCGCGGCCGGCGGCGGCCGAGAGGGTCAGACGTCCGTCGACGAAGCTGGCCGTGCCGCTGGTTCCCAGCTTGGCGTTCAGTTCGGCCAGGAAGTCGGCCACCGGCACCACGTCGCCGCCGACGTCCACATTGCCCGCCCCGTCGAAGCTCAGGTCGACCCGGGTCTGGACGACGCCGGCCGCGTCGGTGACCAGCACCGCGGTCCGGCCGGTGAAGCCGGCCAGCGCAGTGTCCAGCGACTGGCCGACGTTGCGGCCGCTCAGGGTCTGCGGCGCCGGCACCGCCGTATTGGCGTTGTGGGCCCGGTTCAGCTCGTCGGCGGCGCGCGTCAGCAGTTCGGCCAGGCGCTCGGCGGCCTGCGGCGCGTCCTGGTCGCGCAGCTCGACCAGACCCTTGATCTCGCCCGAGGTGATCCCGTCCAGCAGCGGCCGCTTCTGGCCCCGTGGCTCGGTGACCCAGATCTCGTTGAAGCTGCTCTCGGCGTTGACCACCCCGGCGCGCGCATAGTCCAGCGTCGCGAAGCCGTCGCCGGCCAGCAGGGCGCCGCCGTTGGTGCGGATCGACACCCCGCCCACGTTCCGCTGGGACACGCGCACGTCGAGGATGCCCGACAGTTCGTCGATCAGGCGCGCCTGCGCCGCCTCGGCACCCGAGGCGTCGTCGTTGACCACCGTGGCCTTGGCGATCTGGACGTTCAGCGCCTCGATCTGCTGCAGAAGTCCGTTGGCGCGGTCCACGGCGCTCTTGATGCGGCCGTCCGCGTCCTCGCGCACGGTCTGGATCTGGCGCGAGATGCGCGATCCCTCGTCGAACAGGTTTTGGGCTCCGAAGATCGCCGCCTGACGCGCGGGCGACGAGGCGGGGTCTTCCGCGGTCGCGGCGAAGGCGGCGAACATCTCGTCGACCTTGGCGAAGAAGCCCGAGGTCCCGCCCGGGTCGCCGAACATGCCCTGGATGCGGTCGAACAGCTCGTACCGCACGCCGTGCCGCTGCGCCTCGGCCGAGGCCGACATGGTCGCCGCCTGCAGAAACCGGTCGGTCGCCAGCCGGACGCGCGTCACTTCCACGCCGACGCCGACGCCCTCGCTCATCAGCGAAATCTGCTCGGCGACCTTGCGGACGTATCCCGGCGTGTTGACGTTGGCGACGTTGTCCGAGACGACCCGCAGCTGCATCTGCGCGGCCGTCAGCCCGGACTGGCCGGCGTTCATGATCGAGTTCAGGGACACGGGCGCGGCTCCTGGGTCGGCAAAGCCTGCACCCGGGCGCGCGGAATTTGCCGCCCCCCGGGCCCGGTCAAGGCACTGTTTTCATTGAGCTGTCTGTCGTCGCGCTCGGTCATGCCGATCAAGGCGCGCAAGGACCGGACCAATCGGCGCGCGCGCCCGGCGCCGGGCAAAAACAGGTCCCGACACGGCAAGAAACGCCTCATCCGGACCCCGACCGCCGCCCGGCCTCTTCCACATGTTTCCGTGTCTTTTCCAATTGTTGCATGCCCTTCCGAGCCATGGCCCGGAGCTTGCGCGGGGCTGTCGACCTTTCCGGGCGCAGCACGCGCCGCCCCATCCTCATCCCCTCCGGTCACCGATGCTCGCCCAGAGCCTGTTCGTCCCCGCCGCCCCCGCTGTGCCCCTGGCCGGCGACGCGCCCGCCGCTCCGGCGGACGGGGCGTTCGGCCGTCTCGTGGACCAGGCGACGCGGCAGGCCGCCACGGACGAGACGCGCCCCCAGGTGCTGCCGGGCGCCGACCGGTCGCCGCCTCCGACGAAGCACGCGGGCCCGCCGCGACCCGAGGTTCTGCCGGGCGACGTCGGTCCGGACGCCAACGATGACGGGCTTCTCCATCCGGAAGTTCTGCCTCGGGAGACCAGACCGGGGTCCGGGCCCTCGCCCGACGCGAAGCTCACGCCGTCGGACGGCGATCCCCGTCCGGAGGTCCTGCCCATCGACATGGGCCCCCAGCCGACGCCGCGCCCCGAAATCCTGCCGATCGGCGTCGGCCCCGCACCCGAGCCACGCCCCGAGGTGCTGCCCGTCGAGGTCGGTCCCACGCCGGACGTCGGCGCCAAGTCCGCGCGTCCCGAGGTTCTGCCGCCGCCGCAGGGCGCGCCCGCCCCCTCGGCGCCGCCGCCCGCCCTGCATCCTGAGGCGGCCCGGTCGCCTGCCGCCGCGACGGGCGAAGGCCCCGCTTCGGACGCCGCCTCC
This sequence comes from Alphaproteobacteria bacterium, assembly GCA_018820275.1. Taxonomy (GTDB): domain Bacteria; phylum Pseudomonadota; class Alphaproteobacteria; order Caulobacterales; family Caulobacteraceae; genus Brevundimonas. Next base: position 24,067 of record JAHJOO010000069.1, read on the forward strand.
GGCGCCGACGGTCCGGCGGCCGCCGAAGCCCCGACTTCCACGCCCGCTCCGGCCCCGAACGCGGGCGTCGAGGCCGCCCCGGCTGCGGCCGCCCGGACCCCGCCCTCTCCGCCGCCGGTCGCCGATGCGGCCCGCGTCGACCCG
>JAHJOO010000007.1 GCA_018820275.1 Alphaproteobacteria bacterium
ATGGCCAAGGAAAAGTTCGAACGCACCAAGCCGCACTGCAACATCGGCACGATCGGTCACGTTGACCACGGCAAGACGACGCTGACGGCGGCGATCACGATGACGCTGGCCAAGGCCGGCGGGGCGAAGGCGATGAACTACGCCGACATCGACGCGGCGCCGGAGGAGAAGGCGCGGGGCATCACGATCAACACGGCGCACGTGGAATACGAGACGGCGAACCGTCACTACGCCCACGTCGACTGCCCGGGCCACGCCGACTATGTGAAGAACATGATCACGGGCGCGGCGCAGATGGACGGCGCGATCCTGGTGGTGTCGGCGGCCGACGGCCCGATGCCGCAGACGCGCGAGCACATCCTGCTGGCGCGCCAGGTCGGCGTCCCGGCGCTGGTGGTGTTCATGAACAAGGTGGACCTGGTCGACGACGAGGAGCTGCTGGAGCTGGTGGAGATGGAAGTCCGCGAGCTGCTGTCGAGCTACCAGTTCCCGGGCGACGACATCCCGATCACCAAGGGGTCGGCCAAGGCCGCGACCGACGGCGTGACGCCGGAGATCGGCGAGCAGCGCGTGCTGGAGCTGATGCAGACGGTCGACGACTACATCCCGCAGCCGGAGCGTCCGATCGACCTGCCGTTCCTGATGCCGGTGGAAGACGTGTTCTCGATCTCGGGCCGCGGCACGGTGGTGACCGGTCGCGTCGAGCGCGGCATCGTCAAGGTCGGCGAGGAAGTCGAGATCGTCGGCATCCGTCCGGTGCAGAAGACGACCTGCACGGGCGTGGAAATGTTCCGCAAGCTGCTGGACCAGGGCCAGGCGGGCGACAACGTCGGCGTGCTGCTGCGCGGCACCAAGCGCGAGGACGTCGAGCGCGGCCAGGTGCTGTGCAAGCCGGGCTCGATCACCCCGCACACCAAGTTCCTGGCCGAGGCCTATATCCTGACCAAGGAAGAGGGCGGCCGTCACACCCCGTTCTTCACCAACTACCGTCCGCAGTTCTACTTCCGCACGACCGACGTGACCGGCATCGTGCACCTGAAGGAGGGCGTGGAGATGATCATGCCGGGCGACAACGCCGAGCTGACCGTGGAACTGATCACCCCGATCGCCATGGAAGAGAAGCTGCGCTTCGCCATCCGCGAAGGCGGCCGCACCGTCGGCGCCGGCGTGGTGTCCAAGATCCTCGCCTGAGGCCTCAAGCCGCGAGCCTCCGCGAGGCGAGCATAGGCCGGTCAAAGGAAAGGCCCCGGGGAAACCCGGGGCCTTTCTGCATTCCGGGGCTCAGCGCAGCGCGGCCGCGAGGGCGTGCGCGGTGACGGCGGCCCAGCAGGCGTAGCCCTCGTCGTTGAGGTGCAGCTCATCGGGGCCGACGCCCCCGCCGGCCAGCCCGCCCCAGGCGGACATGGCGGCGAACCGCCCGTGCACCGCCCAGCCGACCCGTCCGCCCTCGAGGCCGATGAGGCGGGACACCTCCGCCAGCGCGGGGTTGCGCCCGGCGAAGGCGGGGTTCTTCGCGGCCTCCGGCAGACGCTGGGGATCGATCAGCAGGACGTCAACGCCGGCCGCCTCAAGGATCGGCTGGCCGCGGCGGAAGTCCGAGAAGAAGTCGTCCATCGGGCGGTCGCGCAGGACGTCGTTGGTGCCCAGCTGCCAGATCACCAGGTCCGGGCGCGCCGCCTCGACCTCGCGCGCCAGCCGGTCGGCGGTGTCCTTCGCCGTCTCCCCGCCGATGCCGCGGTTGACGACGGTCACCTCCACGCCCGGCAGACGCTGGCGCAGCCCCGCCTCCAGCAGGGGCACGAAGCCGAGCTCGCGGCGGCTGGCGCCGACGCCCTCGATGCTGGACGACCCGACGGCGAGGATCCGCACCGAGCCGCGGGCGACCGCGGCGCGCGTGCGGTCCAGCCCGCCGTTGGCGCTGAGATGGTCGGCCGTGGCGGGGCAGGCCGCGGGGACCGCCTGCGCCGCGACGGGCAGGGCGGGAAGCAGCAGGGCGAGGGCGAGGGCGGCGGCTTTCAAGGGTTCGGTTCTCCGGTGGCGGGGTCGGTGGCGGTCTCGCCGCTGTTCGAACTGCCTTCGGAACCGGCCGGCTCCTGGGCGGGGTGGGGCGGCTCGCCCTCGCGGACGGGACGCTCCTCTTCGTATTCGCTCTGGCGGCCGGGTTGGCGGGCGGTCATGGCAGTCTCCGTCGGAATGAACCGAACGGCAACGCTCCGTGGCGGGCGCAGGTTTCGTTCACCATGAGCCTAAACCGTGCCGCAACGGCAGGGAGGGCAGAGTGGCGGCCAGCCCGGAGGACTCCGGGCGCGCGGAGCCCGTCCATGACCCTCAAGGTCGACCTGATCTCGCCCGAAGAGCTGGACGCGTCGCTGGTCGCCGTCTGGCGGGGCATGGTGGACGCGGATCCCGATCTGGTCTCGCCCTATTTCCAGCCGGAGTTCACCCAGGTGGCGGGGGCCGTGACGCCCGGCGCGCGCGTGGCCGTGTTCCGGCGCGGCGGCCGGGTGGTCGGCCTCTTCCCGCACCAGCGGCGGGGCGGCGCGATCCAGCCGCTGGCGGCGCCGCTGAACGACTATCACGGCGTCATCGCCGACCGGTCCGAGCCGATCGGCCTGGAACAGGTCGCCGACCTGCTCGGCGCCCGCCGCCTGAGCGTGGGCGGGTGGGTCGGTCCGGCCGGCGGGGGCGAGCGCCGCGCCACGGTGCAGGCGGCGCTCCCGGACGGCTACGACGCCTGGTATGCCGACCGCCGCGCCACCTTCGGCAAGTATTTCAAGGACAAGGAGCGGGCGCGCCGCAGCCTCGAGGCCGAGCTGGGCCCGATCCGCGTGGAGCGCGGCCTGACCGATCCGGCGCTGCTGGATCACCTGATCGGCCTGAAGCGCGAACAGTACCGCCGCACGGGCCGCCACGACGTCTTCGCCTGCGGCTGGACCCGCGACGTGCTGCACGCCCTGGCGCGGGACCCCCGCGGCCGGTTCGGCGCGTCGATGGCCGCCCTGTGGGGCGGCGACCGTCTGGCGGCGCTGGAGATCTCGCTGCACGCGACGGACCAGTACCATTTCTGGTTCCCCGCCTATGACCCGACCGTGGCGCGCTGCTCGCCGGGCATCCTGCTGAGCCTGGACACGATGCGGCTGGCCGGCGCCCAAGGGTACCGGGTCTTCGACTACGGCTTCCAGGGCGAGAGCTACAAGAAATACTTCTGCAACGCCGAGCGGCGGATCGTCGAGGCGGTGATCGAGCGTCCCGGCCTGGTGCGCAGCGCCGGGCGCGCGGCCGTCGGCCTGCTGAACGCCACGGGCGAGGGCCGGGGCAGCCGCATCGGGGCCAGCGTGCGCCGCCGCTGGGCCGCGATCGAGGCCTGCGAGGTCACGACCGCGGCGCGCCTGAAGGGGGCCCTGTCGGCCGTGGGCGCCGCCGCCGCCAAACTGTCTCCGTCCAACGCCGCCGCCGGGGCCTGAGCCATGACCACCCGCTACGCCGGTCCCATCCGCGAGGCCGCCGTCCACGCCCATGGTTTGAACGCCCTGGGCTTCGCCGAGGACGCCTGGCTGGCGGCCCTGCTGGACCGCTGCCCCGCCGACCTGTTCGACATCAACCTCTATGACTACGACGCCGAGGGGCAGGTCAGCCTGCGCACCGGCGCGCGCGGGCGGCTGTCGGGCGCGGAGCTGCTGGAAGCGATCAAGGCCGGGCGTCTGTGGGTCAACATCCGCAATGCGCAGGCGGCGGCGCCGGATCTGTGGGACGCGGCCATGGCCGAGTTCGCCCGCATCCAGACGGCCTATCCGGGTATGAAGGCCGTCACCAACGCCGGCCAGCTGATCCTGTCGTCGCCCAGGGCGCGGGTACCCTATCATTTCGATCCGGCAGGCGTGGTCCTGTTCCACCTGCGGGGCCGCAAGCGGATCTTCGTCTATCCGGGCGACGAGGCGCACCTGCCCGAGCGCTGCATGGAGCAGGTGGTCGCGCGCCAGACGACCGAGGAGCTGCCCTACCTCCGCGCCTTCGAGGGTGCTGCGACGGTGATCGACCTGGAGCCGGGGCAGGCCCTGACCTGGCCGCTGTACGCCCCCCACCGGGTCGAGAATCTGGACCGCTTCTGCGTCAGCCTGTCGATGGACTTCCAGACCTGGCCGTCGCGCTGGCGCAACGGGGCGCTCTACACCAATGCCGTGCTGCGCAGCCGCGGCGCGCGGCCCCGGCCGACGGACGCCATGGCGACGCCGGAGCTGGCGGCCCGCTGGGCCGCCTCGCTGGCGCTGAAGCGCGTCGGCGGGCTGAAGAGCCGCATCGCCCATTTCGCGCGCGACTTCGAGCCGGAGCTGGGCGTCGAGGACGGGGCCCGCGCCCTGGGGGCCTGAGGTTTCTTACGGTCAGGTCATGACCTCGATTTAAAGTGACCCGGGGCGGTCACGAGCGCACCTTCCGGACCTCAGATCCGGACAGGGAGCCTCCGCCATGCAGACCCGAAACCTCGCCGTCTCCGCCGCCGTCCTCGCCGTCGCCGCGTTCGGGGCCCTGGCCGCGCCCGCCGTGGCGCAGGAGGTGGAGATCAAGGACGCCGTGGCCCGCGTGGTCGTGATCGTCGAGGACCGGACCGACGTGGCCGTCTCCGTCGAGGCCGGCCGCGCCGACCTGCCGGCGCTGCGCGTCCGTCGGGACGGCGACGCCACCATCGTCGAGGGCGGGCTGTCGGACCGGCGCTTCATGGTGCGCAACAGCCGCATCCGCGACTGCCGGTCGGGTCCCGCGGGCGCGAGCCAGCCGGGACAGGGCGCCAGCGTCGACGTGCGCGGCGTGGGCCGGGTGAACCTGGCCGACGCGCCGCTGATCATCATCCGCGCGCCGCGGGCGGTGAAGGTGGCGGCCGGCAGCGGCGTCTACGGCACCGTCGGACAGGGCGCGCGCGAGGTGGACCTGTCCATCGGCGGCTGCGGCGACTGGACCGTGCCCAATGTGACCGGCGACGTGCGGATCAACATCGGCGGCTCCGGTTCGGCCCTGATCGGCAACACGCGCGAACTGGAGATCAACATCGGCGGCTCCGGAGAAGTGCGCGCGGGGACGACGGGCGGCTTCGACGTCAACATCGGCGGTTCGGGCGACGTGGTCCTGGCCGGCGCCACCGGCGGGCGCGGCGCGGTCAACATCGGCGGGTCCGGGGACGTCGCGGTGCGGGCGGGGCGGTTGGCCGATCTGGAGGTCAACATCGCCGGATCGGGCGACGTCGCCTTCGACGGCACCGTCGGCGATCTGGACGTCTCCATCATGGGCGGCGGCGACGTGCGCGTGGCCGAGGTGACCGGACGCACCGAGCGGAACATCATGGGGTCGGGCGAGGTGACCGTGGGGCGCTGAGGCGTCAGGTCTCGACAGATGCGCCGTCCAGCCGGTCGCCCGAGTGTGCCGGCCTGGAGGCGCTCATGCGATCAGTCGGTTTCCTGCTTTGCGTCGCCCTGGCGGGGTGTGGCGCGGCGCGTCCGCCCGAAGGGGTCGAATGGGTCGCCCTGAGGGATCTGAACGACCGCTTCGCCGACGCCGACGATCCGACCAACCGGCCCCCGCTGCAGCGAAGGGCGCCCCCGGGCATGATCCGCGCGGTCGACGTGTCGCCCGATGGCGTGGATGACTGGCTGATCGACTATGCGGTGGCGGGGGCCCCGGCGTGGTGCGGAACGGGCGGCTGCCGCGCCCGCCTCTACGTCAGCACCGACGCCGGGCTGGTTCGTGCGCTGGACCGACAGGTCGTGTCGCTGACGGTCCTGCCGGGGCGGGTCGACGTCACCGTCCACGCCCTCCATTGCGTCGAGGCGGCGGAAAACTGCGTGGTGCGCCTGAAATGGAACGCGACGTCGGGGCGGCTGGAGGGGGTCTCGGCCGCCGACAGCGACTGGGCCCCGCTGGAGCCCGGAAACTGAGGCTCCGCCACGTTTTCGCCGCTTGACGACGGGCGAGTCACCCGTCATAAGCCCCCACTCTTGTTGGACCGGCTGTGCACCCCCGGGTGCAGACGCGGTCCGCAGGAACGACCTGAGACCCTGTTCTTTACAGTGACCCAGGACTTCAACGGCCTTCGCGGGCGACCGCGTGGGCCGATCGTTTTTGCGGACGTGCGTACTCTGAGGGTCGTCAGACCCGAAGACTCCGGTCTTTGAAATGGTTCACAGGGACGCGGTCCACCGACCGCTTGGGATAAGCACCGATATGGATCAAAGCATCCGCATCAGGCTCAAGGCCTTCGATCATCGCGTCCTCGACTTTTCGACGCGCGAGATCGTCAACACCGCCAAGCGCACGGGCGCGACCGTTCGCGGTCCGATCCCGCTGCCGACCCTGATCGAAAAGTTCACCGTGAACCGTTCGCCGCACGTCGACAAGAAGTCGCGCGAGCAGTTTGAAATCCGCACGCACAAGCGTGTCCTCGACATCGTCGACCCCACCCCGCAGACCGTGGACGCGCTCATGAAGCTCGACCTGTCCGCCGGCGTGGACGTCGAGATCAAGATTTAAGAAGAGAAGGCGGGATCCGATGCGCACGGGCGTGATCGCCAAGAAGCTGGGCATGACCCGCGTGTTCGCCGAAGACGGCGCGCACGTTCCGGTCACTGTGCTTCAACTCGACGGCTGCCAGGTCGTCGGCCAGCGCACCCAGGAGCGGGACGGCTACGTCGCCCTGCAGCTGGGCGCCGGCACGAAGAAGGCCAAGAACACCAACAAGGCCCAGCGCGAGACCTTCGCCCGGGCCGAGGTCGAACCCAAGGCGCACGTCGCCGAGTTCCGCGTGGCCGAAGACGCCCTGCTGGACGTCGGCGCCGAGCTGACCGCCGATCACTTCGTGGTCGGCCAGAAGGTCGACGTTCAGGCCCCGACCATCGGCAAGGGCTTCGCCGGCGCCATGAAGCGCTGGAACTTCGGCGGTCTGCGCGCCACGCACGGCGTCTCGGTCTCGCACCGCTCGCACGGCTCGACCGGCAACCGTCAGGATCCGGGCCGCACCTTCCCGGGCAAGAAGATGGCCGGTCACCTGGGTCAGGAGACCGTCTCGGTCCAGAACCTGACCGTGGTCCGCATCGACGCCGAGCGCGGCCTGATCCTGATCAAGGGCGCCGTGCCCGGTCACGACGGCACGTTCGTCAAGATCCGCGACGCCATCAAGAAGGCCCGTCCGGCCGACGCCCCGTTCCCGGGCGGCATCAAGTCGAAGTCGGCCCCGGCCGCCGCCGAGCAGCCCGCCGAGACCCCGGCGGACGACGCCGCTCCGGCCGCCGAAGTCGTTGAAGGCGGTGAAGCGTAATGAAACTCTCGGTCATCAAACTGGACGGCAAGGCCTCGGGCGACGTCGAACTGTCGGACGCCGTCTTCGGCATCACCGACATCCGCGGCGACCTGCTGGCCCGCTACGTCAACTGGCAGCTGGCCAAGCGCCGCGCCGGCACGCACAAGGTTCAGACCCGGAACGAGAACTCTCGCACCGGCAAGAAGATGTACAAGCAGAAGGGCACCGGCGGCGCCCGTCACGGTTCGCGCCGTGCGCCGCAGTTCGTCGGCGGCTCGCGCGCCTTCGGCCCGGTCGTCCGCGACCACGGCTTCTCCCTGCCCAAGAAGGTCCGCGCCCTGGCCCTGCGCCATGCGCTGTCCTCCAAGGTCGTCTCGGGCGACCTGGTCATCGTCGACAGCGTCTCGGTGAAGGACGCCAAGACCGCCGCCCTGCGTGAGCAGTTCGGCAAGCTGGGCTGGACGAAGACGCTGATCATCGCCGGTCCGGAAGTCGACGTGAACTTCGGCCTGGCCGCCCGCAACATCCCGATGGTGGACGTGCTGCCGAACGCCGGCCTGAACGTCTACGACATCCTGCGGGCCGACAAGCTGGTGCTGACCAAGGCCGCCGTCGACGCGATCGAGGCCCGCTTCGCCAAGAAGGAGGCCGCGTGATGGCCGGCGCTCAACCCACCGCCAAACACTACGACACCATCCTGGCGCCGATCATCACCGAGAAGGCGACGATCCTGTCGGAGCAGAACAAGGTCGTGTTCCGCGTCGCCGGGACCTCGACCAAGGACGAGATCGCCGCGGCGGTCGAGAGCCTGTTCAAGGTCAACGTCGTCAAGGTCAACACCCTGGTCCAGAAGGGCAAGACCAAGCGTTTCCGCGGCATCATGGGCCGTCGGGTGGACATCAAAAAAGCGATCGTGACGCTGGCCGACGGCCAGTCGATCGACGTCACCACGGGGCTCTGATCCGATGGCCTTGAAGACCTACAATCCGACTTCGCCGGGCCGTCGCGCCCTGGTGCTGGTCGACCGTTCGGAGCTGCACAAGGGCCGCCCCGAGAAGTCGCTGACCGAGGGCCTGACCAAGTCGGGCGGCCGCGGCCAGGGCGGCCGCATCGCCGTCCGCTTCCGCGGCGGCGGGGCCAAGACCCTGTACCGCAAGATCGACTTCAAGCGTCGCAAGTTCGACGCGGTCGGCACGGTCGAGCGTCTGGAGTACGATCCGAACCGCACCGCCTTCATCGCCCTGGTGACCTATGCCGACGGCGAGAAGACCTACATCATCGCGCCGCAGCGCCTGAAGGCGGGCGACACGGTGATCGCCGGTGAAAAGGTCGACGTGAAGCCGGGCAACGCCATGCCCCTGCGCGCCATGCCGGTCGGGACGATCATCCACAACATCGAGATGAAGCCGGGCAAGGGCGCCCAGCTGGCCCGCTCGGCCGGCGCCTACGCCCAGCTGGTCGGCCGCGACGCCGGCTACGCCCAGATCCGTCTGGGTTCGGGCGAGCTGCGCATGGTTCTGGACGGCTGCATGGCCACGGTGGGCGCGGTGTCGAACCCCGACCACATGAACCAGAACCTCGGCAAGGCCGGTCGCATGCGCCACAAGGGCTTCCGCCCGCACGTGCGCGGCGTGGCCAT
>JAHJOO010000070.1 GCA_018820275.1 Alphaproteobacteria bacterium
ACCTGGGCGACGCCGACGACGTGATCGACGTCGACGACCGGGGCGACGCCGGCGCCGCGATCGACGTCGAGGACCTGGGCGACGCCGACGACGTAATCGACGTCGACGACCGGGGCGACGCCGGCGCCGCGATCGACGTCGACGACCTGGGCGACGCCGACGACGTGATCGACGTCGACGACCGGGGCGACGCCGGCGCCGCGATCGACGTCGACGACCTGGGCGACGCCGGCGCGGCGATCGACGTCGAGGACCGGGGCGGCTCCGACGACGCGATCGACGTCTAGGACCCGGTCTACGTCGGAGATGCGATCGGCGTCGGGGACTTGGGCGACGACGACGCAGACCCGGCCGGTGGCGCCCGGCCAAAATCGACTGGCGTCAAGTTAAAGTGAGTTTCTGTCAAGTCTGGTTCGCCTCAGATCGCCTCTGCGAGAGATGACAGCCCGTTGAACCTTGAAACTGTCAGTCCGAGTCCAGGCTGTCCAGGAGTCCAAGTGCGAGGGTCAGCTTAGGCGACACCTTGTCGTTCCGCCAACGGAAACCCATGCTTTTTGCGGGTCCCTGTAACTGTGCTCCCTTTTCATCTCCTCCCATTAGATTAATCTATGAACCTAAGAACCTGGACTCTATACTACGAAAGCCAATGCCAGTGGGGCTTTTGCCGAGTCCAGGCTCTGTCCAGGTACGGCTATGGAGCCGGGACAGCCGGGACAGAGCCCGCCCCCTGTCCAGGTACCCCGAAAAGGTACCTGGACAGTTGAGGGCCTAGATCGGCAGGGACGCCGCGTTGGCGGCGCGGTGGGCAGCGAGGTCGTACACGTCGGCGTGGCCGGTCACCGGCGCCGGGGCGGCAGGCACGTCGGCGTCGAGCGCCTCGACCTCCGGCACCAATGCAAGGCCAGGATGCGCCTTCATCATCGCCACCAACGCCTCGCGACGCGTCGGCAGCCGATAGGAGTTCACGCGGCCACGGAACGGCACGGTCGCCTTAACCGACTCCAGGCCGTCGCCGACGACACGACGCAGGAACCGACCCAGCCCCTCGGGCGACGTGGGACCCCCGTAGCTGCGGCCGGTGGCCTGCTGGAGCGACGCCAGCAGATGCGCGCGCTCGACGGTCAACGGAGCATCGAGACCCCATACAGCATCAGCGTCAGTCGACGCGCCCTCGGGGACATAGGAGTACGGCACGATCCCGGTCGTCAGAATGGAGGACCACCACTTATCATCCGGCTTGAGGCTCAAGCGCACCTGATCAGCGAGGCCACGGGTGACCGGCGGCTTGGACCAGTCGCGCGAACGGAGATCACGCTTCATCAGGTCGACCAGAAGGGTCTTGAACCCGCCGGCCTCAAGTTCCTTCCACATGTCGGCGAAGAACTTGGCGTCACCCTTACGGTGGTCGGCCACATCAGCGACAACGAAACGACGCTCGCCGGGGCCGGACGGAACCACATGATCGGCATTCGCCGTCATCACCATGCGGAAGTAGGCCGGTTGCATAGTCGTCGCCCCGTGCTTCTCCTCCACCGGCAGGCGGGGGGACGTGACGAGCGACTTCAGGCGCGCCTCCGATGCCAGATCGCCGGCGAAGTAGGCCTCTTCGATGACCAGCAACAGGGCACGTGCGAACGTCTCACCTGCGAAGCGTCCAGTCAGTCCGAGAGCAGAATCGATCACGGGGCAGTACGTTTCGCCGATCAGGCGCGCCAGCACGTTGGAGAAGCTAGACTTGCCCGAACCCTTGCTGCCGCGAAGGATCAACATGACAGGCGGACGCTTCGTCGGATTTTGGAAGATGTCGGCCATGAAATCCCACAGCCACGACGCCAACTCGCGATCGCCATCTGCAAGGTTCGTCTCGACGTGTTCCTTGAACTTGTCATAGCCAGAGGAGAACGCCCCCCTGTAGGCGAAGCCCTTGAAGGTGTTGTAGGCGCCGTCAGGAAGGCCGACAGCTTGACCGCCGGGGCGATAAGGCAAGAAGACCTTCTCTGAGTATTGGCGACGGTCGGCCTGTGCGCACCACCAGCGGAACAACGGCACAGACTTGGCGACGGGAACGCGCTTGCCGTCCTGTACTTCATAACCCAGGATAAGGACCGACTCGTGCGCTAGGAGCGTCGCCATGTCTTCCTTATGGTAGAACACTAGATCGCGGTCGGTTTCATCGAGGAACTTGACCTTGCCGGCCAACTTGATCTGAGCAATCCGCTTGTTCGTGTAGTCCATCGCCTTCATTTGGCTATCAGCAATCTGGTTGAACAGCTTGGGATGGGTAGCGCGAATATTTTGTAGCGGGGACTCGCTTCCCGTGTTATTCTTGTTAGACATAGATACCTTATGAGTCCCGACCGTCTCAGCGGTCGGGGCTTCTTCTTTTGGTGGGTGTTAGGCGCAAATTGTCACGCCCGGCGGGCGACTACTGCTAAGCTAAAGCTAAGGACTAACGCCCGGCCTGTACGGCGGCGGGACTTGCTAAAGGCGGCGGGGAAGCCGCGTGGGTGGGTGCCTAGGCTCGGTCGGGGCCGCGCATCGGGGTCTAGTGGAACCGGCGAACCGTGGGCGTCGGCGGTGCGGCGGCGGCCTGTAAAGCGGCCTGGACGGCGGCGGTCCAGCCGGAAGGGATCAGCATGTAGTCGTATGCCGGATCGTCCGGGGCCTGCGTCCACTCGCTCAAACGGCAGTAGGCGCCATCCGATAGAACGCGGACGCCGGGGTAAAGGTTCAGCACGGTCGGCAGGGTGCGCAGCCCCGAAGGGACACGCATCCAGACGCGGAGGCGGCCGTCTCGCGACACGCTGCGGACAGTCGCGCCGGGGAGGGGGCCGAACGCCCCCTCAGCCGCCGCTAGGGTGGCTTCGTCGTCTGCCTGGACGACGACAAGGCCGGTGGATACGCCGGTGCGCAACGCAAGTTCGGCATCGGGATACGAACGCGCCCACGCCGTGAAAGCCGCCGGGCTGTCGCTGGCGCGGCGCTTCCAATTCGGCGGCGGACGCCCGCCCGGCTCCGAGAGCGCAAACGCCCGCAGACGGCCGGAAAGCCCCGTCTTGGCGGTTAACGTCGCCAGTGCCCGGCGATATGCACAGCCCGACGACATGCTCGGCGCCATCGGCGGGCAGCCGCTCGGCAACGGGGCGTAGTCGACGCCGATCACCACAGACCCGCCCAGGCAAGCGGATGACCGCTATCGAGTTCGAAGACTTCCTGTAGACGGGGGGAAGGCTGGCGACGCGGGATCAGCGGAGAGACCGCCGGCGGCGGGCCTAGGGGCGTGGGCGACGGCGTGGTGACCGGGAGCGAGCGATCGCCGCCCGGCCAGGGCCAGGACCAGCGCGAGCGGCGGCGACCACAGCTAGACACTTCGGGCGGGAGACAGCGGGCGCGGCTCACGAGCGGCGGCCCTTGCGACGATCCGGCGTAGCCGGGGCGGCGACGATCCGCGCCACGGCCATCGCACAGGCCTCGACGGCGCGGCGACCACAGGAAGCGATTTCCAGGGGCGTCACGGTGCCATCGATGCGGAAGGCGCGCGGCGTCAAGCTGACGGCGATCTCAGTCGATGAGCGGGGGTTCGAGACCAGCAGGGCGATCGGGCGTCCGTCCTCGTCCACGTCCAGGTTGACGTTCAGGCCGGGGTGGAGATCGAACAAGCCGAGGTCGAGAAGCTGCGCGATAACCGTCAGGCGGGTTTCGTTCGAGCAACGGCCGCCCATCCAATGGCCGTCCAGGGCGGCATACTGGCGCGCGTAGACGGCGCGCCAGCGTGCGGCGACGGTCGTCTCAAGATGTTCGGCGATGGCGGTTACGGACATCGGCAACTGGCCGTTCTCGTCCAGCGCCATGGGTCCAGGGTTGGTAGTGTCAGTCACGGCGATACTCAGTGTTCATGGTTTTGGGGTTGGGGTTGGCGCACGGCTTGGGCGGCTTGGGCGGCTAGGGCGGCGAGGACATCGGCGCGCTTCCACTTCGCGGCACCGGGCCATGCGTAGGTCGCCGGTGGAACGGCCCCACGCGCGGCCATATCGTTCCAGGCGTCACGGGTCAGGTTGGCGTCGGCGAGCATGGCGTCGAGCGCTGGGCCGCCGACGAAGCGGGTCGCAGCGTTCACGACGCGACCGCCTGATCCAGCGGGGCCATGATCGTATCCAACTTGCGTTGGACCTGATCCGCTCGCCACATCAACGGGGTCGCAGGGCTGAAACGCACGGCTTGAGGCCAGCGGCCAAGCTTCATCTCGCGAAGGACAGTGCGATAGCTGACACCGTGCAGCTTGTCGGCGAAGTCCTCCCAACGCCACATGACGGTTTCGGTCGAGGCCATGGCTTAGCGACCTCCGTTCGGACGGATGGGGGCGTGCCCATTAGCCAGCGAAAGCTTGTCGGTGGCGCTGGCCTTCTTATCGACCTTCACCTTGGCGGCGGGCGCGGGCGCGGGCTCCACAGCGGGTGGCGCGAACAGGTGATCGGCGGTGCCGCTCTCCTTCAAGCGTTGGACCCAGTCGCCCAAGCCCAGGCCGCTCGGAGCGGTAAGTAGGGTGCGACCCATGGCGTCCTTGCCTGAGGTGGCCGTGCCGCCTTCGTCGACGAAGCGGGCGGCAAGATCGGGGATGGTGCGGCTGTCCAGGCCGTGGGCATCGTCACGATGCAACTCAAGTTCGGTCAGCAGGCGCACGTCAGCGCCTTGGGGGAGAGACATGTTTTGGGGGGTATCCTGATAAAACCGCTCGTGGGCGGGATGGTAATCGAAAAAGGGGGTTGTGCGGTTTGGAGAAGCTGCTAAACCGAAGTCGGCTTTATAGCTGCGCCCATCCGTAAGGAGAGCCTGACACGCCTTGCGTCGTCTGTCAAGATTTCGCTAACCTTGTACATTTTCGCCCGCCCCGGCTTGCCGTGGTGGGCTTTGTTTTGCCTGGAGTCACCCTGCCGGGGCTCTGCGTAGGAACTGCGTAGGAGTGAGCGTCACCAAAAACTGGAGGGATCGAAGAGCGGACGCCGATATTCCGCTTCTAAATCAGGCGGTTATCGTCTTTAAATTGTGTTTTCGTCGGCGTCAAAAGTGACTCGTCGTTCTGTCTTGTACGCCGCCCGTCGCCGCCTACTACGACACGCCGGTCGATGGGACGGTCTTCCTGCGCAAGATGCTCGAGCGGGCGTCTCCGGCGGGCGGCCCCGCGTCCGCCGAAGACGCCGACTGAAGTCAGCTCAGGACGACGATCGCCACGCGACGGTTCTGGGCGCGGCCCTCGCGGGTGGTGTTGTCCGCGACCGGGTTGGTCTCGCCGTAGGAGATGGTCGCCATACGGTTCAGCGGCACGCCCTGCAGGCTCAGATAGCGGCGCACGGCCTCGGCGCGCTGCTCGCCCAGCTGCATGTTGTAGGCATCCTCGCCCGCCGCGTCGGTGAATCCCTGGATTTCCAGATAGACGTTGCGGTTCTCGGCCTTCAGGCGCTGGGCCAGCTGGCCCAGACGGGCCTCGGCTTCGGGCGACAGGTCGCTGGCGTCGTTCGGGAACTTCACCGAGTCGTCCGACAGGACCACTTCGTACAGGAACTTGCCCTCGGCCAGCTTGTGGGCGGCGTCGGCACGGGCGAGGGCCTCGCCGGCGGTGCCTTCCACCTGGTCGACGCGGCCGTCGACGGCGGTCACGCGCTGGTCGACCACGGCGACGTTGTCACGCACGAAGCGGTGGCTGGCGCAGCCGCTGACGACGAGTCCGAGGGACAGCAGGGCGCCGCCCATCAGGGCCGTGCGCAGGTTGGATCGGATCAAGGGGAAACCTCCATCATCGCCGGCGCGCCACCTCGGCCCTCAGGCGCAAGCGGGGCAGCTATCGCAGCGGCCGGGGCGGCGTCATGGCGCGCTTCGGGCAATGTTTTGTCCTTTCGAACGGCGATACGCCGCGGTTTGGGCAAGATTCGTGTCCGATCGGAACAAAGGGTCGGCGGCGCGGGTTGTCGCGGGCGGCGCTGCCGGGGCGCGGCGGATCGGAGGGCAGACGGCCACGATCCTGACACGCGGCGCGGCTTCATCGACGGAGATGAGACGCCCCGGGACATCGTCGCGCCAGGGTTCCGGCGCGGGCCGCTGGTCGGCGGCGCTGGCCGTCGCCGTGGGCCTGCAGGCAGCGATGATCCTGGGCCTGTCGATGCGGACGCCGGACGCGCCGCCGCCGGAACCGCCGGTGACGCTGATCGAGCTGATGCCCCCCGAGCCTCCGCCGCCTCCGCCCGCGCCCGCGCCCGCGCCCGAACCGGATGCCGAACCCGCGGCCGACGTCCAGGCGGTGGAAAGCAGCGACGCCGCGCCCGCGCCGGAGCCCGCCCGCGCGCCTTCGCCCGCCCCTCGTCCGCCCGTCGCAGCCCGGAAGACTCCGCGCCCGCCGCCCGAGGTCCCGACGCGCCCGGCGGAACCCTCCGTGCCGGACCTGCCCCTGATCGGCGGCGCCCGGCTGACCGGTGCCCTGCGCGCGGGCGGCGGCGGGTCGGGCGAAGACGCGGGCGGTGGCGGACCGGGGGGCGACGGTGCGGGCGGCTCGTGCGACATGATCGGCCGGCTGGAACGCGCCCTGCGCGACGACGCCGAGTTACGCCGCGCGGTGGCCGCGACGCTGACCGCGCGCAACGCGGCGGGTCAGGCGGTGCTGGTGTGGGACGGCGACTGGCTGCAGAGCCCCGGGCAGTCGGGCAAGGGGCTGGCCGGCATCCGTCAGGCCGTGGCGGTCGAGGTCGGCTTTGCGCCGCGCGCCTGCAAGGACGAACAGGTGCGCGGTCTGGCCGTGGTGGCGCTGGACGGCACGGCGAACGGGCCGAAGGTGGCGCTGGGAACCGGCACGTGGCGCTGGCGCGACCTGCTGGGCATCGACTAGCGTCGCGGCATGGCCCCACGCAATGTCGTCAACCTGACCGGCGCCGGCATCTCGGCCGAGAGCGGGGTGCCGACGTTCCGCGACGCGGGCGGGCTGTGGGAGGGGCACCGGTTCGAGGACGTGGCGACGCCCGAGGCGTTCGCGCGCGATCCGGAGACGGTGCAGCGCTTCTACGACCTGCGCCGCGCGGCCCTGCCGTCCGTGCATCCGAATACGGCGCATCGGGCACTGGCGGAATTGGCTGCACGATGGCCGGGGCGGCTGACGCTGGTTACCCAGAACGTCGACGACCTGCACGACCGGGCGCAGGCGGAGGTCCCGCCGGCCAAAGGCTTTCGCCTGATCCACATGCACGGCGAGCTGGCCAAGGCGCGCTGCACGGCCTCCGGAACCGTCGTCGACTGGCCGGGCGACATGGCCCCGCACGAGCCGTCGCGGCATCACCAGTCCGGGCGCATGCGCCCGCACATCGTCTGGTTCGGCGAGGTGCCGTTGGAGATGGACGCCATCGAGGCGGCGCTGGCGACCTGCGGCCTGTTCGTCTCCATCGGCACCTCGGGCGCCGTCTGGCCGGCGGCGGGGTTCGTCCGCGCGGCGCGGGCGGCCGGGGCGCGGACGCTGGAGATCAACCTCGACCCGTCGATGGGCACGCCCCTGTTCGACGAGGCCCGCCATGGGCCCGCTTCGGTCGAGGTGCCGAAGTGGGTGGCGGGGCTTCTCAGTCCTCCGCCGGCGGCGCGGGCATGAGGTCGCCGTAGGGGGCGGCGTCGTCCAGCGCGCGCCGGAACGAAGGCCGCGCCATCAGGCGCTGGTGCCACGCCCGCAGGTGCACCCGGTCGCCGAACGGGACCAGGCGGCGGGCGTAGGTGATCAGCGGGGCGGCGGCGCAGTCAGCCAGGGTGAAGGTCTGGCCGGCGCCCCATTCGCGACCGTCCGACAGCCGGTGCTCCAGCCAGTCCCAGGCGCGGGCCAGTTCGGCGGAGTCCTGCTCCATCGCCACGGGGTTCGGCGTTCCCGCGCGGCCCAGCCGGTTGAACACGAGGCGGTTCATCGGGCCGCCGACGTAGGTGTCCACGATCCGGTCGATCAGCCGCGTCTCCAGCGCCGCGTCCGGATCGGCGGGGATCAGCCGCCCGCCGCCGGCATGGCGGTCCATCCACTCGATGACGATGCTCGACTCGTTGAAGACCCGCCCCTCCCCATCGACCAGCACGGGCATCTTGCCGAAGGGCGAGAGGCGGGCGAATTCGGCCATCAACGCCGCGTCCGTGTGGTCCACGACGCGCAGGTCGAACGGCAGACCCAGCTCATAGGCCGCCACCGCCGCCTTCTGCCCATAGCCGGAATAGGGGTGGTACCAGAGGGTGAAGCTCATTGCGGCAGTTGGCCCGCTGAGTTAGCCGGCCGCAACCCCCCGTTAAGCGACGCGGCGCACCCTCCCTTCAGCCGGAACGGGAAGGCCGTCATGTCCACGATCCAGACCCAGAGCTATCGCCGCACGCGCGATCATTTCGAGCCCCAGGACATCGACCCGCACGAGCAGCGGCGGCTGCGCGGTCAGCTGGAGCAGATCGACTATTCGGCCTTCGTGGCCAACCGCGAGGTGATCGGCCAGGCCCTGCACGGGGTGGAGCCCGCCGCCTTCCAGAGGCTCGCGGTGCTGACCGCCACCGCCCGGACGCGATGGGTGGCGGAAGCGCTGCGCCAGTCGGAGTCCGGCGCGCCGTCGACCCCGGACCAGATCGCCCGCCTGACCTCCGCGCGCACCGCGTACGAGGAACTGGCCGAGGCCTATGAGGGCCTGCGACGCATGGTTGAGCGCGGCTACGTCACCCTGAAGGCCTGACGCGCCTCAGCGCGGGCGGGTGACGATCGTTTCGCCGTCCGTCCGGGGCGCGGGATCCGCGGCCGGGGGCTCCACCCGCGGCGGAGGGGGCGGCTGGACCAGCGGCGCGGTGTCGATCACCGGGGCCGGGGGCGGGGCCGCCGGTTCCGCCACGGCGGGCTCCGGCTCCGGCGTCGCCGGACGCACTTCCGTCGCTGCAGACGCCGGACGGGCCTCGCGCGTCACCGCCGGGGGCGTCGCGACGGCGACCGGCGCCTCGTCAGTCACGGGTGCGATGACCCCGGTCGGCGCGGCGGCCAGCGCCGGCGGGGCCTCCGTCGTCGGCATGGGGCGGGGCACCGACGCATCGACCGACGATGCTTCGGGCGGTGCCTCCCCCGCCCGGGGGACCAGCAGCCAGATGGCCACCCCCGCCGCCACGACCGCGGCCGCGGCGCCGCCGATCATCACCGGTCGCGACGGCCCGCGCCGCCGCACCGGCTGGGCGAAGGCGGGCACGACGACGGGATCGTCTTCCCGAGGCGACGGCGCGGCTGCTGCCGGAGCCAGCGGCTCGACAATGGGCGGGGGCGGCAGGGGGCGGACCGTCAGATCCGGCCCGGCCGACGGGCCCGGAACCCGCGCCGCGGATGGCGGGGCCGGCACAGCGGGACGTGGGGCCTGGGGCACCAGCGAGTCGCGGAACAGGTTGACCGGCCGCGCGGGGACCTGGCGCGGCGGTGCCGGTCGGGGCGGTTGGGGGATCGGATCCAGCGACTCACCGCCCGGCAAAGGACCGGCGCGGAACACCGGGGCAGCGGAACGGCGCCAGTTGATCGGCGCAGGAGCCGGCGGGCGGCGGGCGTCGTCGGACATAAGGGGGCTACTCGATACGGTCACGCGAACTGAACGCGCGAGCGTGACGGTCGAACCCGACGATTTGTAGGCGTAACCGCTTTCGGAGCCCGTGCGACCGGATCAGGCCTTGAGCCGCCAGCCCGTCTTGAAGATCCAGCCGACGAGGGCCAGCAGCGCCAGGAAGAAGCCCAGCGTCGCGCCCAGACTGATCGCCACGGGCACGTCGCCGACACCGAAGAAGGCCCAGCGGAATCCGCTGATCAGATAGACCACCGGATTGAACAGGCTGACCGTCTGCCAGGCGGGCGGCAGCATGTCGATCGAGTAGAAGGCGCCGCCGAGGAAGGTCAGCGGCGTCACGATCAGCATGGGGATGAAGTTCAGCTGCTCGAAGCTCTGGGCCCAGACGCCGATGATGAAGCCGAACAGGGCGAAGGTCGCCGAGATCAGCACCAGGAAGGCCAGCATCCAGAACGGGTGCAGGATCTGCAGCGGCACGAACAGGGCGGCGGTGGCCAGGATCACCAGCCCCAGCACCACCGACTTGGTCGCCGCGGCCCCGACGTAGCCGAGCACCGTCTCCAGCGGCGAGATCGGCGCCGACAGGAGCTCGTAGATCGTGCCGGTGAACTTCGGAAAATAGATGCCGAAGCTGCCGTTGAAGATCGAGTTGGTGAACAGGCTGAGCATGATCAGCCCGGGCACGATGAAGGCCCCGTAGGGCACCTCGGAGACGCCGCCCATGCGGCTGCCGATGGCGGCGCCGAAGACGACGAAATACAGCGCCGTCGTCACCACGGGGGTGATCAGCGACTGCCAGACGGTGCGCAGGCTGCGCGCCATCTCGAACCTGTAGATGGCCCAGACGCCGTGACCGTTGAATGCCATCACGCGGCCTCCCTCGACTGGTGGACCAGGCCGACGAAGATGTCCTCCAGGCTCGACTGTTTCGTGGACAGGTCCTTGAAGCCGACGCCCAGATCCGACAGGCGCCGCATCAGGGACGGCACGCCGGTGCGGTCCGCATTGGAATCGAAGACGTATTCCAGCTCGGTGCCGTCGGCCTTCAGCTCCAGCGCCCAATCGGACAGTTCCGGCGGCAGGGCCGTCAGCGGCTCCTGCAACTGCAGCGTCAGGGTCTTGCGGCCCAGCTTCTTCATCAGGGCCGTCTTCTCCTCGACCAGCACCAGCCGGCCCTTCAGGATCACGCCCACCCGGTCGGCCATCTCCTCGGCCTCCTCGATGTAGTGGGTGGTCAGGATGACGGTCACGCCGCGCTCGCGCAGCCGGCGCACCATGGCCCACATGTCCTTGCGCAGCTCCACGTCCACGCCGGCGGTGGGCTCGTCCAGGAACAGGATGTCGGGCTCGTGGCTCAGGGCCTTGGCGATCATGACCCGGCGCTTCATCCCGCCGGACAGGGTCATGATCTTGGCGTCCTTCTTGTCCCAGAGGGACAGGTCCTTGAGCAGCTGCTCGATGAAGGCCTTGTTCGGCGCCTTGCCGAACAGGCCGCGGCTCAGGTTCACCGTGGCCCAGACCGTCTCGAAGGCGTCGGTGGTCAGCTCCTGCGGCACCAGGCCGATGGCCGAGCGCGCCTTGCGGTAGTCGGTCTGGATGTCGTGACCGTCGGCCGTGACCGTGCCTGACGTGGGCGTGACGATGCCGCAGATGATCGAGATCATCGTCGTCTTGCCCGCCCCGTTGGGTCCCAGCAGGGCGAAGATCTCGCCCCGGGCAATCGACAGGTCGACGGCGTCCAGCGCCTTGAGGCCCGACTTGTAGGTCTTGGTCAGACCCTGAATCTCGATGACGCCGGCCATGGCCCCTCCCCGCGCGGTCCCGACCAGATATGCCGCCCGCGATGTTCCGCAAGGGCAAGCGGAGCGGTTCGCCGCCGCGGGCGTTCACGCCGGGCCATGACCCTGATCCCCCTGCCCGTCCGATCGCGCCTGTCACGACTGGGCGCGTGGTCGCGCCGAAGGATTCCCTTTCTGTCGCGTACCCCGCACCTGAAGCGCTGGATCGAATGGGCGGCGCGCGTGGGGTTCGGGGCGCGGGGGTTCGTCTACCTGTCCGTCGGCACGTTGACCCTGCTGGGCATCCTCGACGTGGCCGGCGAGGCGGTGGGCACCAGCGGGGCGCTGGCCTGGCTGGTGACGCGGCCCTTCGGGCGGGTGTGGCTGATCCTCGTCATCCTCGGACTGGCTGCCTTCGTGATGTGGCGCCTGCTGCAGGCGATCTTCGACGCGGACAATGAGGGCAAGGACCGCGAGGGTCTGATGACGCGCGTCGGCCAGTTCTTCAGCGCGGCCGGCTATGCCGCCATGGCGTTCGGCGCTGCGGGCCTGTTGTTCGACAAGCCGGAGGACGCCCGGATGGAGGGCGTCACCTCCAGCCGCCAGACGGCGGAGACCGTGATGGCCCTGCCCTGGGGCGACTGGCTTCTGACGGCCGGCGGGCTGGCGATCGTCGGCATCGGCGTCGCCAACGTCGTCAGGGCCTGGCGCGAGGACTTCACCGAGCACCTCGCCTGTTCCGAGAGCCTTTGCCGCAAGGTCGCGCCGCTCGCGCGCTGGGGATACATGGCGCGCGGTCTGGCCTACCTGCCGCTGGGGGTCATCGTCGCCGTCGCCGGACTGCACGCCCAGCCCTCGGACGTCACCAGTCTGGGCGCGGCTCTGGAGGCGGTTGAGCGGCAACCCGCGGGCCCGTGGGCGCTGACGGCGATGGCTCTGGGGCTGATCGCCTTCGGGGTGTTTTCCTTTGTCGAGGCCCGCTGGCGTCGCATCCGCCCGCCGCGTGAGGTGCTTTGACGCGCGTCCGCGCGGGAACCTTGGCCGTAGCTCGGCGCTGAACCGCAAACGGAGCCGTCCCATGCGCCTGCCCGCCTTCTTCGCCGCCGCCGCCGCGCTCGCCGTCTCGGGCTGCGTCACCGCCCCGTCGCCGGCGGACTACCGCGCCCCCCAGCCGACGAAATCCGTCGACGCGGAACGCCTGTGGTCGGGCCGCTGGCTGGAGATTGCGCGCACGCCGATGTCGATCACCGACGGCTGCGTCGCCGGCGCCTCGAACTACAGCCTGACGGCACCGACCCGGGTCGCGGTGCGCGACACCTGCCAGGTCGACACGCCGACCGGCCGCGAAAAGGCCGTGGAGGGATCCGGCGAGATCCTCGATCCGGGCACGAATGCGAAGCTGCGCGTGAAATACTTCTGGGGCGTCGTGACCTGGGACTACTGGGTTCTGGATCGGGCCGAGGACTATTCCTGGTTCATCGCCACCAGCCCGACGCTGGACAAGGCCTTCATCTACACGCGCGAGGTTCCGTCGATGGCGGAACGCGACGCCCTCGTCCGCCGTCTGGGGGAACTGGGCTATGACGTGACCCGGCTGGAATTCCCCGAAACCCTGTGAGGTCCCCCATGCGTCCCGTCGCCGCCGCAGCCTGCCTGTCGCTGTCCTTCATCCTTGCGGCGTGCGGCGGACCGCAGGCGCTGCCGCCGGAAGCGGGGTACGGCCCCAACCCCACCCTGCCCGCGCCGTCGTCGCGGCTCATCCCCCAGGTGAAGGTGGCCGACGCCATCGGCTGGCCTGACGGCCGCATGCCGACCCCGGCCGAGGGCCTGAGGGTCCAGGCCTTCGCCAGCGGGCTGGATCATCCGCGCTGGCTGTACCGGCTGCCCAACGGCGATGTCCTGGTGGCCGAGTCCAACGCCCCGCCCAAGCCCGAGGACAAGCAGGGCGGCGTGCGCGGCTGGGTCATGGGCCTGTTCATGAAAAAGGCCGGCGCGGGGGTGCCCAGCGCGGATCGCATCACCCTGCTGCGCGACGCCGACGGCGACGGGGTCGCCGAGCTGAAGACGCCCTTCCTGACCGACCTGACCTCGCCCTTCGGCATGGCGCTGGTGGGGACCACCCTCTACGTTGCCAACGCCGACGCAGTGGTGGCCTTCCCGTATGAGACCGGCCAGACGCGGATCACGGTCGCCGCACGCAAGGTCGCGGACCTGCCGGCGGGGCGGAACCACCACTGGACCAAGAGCCTGGTCGCCTCGCCCGACGGCACGCGCCTGTACGTCGGCGTGGGGTCCAACTCGAACATCGGGGAGAACGGGCTGGACGAGGAGGTAGATCGCGCCGCCGTGCTGGAGATCGATCCCGCGACCGGCGCGCGGCGCGTCTATGCGTCCGGTCTACGCAATCCCGTCGGCATCGACTGGAACCCGGCGTCGGGCGCCCTGTGGGTGGCGGTCAACGAGCGCGACGAGCTGGGCCCCGATCTGGTGCCGGACTACATGACCTCGGTGCGGCCGGGCGGCTTCTACGGCTGGCCGTGGAGCTACTACGGCCAGACCGTCGACGCACGGGTGGAGCCCGCCAATCCGGCCATGGTCGCGCGCGCGCTCAAGCCCGACTATGCGCTGGGGGCGCACACCGCCTCGCTGGGCCTGACCTTTTCGCAGGGCTCGCTGCTGCCGGAGCGGTTCCGGACCGGGGCCTTCGTCGGCCAGCACGGGTCGTGGAACCGCAAGCCGGCCAACGGCTATCAGGTGATCTTCGTGCCCTTCGCCGGGGCCATGCCGGACGGGATGCCGATCCCGGTGCTGACCGGCTTTCTGGACGAGGACGGCCGCGCCATGGGTCGGCCGGTCGGGGTGGCGTTCGACGGCGCGGGTGCCCTGCTGGTCGCGGACGACGTCGGCAATGTGATCTGGCGCGTGTCGCCGACCGACCGGTGAAATTGAGAAACCCCGGCAGAAGCCGGGGTTTCACGTCGCCAGGACCGCGTCCGGGTCACTGACCGGGGAAGGGCTGGACCTCGATGGTCGGGGCCGGCGGAGTGGCGGGGGTCGCCGTCGGGGCGGGCGCCGTCGCCGTCCGCGCGGCCTGGGCGCGGTTCAGCCCGGCCGTCGCCTCGTCGCCCGCATCGTCCGCAGCGACGGATTCGACGG
>JAHJOO010000008.1 GCA_018820275.1 Alphaproteobacteria bacterium
CGGGGCCGCAAGCGCCGCCGCCGCGGTCGTCGGCATGTCGCGCGACGTCGCGGTGCTGCAAGGCCTGGGCGCCGATCCGGCCCGGCTGCGCCGCCTGACGCTGGCGGCGATCCTGCCCTTCGTGGGCGCGGCCGCGACCGCGGGAGCGGCGGCGGGCGTCCTGTTGACCGCGGTGTGGAAACTGGTCGCGGCGGGGGGGCAGGCGGCGTCCGCCCTGCCGATCGCGTGGGGCGACCTGCTGCTGGCGCCCGCCGTCGTGCTCGGCGCGCTCCTGGCCGCGGCCCTGTCCAGCGATCGCGCCCTGCGCGAAGTCCTTGGCGGCGGCGCTCGCCACGGCTAGGCTTGCATCAGCATGAAGGTGATCGCCGCATTGGCCATCGTGGCCCTGGTCTGGCTGGTGGGGCTGTTCGCCTTCGCCGAACGGGTGCGCGGCCTGACCCCGGCCGCGGAACCGGCCCGCGCCGAGGGCATCGTCGCCCTGACCGGCCCCTCGCCCGAACGGGTCAACGCCGCCATGCGGCTGCTGGAACAGGGCAAGGGCGACCGGCTGCTGATCTCGGGCGTCAACCGTCAGGTCCGGCGTCAGGAACTGCGCGAGGTCACGCCCGGCTCGCGGCGGCTGTTCAACTGCTGCGTCGACCTCGGCTTCGAGGCCGAGAACACGCGCGGCAACGCCGAGGAGATCGCCGCCTGGGCGCGGGCCCGGGGCTACGACAGCCTGATCGTCGTCACCTCCGACTATCACATGCCCCGCAGCCTGGTGGAGATTCGCACCGCGGCGCCGGAGCTGGTGCTCGTGCCCCACGCCGTGTCGACGCCCGAGCTGGACGACTCGCGCTGGTGGCGCGCGGCCGTGACCGCGCGGCGGATGACGCTGGAATACATGAAGTATCTGGCCGTCCTGTTCCGGGAGCTGGTGCGCCGCGTGTCCGGCGACGAACCGGCCCAGGCCGTCCAGGACGCGGCCGAGGCCGCGGGACAGGCGCGCAAGGCCGGGTGACGAAGCCCCCGTCATGGGGCAAAGACGGGGCATGACGACCGTCCGCTCCCTGCTGTTCGTGGCCTGGCTGTACCTGTCCATGGCGATCTTCGCCGTCGGCCTTTCGCCCCTGCTGCTGGGGCCCCACGCCGGGGCCATGTGGGTGATCCGCAACTGGTCCCGCTTCGTCCTGTTCGGCCTGCGCTGGATCGCCGGCGTCCGCGTCGAGTTCCGGGGCCTCGAACACCGGCCGACGGGCGCAGGCCTGATCGCCGGCAAGCACCAGTCGATGCTGGACGTGATCGCGCCCTTCGCCGCGCTGCCCGACAACTGCTTCATCATGAAGAAGGAGCTGATGCCCCTGCCCTTCTTCGGCTGGTTCGCGTGGAAGACAAAGATGATCGCAGTGGACCGCTCGGCGCATTCGAAGGCGCTGAAGGACATGGTCCGCCAGGCCCGCGACCGCTTCGCCGAGGGCCGCCAGCTGCTGATCTTTCCCGAGGGCACGCGCGCGGCGGTGGGCGCCCCGCCCGACTACAAGCCCGGCATCGCGGCCCTGTACCGCGATCTGGACGCCGACTGCACGCCGATGAGCACCAACTCCGGCGTCCACTGGCCCGCGCACGGCTTCCGCCGTCACCCCGGCCTGGTCGTCTACGAATTCCACCCCGCCATCCCCGCCGGCCTGAAGCGGGCCGACTTCATGGCGCGGCTGGAGTCCGAGCTGGAGGCGGCGTCGACGGCGCTGCTGGCGAGGCCCGAAAGGACGGCCGGATGATCCGCGCCCTCATCCTCGCCGCCTCTGTCCTGACCATGGGCACCAGCCAGGCCGACCGCTACGCCGTCGGGCAGGTGTGGGAGTACCGGACCCGCCCCCAGGACGCCGGCTCCCTGCTGAAGATCCAGAAGATCGAGCCGTGGGCCGACGGTCGGGTCTACCACCTGTCGCTCGTCGGCGTGAGCCTCGGCGGGGTCACGACCGACGTCCACCATGTCCCGGTCTCGCGAGAGACCCTCGACGCCAGCGTGACCCGGCTGTCGACTTCGACCCGCGCCTTCCCGGACGCGACCGAAGGCATCGCCATCTGGCGAGAGGATCGGGGCGGCGTCTTCACCATCTCCGTGGCCCGGATCGCGCAGGTGATCGAAGACACCCTGCCCGACGCGGCGAGCTGACGACCGGGCACCGGCCGGATGCCCCCTGCGTCATTCTGGCAAGGCGTCGAACCCATCCCTTCGTTCGATGTTCACGAGCCACGGCTAGAAGCTCCTGACCTCTCCAGACACGGATCTCCCATGCGCCTCGCCCTCGCCGCCGCCGCCCTCGTCATGACCGCCGCCGGACAGGCCGCGGCCCAGACCCAGCCGTTCGAGGCCCGCGGGCCGGAGGTCCGCGGCTGGGCCGTCGATCTGGGCGTCGGTGCCCTGTACGGGGTCGACTCGGACGGCGACACGGGCAGCGAGACGCGCGTGGTGCCCTACGTCTCGGCCAGCTGGAATGACGCGGTCTATTTCAGCCCGTTCGAGGGCCTCGGCTGGAATCTGGTCAAGACCGACGACTTCCGCGCCGGCGTCCAGCTGCGGCCGCGCTTCGACGCCGACGACGTCGAGGGGCTGACGCTGGACCGGCCGGACTTCGGCGCCGACGCGGCGATCTATGCCTTCAGGCGCATCCCCGGGAACGTCGTCGTCGGCGGGCGCATCAGCCGCGACGTCTCGGGCGTCAGCGACGGGACCGAAGTGGTGCTGCAGGCCGCGCACCAGACCGTCACCCCCCTGGGCGGGCTGACGCTCACGGGCTTCGTCCGCGGCGGCGACCGCAACCTCGCCGAGGCCTACTACGGCGTCGACGCGGCCGAGGCGCTGGCCAACGGGATCGGCGTCTACGCCCCGGGCGACGGCGTGCATGGCGCGGGCGTGAACGCGGTGCTGGTCGCCCCGCTCGGCGACGGCTGGGCCCTGGGCGGTCTGGCCGGCTGGGAGCGGCGGCTGGGCGACGTGGCCGACAGTCCGCTGTCGCGCAATGACGACGCCTGGCGGGTCGGCGCCTTCCTCGCGCGACGTCTGAGTTTCTGACCGGGGCTCGCAATCAAGCTGCACCATGCCCATATGGGGGGCATGACCTTTCGACCCACGACGCTGGAGCGCGCCTATCAGCTGGCGGACTCCGGCGAATGCCGCACCGTCGGCGACGTCAAGAAACGCCTGCAGGCCGAGGGCTACGACCGGATCGCGGACCAGCTCTACGGCCGCACCGTGACCAACGCCCTGCGCGACCGCTGCGCCGCCGCCCTGGCCCGCGCCGAGACCTGACGGCCAGGCGCCTTGCATTCGCCGCACCCGGCGCGCATGTTGCCGGTCGTCGATCTCTTCTGCGTAACGCTCTCGTTCTCCCGCGCTTCGCCAGAGATCCTCAGCCGCTCCCACAAAAGACCGACCCCCACCGGCGCGCGCTCTTGCGCGGCGGTCACGCACAACGGAGGTCCAGAAAATGGCGACCGGCAAAGTGAAATGGTACAACTCCACCAAGGGCTACGGCTTCATCGAGCCGACCGACGGCGGCAAGGACGTCTTCGTCCACGTCTCGGCGGTCGAGGCCTCGGGCCTGGGCACCCTGAACGAAGGCCAGACGATCTCGTATGAGATCGAACAGGACCGTCGCTCGGGCAAGGAATCCGCGGGTCAGCTGAAAGCCGGCTGATTTCGCACGGGCGGCCGACCCGGTCGTTCGACGCGCTCACCCCCGGTCGGTCCGCCGATCGGGGGTTTCGCGTTTCAGGGAGGCCTACATGCGGATTCGCCCGAAGGCCGTCGTCGCCCCGGGACGTAGCCGCCGAGGTCGGGAAGGCCCGGCGCGCCGACCGCATGAACTGAACCGTCAGGCCAGACGGTCCCACCCGATGGCGTGCACCTTGTCCCGGCCCAGCGCGGCGACCAGGGGCGGCACCCCGAACAGGCCGGCGACGGCGGCGTCGCGCACGTCCAGACCGCCGGTGAAGGCCCCGAAGGCCGGCATCACCAGCCGGCCGCCATCGGTCACGAAGCACGGCCGCCGCACGCCCCGGCCATAGGCGGCGACCCGCGCCGCGGGATGCAGGTGGCCCGCCACCTCGCCCGGCGACGCCCCTGCCTGCGGCTCGTGGATCAGGGTCAGGGCACCGACCTGCAGCGTGGCGACCACCTCACCGGTCAGCCGGTCCAGCGCCCCCGCCAGCGCCTCAAGGTCGTGGTTCCCCTCCAGCCAGATCCAGCTGCGCCCCCGCGCCATCCGGCCCAGGCGCGCGTGCCCGTCCCCGCCCAGGCGGTCGACGGCCCGGGAATCATGAAAGCTGTCGCCGAGCAGGACCACCGTGCCCGGGTCCAGCGCCTCGACCTCGGCCTCCAGCTTGGCGATCGTGGCGGGGCTGTCGTAGGGCGGCAGCATCTGACCGCGCGCGGCGAAAGCCGAGCCCTTCTCCAGATGCAGGTCCGAGGCGATCAGCGTCCGCCGCTCAGGCACCCACAGGGCACCCGAACAGCGCAGCACGCAGGCCTCGCCGTTCACCCGCACCTTCAGCCCGCCGCAGGCGTGCCGGAAGGGAGACAGGGTCTCGCGCAGGGCCGCGTTCACGCCATCACCTCGGCGATCAGGGCTTCCTCGGAGAACTCCATCGCCGTTTCGTCGAGGATCATCTCGGCCGCCCCGCCGCCGACCCGCTCGCGGCCGATCTGGACCAGTACGGGCACGCAGAAGGGCGAGGGGCGCTCCAGGCGCTTCAGCACGATCCGGCCCTGGACCCGCGACAGCATCTCGCCCAGCCGTGCCACGTCCAGCAGGCCGGCGGCCGCGTCGGCGCGGGCGGTGCGAAGCAGCAGGTGGTCGGGCTGGTGGCGGCGCAGCACGTCGTAGATCAGGTCGGTGGAAAAGGTCACCTGCCGGCCCGTCTTCTCGGCGCCCGGCTGGCGTCGCTCGATCAAGCCGGAGATCAGGGCGCAATTGCGGAAGGTGCGCTTCATCATGAAGCTCTCCTCCAGCCAGGTCTCCAGGTCGTCACCCAGCATGTCGGGCTCGAACAGGGCGTCCAGGTCCAGCCCGTCCATCGGCTTGATCGCCCAGATGGCCAGGGAATAGTCGGTCACCACGAACCCCAGCGGCCCGACGCCAAGCCGGTCCAGCCGCCGGGTCAGCAGCATGCACAGGGTCGAATGCGCCAGCCGGCCCTCGAACGGATAGGCCACCAGGAAATGCCGCGACCCGCGCGGAAACGTCTCGACCAGCATGTCGCCCGCGCGCGGGATGACGGAGCGCGCCTCCTGCAGCTCCAGCCACTCCTGCACGTCCGGCGGCAGGACGCGCCAGTGGTCGCGGTCCTGGATCATGTCCCGCACCCGCTCGGCCAGGCTGGTGCCCAGCGGGAATTTCGACCCGCCCCATGACGGGATCTTCGGATCGACGTCGCGCGCGTGGGTCACGAGCGCGTCGGTGCCGCTGATGCCCTGATAGGCCCAGACCTGACCGGCGAAGACGAAGGTGTCGCCGGGCGTCAGCTGCTCGAAATACCACTCCTCGGCCTCGCCGACCTTGCGGCCCGCCGACCAGCGCGCCGCGCCCGTGCCGCCGCCGCGCCGGTGGGCGACCTTGATGTTCAGCGTCCCGGCCGAGACGATGGCCCCCACGTTCATGCGGTGACGCTGGGCCACCTGGGCGTTGCGGACCTTCCAGCGGCCGTCGCGCGTCCTCACGATGCGGGCGAACCGTTCGTAGCTGCGCAGGGCGTAGCCGCCGGTGGCGACCAGATCGACCACCTCCTCGAACGTCTCGTACGTGAGCGCTCGATAGGGGCCGCAGCCGGTGATCTCCGCATACAGATCATCGAGCGTGAAGGGCTCGGAACAGGCGCAGCCCATGACGTGCTGGGCCAAGGTGTCCAGCGTCCCGACGTGCACCGGCTCCCAGTCGAAGGCGTTCTCCGCCACCGCCTCGCGGGCGGCCTGGCATTCCAGCATCTCGAACCGGCTGGCGGGCACCATCAGGGCGCGCGACGGCTCGTCCAGCCGGTGATTGGCGCGGCCGATGCGCTGCACCAGCCGGCTGGCCCCCTTGGGAGCCGCCAGCTGGATGACCAGGTCGACGTCGCCCCAGTCGATGCCGAGGTCCAGGGTGGAGGTGCAGACCACGGCCCGCAGCTCGCCTCGCGCCATCGCCGCCTCGACCTTGCGCCGCTGCTCGGCCGCCAGCGAGCCGTGGTGCAGGGCGATGGGCAGGTTCTCGTCGTTGATCTCCCACAGCCGCTGGAACACGAACTCCGACTGCCAGCGGGTGTTGACGAAGATCAGGGTCATGCCCGACCGCTTGATGGCCTCGTACACCTCGGGGATGGCGTGCACGCCCGTGTGCCCGGCCCACGGCACGCGGCCTTCGGAAATCAGCACGTCCACCACCGGCGGCGCACCGGGATCGCCGCGGACGATGATCACCGGTGACGGCTCCGTCGGCTTCAGCCACCCCGCGATCATGTCCGGATCATCGACCGTCGCGCTCAGCGCCACCCGCCGCATCTCGGGCGCGAAGCGCTGCAGCCGCCCCAGCCCGAGGTTCAACAGGTCGCCCCGCTTGCCGCTCCAGATGGCGTGGACCTCGTCCAGCACGACGCATTTCAGGTCGGCGAAATAGGCGCGCGCGCCCTCCCAGGCGCAGAACAGGGCCAGCTGCTCCGGCGTGGTCAGCAGGATGTCCGGCGGAAACTCGCGCTGGCGCTGGCGCTTGGACTGTTTGGTGTCCCCCGTCCGGCTCTCGACGTGGACGTTCAGCCCGATCTCGCGGATCGGCGCCATCAGGTTGCGCTCGACGTCGGTCGTCAGCGCCTTGAGCGGCGAGAGATACAGGGTGTGCACCCCCGAGCCGGGCCCGTGCTCCGGCCGCGGCCCGCGCCCGGCCAGCTCGATCAGCGACGGCAGGAACCCCGCCAGCGTCTTGCCGCCCCCGGTCGGCGCGACCAGCAGCGCGTGCGACCCGGCCTGCGCCGCCGCCACCATCTCCAGCTGATGCCGCCGGGCCGCCCAGCCGCGCGAGGCGAACCAGTCGGCGAAGAGGGGGGGAAGCTGTGCGGGAGGCTCGGGCGGCGTCACCCGCGGCCTATAACATGTTCCCGTTCCGTTTCACCCGTTTCGTCGCTATCTTTAGGGCGTGTCCCCTGACTCGCCGACATCCCTGACGACGCGCGCGGTCACGCTCGCCGCCCTGCCCCCCGCGCTGGCCGTGCCGCCGGGCAGCGGGGCCGTGGCGGACGCCGACGGTGCGCGCAAGATCGGGCGCGGGGCGGCCGAGGGGCTGTTCACCGGGGGACCGGTTCTGGTCTGCCACGCCAGCCTGACGGCGCGGCGGCTGGGCCTCGCGCCGCCGCCCCGGTCGCGGGATCTGCTGGACGTGCTGGAGCTGTTCGCCTTCGTGCGGCCGGCGCGGTTCTGCGCGCCGTCGCCGACCGGGCTGGCGCTGGCCACCGGTCAGGCGGAGCCGAAGGGGGCGGAGGCGCAAGGCCTGGCCCTGCGCGAGGCGGCGCGGCTGCTGCTGGAGGAGATGACCGAGGCGGCGTGGCCCGGCCGCGAGGACGCCGTGACCTTGGCCGAGACGCTGCAGCGCGCGGGCTGGGCGTGGGCCGACCGGGTGCTGGAGGCGTTGCAGGCGCAGCCGGTGCGCGAGCGACGTCAGAGGGGCAGCGGCCTCGACGCCTGGTCGCGTCTGGCCGAGTGGGAGGACGAGGCCCCGCGCGGCGAGGCCGGGTCCGCGCCCGTGGATTCCGAGAGCGCGCGCATCCGGCTGGAGAAGCTGCTGCAGGCCTCGGGGCTGGACGAGGCGCGGCCGACGCAGAGCGACTACGCCGCCGAGGTCGCCTATGCCTTCTCCCCGCGTGACGAGGAGGGGCGGCCGCGGGTGCTGCTGGCCGAGGCCGGGACCGGGACGGGCAAGACGCTGGGGTACCTCGCCCCCGCCAGCCTGTGGGCCGAGCGGAATGCCGGCGCGGCCTGGGTGTCGACCTACACCCGCGCCCTGCAGCGCCAGATCGACCGCGAGAGCGCGGCCCTGTGGCCCGACCCCGCCGAGCGCCGCAAAAAGGCCGTCGTCCGCAAGGGGCGCGAGAACTACCTCTGCCTGTTGAACCTGCAGGAGACGGTGCAGGCGGCGCAGCTGGGCAACGGCGACCTGATCGGCGCGGCGCTGGCGTCGCGCTGGGCGATGCACACGCGCGACGGCGACATGACCGGCGGCGACTGGCCCGGCTGGCTGCCGACGCTGTTCGCCGTACCCGCCGGCCAGCAGGCGTCGGCCGCCAATCTGGTCGACCGGCGCGGCGAGTGCGTGCACGCCGCCTGCCCCCACTACCGCACCTGTTTCGTCGAGAAGACGATCCGCGCGAGCCGCCGGGCCGATCTGGTCATCGCCAACCACGCGCTGGTCATGACCCAGGCCGCCTTCGACGGTGCCCGCACCGCGCGCGGGCTGAAGCAGGACGGGGAGACGGCGGCCCTGAAGCGCATCGTCTTCGACGAGGGCCACCACCTGTTCGACGCCGCCGACGGCGCCTTTTCCGCCTGTCTGTCGGGGCAGGAGGCGGCGGAGCTGCGCCGCTGGATCCGCGGGCCGGAGGGGCGGGGCCGGCGCGGGCGCGGGCTCGAGCAGAGGATTGGCGAGCTGTGCGCGGACTCAGACGCCGCGGTGACCGCCCTGAACGACGCCGTGCGCGCCGCCGCCCAGCTGCCGGGCGAAGGCGTGTCCAGCCGCATCGCCCCGCCGTCGGGCGAGATCAATCCGGTCGGGCCGATCGAGCGCTTTCTGGTCGCCGCGCTGGAGCAGCTGCGCGCCCGGACCAGCGAGAACGCCGTGCCCGGCGGCGGCGAGTTCGGCATGGAGTGCTCGCTGTTCCCGGTGACCGATCCGGTGCTGGAGGCGGCGCGGGCGGCGGCGCAGGCGCTGGCGGCGGTCGAGGCCCCGCTGCTGGCCCTGTCGCGGCATCTTGAGGACATCCTGGACGACGAGGCGGCGGATCTGGAGCCGTCGTCGCGCGCACGGATCGAGGGGGCGCTGCGCGGGCTGGACCGGCGGGCGCGTATGACCCTGCCCGGCTGGCGCGCCATGCTGCAGGCGCTGGAGAGCGACGTCGGCGAACCCGACCCGGACTTCGTCGACTGGCTGTCCGCCGAGGCGGCGTTCGGCCGCATCCACGACGTGGCCCTGCGCCGCCACTGGATCGACCCGACCGTGCCGCTGGAGGCGGCGGTGGTGATGCCGTCGCACGGCGTGCTGGTGACCTCCGCCACGCTCAGCGATCCGCTGGCCGACGACCCGTTCGAACTGGCCCGCCTGCGCACGGGTGCCGCGCGGCTGATCGAGCCGGCGCGGACGCTGAAGGTCGACAGCCCGTTCGACTATGCGGCCAACAGCCGGGTCATCGTGGTCAACGATGTGATGAAGGACGACCCGCGCCAGACGGCGGCGGCGATGCGCGAGCTGTTCCTGGCGGCCGGCGGCGGCGGGCTGGGCCTGTTCACCGCCATCCGTCGGCTGAAGGCGGTCTATGAGCGGCTGGGGCCCGAGCTGGCGCGGGCAGGCATCCCGCTGCACGCCCAGCACGTCGATCCTCTGGAGGTCGGGGCGCTGGTAGACGTGTTCCGGGCCGAACAGGACAGCTGCCTGCTGGGCACGGACGCCGTCAGGGACGGGGTCGACGTGCCCGGCCGGTCCCTGCGCATCCTCGCCTTCGACCGGGTGCCGTGGCCGCGGCCGGACCTGCTGCACAAGGCCCGGCGCGAGCGGTTCGGCGGCAAGGGCTACGACGACGCCCTGGCGCGCGGCCGCATGGCGCAGGCGTTCGGCCGCCTGATCCGCCGGGCGGACGACAGGGGCGTCTTCGTCATGCTGGACGCCGCCTGCCCCACCCGCCTGTTCGCGGGCCTGCCGCCCGGCACGGAGGTCCAGCGCATGGGCCTGGCCGAGGCGGTGGAGACGGTCGGCGACTTCCTCAGTTCTCGAACGTGATCTCGACGCTGTCGGCGCTCTTCCTCGCCTCGCCGTGGAAGACCGCCTCCACGTTGTTGCCGTCCGGATCCAGCAGGAAGGCGGCATAGTAGCCGGGGTGATAGGGGCGCTCGCCCGGCGCGCCATTGTCCGTACCGCCCGCCTTCAGACCCGCCGCATGCCACGCGTCGACCATGGCGCGGTCGCGGGCCTGAAACGCCAGGTGATGCCGGCCCGTCAGCTTGCCCGTCGCCGCCGGGCTGTCGGCCGACGAGACGAACAGTTCGTCGGCCCAGAAGAAGGTCTCCTCGTCGCCGCCGATCGGCACGCCCAGCACCTCGAGCAGGGTGCCGTAGAAGCGGCGGCTGGCCTCGATGTCGCGCACCACCAGATGCAGGTGGTCGATCAGGCGGCCGCGATGAAGATGTTGGGTTTCCATGGGCGTCTCCTTTGCGCGATGAACGGCGTGACGACCGGCCGCGTTCCCCCTCGGCTTGACCGCTCCCCCCGATCTGCCATGAGCCGCCCATGACCGACGCCCCCGTCCGCCACTCCCGCCGCGGCCTGATCGTGCCCTTCCTGATCGTGGGGCTGATCCTCGCGGCCTGGACCGTCTGGTGGTTCGTGCTGGCGCGGCAGGTCGAGACCCGGGCGACGGCGCAGCTGGATACCCTGCGGCAAGCGGGCTGGACCATCGAGACCGCGCCCCTGTCGGTCGACGGCTGGCCGTTCCGCGTGCGGCTGGATCTCGGAGAGACCCGGGTGGTCGCCCCCTCGGGGCACGGGCTGGAGACGCCGCGGCTGATCGCCGAGGCCAACGCCTGGGCGCCCCTGACCTGGGTCGCCATCGCGCCGGACGACCTGACCCTGACCCGCCCCGACAAAGGGCAGGTTCGCATCGAGGGCGACGGGGCCCGGATGAGCCTGACGGGCATCGACCGGCCTTGGCCGCGCTTCGCGCTGGAGCTGATCCGCCCGACCTTCGTCCCCGTCGGCGAGGCCGAGGCCTTCCCCATCTCGCGGGCCGCGCACATCTCGCTGGAGACAAAGCCGGGGCACGGGGATCAGGCCGTCGACGTCCTGTTCCAGATGGTCGACGGCCGCGGGCGCGCGGGCGGGCCGGTGGACAGTGTGACGGACTCGGGCCTGCTCAGCGCCCGCGTCGAACTTCGGATGGAGAACGCCGCCGGTCTGCGGACCCCGTCGGACGACGGGCTGATGGCCGGGTGGAGCCGGACGGGCGGGCGCTTCACCCACCTGCGCGGAATTCTGGAAAGCGGCGACGACCGGGCCCTGATCGAGAGCGAGAGCCTGTCGGCCCGCGAGGACGGACGGCTGGACGGGCGCATCTCGCTCCGGGCGGATCGGCCCGCCGCCGTGGTCGCCGGCCTCGCCGGGCGCGGGGGCGGCGCGGCGAAGATGGCCGGGTCGGCCGGTCGCGACGTCGCCCTGACGCTGGAGTTCCGCGACGGCCGCGCCTGGCTGGGGCCTTTCGCGGTCGCGCCGGCGCCGCGCCTGTTCTGATGCTGGTCGAACCGAACGCCGACCCGGCGCGGGACGCGGCCGACGACGCCCTGCTGCACGCGCTGGCCGCGCGCCTGAAGCTGGCCGCGACCCCGCCGGACGCCGAGGCGCTGGCCCTGCGCCGCCTGCTGGCGCAGACGCCCGGGCGGGCGGACCTCCTCAAGGCCCTGTGGGGACGGCTGGATCGCGCGCCCCTGCACGTCCACGGCGCCGACGCCGCCCTGCTGGCCGCCGACCGGTACGGGCTGGGCTTTCAAATGCACGAGACGGCCGACAAGGCGCTGACGGCGGCCGAGGCCGGCGGGTCGGCCCTGATCGGCCTGTCGGGCGTGACTCCCTGGTGGGGCCGGCTGCTGGCGCGGCCGAAGTTGCGCGTGACCGGTGCCCTGCCCGACGACGCGACCCGCGTGCCCCGCGCCCTGCGCGTCTCGACCGCCCCACCGGGGCCGACCGGTGACGACCGCACCTTCTGGCTCACCGACGCGGCCCAGGGCGACGCCGCCATCCTTGCCGCCCTGGGACAGACCGGTCTGGCCGCCACGCCCCTGCATCAGGCCGGCGGGTTGAAGCTGTTCGCGCTGGCGGGCTATGTGCAGGCCGAAGATCCGCGCCTGACCGGCCTGCCCGGCGCGCTCACCGGCGTCATCGGCGCCGCTCCCGTCTACTGAAAGCTCTCCGCATGACCGAAGCCCCGACCCCCAAGCCCGGCATCCTCGACATCGCCCCCTATGTCGGCGGCAAGTCGAAGATCGACGGCGTGGCCGAACCGATGAAGCTGTCCTCCAACGAGAACATGCTGGGCGCGGGCGAGAAGGCGCGCGCGGCCTATGAGGCGGCGATCCGCAACATTCACATCTATCCCGACGGCCGCGCCTCGAAACTGCGCGCCGCCGTGGCCGCGCACCACGGGCTGGAGCCCGAGCGGCTGATCTTCGGCAACGGCTCGGACGAGGTCTTCGCCCTGCTGAACCAGACCTATCTGACGCCGGGCGACGACATCGTGACGGGCCAGTACGGCTTCCTCGCCTATCGCATCTCGGCCCTGGCCAACCAGGCCAGCGTGCGCCTGGCCCCCGAGCCGGAGTTCAAGGCCACGCCGGAGGCCCTGCTGGAGCAGGTCACCGAGCGCACCCGCATCGTCTACGTCTCCAGCCCGTCGAACCCGACCGGCAGCTACAACACCCCCGACGAGATCCGCCGCCTGCACGAGGGCCTGCGCCCCGACGTCCTGCTGGTCATCGACGAAGCCTATGCCGAATACGTCACCGAGGCGGACTGGGAGACCAGTTTCGACCTGGCGCGGACCAGCCAGAACGTCGTCGTCACCCGCACCTTCTCCAAGATCCACGGCCTCGGCGGTCTGCGCATCGGCTTCGGCTATGCGCCGTTGAAGGTGGCCGAGGCCGTCGACCGCATCCGCCTGCCCTTCAACGTCTCGGTGCCGGGCCTCGAGGCGGCGGTGGCGGCGCTGGGCGACGAGGCCCACCAGAAGGCGTCGCGCGACCTGATCCAGACCTGGTGCCCGCGCCTGACCCAGTCGCTGCGCGGCTTCGGCTTCGACGTCCTCCCGTCCGCGGGCAACTTCGTCCTGATCCGCTTCAAGGATGTGGAGACCTGTCAGGCCGCCAACGACTGGCTCAACCAGAAGGGCATCATTGTTCGCCCGGTAGGCGGCTACGGCCTGCCGGAATGCCTGCGCATCACCGTCGGCACCGACGACCAGAACCGCGCCGTCCTCGACGCCATGAGCGAGTTCGCGGCCCGCTAGCGTCTGGCGACCGCTAGATCAGGCCGAGCGCCAGCCCGGCCACCGCCCCGGCCGTGGCCGTCAGGCGCAGGCGGCGATAGCCGGGCGCGCTGACCGGCCAATCCCAGGCCAGCTGGACCAGAAGACACAGGGCCAGCACGCCCAGCGCGACGCTCGAGCCCACGCCCGCCAGCGCGAGCGCCGCCCAGGCCGCCAGCGGGAAGACGTTGCTGAGCGCCAGCACCCTGTCTGACGGACGCTCGTCCGCGCCCGCCGCGCCCCACCGCGCCCCGGCCATGAAGGCGACGATCACCGCGCCGTAGAGGGACAGGATTTCCCGCGCGGCCTCCGGGGCGATCCCCATGGTGCCGACCGCGGCCGAGCCCCCCAGACCGAGGAAGGGGATCACGCCCATCAGGGCCAGGGTCCAGGCGGTGCGAGTCGGTTGGTTCATCGGCTCACCCCCTCCGGAACACCCGGCTCGCGGCCCAGCCCGTGAAGGCCGCCAGCAGGACGCACAGCACGCCGTACAGCCACGGTTGGCGGTGGGCGAACTCGTAGACGTCGCGCTCGATGCCGACCTTGCCGACCGTCAGCGTCAGGTTGGACGAGGCGACGGGCTCGCCGTCCTGGAACAGCCAGACCTCGGCGAAATAGGCGCCCGTCGGGGCCGTGGTCGGCAGGACCAGCTCGGCGCGGAACAGGCCGCGGTCCACGAAGCGCACGCCGTCGGGCTTGGTGTCGTACAGGCCGGCGTCCTCGCGCAGCCGGATGGCGGCCCGGCGCCAGTCCAGATAGTCGTCGCCCAGACGGCTGACGACCACGTC
This sequence comes from Alphaproteobacteria bacterium, assembly GCA_018820275.1. Lineage (GTDB taxonomy): Bacteria > Pseudomonadota > Alphaproteobacteria > Caulobacterales > Caulobacteraceae > Brevundimonas. The sequence goes on from JAHJOO010000008.1 coordinate 14,070, forward strand.
GCGCACGCCATAGCGGGTCTCGACCCGGCGCTCCTCCGGCGCGGCGATCCTCAGATGATCCACCCCCACGCCCAGCCGGCGCAGCTGGCCGAAATTGGCGATATCCGACAGCGGCCGCGTCGAGGCCGTCATGTAGAAGCCGGGCGCGCCCTCGAACACCACGGGCCGGCTGTTCAGCCAGAAGGGCCCGGCCTCGACCTTGCGGATCAGGCGCAGGGGCGCATCGGGACCGCGCACCACCACGACCACGTCGACGGGCGCGTCGGTCGGGTTGAACACCGCGCCGTACAGCACGATCGAGGCGCCCTGGAAGCCGGAGTCGACCTTGACCTCCGCGTCCGTCAGGGCGGCCGACACGCGCACCGGCTCGCCGGCGTTCAGGGTCGTGATCGAGCGCTCGATGACGACGGCGGGGTCGGCGGGGGGCAGGTCCTGGATCATTCCGGCACCCCCGGGGCGATCTCGAACATGTCGGACGGCCGCACGATCAGCTCCATCCCCATCTGGATGCCGACCAGCAGCACGATCAGGCCCAGCGCCGCGCGCAGGGTATCGGCGCGGAACCGGCCCGACCAGCGCGCCCCGATCTGGGCCCCCACCACGCCGCCGAACAGCAGCAACGAGGCCAGCACGATGTCCACCGTCTGGTTGCGCCCGGCCTGCAGCACCGTGGTCACCGCCGTGGTGATGATGATCTGGAACAGGCTGGTGCCGACCACCACCGAGGCCTTCATGCGCAGCACATAGAGCATGACCGGCACCAGGATGAAGCCGCCGCCCACGCCCATGATGGCGGACAGAACCCCGACGAACCCGCCCAGCGCCAACGGCGGGATGGCCGAGATGTAGAGGCCCGACTTGGGAAACTTCACCTTCCACGGCAGGCCGTACAGCCACAGCGGCCGGCGGCGGTCCTTGCGCGGCGGCGGCAGGCCGCGGCGGCGGCGCACGATCTGCTCCAGGCTCTCCTTCAGCATCAGACTGCCGATGACGCCGAGAAAGATCAGATAGGACAGAGCCACCACCAGGTCGGCCTGGCCCAGCAGGCGCAGCCAGCGGAACACCTCGACGCCCAGGAAGGCGCCCAGCACCCCGCCCGCCGCCATGATGCCGCCCATGCGGAAGTCGACCTGGCCCGCGCCGGAATAGGCGATCACGCCCGAGGTCGAGGAGGCGACGACGTGGCTGGCCTGGCTGGCCACGGCCACCGTCGGCGGGATGCCCAGAAACACCAGCACCGGGGCCATCAGGAAGCCGCCGCCGATCCCGAACAGACCGGACACGAAGCCGACCACGGCCCCCAGCATCAGCATCAGGGGCCAGTTCACCGAAACCTCGGCGATCGGCAGGTACAGGTCCAAAGGGCGCGCCTTCGGTGCGGGGTGAAGGATGGCCGCTCCGGGGGAACGACGACCCGGGTTTAGAGCGCGTCGCCGGCCGGCGCCATCGGCCGCACGCTCCGCGCGATCATTCCGTCCCGGTCTGGAAGTCGGCGGCGGACTGGCGGGCCTCGGCGCGCTGGGCCTCGGTCAGCGTCGGGGCGAGGGTCTGCGCCTCCTCGCGCGCCTGCACGTCGCCGCCGCGCGCGGCAATCAGCAGCCAGCGATAGGCCTCCGCCGGATCGGCCGGCGCGCCTGCCTCGCCCGTCTTCAGGATCAAGCCGGCGTTGAACTGGGCGTCAACCAGACCGGCCTCGGCCGCCTTCAGGATCCACTCGAACCCGCCGGCGCGGTCCTGCGGGCCACCCTGGCCCTCGAACAGATACATGCCGTAGCCGAACATGCCGCGCGCGTCGCCGCTCTCGGCCGCGCGGCGGATCCAGCTGCGGGCCTGGGTCATGTCGGACGCCAGACCGGCGTCGCCGGTCTCGTACAGGCCGGCCATCATCAGCTGGGCGGGCGGATGGCCCAGTTCGGCGGCGCGGCGCAGGGTGTCGACGCCGGACAGGTCGTCGGCATCGAGGGCGGCCACGGCGTCCCCGAACAGGCGCGCCCCCTCGGCCCGCTGTTCGGGCGTGGTCGCCGGGACGGCGTCGGTGGTGGCCAGCGCCAGGGTGGCGGGCGCCGCCGCGTCGGTCCCCTGCCCGGTCAGCGCGGCCCAGGGAGCCTCCACGCCCTGCACCCGGGCGAAGCCGTAGAGGCCGCCCGTCAGGGCCACCGCGACGGCCGAGGCGCCCAGCGCCTTGCGCACCGTCGAGCCGGAGGCCTGGCGATCCAGCCGTTCCTGCAGCCGCGACTTGCCGCCCTTCTTCAGGCCGAAGGCCCCCCGGGCGGGCGCCTCGTCCGCCGCCGGGGTCGCCATGGCGGCGCGGGCCTGGTCGATGGTGGCGCGCGTCGAGGAGGCGCGGCCAGCCTGGGCGGCCGCGCGCAGGGCGCGCGGATCGACGAAGTCGGTCTCGGCCGCGAACTCGTGGTGACCGAAGTCCGGCGCCGTCGCGGCGAGGGCGTCGGTCACGTCGGCGCCGCCGAAACCGCCGGCGGCGACGCGGCCGAACGGCCCGGGGACGGGAGCCTCGGCGGACTGCGGTGCGGGCTCGGGCGCCGCCGCGGGTGCCTCGAGCACGGGCTCGAGCGGAGCCGCGAAGGGGCGCGCGGCCGTTTCGGGCGTCGGCTCGGCCTGCGCCTCGAACGCCGGGCCCGCCGTGGCGGTGAACGGGTCGTCCAGACCCAGGTCGAGGTCCGGGAAGGCGGCGGCGCGCCAGTCGGCCTGCGCCGGCGACGGCTCGACGGGGCCCTCGGGGATGGGGGCGAAAATCGCCTCCGGGCGCGCCGCGGGTTCGGGCACCGGCACGGGCCGCGGCTCGGGCGTCGCGGCGGTGCGCGTCTCCATCGCCTCGCGCGCTTCGGCCAGCAGCTTCGCCGTGCGCTCCTCGGACTGGCGCAGGCGCTCGGCCAGCTCGCCGGAGGTCCGGTCGTGGCGTTGCTCCAGGCGTCCGGTGCCCTCGGCCAGACGGCGTCCGATCTCCTCGATGGCCTGGGCCGACTTGCGCTCCGACTGGGCGATGCGGTCGGTCAGACGATCGGAGATGCGCGTGATCTCGACGCCCAGCTTCTCCAGCGCCAGGGCGTGGCGGTCCTCGGCGGCGGCCTGGCGCTGCTCGAGGGCCTGGGCCTGACGCGCGCCCTCGCGCTCCACCACCTGCACGCGCCCGTGCAGGTTCTGGCCGATGCGCAGCACCTCGCGGCCCATGGCCTCGATGCCCTGGGCCGACTTCTGCTCGGACGACTTGACCTGCTCGCCGATGGCCAGGACGGCGCGCTCGATGCGGTCCATCCGGCCCTCGGCCTCGGCCGCGTCCATGCGGCGCATCATCTCGGCGCGGTTGGCCTCGACCTGTCGGCTCAGCGTCTCGGCCAGTTTCTCGAAGCGGGCAGCCTCCCGGGCCCCTTCCGGCTCGACGCGCGATTCCGTGGCGTGCAGGCGGCGGTCCAGCTGGGCGAAACTGGCCTCGAGCCGGCGCAGGGCGTCGGCGGTCTGGCCTTGGGCGGCGTCCAGCCGCCGGCCGACCTCGCCCAGCACTTCCGTCCCGTTGCCCGGCGCGACCTTCTCCACCGCCTCGATGCGGCGGCGCAGGTCCTCGGCGGTGCGGCCCTGACGGTCCTCGACCTCCAGCAGCCGGCCGGTGATGGCCTGCAGGCCCTTCTCGACCTTGCCGAAGGCCTCCTGCGTCGACGGCCCCGTCTCCTGCTCGAAGCGGCGCAGGCGGCGGTGTCCCTCGCGCAGCTCCTCGGCCACGTCGTCGATGCGGCGGGTCAGGGCGGAGGCCGACTTGTCCTGTTCGTCCAGGCGGCGCAGCAGGCCGGTGACGGCCTGGTCCACGCCCTGGATGGCGGTGGTGGAGCGGCGCTCGGCCGCCTCCAGCCGGGCGGCGATGGCGTCGACGCTGGCGCCGATGCGGTCCCAGCCCTGCTCCTCCATCTGGTAGGCGTCGTCCAGCCGGCGGCTGCGCCCGCGCCGCTCGTAGGTGTCCATGACGTGCGGACGGCGACCCAGCGGCACCACGCCGCCGTCGTCGTCGTCCTCCATGATCATGGAGTTCAGCCACTCGCCCAGCGTCATGCCGGAGCGACGCGCCAGATCCTTGGCGATCTCGCGCGCCTTGGGGTCGATCCCCTTCACGCTCCACGGCGCGGCTGCGCTCACCTGATTCGCCTCCCGACCCATGCACGCACGCTACTGATCCAGATCAGGGGTGTAAACGCGCCGTTAACCCCAAGATATGGGGGCGCCGGGAGGTTCCTGTGGATGGCCGCCGGGCCCTCTCTCCATCTCGCCGCGCGCCGGTTAACGCGGCCTTAAGATTAAGGAGTCCGTAAGCTTTGCGGTGAGCGCCCTTGCCTCCCGTCGCCGACTTCGCCATGTGCCCGCGACCATGAGCCTGACCCTGACCCTGATCCTGCTGGCCGCCGCCCTGGCCTTCACCGTCTTCGCGGGATGGCGGGGCGCGCAGCTGCCGAACGTGGCCAAGGGGCCGCGAATGGTGCCGTGGCGCTTCGTCATGCTGCTGGGCGGGGTCCTCGTCTTCCTGCTGCTGGTTCACCTTGCCGCACTGGCCAAGGGCGGCTGACTTCCGGCCAAGCTGGAACGCGGGCCGGCGACGGGCATTGGCTTCGGGACACGCCAAGGAGCCCTCCATGTCCGACGACCTGACCCCGCAGAAAGCCGAAGACGCCTTCTGGGACGCGCTGAAGAAATCCAACACCGGCATGCTGGGCCTGGACCGGCCGGGCGAGCACGCCCAGCCGATGACCGCCTACCGCGAGGAGGAGACCGGCACGATCTGGTTCTTCACCCGCAACGACACCGACATGGCGCGCGAGGTGGCCCAGGGCCCCCAGGACGCCATGTTCCACTATGGTTCGAAGGATCAGGACGTCTGGGCCTGCGTCGCCGGCACGCTGACGGCGCGCGGCCACGACCGGGAGATCATCGACCGCTACTGGAACCCGGTGCTGGCCGCCTGGTATCCGGACGGCAAGGAAGACCCGGCGATCGACATCCTGCGCTTCGACGCCCAGGACGGCCGCGTCTGGGTCAGTGAGGGCGGCTTCTTCAAATTCGCCTACGAGATCGCCAAGGCGAACGTCACGAAGACCATCCCCGACGCCGGCGGCGTGCAGGACGTGAACCTGAACTGACGAACCGGGCAGCAGCCAGCATCGCGGCTGCGCCGCCCTGCTGCCTCTGCGGCGTCAGCCGCCCGCGAAGCACCACGCCAGCACCGCCTTCTGCGCGTGGATGCGGTTCTCGGCCTCGTCCCAGACCAGCGAGCGGGGTCCGTCGATGACGGAGTCCGTCACCTCTTCGCCGCGGTGGGCGGGCAGGCAGTGCAGGAAGACCGCGTCGCCGGCGGCGGCGTCCATCAGGGCGTCGTCGACGCCGTAGCCTTCGAAGGCCTCCAGACGCGCCTCATAGTCCTGGTCGCCCATCGACACCCAGGTGTCGGTGACCACGACGTCGGCGCCCTGCACCGCCTCGCGCGGATCGCTGGTCAGGTGGACGTGGTCGCCGCCCTTGGCGAGGTCGTGCAGGTCGGGATGGTACTCCGCCGGGCAGGCCACCCGGAACTGGAAGCCGAACAGCGGCGCGGCGTGCATGAAGCTGTGGCAGACGTTGTTGCCGTCGCCGACCCAGGCGATCGTCTTGCCGCCGACCGGGCCGCGATGTTCCTCGATCGTCATCAGGTCGGCCAGGATCTGACAGGGGTGGCTGCGGTCCGTCAGGCCGTTGACCACCGGCACGGAGGCGACCCGGGCGAAATTCTCGACGTCCTCGTGGCTGACGGCGCGGATCATCACCGCGTCGACCATGCGCGACAGCACCCGCGCGGTGTCCTCCACCGGCTCGCCGCGGCCCAGCTGCATGTCGCCGGCGTTGACGATGATCGACGCCCCGCCCAGCTGGCGCATCGCCGCATCGAAGCTGAAACGCGTGCGGGTGGAGTTCTTCTCGAACACCATGGCCAGCACCCGGTCCTTCGCCGGCGCATCGGTGTCGACCCGGCCCTTCGGCCAGCCCCTGCGCGCGGCCTTCCTTGCATGGGCGTCGTCCAGCATGGCCCGCAGCGTGGCGGCGTCCAGGCGGTGAATGTCGAGGAAGTGGCGGGTCATGCGGGGCCAGACGGGAGGGAGGGGTGGTTCATCACAAAGAGCACAAAGGGATCACGAAGGACACGAAGGTTTCAGCGCACGACCCGGCGCAGACTGTTCTTGAGCATCACGGCGTTGAAGTTGATCAGATAGCCCAGCCGAACGCCTGAGAACCTCAGATAGGTCAGGATCTGGGCCGTATGGATCGCCGCCAGGGCGTCGATCGCCTTGACCTCGATCACGACGCGGTCCTCGACCAGGAGGTCGAGCCGGAAGCCGACGTCCATCCGCACGTCGCCATAGGCGACGGGCACCCCAACCTGTCTCTCCACCTTCAGGCCGGCGCGCCTCAGTTCCTCAGCCAGACACGCCTCATAGACGGACTCCAAAAGCCCCGGCCCGAGGGCAGAGTGGACCTTGAATGCCGCGTCCAGCACCGCCCTGCCGACACGCTCGACTTCTGCCGGCAAGGGCGCGGTTTCTTCGTGTCCTTCGTGCATCCTTGGTGCTCTTCGTGTCGAACCAGCGATCTACGCCGCGGCCGCCATCTTCTCCCGCGCCGCCTCGCAGGTCGCCTCGAAGCGGGCCACGGCCTCCTGGGCCTCTTCCAGGGTCAGGTTCAGCGGCGGCAGGATGCGCACGCAGTTGTCGCCACCGCCGGCCACCAGCAGGCGCTGGCCGTCGCGGGCCCAGCCCATGAATTCGCGGTTGTTGGGGACCAGCTTGACCCCGATCAGCAGGCCCTTGCCGCGCACGTCGACGATCACGTCGGGATAGCGGTCCTTCAGCCCGACCAGCTGCTGCTTCAGATAGCCGGCCACCTCGTTCACGTGCGCCAGGGTCTCGGGCTTCGAGATCTCGCCGAAGGCCGCGCGGCCGACCGCCATGGCCAGCGGATTGCCGCCGAAGGTCGAGCCGTGGACGCCCACCACCATGCCCTTGGCCGCCCGTTCGGTGGCCAGGCAGGCCCCGACGGGGAAGCCGCCGCCCAGCGCCTTGGCCACCGCCATGATGTCCGGCGCCATGCCGGCCCACTCGTGCGCCCACAGCTTGCCGGTCCGGCCCATGCCGCACTGGACCTCGTCGAAGATGATCAGCACGCCGTGCTCGTCGGCCAGCTCGCGCAGGCCGCGCAGGCAGACGTCGGGCATGGCGCGGCAGCCGCCCTCGCCCTGCACCGGCTCGACGATGACGGCCGCGCAGGTGGGCGAGGCGATCGCCGCCTTGATGGCCTCGTGGTCGCCCCACTTCAGCTGGTGGAAGCCTTCCATCTTTGGACCGAAGCCCTCGGTATAGCCGGGGTTGGCCGCCGCGTTGATCGCGCCGTAGGTGCGGCCGTGGAAGCTGCCGTCGAAGCCATAGACGTCGATCCGCTCCGGCTGGCCGTTCGCCACGTGGAACTTCCGCGCCGTCTTCAGCGCGCACTCGACCGCCTCGGTGCCCGAGTTGGTGAAGAAGACGACGTCGGCGAACGACTTTTCGCACAGGGCGTCGGCCAAGGCTTCCTGATCCGGGATGCGGAAGATGTTGGAGACGTGCCACAGCTTCTCGGCCTGGGCCTTGACCGCCTCGACCAGCACCGGGTTGGCGTGGCCGAGGGCGTTGGTCGAAATGCCCATGACGCAGTCGAGGTATTCCGTCCCGTCCCTGCTCCACAGGCGGGCGCCCTGGCCGCGATCCACCTCCAGCGGCGCGCGGTTGTAGACTCCCATCAGGTGCTCGGTGGACACGGCGGCTTCCTCCCGGAAAAGCGACGCGGCCCCGAACGCCGCGCGCCGGGACCGCCTTCAGTCTCGATGCCCGCCTTGTCGAACCGGGGGCCGGGTCAGTCAACCCCGGGTCAGGCCACGGACGGCGACGGATCCAGCTTGCGCAGGTCCTTGAAGCCGAGGACCGTTCCGGCAGCTTCCAGCGACGCCTTCAACTGCTCCAGATTCCTCAGGCGGGGATCGGACATCTCGAACATCCGCTCAAGCACCTCCTCCAGCTCGCTCGCGCCGCCGGGTGCCGGGTCGACGGCCGGGGCGGCGGCGTCACCGGCCTCGTCGGCCGAGGGCGGCTCCGCCTTCGCGACCACCGGGCGGGACTCGAGATCACGCAGGAGAATGCCGTTCGCCTGCTTCCCGAGGTCGTAGGTCTCGGTGATCATGGCGTCGAGCGCCCGAAGCACGCGGTCGACCACCAGCCGCCCGTGGTCGTTGATCTTCACGTCGCACAGGACGTTGTGCACGAATTCCGTCCGAACCTTGCCGAGGCGCTGGTTGAGATCGAACATGTCGACGTCGTAGGCGCCCGACCGGGACTTGGCCACGTCCAGGGCGACCGCGAAGCCGTAGCGCGCGTCCCAGACCGCTTCGACCGTCGCCGCGACGGTCTCGTAGAGCGCGTAGAACCTGCGGCGGATGGCCAGGCCTTCGGCCGCCCATTCATAAGACTTCAGAAAGGCGGCGATCGCGAAGACGTCCAGCCAGAAGAAGACCACGCTGGTGGTCAGATTGTCGCTCGGATCGAAGCCGAAGGTCGGAACCCGCGCGGCCAGCTCCGGGCGCAGGACGCCGAGCGCCAGGTAGCCGGTGAGGGCGAGCGCGAAGGCTACGGCCGAGCCGATGGCCAGGGTGAGCGCGGACCCGGCGAACGGCAGCCACCAGGGCCGGCCGCTGATGCGCGCCTTTGGCCGCGGCTTTCGCGCCTCCGCGCGGCGCGACTTCTGCTGCGCCTCATCGACCATGACCGCCCTCCCCCGAGGCGATCAGGAAAGCAGACTTGAGCGTTCCGGCACCCCGGATTCCCGTCAGAGGGGAGTCAGCTCTTCAGCCGCCAGCCCGAGCGGAACACCGACCAGCAGGTCCAGGCCAGCACCACCGTGAGGACCGCGGCCATGATCGCGCCGACCATGACGTCGCTCTCGGCGCGGCCGATGAAGCCGGCGCGGAAGCCGTCGATCAGGTAGAACATCGGGTTGAAATGGCTGATCGTGGCGAAGGGCTCGGGCAGCCGCTCCACCAGATAGAAGGTGCCCGACAGGAAGGTCATGGGCATGACCACGAAATTCTGGACCGCCGCCAGCTGGTCGAACTTCTGCGCCCACAGGCCGGCGAACACGCCCAGCATGCCCATGATCAGGCAGGCCGCCAGGCCGAAGCCCAGCACCATCGGCAGGCTGGAGATCGACAGGCCGGCGAACGGCAGGACGCAGATCGCCGTCACAATCCCCACCACCAGGCCCCGCGTCGCCGCGCCGAGGGTAAAGGCCGCCGTCACCTCCAGCGGGCTTAGCGGCGGGGTCAGGAAGTCGGTCGCCGTGCCCATGATCTTGGCCTGGATCAGGCTGGACGAGGCGTTGGCGAAACTGTTGTTCAGCATGGCCATCATGATCAGGCCGGGAGCCACGAACTCGGGGAAGGGCGTGCCGTGCAGCGGCGCGCGGGTGCCCTGCGTCGCGACCACGAAGACCAGCATGTAGAGCAGGGTCGTCACGACCGGACCCGCCACGGTCTGGGCTCCCACCTTCCAGAAGCGCCGCACCTCCTTGAGATACAGGGTCTGGAACCCGATCCAGTTGACGCCGCGATGTTCCAGCGGCTGCGGCGGGGCGGGCGGGGTCAGGGCGTCAGGACTCATGCGGCGACAGATGCGCCGCGAGGCCCGGAGTCGCAAGGGTCGCGGCCTTCCCCGATCGCCGGGGAGGGAGGCCGGGACCGGACCCAAGCGAACATGTTTGCATTCTAAACTTGTCTGTGAGATACGCCGATCATTCGAGGAGGAGGCGTCATGTCCCACACCCCATCCCCCGGTGACCGCCTGCACGGACTGGACGCCGTGCGCGCGATCGCCCTGCTGCTCGGCGTCGTCCTGCACGCCTCGCTGTCCTATTTCCCCACGCCGATCTGGCCCGTACCGGACGCCGAGACGTCCAGCGGCACCTATGTCGTGATGTTCGCCATCCACCTGTTCCGCATGACGGCCTTCTTCGTCGTCGCCGGCCTGTTCGCGCAGATGCTGATGGCGCGGCGCGGCATGTGGGGCTTCGCGAAGAATCGGCTGGGCCGGATCGCCAACCCCCTGTTCGGCATGTGGTGGGTGGTCTTCCCCGCCGTGATCGCCGTGATCGTGTGGAAGGCCGCGCTCGACAACGGCGGCACGATCCCGACCGACGGGCCGCCGCCGCCGCCGCTGGTACTGGAGACCCTGCCCCTGCTGCACCTGTGGTTCCTGTGGGTCCTGCTGGTCTTCTACGCGGCCGTGCTGATCCTGCGTCCCCTGGCGCGGCTGATCGACCGCGAGGGCCGCATCGCCGACCGGCTGGCGGGCTGGATGGTCGGCCCGTGGACACCGCTGATCCCCACCCTGCCGCTGGCGGCCGCGCTGGCCTACTATCCGAACTGGATCCCCTTCTTCGGCATCCCCACGCCCGACTACGGCTTCGTGCCCAACGTGCCCGCGCTGGTCGGCTTCGGCCTCGCCTTCGCGATGGGCTGGCTGCTGGCCCGCCGGCTGGACCTGCTGCCGCGGCTGGCGCGGCTGTGGCCCCTGTTCCTGATCGTCGGCGGCGCGACCGGCACGGCCGCCTTCCTGCTGGCCGGGGGCCTGACGCCCGCGATCGAGGTGCAGCTGGACATACCGATGCGTCTGACCCAGTCGTGGGTCACCGCCCTGGCGGTCTACAGCTCGGCCTTCGCCTTCATCGGCCTGTGCGTGGTCCTGTTCAGCCGCGCCAACGCGGTCGTCCGCTACCTCTCGGACGCCTCCTACTGGACCTATCTGATCCACCTGCCGCTGGTCATGGTGGCCCAGGTTCTGGTGCTCGACCTCGCCATGCCGTGGGGGGCCAAGATGGCCATCGTCATGGTCTCGGTGACGGCCGTCTGCCTGATCACCTATGAGCTGCTGGTGCGGCACACCTTTGTCGGCAAGGCGCTGAACGGCCGCCGCGTGCCCTGGCGCAAGCCGGGCGCGGCCGCGCTCCGGCCCGCCGAATGACTTGCCAAGCCCGACCGGCTCGTCCACCCGAAGGACGAGCCGGTCCCCACCGCCAGAGTCGCCCCATGCCCGCAACGCCCCGCCCGCATTCGCCCGAAGACGACCTCGCCTTCCTGCGCGCCATCGTGGAGGGGGGCGGCCGTCCGCCGATGACGCTGGCCGTCTGCTATCTGGCCGGCGGTCTGCTGTACGGTCTGCAGTGTCTGTTCCACGTCGGGCAGGCGACCGGTCTGATCCGCTGGCCGGACCTGGCCAATCTGGCCGTCGTCGTCGGCATCTCGGCGACCTTTCTGGCGATCCTGACCTGGGCGATCCTGCGGGACCGCAAGGACGGCGGCGCCCACCGCGGGCCGACGGCCAGCCGCACGCTCAGCGCGGCCTTCAGCGCCACCGGCATGGCCAATCTGGCCGTCATCATCGTCTTCGGCGTGGGCGCCTGGCGTGACGGCGACTTCGCCATCTGGCTGTACTACGCCTCGATCGTCTTCGCGCTTCAGGCCGCGGCCTGGTTCGTGGCGTGGACGCTGAAGAAGAAGGGCTGGATGCTGGCCACGGCGCTGGGCGGCTGGGTCACGGCCGTGGCCCTGGGCGTCACGGTGCGCGAGCCGATGATCTATCTGGGCATCTGCACGATCGCCCTGTTCCTGCTGTTCGCCCTGCCCGGCTGGATCCTGTTCAACGACGCCCGATCGAAGCCGGCCTGAGCATGGGACTGCACGATCTCGGCCGCATCGACGAGGTCATCCACGGCCGCATGCGGCTGGGGATCATGGTCTATCTGGCCGACGCCGAGGCCGCCGACTTCACCGAGTTGAAGACCGTGCTGGAGGCGACCCAGGGCAATCTGTCGGTCCATCTGAAGAAGCTGGAGGAGGCCGGCTACGTCGCCATCGCCAAGAGCTTCAAGGACAACAAGCCCCTGACCCGGGCCTCCATCACCCCCGCCGGGCGCAAGGCCTTCGCGGCCTACCTGGAAGCGCTGGGCCGCCTGATCGGGGGGCGCGGCTGATGGCGCCGATGGTCGTCGACCCCGCGCGCGTGCGCCCGTTCGAGGACTTCCAGGCCTTTCACGACTGGCTGGCGGCGAACCACGACCGCGAGACCGAAATCTGGGTCAAGATCCACAAGAAGGGCTCGGGCCTGAGGTCGATCGACTGGAGCGGGGCGGTCGACGCGGCGCTGTGCTGGGGCTGGATCGACGGCCTGAAGAAGAGCTTCGACGACACCAGCTTCCTGCAGCGGTTCACGCCGCGAAAGCCCAAGAGCAGCTGGTCGCAGATCAACGTCGACAAGGTCGCTGTCCTGACCGCGGCCGGCCACATGCGGCCGCAAGGGCTGACCCACGTCGAGGCCGCGAAGGCCGACGGCCGCTGGGACGCCGCCTATCGCGTCAGGGACGCCGAAATGCCCGCCGACCTCCAGGCCGCCATCGACGCCGACCCCAAGGCGCGCGCCGCCTTCGCCACCCTGACGGCCCAGAACCGCTTCGCCCTGATCTTTCGCACCACGCAGATGAAGACCGGGGCCGGCCGGGCCAGAAAGATCGCCGACCTCACCGCCATGCTCGCGCGCGGCGAGACGCCCCATCCGCAGAAGGCGAAACCATGACCCCCCGCGTCATGGGCATCGTCAACGTCACGCCGGACAGCTTCTCCGATGGCGGGCGCCTGTCCTCCGTCGAGGCGGCGGTCGCGCACGGGCTGCGGCTGGTCGAACAGGGCGCCGACCTGCTGGACGTCGGCGGCGAGAGCACGCGGCCGGGTGCCGAGCCGGTCTCCGAGGCCGACGAGATCGCCCGCGTCGCGCCCGTCGTCGCCGGACTGCGCGCGGCCTGGGACGGCCCCATCAGCGTCGACACCATGAAGCCCGCCGTCGCCCGCGCGGCGGTCGCGGCCGGGGCGACGATGTGGAACGACGTCACGGCCCTGACCTTCTCGCCCGACGCCCCGGCGGTCGCCGCCGACCTGGGCTGCGAGGTGGTGTTGATGCACATGCAGGGGGCCCCGCAGACCATGCAGACCGATCCCCGCTACGACGACGTGGTGGCCGAGGTCCGCGACGCCCTGCTGGCCCGCGCCGGGGCGACGATGGCGGCGGGCGTTGCGCGCGACCGCATCTGGCTGGACCCCGGCATCGGCTTCGGCAAGACGGCGGCGCACAACCTGGCCCTCACCGCCCGTCTCGACGCCCTGGCCGCCACCGGCTTCCCTGTGCTGTACGGCGCCAGCCGCAAGCGCACGATCCAGTCCGTCGACCCGACCGCGACCGACCCCGGCGACCGTCTGGGCGGCAGTCTGGCGCTGGCGCTGGAGGCGGCCCGCAACGGCGCGGCCATCGTCCGCGTCCACGACGTCCGCGAGACGGTTCAGGCGCTGAAGGTTCAGGCGGCGCTCACCAGATCCTCCCCCTGAGCGCAGCGAAAGGGGGAGGGGGACCGCGAAGCGGTGGAGGGGGCGAACCCCGAGCGCCGGCGGATGCGGTCGCCCCCTTCACCATGCTGCGCATGGTCCCCCTCCCCCGCTGGCGCGGGGGAGGATTTTTCAGGGGCAGTTGATCTGCCACGACGGGCCGTAGCGGTCCTTCACCCAGGCGAACCGCGTCGAGAAGCCATAGGCGCCGGGCAGCATAAGCAGGGCGCCGCCATCGGTCGCCATCGCGTGGGCGATCTGGTCGACCTGCGCCTCCGTCTCGACCGTCAGGAAGATCGAATTGGACGGCGTGAAGTCGAAGTCATGCACCGGCGGGCTGTCGTTGGCGATGATCTCGAGCCCGGACACGGACAGCCGGGCCATGGCCACCGTGCCGTCGGGCTTCTTGTCCATGGCCACGATCCGGGCGCCGGGAAGGGCGGCGGCGTAGGCGGTCAGCGCCTGCTCGCACTTGCCCTGAAACATCAGAAAGGGAGCGGCGGCGGTGATCATGGGTCTCTCCGTCGATAGGTGGTCCGGCTGAAGTCCTGCCACGACCCGTCGGCCGCCTTGACCCGACCGATCGAGCGCCGCTCGTCCGGCGAGACGATCTCGAACACGTCGACGTAGTCCGTCTCCGGTCCCTGGCCGGTCATGTCGGGCCCGCGGCTGTACAGATGCAGGGCGCCGTCCGCCTCCACCGCCCCGTCATAGGTCCAGAGCTGCGCGTGCTCCCAGTGAACGAAGTCGCCGGTCACGCGGCCGGTCGCGGGATCGGGCGCCAGCTGGAAGCGATAGCCCTCGCCCTCGATCACGATCCAGGCGCCGCGTCGCACGACGCTTTCGACGCCCGTCCGCACCTGGGCCGGATCGTCGGGCACGGACCGCCCCTCCAGAACCCACTCGCCCACCATCTGGTCCAGCCAGTCGCTCATGCCGCGTCCTCCCGCACACCGACGGCCGCCTCGAACGGACGTCCCTCGCCGCTCTCGAGGTAGGGGACGAGGCTGTGCGCCAGGAACTGCTCCCAGCCCTGGGTGCACGCATCGTGGCAGCCGAGCATCGGCGTCAGACCGATATGCGTGACGTCGATCAAGGTCGCGTCCCGCTCCGGCCTCAGGGTCCAGCGCACCTGCGTGCCGTCCCACTCCGATCGACGGTCAAGTCCGGCCAGGTCGAGATGGCTGGCGACGCACTGCCAGGTCACGCCGGCGTTCGGCTCCATCTCGACGACCCGGAACGTCTTGAAGGTCGCGTCGAAGCGGACCGTGAACTCCGCGCCCACCGCATCCGCCCGCCCCTCGAACTCCCGCGACCACCAGTGGTCGATGGACCGGGTCAGCGCGGCGAAGGCGTCCGCCGACGAACAGGCGACCCGGACAGTGTGGGCGAAGTCGGTCATCTTTGGCTCTCCTGTTCAGTTCGCGACCGCGGTCGTCGTCCAGTCGTTGGAATATTCGCCCCCGGCCTCGGCCTGCCCGATCCGCTCGGCATAGGCGTCGCGCAGGGCGAACCAGCGATCCCAGTCCCAGGCGTGGCGGGTCAGGGCGCAGGCGTCGTCCAGCCCCTCCATGTGGTGGTGCCAGCCGGCGAGCACGTTGCGGCGCGCGTCGGTCCAGCTTTCGGGCACGCGGTGCTCCAGCCGCAGCAGCGTGCCGTCGCCGTCGGGCGTCAGGGTCCAGACGACGATCGAGTCCGGATTGCCGCCAAAGGTGTGCTCGAACCGGGTGAAGGGCCGCGCCACCAACACCTCGTTGTGCTGCATCCGCCGCTCCGGCACGTCGGGCATGAATTCGTGGTCCGGCTGGCGGAAATGCAGGTCCATGCGGCCGCCCGGTTCGGCGTCGATCCTCGCCTCGGCCAGCCAGCAGGCCAGCCCCTCCGGCGTCGTCAGCGCCCGCCACACCCGCTCCGGCGAATGGCGCAGGCGGCGCTCGAAGCGAATCTCCCAACCGCCCGTGATGCGGCTCAGCTCGCCGGCGTCGGCGCCCAGCGTCACACGGTCCGTGACTTCGGTCATTGCGGAAACTCCCTGTCCAGATGGGCTTCCAGCGCGTCCAGCCGGGCGCCCCAGAAGCGGCGATAGGTCTCCAGCCAGGCGTCCAGCTCGGCCAGCGGCCGCGGATCGAGGCTGTACAGTCGGCGCGTGCCATCCTTGCGCACGGTCACCAGACCCGCCGCCTTCAGCACCCCCAGGTGCTTGGAGACCGTCGGCTGGGCGATCGGCAGGGCGCGCACGAAGTCGCCCGCCGGCCGCTCTCCGGACGCCAGCATGTCCAGCATCGCCAGGCGGTTCGGTTCGGCCAGGGCCTGAAGGGCGGCGGGGTTCATGCGCATCACCGTACAGCAATATTGCCATATCGCAATACGTCTGCGCTTGCCGAAGCTCCCGCCCTGCGGCAATGGCGATCCATGAGCATTCCGCACGTCGCGCCGATCCTGCTGCTGGTCGTGTCGAACGTCTTCATGACCTTCGCCTGGTACGGCCATCTGAAGGTCGACAGCCGCCCGCTGTGGATCCTGGTGTTGGTCAGCTGGGGCATCGCGTTCTTCGAGTACTGGTTCGCCGTGCCCGCCAATCGCATCGGCCATCAGGTCTATTCGGCGGCCGAGCTGAAGACGATGCAGGAGGTGATCACCCTGATCGTGTTCGCCGCCTTCTCGGTGCTGTGGTTGGGCGAGAAGCTGACCTGGAACCACGCCGTCGGTTTCGCCTTCATCGCCGCCGGCGCCTGGTTCGTGTTCCGGGCCCCGATACCGGGCTGAGGCTTGCCCGGAGGGTCGGCTTGTCCCATCTGGGCCGGATGAACCCCTGGCTCTCCCTGATCATCGCCGGCCTGCTGGAAGTGGCCTGGGCCTCCGGCTTCAAATTCGTCGGGCCGCAGCGGCCGGTCACCTCGCTGGCCGTCGGCGTGGCGATGATCGCCAGCTTCTGGTTCCTGTGGCTGGCGACGCAGAAGCTGCCGATCGGCACCGCCTACGCCATCTGGACCGGCATCGGCGCGGTCGGCGCGGCCAGCGTCGGCATGCTGGCCTATGGCGAGCCGGCGACGGCGCTGCGCATCGTCTGCATCGTCCTGATCGTCGCCGGCATCATCGGGCTGAAGCTGTTCTCCGGCGCCCCGGCGTGACGGGCGCTGAAGCAGCGAGCGCCCGCGGCGCGAGCGATAGCGCCTCAAAGGGGAGGGTCCTCGTCATCGCCGGCTCGGACTCCGGCGGGGGCGCCGGCCTGCAGGGCGACATCAAGGCCATCACCCTGCTCGGCGGGTTCGCCGCCACCGCCGTCACCGCCATCACGGTCCAGAACACGCTCGGCGTCCACGCCGTGCACCCCCTGCCGATCGAGCTGATCGCCGCCCAGGCCGACGCCGTGCTGGACGACATCGGCGCGGACGCGGTGAAGACCGGCATGCTGGGCTCCGTCACCGTGGTCGAGACCGTCGCCGCCATCCTCGACCGCGCCGGGGCCCCCGCCGTGGTCGACCCCGTCATGGTGGCCAAGGGCGGTCACCCCCTGCTGCCGCTCGAGGCGGTGGAGGCGGTGAAGGCCCTGATGGTCCCCCGCGCCGCCCTGCTGACCCCCAATGCGCCCGAGGCCGAGGCCCTGACGGGGATCGCGGTGCGCGACCTCGACGGCCAGCGCCGCGCCGGCGAGGCCATCCTGGCCATGGGCGCCCGGGCCGTCCTGATGAAGGGCGGCCACGTACCCGGGGCGACCGTCGTCGACCTTCTGCTGACCCCATCCGGCGAGACCCTGCTGGAAGGCGAGCGGGTCGAGACGCGCCACACCCACGGCACCGGCTGCACCCTGGCCAGCGCTTGCGCCGCCGGCCTGGCGCGCGGCCTGCCGCTCGAGGTCGCGGTGGCCGAAGCCTGGGCCTACGTGGCCGAGGCCATCCGCCGCGCGCCCGGTCTGGGCGGAGGCCACGGCCCGCTGGACCACGGCTGGCCCGTGCGGGACCGGCTGGACAAACGCTGAGTTCGGGCGGAGCGTGGCGGTTCCTCGGGAGGGACCTGTCATGCGCACCGTCGCCGTCGCCGCCATCGTCGGCCTGATCTGCACATCCGTGACCGCCGCGGCGCAGGACCCCGTCGGCATGGGCGCGGCCGACGTCGTGGCCGGGCGCAAGGCGGCCATGGCCCTGTCGGGCGCGGCCATGTCGTCGATGAAGGCCACCCTCGACGCCGGCGGCCCGGTGCGCGGTCAGGCCTTCGCCGCCGGCGGCGTCGCCCGCTGGGGCCAGGCCATCCCCGGCATGTTCCCCGCCGGCACCGGTCAGGGCGCGCTGGGGTCTGAAGCCACCGACGCGAAGGACGGCATCTGGGCCGACCGCGCCGACTTCGAGGCCAAGGCCGCGAGCTTCGCCACCGAGGCCGGCAAGCTGGCCGAGCTGGCCCGCGCCGACGACGCCGCCGGCTTCGCCGCGCAGTGGGGCGTGGTGCGCGCGGGCTGCCAGTCGTGCCATGCGGCCTACAAGGCCGACTGACCGGCCTCAGCCGGCCGGCAGGGGCAGGATCAGGATCGCCACAAGCGCCAGCACGCCGATCAGCACGGCCGACAGCGCCGCCGTCGCCGCCGTGCGCGGCCCGGCGCGGGCCACCGCCCGCGGATCGACGCCCAGGCCCAGCGCCGCCATGGCCGTCAGGGTCAGCACGGTGACGACGACCTCCAGCGGCGGCAGGACGACGTCGGGGATCAGGCCCGCGGACCTCAGGCCCATCAGCGCCAGAAAGACCACGACGAACCACGGCGCGAGATGGTGCAGGGGCGGGCGCCGCCCGGGGGCCTCGCCGCCGAACCGCTCCGGCCCGATCAGCGCCAGGATCAGGCACACCGGGCCCAGCGTCAGCACCCGCACCAGCTTGACGATCGCGCCCAGCTGGATCGCCGCGGCCCCCGCCGGTGCCGCCGCCGCCAGCACCTGCGGCACGGCATAGACGGTCAGCCCGGCCAGCGCCCCGGTCTCCAGAGCGTCGAACCCCATCAGGGCGCCGACGACCGGCACCAGCAGCACCACGGCAATGCCCAGCACGGCGGTGAAGCCGATGGCCGCGGCCACATCCTCGCCCTCGGCGCGGATCACGGGCGCCACGGCGGCGATGGCGGAGTTGCCGCAGATGGCGTTGCCGCAGGCCACCAGCAGGGCCATGGCCGGCGGCAGGCCCAGCGCCCGGCCGAGGGCGTAGCCGCCGACCAGCGCCAGGGCGACCACCGCCACGATCGCCACCAGAAGCCCGGGGCCCAGCGCCATCACCGCCGCCCCGCTGATGGTCGCGCCCAGCAGGGCGACGCCGATCTCCAGCAGGGTCCGGCCGCTGAAGCGGATGCCGGGGCCCCAGGTCTCCGACGGGGTCCAGACCAGCCTCAGCCCGGCCCCGATCAGGATGGCTAGCACCAGGGCCTCGACCCAGGCCCGGCCCATCATGTCGGCTTCGAGCGTCTGCACGCCGAACGCCGCCGCGCCGACGGCCGCGCTCAGCAGCACGCCCGGCACGAGGCGCAGGACGGCCGTCATCGCGCCCGGAGAGGAAGGGGGCGCGTCAGCCCCCTCACACCTTCGCCGAGCGGTTGATGATCCAGCCGTAGAGCAGCACCGTCAGCACCGCGAACACCGCGATCCCCGCCGTCATGGCCGGCCAGGTGTCGGCCAGACCCAGCACCGCCGCCCACTCCGCATTGCCGGTGCCAACGATTGTGGCGGCGTTGAACACGCCGAACAGGCTCTCGCCGACGATCAGGCCCGACGCCAGCAGCACGCCCATCCGCTTGGCCACCGCGCCGTAGGCCTTGCCCGCCACCAGCCGATTGTAGAGGAAGCCGACCACCGCGCCGATCACCAGCATGAAGGTCACCGCGGCCGGCAGGTAGAAGCCGATGCCCACGGCCAGCGGCGGCAGCTTGATCCTGTTGCCGCTGACCTTCCGCAGCACCTCGTCCAGCACGATGATGACCGCGCCGATCGCCGCGCCGATGCCGATCAGGTCCCAGCGCAGGTCGCCGGCGATGACGCCGCGCGCCAGGGCCGAGATCAGCGTGGCCTGCGGCGCCGCCAGCGGCTCGTCGGCGATGCCGGCGGGGCCGCCCTCGAAGCCGAAGGCCGCGTTCAGCTGGTTCAGCACAAAGGGGATGACCAGGGCGCCGGCGACGACGCCGACGATCAGGGCCGTCTGCTGGCGCCACGGCGTGGCGGCCACCAGCTGGCCGGTCTTCAGGTCCTGCAGGTTGTCGTTGGCGATGACGGCGACGGCGAAGACGATGGCGGTCACGATCAGGGCGAAGGCGACGACGTTGGGGTCGGCCGGCAGGCCGGTGATCCCCAGCACCACCAGCATCAGCAGCGAGGCGATGACGATGGCCAGGATGCCGACGCCCGACACCGGGCTGTTCGACGAACCGATCAGGCCGGCCATGTAGCCGCAGATGGCCGCGACCGCGAAGCCGATGACCACGACGTAGATCAGGCCGCCGACGACCAGCAGCGGCGCCGCCGACCCCAGCCCCATGCCGTTGGCGACGAACGCCAGCAGCACGCCGATGCCGCCCAGCGACAGCAGCGACAGGATCGCCACGCGCGTGATCGGAATGTCCTGCTCGGTGACGTCCAGCACCTCGCCCGCATTGCGGCGACGGTTGGCCGCCAGCGCCGAGGTCACGCCGCCGATCAGGGGACCGGCCAGCTTGATCAGGGTCCAGATCGCGGCCACGCCGATGACGCCCGCGCCCATGAAGCGCACCTCGCGCGACCACACCGTGCCGGCCAGTTCCTCGGCACCGGCACCCGGCTCCAGCGTGGTGGCGATCGACGGGATGCCGTTGGCGGTCAGCCAGGCGATGGTGTCGGGGCTGGTCAGGATCGGCACCGCGATCAGCCAGGCCAGCGCCAGGCCGAACAGCTGGGCCAGACCCACCGCCAGACCGATCAGGTGGCCGGCGCCCAGCAGCGCGAACTGCATGCCCACGCCGACGCCCGTTGCGCCGCCGCCCAGCGAGGCCGGCAGGCTGACGAACCGCGTCGCCTCGCCCGCGAAGGCCCGGGCCGCCGCGCCGAGGGCATAGGCAGCCGAGACGATCGCGCCCCAGATCACCACCCACAGGCCCGACCTGTTCTCGCGCACCGCGCTCTCGGTCTGGTCCACACCCGGCGAGCCGACCTTCAGCACCTCGGCCGCGGCCACGCCTTCCGGATAGGGAAGGCCGCCGTTGACCACCAGCGCGCGGCGCAGCGGAATGGAGAAGGTCACGCCCAGCACGCCGCCGAGGACGCAGATCATCACCGACTCCCAGAACGGGAACTCCAGCCACCAGCCGACCATGACGAGGCCGGGCAGGACGAAGATGATCGAGCTCATGGCCCCGCCGACCGAGGCAACGGTCTGAACGGTCATGTTCTCCCAGATGGTCGAGCCGCGCAGCGCGCGCAGCACGGCCATGGAGATGACCGCCGCCGGAATGGCCGAGGCGAAGGTCAGGCCCACCTGCAGGCCCAGATAGGTGTTGGCGGCGGTGAAGATCACCGCCAGCAGGCAGCCCAGAACCAGCGCGCGCAGCGTCAGTTCGATGCGGCGCCCGCCCCCGGCGGGGCTCGGCACGTCGGTCATTGTGGAATTCCCTCTCCCAATCGGCGGGAGGTAACCAAGTCCGGACGACTTCGTCTACGGACAATCCGGCGGACGCAGACCCGGCCGGGCCCGGTCGATCCGGAACAGCCAGAGCGTCCGGGTCTCGCCCGGTCCGGTCGCGACCTCGCGCGGCCCCAGCGCGACCGCCCCCTCCCCCGCGGCCGCGACGCGGGCGGGGTCTGCACAGCCGGCGACGACCAGCAGCGGGCCCGACTCCCGGCCGGTCACGGGCGCGCTCATCTGGAAATGGTCGTCGGGCACGCCGCCGGGCCCCGGCCAGGCCAGAACGGGCAGGGCGTCGGCGCGCAGGTGATAGGTCAGCGCCGCCGCGTCCCGGCGCCGCTCGGTCACCACCGCCACCGCGCCCTCGGCCCGCGCGGCGTCGGCCACGGCGCGCGCCGTCGTCTCCCATCCCAGGGTCACCGCATAGGGCGCCTGCCCCGCGAGCGACAGCCGGGCGGCATGGGCGTCGGCCCAGAACAGGAGCCCCTGCACCGCCGCGCCGAGGGCCAGTCCCCCCGCCAGCCAGCCGCGCCGCCCGCGCGCCAGCAGATGGGCCGTCCCCAGCACGAACGTGGCGATCAGCGCCGTCGCGGCCCAGTTCCCGTGCGCCCGGGTCACCAGGGCGACCCCGGCGACGGCGAGGAAGATCGGCAGGCTGAAAGCCAGCAGCAGCCGCGTCTCGGCCGTGCGGGGCCTGACCGCCGCGAGGATCAGCCCCGTCAGGATCACGGGCCCGGCGAGGGCGAACTGGGCGGCGAGGAACTCCAGCGCGTCGCCCACCCCGAGGCTGAGCCCGCCCCCGGACGCATTGGCGGCCGTGTGCCGCACCGTGGCCCCGCCGTGATCGAGGTTCCACAGCAGGTTGGGGACCAGGGCGACGAGGCCGGCGACCAGCGCCGCCACGACGACGGGCCGTCTCAGCGCAGCCCGGCTGGCGGGGTCCGCGGCCGCCGCCACCAGAACGCAGCCGTAGAAATAGAGCATGGCGTATTTCGACAGCAGGCCCAGCCCCAGCGCCGCCGCCAGCAGCCCGGCCCAGGCGACGCCGCCCCCCGCCCTCAGCCGCACCCAGGCCAGCAGGGCCAGGGCCCAGAACAGCAGAAGCGGCACATCGGTCGACAGGATGCGCGCCGAGAACACCGCGCCCGGCGCCAGCAGGGCGGCCCAGCCGGCCCAGACGCCGACCCGCGTCCCGAACAGGGCGGCGGCGATGCCGAAGGTCGCCAGAGCGGTCCCCGCCCACAGCAGCGGCGCCGGCGACCGCACGCAGGCCGCGCCGGACCCGCAGACCGGCTCGACCAGGGCGATCAGCCAGGCCACCATCGGCGGCTTCGAGAAATAGCCCCAGGCCGGATCCCGGGCCCAGGCCCAGTACTGGGCCTCGTCGTAGTGGAGGCCGGCCTCCGACGTCCAGAGCAGGGCCAGCCGCGCGACCGTCAGGGCCGCGGCGACCGCCAGGAACAGGGCGACCGCCCGCGCCCCCTCCCGCCCCTCGTGCGACGACAGGGGGTTCAGCCCGCCGTCTCCGCGCGCGCCGCGCGCAGCGCCAGGGCGCGCCGCCGGGCCGGCGCCGGCGCTTCGACCATGACCCGCCACAGGACGCCCAGCACCAGGGCCGTCAGCGACCACGACAGAAGGATGTCCGAGGCGAAATGGCCGCCGAACGCCAGCCGGTTCAGCGACAGGGCCGCCGCGTAGACCACGACCGGCCCCAGCAGCCAGCGCCGCACCGCGGCGGGCAGCATGACCACGGCGGCCACGGTCCAGGCCGCCGAGGCCGCCTCACCCGAGACGAAGGAACAGTTGGCGTCGCACCAGTCGCTGATCTGCCAGACCGGGACATAGGGGGCGTCGCCGCCGAAGGCCTCCAGATGCACCGGACGCGGCCGGCCCCACAGGCCCTTCAGCACGCCGTTGACCAGAAGCCCGGGCCCCAGCGCCAGCCCCGCCAGCAGGAACCAGCCCTTGCGCGCCGTGCGCGAGGTGAAGGGCCGCCCTTCCATGGCCCGCTTGACCAGGGCGCCCAGCACGCCCAGCAGGGCCAGCCCCATGACCCAGGTCGAGCTCTTGCGCAGGGCCCGCAGCACCGGCTCCTGCGACAGGGGAAATCCGCCGGCTTCGTGGAAGGCGGCGCTGACGGCCAGATCCACGGAGGGAACCAGCAGGAAGTACAGCGTCAGAAGAAAGGTCGCGGCCAGCGCCACGATGGCGGGCTCCTCGACGCGGGCGCCGGCGGCGGCGGCCAGCCGCACGCGGGCCCAGGCCCGTCTGACCGCGCGGCGCGGGCGCTCGCTCCAGGGCGCGTCGGTGAAATCGGGATGTCCGGCCGTCATGTCTCCCCCAGGGCGGCGTCCGCCCGACATGCCTGACTCGCTTGGCGCCAAGGTCACGGTTCGGCGTCGTCCGCGTGGCGGTTCGGCGGCAGTACGGTTGCGCCTCGTCCCGGATCGGACGGTTCGGCGCGGGCGGCCTTGGGCGGCCCCGGGGAAACGGGGCGTCATGCGTCGGGACTCATGGGAACCGGGGTCCGGCTGGCTGGCGGAAGGCCGGACTGATGGCCGTCCCCGGGGAGGCCCGCCAACGCCTATGCACGAACGGTCGCGGCGCGTGCACGAACGGCGTCGCCGCCGCGAAGCCGACGCGTGTCAGGGATCGGGCGAAGGGGCGACGCCGCGCGTCAGACCCCCGCGGGCGCCGCCTCTCCGGTCAGGACGGACGTGACCTCGCCGCGCCGGCTTCTGGCGACGGGCAGGGCGACGCCGTTGACCAGTTCGATCTTCATCCGGCCGCCCTCGCGCGACACCCCGGCGACGAACCGCGGATCGATCCAGTGCGACCTGTGAACCCGCAGCCCGGCGTCCGGCCCCAGCTGCGCCAGCGCCTCGCCGAAGCCCTGCAGAATGAGCGCGTCACCCAGGGTCGTGTGGACGCGCAGGTAATGGAGTTCCGCACTGAGCGCGATCAGCTGGCCGCGCCGCGCCGCCGGCAGTCGCCTCATGAAGTCGGGCTCGTGGCTGCCGGACCCGGACGGGGTCGAGGTCGACGGCGCCGGAGCGTCGGGCGACAGTCGGAGGAACCGCACGGCGTTGAGGCCCAGCCACACCAGCGTCACGGGCGGCGCGAGGGCGATCCACTCCTCCAGCACCGCGGCGAGGGTCCAGCTGCCGTCCTCGGCGGGATCGAGGGGTGCCACCATGAGGTGATCCAGCCCGAGGGCGAGCGGCGTCACCAGCGTCGACGCGGCCAGGCCCGCGGCCGCGATCGAGAGCCAGGGGTTCTCCCGCGGCGCCAGATGGCGGGAAATCACGACCTGACACGCCTGGGCCAGCGCCAGCGTTGCGAACACGTGCAGGGCCCAGAAGACGATCAGGGCCGGCAGGCCCAGCACGTCCGTCGGCGCGGGCTCCATAAAGACGAACAGCACGGTCAGGCCCACGCCCGCCGCGCCCAGAAAGCCGGGCCAGGTGCGTTGCGGGTCGAGGCGTTCGAGCCAGGTCATGGCCGAGACATAGCATCGCGTCGCCGGGGCCCGTCCACGGGCGGGCCCGCGACCGACGGCCGCGCCCGCGTCCACCCGGGGCGACCTTTCCGTCTGGCCGCGCGCCGAGGGTCTGCTACTGACCGCGCTTCGCTTTCCGACCAGGCGCCGCCCATGCCCGAGCTTCCCGAAGTCGAGACCGTCCGGCGCGGACTGGAACCCGTGCTGGCCGGCGCGCGGCTGTCGGCGGTGCGGGTCAACCGGCCCGACCTGCGCTTCCCCTTCCCCGACCGCTTCGCCGCGCGGCTGGACGGCGCCCGGGTCGAGCGGGTGCTGCGCCGGGCCAAGTATCTGCTGATGCCCCTGTCCACCGGCGAGACCTGGGTCACCCACCTGGGCATGACCGGCCGCTTCACCCTGGACGGGCAGCAACTGGGCGAGTTCGAGGAGCCCGCCCCCATCGCCGGCAAGCACGAACACCTCAGCCTGTGCGCCGACGCCGGTTCGGGCCGCACCCGCATCGGATTCGCCGACGCCCGCCGCTTCGGCTTCATGGGCCTGATCCCCGATAATCAGGTCGACGCCCATCCGTGGTTCGCCGGTCTGGGCCCCGAGCCGCTGGGCAACGCCTTCTCCGCCGACCACCTGAAGGCCGCATTCCGGGGCAAGGCCCAGAACATCAAGGTGTCGCTGCTGGATCAGCGCATCGTCTCGGGCCTCGGCAATATCTACGTCTGCGAGGCCCTGTGGCGCGCCCGCATCTCGCCCCGGCTGGCGGCGGGCAAGGTGTCCGGGCCCCGGCTGGAGGCGCTCACCGCGGCCATCCGCGACGTGCTGAACGAAGCCATCGAGGCCGGTGGCTCGACGCTGCGCGACTTCGCCAACGCCGACGGCGGCCAAGGCTATTTCCAGCACCGCTTCGACGTCTATGGCCGCGAGGGCGAACCCTGCCGCCGCGTCGACGGCCATCCCGTCATCCGCCGCATCGTCCAGGGCGGGCGGTCGACATTCTTCTGTCCGGAGTGCCAGAAGCGATGACCGACCACCGGATCATCCTGTTCCGCGGCATGAACACCGGCGGCGTCCGCGCGCCGGTGGCCGACCAGCGCGCCATGGCGGAGAAGATGGGGCTGAAGAACCCGCGCACCCTGCTGGCCAGCGGCAATCTGGTGGTCGAAAGCGACCGCGATCCGGCCGCGCTCGAGGCGGAGATCGAGGCGGCGATGCAGGCAACCTTCGGCCTGAAGATCACCGCCATGGTCCGCACCGCCGACCAGTGGGCCGCCCTCATCGCCGCCTGCCCCTTCTCCGCCGAGGCCGCCGCGCACCCGTCAAAGACCCTGCTCATGGTCATGAAGGACGGTGCGAAGGACGACGCGCTCGAGGCCCTGCGCGGCTTCGCCGTCGGCGACGAGCGGGCGGAGGCCACGCCCGGCACCCTGTGGTTCTTCCACCCCGACGGCATCGGCCAGTCGAAAATGGCCGAGAAGGCCGCGCAGGTCCGCCTGACCGGCATGGGCACGGCCCGGAACTGGAACACGGTGCTGAAGCTGGCGGCGATGGTGGGAGTGACGACGTGAGAAAAATCCACCTCTGGATCAGCCTGCTGGTCGGGACCGGCGTCTGGGGCGCCTATTTCGCGCACTTCGCCCAGGCCGTGCGGGCCGACGACCTGTCGGGCCTGATCTGGTGGTTTCTCGGCGCGCTGATCGCGGCCGTCGCGCTGGAGGCGGGGGCGACGTCGACCGTGGCCTGGCTGTTCCGCAAGCGGGCGCGCAACCTCGACGACGGGCCCAGCCTGAACGCGGCGCTGAAGGCCGGTCACGTGGCCCTGATGGCGCTGATCGTCATGCTTCTGACCGCGGCCGCGGCCCTGGCCCTGGCCTCGCGGTTCGGCTGGAGCCTGGACCTGTCGACGGCGCGGGCCCAAGCGGTGGCGGCCAACCTGCTGCTGGGCATGGTGGTGCTGGCCGAACTGATCCGCGCCGCCTTCACCCTGATGCTGCTGCCGCGTCGGTGATTGCGACCGCCTTCGTCGCACGCGCGTGGCAGACTGCCCGGATCGACGAATGTGCACTATGTGCACTCGAAAAATCGGAGTGCACATGACCGACGCCTACGACAATCTCCTGATCGAGCGCCACGCCGACGGCTATGCCGTGGTGACCCTGAACCGGCCGGAAGCGCTGAACGCGCTGAACTCGGCGCTGTTCAAGGATCTGGCCGACTTCCTCGATGCGGTCGAGCACGACGACGGCGTGCGCTGCCTCATCCTGACCGGCTCGGGCGAGAAGGCCTTCGCCGCCGGCGCCGACATCAAGGAGATGGCGGACCAGACCTATGCCCAGATGTACACGGGCAACTATTTCGCGCTCGGCCACGACCGCATCACCCGCTTCCGCAAGCCGATCATCGCGGCGGTCAACGGCTTCGCCCTGGGCGGCGGGTGCGAGCTGGCCATGCTGTGCGACTTCATCGTGGCCTCGGAAAAGGCGAAGTTCGGCCAGCCCGAGATCAATCTGGGCGTCGCGCCCGGGATCGGCGGGTCGCAGCGCCTGACGCGCCTGGTCGGCAAGTCCAAGGCCATGGACATGTGCCTGACCGGCCGGATGATGGACGCGGCCGAGGCCGAGCGCGCCGGCCTGGCCAGCCGCGTGGTGCCGCACGACCAGCTGCTGGACGAGGTCCGCAAGATCGCCGCCCGCCTGGCGGAACAGAGCCCCCTGGCCGTCATGGCCAACAAGGAGATGGTCAACGCCGCGCTGGAGACGACCCTGACCCAGGGCGTCCAGTTCGAGCGCCGCCTGTTCCACTCCCTGTTCGCCTTCGAGGACCAGAAGGAGGGCATGGGCGCCTTCGTCGAGAAGCGGAAGCCGGCGTTCCGGGGGCGCTAGTCCACCCGGGCCATGGCCCGCACCGGAAACGTGCCCATGCCCCTGACCTTCGGCGGGGCGGCGGTGAAGCGGAACGCTCGCGGCGGCAGGGCGGCGAGATGGGTCATGTGCTCCACGATCGGCACGCCGGCGCGCAGCAGGACGGAATGCACGGGCCGGGTCCGCACGCGGGTGTCGTCGATGTTGTGGGAGTCGATGCCCACCAGCGCCGCCCCGCGGTCCCGCAGCAGCACGGCGGCGGCCTCGGACAGGAAGGGATGGTTCTCGAAATAGGCGTCGGTGCGCCAGTTCCGGCTCCAGTCGGTGCGCACCAGCACGGCGTGCCCCGCCACCTCCAGTCCCGCGAACAGCTCCGGGCCCACGGACAGGTCGCCCGCTCCCGTCGCGTCGACGCACAGGCCGGGCAGGTCGGCGACCCGATCCAGCGCCACCGCCGCCAGGTCGTCGCCGTCGCGCCAGCGATGGGCGGGCACGTCGATGTAGGTGCCGGTGTTGGCGACCATGTCGATGCGGGCGATGCTGAACTCCTCGCCCCCGTCGTACAGCGGCCGCGAGGCCTCGAACGTCAGGTGATCGCAGATCAGCGGGGCCGGCAGGCCCTTGTAGGTGACCATGCCGGCCTCGATCTCATGGCTCAGATCGATCAGTCTCATCTCGCGCCTCCCATCGCCTTGCCTCCCCCGGACCTTTCCGCTATACGCCGCGCCTCTTGAGATTTCCGCGCCGTGGGACGTCATTCCGCGGCGCTTTCCGTTCGATAGGTTTGATTGATGGCCAACAACGCCGGCGCCAAGAAGGCGATCCGCAAGATCGCCGCCCGCACCGAGGTGAACAAGTCGCGCCGCACGCGCGTCCGCACCTTCCTGCGCAAGTTCCAGGAAGCCGTCGCCGGCGGCGACGCCGAGGCCGCCAAGGGCGCCTTCGTCACCGCCCAGTCCGAGCTGATGCGCGCCGTCTCCAAGGGCGTCGTTCACAAGAACACGGGCTCGCGCAAGGTCGGTCGCCTGGCCGCCCAGCTGAAGAAAATGTCGGCGGCCTGATCGACCGCTCCCGGACGGGGCTTCACGGCTCCGTCATGGTAAATACCAACGATTTCAAAGGCGAGACAGGATCACCTGTCTCGCCTTCGTCATGTCCGCGCCTAAGTGTCCGAAGACGATTCCGGCCTGGCTCACGGCCCCGCTCGCCAAAATTCCGAGGCCGTTTTTGGGCTTGCGCGAGTCAAGCGAATTAACTGCTTCGAAGGATTCGAATCAGCGTTGACGGGTCCCCGCCGGAGAGTAGTTTTCAGACCTGACGCACTTCCATCCCTTCACGGATGAAGACGGCGCGAGACCTCCGTTTCGCGTCGGCGGGAGATGTCTGTCCGGTCGGCCGCCAAGGCCCTGAAGCGCCAGTTTCAGGGGTCGGGGAAGGCTTGCCCCGGCCCAGGCTCTCCGGCGCGTCGCCAGCGGGGAACGGAGACGAGAGGGTGGCAATGATGGCGGCAGAAGCGGCGCGTGTGGCGATGACCGATCCGGACCGGATCTGGGCGGAGGCGGCCGGCCGGCTGCGCGCCGAGATCGGCGACGGCCCGTTCAGCAGCTATATCGCCCCCTCGGCCGTGCGCCTCGACGGCTCGGGCCAGCTGGTTCTGGTCACCCCCACCGGCTACGCCCGCGACTGGGTGCGCAAGAACGCCCTGCGCCGCCTCAACGAGCTGTGGCTGGGCCTCGACGGCCTGTCGCGCCGGCTGGACGTGCGCTGCCGCGCCGACATGCCCGCCGTGACGCCGTCGGTGATCGCCTCGGCCGACGCCGCCCCGTCCGCGCCCCGCCCCGCCGCCATGCCGGCCCCGACCGTGGGCCCCGTCGCCGACGGCGCCCGCGCCGTGCGCGCCGCGGGTCTGCAGGAGCGGCTGACCTTCGACGGGTTCGTGGAGGGCAGCGGCAACGCCTTCGCCCTGGCCATCGCGCGTCAGGTCGCCGGCTGGGCCGACGGCCACTTCAACCCGGTGGTCTTCTGCGGCCCCTACGGCCACGGCAAGACCCACCTGCTGAACGCCATCGCCTGGGAGGCGCAGCGCCTGCGCCCCGACGCCCGGGTCATCTACCTGACCGCCGAGCGCTTCCTGTCCAACTTCATGCGCGCGGTCCAGGACCGCACCACCGCGGGCTTCAAGGAGGCCCTGCGCAGCGCCGACATGCTGCTGATCGACGACGTCCAGTTCGTCGGCAACAAGGCGGCGACCCAGGAGGAACTGCTCTCCACCCTGACCTCGCTGATCGAGGACGGGCGGCGCGTCGTCCTGTCGGCCGACCGGGCGCCCATGGCCCTGACCGAGATCGAGCCCCGCCTGCGCAGCCATCTGTCGGCCGGCCTGACCTGCCCGATCGAGGCGGGCGACCGCGACCTGAAGCTGGCCGTGGCCCGCAACCGCTTCCACACCCTGGCCGGCCTCGGCGTGGTCTCGGGCGAGGCGCCCGACGCCGTGCTGGAGCAGCTGGTCGACCAGACCCCGGGCACGATGCGCGAGCTGGAGGGGGCGGTGAACACCGTCGCCGCCGCCGCCGGGGGCCGCCTGTCGACCCTGACGATCGACGAGGTGCGCGGCCTGCTGGGCGCCGCCTTCCGCGGCGGGCCGGAGCGCCGCATCACCGTCGACGAAATCCAGAAGACCGTCGCCGAGCATTTCCAGCTGAAGCAGGCCGACCTGCTCAGCGACCGCCGCAACCGCGCCATCGCCCGGCCGCGCCAGATCGCCATGTACCTGTGCAAGCAGCACACGACGCGGTCCTATCCCGACATCGGCCGCCGCTTCGGCGGGCGCGACCACACCACCGTCCTGCACGGCGTGCGCAAGGTCGGCGAGCTGATGACCCAGGACGACCAGGTCGCCCGCGACGTCGAGGCGTTGACCCGCAAGTTGAGGGGCTGATGTCGCGGCCCACGGGCTCGGGGCTTAGGGCTTAGGGATTGAGGCTTAGGGCTCAGGGCTGGACTGCAATGAGGGTCCGGGGCCGTTGTCCACCGGGTTATCCACGGGCGGCGGCGATGCGTCCTAAGCCCTAAGTCCTGAGCCCTAAGCCCCTTCCTTGCCCCCCATCCCCAATCCGCTAGTGTTCCCGGCCACAGTGTAAGGGGCGGCCTGAGTCGTCCCCGGGCGAGACGACATGCAGCTGACCATCGAACGATCCGCGCTCCTTCGGGCCCTGGGCCACGTGCAGAGCGTGGTCGAGCGCCGCAACACCATCCCGATCCTGTCCAACGTCCTGCTGTCGGCCGGCCGCGACCGGCTCAGCTTCGCTGCCACCGATCTGGACATGGAGATGGTCGACGAGGCCGAGGCCCAGGTGAACGTCGAGGGCCAGATCACCGCCCCGGCCCACACCCTGTACGAGATCGCCCGCAAACTGCCCGAAGGCGCCGAGGTCTCCCTGTCCTACGACGGCGACGATCCGCGTCTGGTGGTCCAGGCCGGCCGGTCCAAGTTCAACCTGCCGGTCCTGCCGGCCGGCGACTTCCCGGTCATGTCGACCGAGACCGGCGGGGCCCGCTTCTCCATGCCCAAGGAGGATCTGGCCCGGCTGATCGACAAGACCCGCTTTGCCGTCTCGACCGAGGAGACGCGCTACTATCTGAACGGCCTGTATCTCCACACCGTGGCCGAGGGCGGCGTGCCCCTGCTGCGCGCCGTGGCGACCGACGGCCACCGCCTGGCCCTGGCCGAGACCCCCGCGCCCGAGGGTGCCGCCGGCGGCCCCGGCGTCATCGTCCCGCGCAAGACCATCGACCAGGTCCGCCGCCTGCTGGACGACGGCTCCGGCCCGGTCGAGGTCATGGTCTCGGCCCAGAAGATCCGCTTCGAATTCGGCCAGGCCAGCCTGACCTCCAAGGTCATCGACGGCGCCTTCCCCGACTACATGCGCGTCATCCCCAAGGGCAACGACAAGCAGGCCGACATCGACAACGCCGTCTTCGCCTCGGCCGTCGACCGCGTGGCGACCATCTCGGCCGAGAAGAGCCGCAGCGTGAAGCTGGCCTTCGACCTCGACCGCGTCACCCTGACCGTGCGCAACATGGAGGCCGGCCAGGGCGTCGAGGAGGTCGAGATCGGCTATTCCGAAGAGCCCTTCGAGATCGGCTTCAACGCCCGCTATCTGCTGGACGTCGCCGGCCAGATCACCGGCGAGACCGCCCACTTCAAATTCGCCGATCCGGCGTCGCCGACGCTGGTCCTCGATCCCGGCGACCCGGGCGTGCAGTATGTGCTGATGCCGCTGCGGGTGTGATGAGCGAAATCCTCCCCCACAGGGGGAGGGGGACCATGCGCAGCATGGTGGAGAGGGACGGACCCGCGCTGCACTCGAGCCCCCTCGGTCCGCTCCGCGGACAGCTCTCCCGACGGGGGAGGCTTCGGTCGTGATCACCGCCCTCACCCTCACCGACTTCCGCTCCTACGCCGCCGCGCGGCTGGAGCCCGGCCGCGCCATCACCGTGCTGCACGGGGCCAACGGGGCGGGCAAGACCAATGTGCTGGAGGCGGTCAGCCTGTTCACCCCGGGCCGTGGCCTGCGCGGGGCGACCGCGCCGGAGATGGGGCGGCGCGAGCCGGGCGAGCGGTCGGGCCGGGCCTGGGCCGTCGCGGCGGTCCTGACCACCGACGGGGACGAGGTGAAGCTGGGCACGGGCGTCCAGTCGGCCGGCGGCGCGCGGCGCGTGGTGCGCATCGACGGCGAGACCGCCCCGCCCGGTCGCCTGCTGGACCACCTGCGCCCCGTCTGGGCCACGCCGGAGCAGGACCGGCTGTTCTCCGACGCCCGGGCCGACCGGCTGAAATTCTTCGACCGGCTGGTGTTCGCCGCCGACCCCGACCACGCCGCCCACGTCGCCGCCTATGAGAAGGCGCTGCGCGAGCGGCTGCGGCTGCTGGTCGACGGCGCCGAGGGCCGCGCGGCCGACCCCCTGTGGCTGGATGCGCTGGAGGCCCGGCTGGGTCAGTCGGGCGCCGCCGCCGCGATCGCCCGCGCCGGGGCGCTGCAGGACCTGCAGACCGCCATCGACGCGCGCGGCGACCGGCCCTTCCCCCAGGCCGATCTGGGCCTGACGGGCGAGGCCGAGACCCTGGCCGCCGAGGGCGCCGACGCCGAAGCCATCGCCGCCTCGATCCGCGAGGGCCTGTCCCGCTCCCGCGCCCGCGACGCCGCCGCCGGGCGGTCGCTGTTCGGCCCGCATCGCTCCGATCTGACCGCCCTGCACCGCGAGAAGAACCGCCCCGCCGCCGAGGGCTCGTCCGGCGAGCAGAAGGCGCTGGTGCTCAATCTCGTGCTGGCCCAGCTGAACCGGCTGACCGGCGTCCTCGCCATTCCGGACGTGGCGAAGCCGCGAGCCGGAACCCCGCTGCTGCTGCTGGACGAGGCCCCCGCCCACCTCGACGCGCACCGCCGCGCGGCCCTGTTCGACGAGGTCGAGGCGCTGGGCCTGCAGGCCTTCATGACGGGCACCGAGCCCGACCTGTTCGCCCCCCTGCGCGGCCGTGCCGGCTTCGTGCGGGTCGAGGGCGGGGCGCTGGTCCCTGAAAGCTAGCGCAGGAAGCGCAGCACCGCCGCCTCGAAGCGGCGCGGCTGGTCGATCATGACCATGTGCTCGGCACCCTCGATCGGCTCCATCCGCACCGGCGTGCGCAGCCCGGCGAAGGCCGGACGCAGCCGGCGCTCCAGATCGCGGCGCGGCGAGTCCTCGGTCCGGCTCCAGCCATAGGCGACGGTCACGGGGCCGACCACATCGTCCAGCCTGTGCCGCATATCCAGGGTCATGACCTCGTACAGGCCCTGGGCCAGGACGCGGCGGTCGCCGCCCTGCCAGCCCATGCCGGCCATCACCGCCTCCGAGGCCCCATCCGCCCCCCAGACGCCCTGCTGCAGGGCGTCGTCGCCGAGGAACAGCACCGCCTGATAGGCCACGCGCGCGATCGGCTCGACGTCCCGGGCCGAGGTCGCGCCGTTCAGCAGGGCGGGAAAGAAGGGCGAGGCGTCCACCACCATGATCCGGCCGATCGACCGCCCGCCGTCCGCCCCGACCCGCAGCGCCACCAGCCCGCCCATGGAATGGCCGATGATGGCGGGCGTGCGGAGTCCGCGGGTGCGGACGTAGCGCAGCACCTCCTGCGCCACCGGCCCGACCAGCGGGCCCGAGGCATTGGCCCCGGCGGGCAGGGGGCCGAAGCCGCGCACCGAGACCAGATGCACCGTGTGGTCGTCGTCCAGCCGGTCCGCCAGCCGCGTCCAGACCACGGCCGTCGAGGCCAGGCCGGGGATCAGCACCACATCCGGCCCCCGGCCGCGCGTCTCCACGGTGATGCGGTCGGAGCGGAACGTCTGGGTCTGGGCCTGCGCCGGGGCCACGGCCAGCAGCGTCAGGACCAGGGCGGCGAACAGGGCGGAGAGTCGGGCGGGCATGGATCGATCCTGGCGCGGGGCTGGGGCGAAGTCAGGGCATGAACGCGGGGCCTTGCCAATCGTCGCCGAACGCGGATCATTGGCGCGGCTGTTGAGGGAGGACGACATGAAGCTGCTGGGCTTGATGATCCTCGGCGCGTGCATCGCCGCGCCGGGCATGGCGAAGGCGCAGGAAGAGGTTCTGACCACCGAGCCGGCCGCCGCCACGGCGGCGGGGACGCCGGCCTGGCGGACGCTGTCGCGGACCTCGTCCTCGATCTATCTCGTCGACGTGGGCACGATGACCGAGGCCGACGGCATGAAGACCGCGCGCATGGCCCGCACCCTGCGATCCCCGCCCACGCCCCGCGACCGCGAACACGCGATCGAGACCTATCAGTTCCGCTGCGCGGCCAACCAGTGGCGCGTCGTCCGCACCGAGGAATACGGCGCCGATGGCGGCGAGGTCGACGCCTGGGACGAGGCGGACGCGCCCTGGCTGGACGTCCCGCCCGAGACCAACATGGCCTTCCTCAAGGCCGTGGTCTGCGACGGAGAGGTCCCGACGGCGCGGCCGTGGGCGCGGCTGGATGACTTCCTGGCCTCGCCGCGGACCTGACGGTCAGGCGTCGACGGCGGCGTCGAGGGCGTTTTCCTGGATGAACTCGCGGCGCGGCTCGACCACGTCGCCCATCAGCTTGGCGAACAGGTCGTTGGCGTCCTCCTGGTGGTCGACCCGGACCTGCAGCAGGGTGCGGGCGTCGGCGTCCAGGGTGGTCTCCCACAGCTGCTCGGGGTTCATTTCGCCCAGACCCTTGTAGCGCTGGATCTTGATGCCCTTCTTGCCCGCGTCGAGCACGGCCTCCAGCAGGTCCAGCGGCCCCCGGATCGTCACCGACTTGTCCTTGCGGCGATAGACGGCGGGCGTGTCGAACAGGCCCTCGAAGGCCGCGGCGCGCTCCGCCAGTCGACGCGCGTCCAGCGAACGGATCAGCGCCTCCTCCAGCACGATGCGCTCGGTCACCGCCCGGCGCACGCGCTCGAAGGCCACCGCGCCCTGGGCACCCGGCGCGCCGGACCAGTCCCCGTCGCCTTCCTCGGCGTAGAGGTTCAGGCGCTGCGCGGCCCGCGCCGGGTCGCCGCCGTCCTCGGCGAACAGGCCGGCCAGGGCCGACTGCTCCACCGCGAAGGCGGGGGCCCGCTGACTCAGCCGGTCCACCCCGGCCTTGAAGGCCTTGGCCTCGCGCACCAGCGCCGCCAGGTCGAAGCCGGTGCGGCGCTCGCCCGTCGGCAGGTCCAGCCCGGCCTCGGCCACGCCCTCCTCGATCAGATAGGCGTCCATCTCCGCCTGGTCCTTGAGGTAGCGCGAGGTCTTGCCCTTCTCGACCTTGTAGAGCGGCGGCTGGGCGATGAAGACGTGGCCGCGCTCGATCAGCTCGGGCATCTGGCGATAGAAGAAGGTCAGCAGCAGGGTCCGGATGTGCGCGCCGTCGACGTCGGCGTCGGCCATCAGGATGATCTTGTGATAGCGCAGCTTGTCGGCGTTGAAGTCGTCCCGGCCGATGCCGGTCCCCAGGGCCAGGATCAGGGTGCCGATCAGGTCCGACGACAGCATGCGGTCGAAGCGCGCGCGCTCGACGTTCAGGATCTTGCCGCGCAGCGGCAGCACCGCCTGGTTCTCGCGGTTGCGCGCCTGCTTGGCCGAGCCGCCGGCGGAGTCGCCCTCG
Source organism: Alphaproteobacteria bacterium (assembly GCA_018820275.1). Taxonomy (GTDB): domain Bacteria; phylum Pseudomonadota; class Alphaproteobacteria; order Caulobacterales; family Caulobacteraceae; genus Brevundimonas. Next base: position 49,685 of record JAHJOO010000008.1, read on the forward strand.
ACGATGAACAGTTCGGACTTGGCCGGATCGCGCTCCTGACAGTCCGCCAGCTTTCCGGGCAGGCTGGAGATGTCCAGCGCCGACTTGCGCCGCGTCAGCTCGCGCGCCTTGCGCGCGGCCTCGCGGGCGGCGGCAGCCTCGACGATCTTGGCGACGATGGCCTTGGCCTCGACCGGATGCTCCTCGAACCAGGTCGACAGGCCGTCGCTGCACAGGGCCTCGACCGCCGGACGCACCTCTGACGAGACCAGCTTGTCCTTGGTCTGGCTGCTGAACTTGGGATCCGGCACCTTGACCGACAGCACGCAGGTCAGGCCCTCGCGCGCGTCCTCGCCGCTGACGGAGACCTTCTCCTTCTTGGCCGCGCCGGCGGCGTCGATGTAGCCGCTCATCACCCGCGTCAGCGAGCTGCGGAAGGCCGACAGGTGCGTGCCCCCATCCCGCTGCGGGATGTTGTTGGTGAAGCACAGCATGGTCTCGTGGTAGCTGTCGTTCCACCACAGGGCGAGGTCGAGCTCGATCCCCTCCTTCTTGCCGCGGATGACGATGACGTCCTTCAGGATGGGCGACTTGGACTTGTCCAGGTGGCGCACGAAGGCCTCGACCCCGCCCTCATAGTGCAGGATCTCCTCGAACGGCTCGGCGCCGCGGTTGTCGGCCAGGCGGATGACGACGCCGGAGTTCAGGAAGGCCAGCTCGCGCAGTCTGTGTTCGAGCGTCTTCAGGTCGAAGTCGATGTGGCTGAAGGTCGTGACCGACGGATAGAAGGTGACCTCGGTGCCGTTCATCGGCTGGCCGGTCTTGGGGCCCTCGGTGCGCATCGGGGCGTCGCCGGTGACCTTCAGCGGGCTGACCGTGTCGCCGCGCTCGAAGCGCATCTGGTGCGCCTTGCCGTCGCGATAGATCTTCAGCTCCAGCCAGTCGGACAGGGCGTTGACCACCGACACGCCGACGCCGTGCAGACCGCCGGAGACCTTGTAGGAATTCTGGTCGAACTTCCCGCCCGCGTGCAGCTGGGTCATGATGACCTCGGCCGCCGAAACGCCCTCGCCCTCGTGGATGTCGGTGGGGATGCCGCGCCCGTTGTCGGTCACGGTGACCGAGCCGTCGGCGTTCAGGATCACCTGCACCAGGTCGGCGTGGCCGGCCAGCGCCTCGTCGATGGCGTTGTCGACCACCTCATAGACCATGTGATGCAGGCCCGAGCCGTCGTCGGTGTCGCCGATGTACATGCCGGGACGCTTGCGGACCGCGTCCAGGCCTTTGAGAACCTTGATGGAATCGGCACCGTATTCCGGCTGGTCGGCAGTCGTGTCTGTCATGCGGTCATCTGTCCGGGGAAAGGGCGTCCACGGCACGAATCCGCACCGGTTCGGAACAGCGGAAATATAGGCGTCCGGGGCACCGAAAGCGAGCGAATCCGACCATTCCCGCCCTTCTCCCCTTGCGGGAGAAGGTGGCAGGCGAAGCCTGACGGATGAGGGGTCTCTCAGGCGCTGGATGTCTTCCGTTCGATGGCATCAAGGCCGGTACGACCCCTCATCCGACCTCGCTTCGCGAGGCCACCTTCTCCCGCAAGGGGAGAAGGGAACCTACGCCGCCAGCGCCTTCAGCACGGCCTCGCCGTAGCGCGCCATCTTGGCCTCGCCGACGCCCGGCACGGGGGCCAGTTCCGGCAGGCGGGCGGGGTTGATGCGGGCGATCTCCAGCAGGGTCCGGTCCTGGAAGATGACATAGGGCGGCACGCGCTGCTCGGCGGCGCGGTCGCGGCGCCAGGCGCGCAGGCGTTCGAAGCGCATCCGCACCTCCTCGGGCAGATGCTCCAGCGCCGCCGAGGCCTTGCCCTCGCCGCGCCGACGGGGATTGCCCGACCGCGTCGCGGCCATGGCGGCGGGGGCCTGCGCCACTTCCACCGTCCGCTCGCCGCGATAGACGGCGCGCACCGCCGCGGGGTCACCCAGCCGCAGCAGGGGCCGGCCGTCGTTGGCGTCCTCCTCCAGCAGGCCCTCGAACATCAGGTGGTCGATCACCTCGCGCCAGCCGTGCGGCGACAGGTCAGCGCCGACGCCCCAGGTGGACAGGCCCTGCTCCCAGCCCTGCACGTCCTTCGTCCGGCCGGTCAGATGATCGATCACCCGCCCGCGGCCGAACCGCTGGTCCAGCCGCTGCACCGCCGCCAGCGCCTTCTGGGCGTGGACGGTGGCATCATAGGTCTGGGGCGGATCCAGACAGACGTCGCAGACGCCGCAGACCTCGGCCCCCTCCTCCCCGAAATAGCGCCGCACCGCCTGCGGGCGACAGACCGCCCCGTCCAGCATGCCGAACAGCCGCCGCGCCTTGCCCACCTGGGCGGCCTTGACCACCTCGTCCATCGGCCGGCCGTCCAGCCGCTTCAGCGTCCAGGCGATGTCCGACGGGCCGTACAGCGTCAGCCCCTCGGCCGGCTCGCCGTCGCGGCCCGCGCGGCCGATCTCCTGCCAGTAGGCCTCCAGCGACCCCGGCGGGTCGGCGTGGATGACGAAGCGCACGTCCGGCTTGTCCACCCCCATGCCGAAGGCGATGGTCGCCACCATCACCCCCGCGTCGGCCGCCAGGAACCGCGCCAGCCGCCGGTCGCGCTCCTTGCCGTCCATGCCGGCGTGATAAGCAAGGGCGTCGATGCCCGCGCCGACCAGCGCCTCGGCCAGCCGCTCACAGCCGTCGCGGCTGCCGCAATAGACCACGCCCGACCGGCCGCGCCGGGCCGAGACCAGCTCGATCACCCGCCGCTCGGTCCAGGCGCGCGTGCCCGCGCCCTTCTTCTCCGCCGCCAGGGCCAGGTTCGGCCGGGCGAAGCTGTCGACGAAGACCTGGGCGTCGCCCAGCCGCAGCGAGGCAACGATGTCGTCACGCGTCCGGGCGTCGGCCGTCGCCGTCACAGCGAGCCGCGGCACGTGCGGGAACACCTCGGCCAGCCGTCCCAGCGTCCGGTAGTCGGGCCGGAAGTCGTGGCCCCATTGGGACACGCAGTGGGCCTCGTCGATGGCGATCAGACTGAGCTGGATCTCCGACAGCCGCTCCAGCATGGCCCCGGCCGCCAGCCCCTCGGGCGAGACGTACAGCAGGTCCAGCTCGCCCGCCCGCGCCGCGCGCCACACCGCCGACCGGTCGTCCAGCGTCATGCCCGAATCCAGCCGCGCCGCCCGCACGCCCTGCTGCCGCAGGCCCTCGACCTGATCGGTCATCAGCGCGATCAGCGGCGAGATCACCAGCCCCATGCCGGGCCGCAGGATGGCCGGCACCTGATAGCAGACCGACTTGCCGCCGCCGGTCGGCAGCACCGCCAGGGCGTCGCGTCCGGCCAGCGCCTCGGCCACGACCCCCGCCTGCAGGCCGCGGAAATCGGCATGGCCCCAGACGCGCTCCAGCAGGGCGCGGGCCTCGGTCAGGTCGATCGGGGATTCGGCGGACACGGGGCGTGAGTGCCCCACCCGGCCCCGCGTGTCATGCGCGACATTTGATTTCGGGGCCGATCCCGTGGATTGAGCCGGGAATGACCGTCCTGCTTTACGGCCGCCCGCCGGCGGTGTTCGACCCGCCGTCCGACGCGCTGCAGACCTCGCCCCTGATCCCCGGGGCGGCGGCGCTGGAAGACGTCCCGCCCGGCTCGGCCGACCTCGCGGTCATCTACGCCCCACCCGGCGCGCTGGAACGCCGCGCCGTTCTGGCCCACGCCCTGCGCGCGCTGAAGCCCGGCGGACGCCTCGACGCCATGGCCCCCAAGGACAAGGGCGGCTCCCGCCTGAAGAAGGAGCTGGAGGGCTTCGGTCTCTCCGTCATGGACGAGCCCAAGGCGCACCACCGCCGCTGCCGCGCGGCCGTGGACGGACCGCTGACCGGGCTGGAGCAAGCGATCGAAGCCGGGGCCGCGCGGCGCGTGCCCGACACGGGCCTGTGGTCGCGCCCGGGTGTCTTCGCCTGGGACCGGATCGACGCGGGCACGGCGACCCTCGCCCTGCAGCTGCCGCCGATGAAGGGGGCCGGGGCGGACCTGGGCTGCGGCGTCGGCGTGCTGTCGCTGGCGGTTCTGACCTCCGAGGCGGTGACGGCGCTGTCGGGCATCGACCTCGACCGCCGCGCCGTCGAGGCCGCGCGTCTGAACGTGACCGACCCCCGCGCCGGGTTCGCCCAGGCCGATGCGCGGACCCTGGCCGCCGCGGGCGACCTCGACTTCGTCGTCATGAACCCGCCCTTCCACGACGGCGGCCAGGAGGATCGCCGGCTGGGCCAGGCCTTCGTGCGCAAGGCCGCCGAGTTGCTGCGCAAGAACGGCGCGCTGTGGATGGTCGCCAACCGCCACCTGCCCTACGAGGCCGACCTGAACGCGGCATTCCGTCGGGTCCGCGTCGTCGACGAGAGCGCGGGCTACAAAATCTTTGAGGCCCTGAAATGAAGCCCGTCCGCCTCGACCGTCTGCTCGGCGGCATGGGCTACGGTTCGCGGCAGGAGATCGCCAAGCTGGCCCGGGTCGGCGGCATCACCCTCGACGGCCGCGACCTCACCGACGCCGCGCAGAAGATCGCCCCGACGCCCGACCTGCCCGGCCGCATGACGATCGACGGCCATCCGGTCGATCCGCCGCCCGGGCTGGTGATCCTGCTGAACAAGCCGCTGGGCATGACCTGTTCGCACAAGGAGGACGGGGCGCTGGTCTACGACGTCCTGCCGTCCCGCTGGCGTCGCCGCGACCCGGCCATCTCGACCGTCGGGCGGCTGGACAAGCAGACCTCGGGGCTGCTGCTGCTGACCGACGACGGCGACCTGCTGCACCGGATCATCAGCCCCCGCCGCCACGTGGCCAAGGTCTATCGCGCCGGCCTGGCCCGCCCGCTGGAGGGGCACGAGGCCGCCCTGTTCGCCTCCGGGGAACTGGTGCTGGAGGGCGAGGACAAGCCGCTGGCGCCCGCCGTGCTCGAGCGGATCGGCCCCACCGAGGCGCGGCTGACGGTCCACGAGGGCCGCTATCATCAGGTCCGCCGCATGTTCGCCGCCGCCGGCAACCACGTCGAGACGCTTCACCGCGAGCGCATGGGTGGCCTGACCGTGCCGGACGACCTGGCACCCGGCGACTGGCGCCTGCTGACGCCGGACGAAAGCGCGCGCGTTTTTGAGGAACCGCCGGTGTAGCGGCGGCTTTAGGCTTGGCCGTATCGCCCGGCGGCCCTCGAAAGCCACAGAATCCCGATGTCCGCCACCCACGAACGCGATCTACGCACCGGACGATCGCTGTGGGCCGACGGTCCGGGACTGGGCGTGCCGATCCGCCCGCTGACCCAGGCGATCAGCGTCGACGTGGCGGTCATCGGCGCAGGCATCTCCGGCGCCTTCATGGCGCACGGACTGGCGCGCGATTTCAGCGTCGCCGTGCTGGATCGCCGCCCGCCTCTGATGGGATCGACGGTCGCCTCCACCGCCCTGCTGCAGTGGGAGATCGACCTGCCGCTGGTCGAACTGGGCAAGAAGATCGGCCCGACGAACGCGCGGCGCGCCTATGCCCGCTCCCGCGCCGCCGTCGATCACCTGCGCGATATCGTGGCGCGCGAGCGCATTCCCTGCGGGCTGAAGCCCAGCCGCACCCTCTATCTTGCGGGCGATGAATACGGCTTCCGCGCGCTTGGGGCCGAGGCCGAGGCGCGCGCGGCGATGGGGCTGGAGAGCGCCTTCGTGACCGCCGCGACGCTGCGCGCCGACTACGGAATCGACCGCACCGGCGCCATCCTGTCGGACGGATCCGCCCGCGCCGACCCGGCCCGCCTGGCCGCCGGCCTGCTGCGCCGTGCGCAGCAGGCCGGCGCCCGCGTCTATTCCCCCGTCGAGGTCATGGAGGCGGTGTCGGACCCCGACGGCGTCACCCTGCTGACCGATGTGGGCCACGCCGTCCGGGCGAAGACGGTCGTCTTCTGCTGCGGCTACGAGTTCCCCAAGGGCGTGCCCACGCCCGGCGCCAGGGTCATCTCCACCTGGGCCCTGGCGACGACGCCGCGCACACCCTGCCCGGCCTGGCTGCGGGAGATGCTGGTCTGGGAGGCCTCGGATCCGTACCTGTATTTCCGCATGGCCCGCGACGGCCGACTGATCGTCGGCGGCGAGGACGAGGACAGCCCGACCGCCCACACCTCGATCCCCAAGCTGAAGGCCAGGACCGGGCGCATCGCCCGCAAGCTGAAGGCGCTGCTGCCCATGGTCGAGTTCGAGATCGATCACGCCTGGGCCGGCGCATTTGGCGAAAGCGCCACCGGCCTGCCCTCCATCGGCCCGGTGCCCGACATGGACCACGCCTTCGCCGTCATGGGCTTCGGCGGCAACGGCATCACCTATTCGGTCATCGCTTCCCAGGTGGTCGGCGCGGCGATCCGAGGGCGGGCCGACCCCGACGCGGACCTGTATTGCGATTGACTCGACGATAGCCATCCAGATGGCTATCTTGAGCGCATGACCCACTATTCCGTCGCCGAGGCGAAGAACAATCTGCCGAAGCTGCTCGACCGCATGCTGGCCGGCGAAGAAGTGGTCATCACCCGCCGCGGCAAGCCCATCGCGCGCCTGGAGCCGGAAGGGAAGCGCCAGGTCGGCGAGCCGCTGGACATCGAATGGCTGAACGCCAACCGGGTTGAAACGAAGGACGGTGAGAGAACACCGAACGCCGTCCTCGAGATGCGCCGCGAGTACCGCTATTGACGGTCTACCTCGACACCAGCGTCGCCATCTCGCTGTTTCTCGAAGACGATCATTCTCGCCGGGCCCAGATTTGGGCGCGCCCGGAGCAGCGCATTGTGGTCAGCCCGTGGACACTGACGGAGTTCACCTCGGCCCTCTCGTTCATGATCCGGACGGGTGCCGTCGAGCCGCAGGCCTCGGCCCGGGCCGAGAAGCGGTTTGATCGCTGGTCCGCCGCCGGCCGTCTCGTGGATCTCGATCCCGACGCCTTCGGGGAGGCGCGTCGACTGATGCGCCGGCACCGTCGCCTGCGCGCGCCGGACGCCTTGCACCTCGCCGCGGCGAAGCTGGCCGGACTGGGGTTTGCGACGTTCGACCTTGATCTCGCCGACGCCGCCCGCGCCGAAGGCATGGAGGTCGTCGACCTGTGACCCTCGCCAAGATCTGCGGCCTGACGACCCCCGAGACGCTGGACGTCGCGCTGGACCACGGCGCGGCCTTCGTCGGTGCGGTGATCTTCGAGAAGAGCCCGCGCCATCTGGAGCCGCTGCACGCGGCGACCCTGTTCGACCGGGCGCGGGGGCGGGCCAGGATCGTCGCCGTCGTCGTCGACCCGTCCGACCTGCTGCTGACCACCCTGGCCCTGAGCCTGCGGCCCGACTTCGTCCAGCTGCACGGGTCCGAGACGCCGGAACGCGCCCATGAGGTCCGCCGCCTGACGAAGGCCGGGATCATCAAGGCATTGCCGGTGCGCGACGCGGCCGATCTGGCCGCCGCCGACGCCTGGAAAGACGCCGCCGACCATCTGATGTTCGACGCCAGGCCGCCAGAGGGTGCCGACCTGCCCGGCGGCGTCGGCCACGCCTTCGACTGGACGATCCTGTCGGGCCGCGCCTTCGACCGGCCGTGGTTCCTCGCGGGCGGGCTGGACCCGGACAATGTGACGCGCGCGATCCGCATGACCGGCGCGCCCCTGGTCGACGTCTCCTCTGGCGTGGAAAGCGCCCCGGGTGTTAAGGAGCCGGCCCGCATCGCGGCCTTTCTCGAGGCCGTCGCCGAGGCCTGAAAGCCGGACCCGTGAACGCCCCCATTCCCAACTTCCAGTACGCCTGGCCCGACGCCGAGGGCCGTTTCGGCCCCTTCGGCGGCCGCTTCGTCGCCGAGACCCTGATGCCCGCCGTGCTGGAGCTGCAGGAAGCCTATGAGGCGGCCAAGGCCGATCCCGCCTTCCAGGCCGAGCTGGACGACTGGCTGGAGCACTACGTCGGCCGCCCCAGCCCCCTGTATCTGGCCCAGCGCCTGACCGACCATCACGGCGGCGCCGACATCTGGTTCAAGCGCGACGAGCTGAACCACACCGGCGCGCACAAGGTGAACAACTGCATGGGCCAGATCCTTCTGGCCATGCGGATGGGCAAGAAGCGGATCATCGCCGAGACCGGCGCCGGCCAGCATGGCGTAGCCACCGCCACGGTCTGCGCCCGCTTCGGCCTGCCCTGCACGGTCTACATGGGCGCCGTCGACGTCGAGCGTCAGGCGCCCAACGTCTTCCGCATGAAGCTGCTGGGTGCCGAAGTGGTGCCGGTCACCAACGGCCGTTCGACGCTGAAGGAGGCGATGAACGAGGCCATGCGCGACTGGGTCACCAACGTGGCCGACACCTATTACATCATCGGCACGGCGGCCGGTCCGCACCCCTATCCGGAGCTGGTGCGCGACTTCCAGTCCGTGATCGGCAAGGAGACGCGGGCCCAGATGCAGGCGCGCCGCGGCAAGCTGCCCGACGCCTGCGTCGCGGCCATCGGCGGCGGCTCCAACGCCATCGGCCTGTTCCATCCCTTCATCGAGGATCCCTCGGTGCGCCTGATCGGGATCGAGGCGGCCGGGCGCGGTCTGGACGGCCCGGACCACGCCGCGTCCCTGCAAGGCGGCCGCCCCGGCGTGCTGCACGGCAACCGCACCTATCTGCTGCAGGACGACGACGGCCAGATCCTCGAGGGCCATTCCATCTCGGCCGGACTGGACTATCCCGGGATCGGCCCGGAGCACGCCTGGCTGCACGACTCCGGCCGCGCCGAATATCGCGCCGCGACCGACGCCGAGGCGCTGGAGGCCTTCCAGCTGTGCTCGAAGCTGGAGGGCATCATCCCGGCGCTGGAGCCGAGCCACGCGCTGGCCCGCGTCGGCGAGATCGCGCGGGAAGTTGGCAAGGGCGGCGACGTCGTGCTGAACATGTGCGGGCGGGGCGACAAGGACATCTTCGCCGTGGCGAAGCATCTGGGCGTGGAGTTGTGAGCATGAAGACCTGGCTTCTGGCGGCCATGGCGTTGGGCGCCGTGGCGGCCTCCGGCGACCCCGCCCGGGCGCAGGAGGCGGTGTCCCTGCCCCTGGTCCAGGGCATGGAGTTCGACGACTCCTGCGGGCCCCGTCCGCAGTTCCAGGGCCGCGCGATCTGCGTCCAGGGACCGCTGGCGTCCATCTCGACGGCCGCCGACGCCTACATCGCCCACTACGTCGCGCAAGGGTGGGAGGTCGTGGCCGGAGAGGCCAACGGCGTCGTCCTCGCGCGGCGGCGCGCGGCCGGCGGCTGCGACGGGCTGGAAATGGCCGCCTTCTACGACGAGACCCGACCGGTCGGTCCCGGGACGACGGGCTGGCTGGCCTTCGCGCCGATCCCCGGCGACCTCTGCCCCGGGGTCGCCGCCCAGTGACCGTCGCCCGCATCGACGCGCGCTTCGCGGCGCTCAGGGCGCAAGGCCGCGCGGGCTTCGTGACCTACGTCATGGCCGGCGATCCGACGCGCGAGGCGACGCTGGAGATCCTGCGCGGCCTGCCCGCCGCGGGTGCCGACCTGATCGAGCTGGGCTTTCCCTTCTCCGATCCCATGGCCGAGGGGCCGACCATCCAGAAGGCCGCCGCGAGGGGGCTGAAATCCGGCCTGACGCTGAGGGGCACGCTGGATCTGGCGCGCGCCTTCCGTGAAGGCGACGCCGACACCCCCCTGATCCTGATGGGCTACCTCAACCCGCTGGAAACCTACGGCCACGCCGCCTTCGCGCGCGACGCCGCGGCCGCCGGCGTCGACGGCCTGATCGTGGTGGACTGCCCGCCGGAAGAGGCCGGCCCCCTGACCGACGCGCTGGACGCCGAAGGGGTCGCCCTGATCCGTCTGGCCACGCCGACCTCGGACGACCACCGCCTGAAGACGGTGACGGCCCGCACCTCGGGCTTCGTCTACTACGTCTCCGTCGCCGGGGTGACCGGCGTGAAGTCGGCCGACGCCGACGCCGTGGCCCCCGCCGTCGCCCGGGTGCGCGCCGCCTCCGGCCTGCCCGTGGCCGTCGGCTTCGGCATCCGCACGGCGGACGGCGCGGCGCGGATGGCCCGCGTCGCCGACGCCGTGGTGGCCGGCTCGGTGCTGGTCGATGAGGGCGCCGCCGCCGTGGTCGAGAACGCCGACCCGGTCCGGCGCGTTCTCGACAAGGTGCGCAGCCTCGCCGACGCGGTCAGGGGTGCGCGCGCGACCGAGATGGCGTAGAGGCCCCACCCATGGCCAATGAGAAGTCCCCCGACAACCGCCCGCTGACCGGCTGGCTCAGCCGCTTCGCCCCCGGCGTGCGCAAGATCGTCAACCGCCGCGACACGCCGGACAATCTCTGGATCAAGGATCCGGACACCGGCGACATGCTGTACCGCCCGGATCTGGAGGCGGCCCTGTGGGTCACGCCGTCCGGCCGACACATGCGCCTGAACGCGCCCCAGCGGCTGCAGGCCACCTTCGACGACGGCCTCTGGGAAGAGGTCGGCACCCCCGACGTGCCCGAGGATCCGCTGAAGTTCTCGGACGGCAAACCCTATCGCGAGCGGCTGGCCCAGGCCCGCAAGGCCGCGGGCCGCAAGGACACCATGGCCATCGGCGTCGGCGAGATCGACGGCATCGAGGCGGTCGTCATCGTCCAGGACTTCTCCTTCATGGGCGGCTCGCTGGGCATGGCGGCGGGCGAGGCCTTCATCGCCGCCGCGCAGGAGGCCGTGAAGCGCGGCCTGCCCTTCGTCTGCTTCACCGCCGCCGGCGGCGCCCGCATGCAGGAGGGCGCGCTCAGCCTGATGCAGATGGCGCGCACCACCCTGGCCATCCAGGAGATCAAGGCGGCCCAGCTGCCCTACGTCGTGGTCCTGACCGACCCGACCACCGGCGGCGTCACCGCCAGCTACGCCATGCTGGGCGACGTCCATCTGGCCGAGCCGGGGGCCCTGATCGGCTTCGCCGGCCCGCGCGTGATCGAGGCCACCATCCGCGAGAAACTGCCCCCCGGCTTCCAGCGCGCCGAATATCTGCAGGAAAAGGGCATGGTCGACCGGGTCGTCCCCCGCCCCGACCTGCCCCGCACGCTCGGCCAGATCCTGTCCATGCTGACGGACGGCAAGCGGGCCGCCTGACGGCCGTGGACCCCGTCTCCGAGCGCCTGCGCCTGCGGCACCCGCAGCGGATCGACCTGTCGCTGGAGCGCATGCCGGCCCTGTGCCGGGCGCTCGGCGATCCGCAGGACCGGCTGCCCCCCGTGGTCCACGTCGCCGGCACCAACGGCAAGGGCTCCACCGTCGCCTTCCTCCGCGCCATGGCCGAGGCCGCGGGTCTGCGCGTCCACGCCTACACCTCGCCGCATCTGGTGCGGTTCAACGAGCGCATCCGGCTGGCCGGCACCCTGATCGACGACGCGGCGCTCAATGAAATCCTCGACCGCATCGAGGCCACGGGGCTGGAGGCCACGGTGTTCGAGAGCACCACCGCCGCCGCCTTCCTGGCCATGGCGGAGACGCCTGCCGACCTCGCCGTCATCGAGGTCGGTCTGGGCGGGCGGCTGGACGCCACCAACGTCATCTCGCGGCCCCTGATCACCGCCGTCGCCCCGGTCGATCTGGATCACGCCGAGTTCCTCGGGACCGACCTCGCCGGCGTGGCGGCGGAAAAGGCCGGCATCTTCAAGCCCGGCGCCCCCGCCATCCTGGGCCGCCAGTCGGAGGTGGCCCATGCGGCGCTGCTGGCCCGCGCCGAGGCCGTCGGCGCGCCCGTCACCGCCATGGGAACCGACTTCGACGCCTGGGCCGAGCGCGGCGGCATGGTGGTGCAGACGACCGAGCGGCTGCTGGACCTGCCCGCGCCCCGCCTGCCCGGCCCGCACCAGATCGACAACGCCGGGCTGGCCGCCGCCATCGCGCTGGAACTGGGCCTGCCCGAAGAGGCGATCGCGCGCGGGATGGAAACCGCCACCTGGCCCGCCCGCCTGCAGCGGCTGACCGCCGGCCCCTACGGCCGCGCGGCGGCGGCGGCGGGGGCCGAGCTGTGGGTGGACGGCGGGCACAACCCGCACGCGGGCCGGGCGCTGGCCGCTTTCCTGAGTGAGCGTCAGGCGCGCGATCCGCGCCCCACGGCCCTGATCGTCGGCCTGCTGGCCAACAAGGACCACGCGGGATTCTTCGAAGCCCTGCGCGGCTCTGCCGCCCAGATCTTCACGGTCGGCTTCGACGGCACCTGCGCCCCGCCCGAGGCCCTCGCCGCCGTCGCCACTGGTCATGGCTTGGGTGCCTTGGCCGTTGGTCAGGTCGACGCCGCGCTGGACCGCGCCCTGTCCCTGGGCGCGGGCCGCGTCGTCATCTGCGGCTCGCTGTATCTGGCGGGCGAGGTGCTCGGCGCGGCCGAAGAGACGTGGCCGACCTGAGCCGTCAGCCCGCCGTCACGCCCGCTTCGGCCAGCCATTCGACCAGCTTGCCCTTGGGCATGGGGCCGACCTTCATGGCGGTCATCTCACCGTCGCGGAACAGCATCAGGGTCGGAATGCCCTTCACGCCCAGCTTCGACGGGGTCATCGGGCTGTCGTCGATGTTGACCTTGGCCACGGTGACGGCGCCGGCCATCTCGTCGGCGATCTGTTCCAGCGCCGGGCCGATCTGCTTGCAGGGGCCGCACCACTCCGCCCAGAAGTCGACGAGCACGGGGGTGGAGGACTTCAGCACGTCGGTCTCGAAGCTGTCGTCGGTGACCTTGACGGTGGGCATGGGCGTATCCTGAGGGAGAAGAGGGGTCGGCGCGACGTCGCGCCCGGTCGGCCATGATGTGGGGCGAATCGAGCCGGGTTCAATCCCGCGACCCACGTCGGCCCGCCCTCGTCGCTTGACCGCCGGCGCTTGCGGGTGATCATGCCGCGTGCCCGCACCCCACGCCCGTCCCACCCGGTCTCCCGCAAACGCCCGCGCCGCGGCTTTCGGTGCAGGCGCGGGCGGTGCCGTCTCGGTCGGAGCCTCGGCGTTCGGAGCCCTGGCGATCGGTGCCGCGGCGGTCGGCGCCCTCGCCATCGGGGCCCTCGCCATCGGTCGCCTGTCGATCCGGCGCGGACGGGTGCGGCGGCTGCGGATCGACGATCTCAGCGTGGGCGTGCTCAGGGTGGAGCGGATCGTCGACGCCGACGACTGACCCGGGCGGTCAGCCCCCCGCCAGCAAGGCCTCCGGCACCGGCATCAGCCGCGGCCCGTCGGTCCAGACCAGCGCCGCCTCGACCCGCCGCCCCGGCCAGACCGTCCTCAGCGCCGCCACATACAGCGCCATCTGCGTCAGATAGGCCGGATCGGCGTCCTCGATGCGGTCCGGGGCCGGGCGATTGGTCTTGAAGTCGATCACCAGAACCCGGTCCGGCGTGATCGCCAGCCGGTCGATGCGGCCCGACACCGTCAGCCCGCCGACCTTGCCCGCCACGGCGACCTCGGCGCGCGAGCCCGGCCCGAACACCTCGGCGAAGACCGCGTCGTCCAGCACCCCCAGCGCGGCACCGACCATCTCGTCGATGCGCGCCTCATCCAGATCGGGTTCGCGCGCCAGCAGGCGCCGCGCCACCGCCTCGCGCCGCGCGGGCTCGACGTCGGGCAGCCGCTCCAGCAGCCGGTGGATCAGGTCGCCGCGCCGGAACCGGCCCAGCGGCGCCCCGGGCCCGGCCGCCGTGGCCAGCGGCGACGGCGCGGGCACGCGGATCGACCCCTCCAGCCGCGACGGCGACGATGGCCGCGCCAGCACGTCCGCCGGCGGCACCCGGCGCGCCCACGCCGGCACGACCGGCGGTGTCGCCTCCACCACCGCCGCCGGGCCGATCGCCGTCACGGGATCGGGTCCGAAGCGGCGGATCGTCTTGCCCGTCGCCCCCGTCAGATCGCGCACGTCCGCCAGCCGGCCGAAGGTCTCCTCGATGACGTCGCGCCAGCTGCCCTCGGGCGCGCCCTTCTTCGTCGCGGCGTGGCGGCCCATGACGATCACCCGGTCCCGCGCCCGCGTCAGCGCCACGTACAGCAGCCGCAGGCCCTCGGCCTTGCCCCGCTCGTCGCGCTCCGTCCGCGCGGCCGAGGCCACGTCGCAATCCTCGCCCTTGGACGACGCGCACAGCACCCGCCCCTCGGTCCCGTCCGGCAGGGTCAGCGGCAGCAGCGCCACGCCCTTGCCGCCAGCGGGCGCGCCCGTGGTGTCGGGCAGGATCACCACCGGCGCCTCCAGCCCCTTGGCCCCGTGCACCGTCATGACGCGCACCTGGCCGCGCGGCCCCTCCAGCTCGCGCTTCACCTGCACCTCGGCGGTCTCCATCCGGCCCAGCGCCGTCTCCAGATCCACCGCCCCGCGCCCCTCGACCGCCAGCGCCAGATTCAGCGTCTCGTCGATCGCCTCGGCGGCCTCGGCCCCCAGCCGGTTCAGCATCCGCACCCGTCCCGTCAGGCCGCGCGCGTCCACCCGGTTCAGCAGGCCGGCGAAGAAGCCGAACGCGTCGCGGTCCGCCATGTCGCGCGCCGCGTCCAGCAGGGCCAGGGCATGGCCCCAGTCCGCCCGCTCGCCGCCCCGGCGCCGCAGCTCGCCCCACAGGCCGCCGCGCCCCTCGCGCCCGGCCAGATCGAACAGGCTCTCCTCGCTCACCTCGCAGAACGGACCGCGCAGGATCTCCGCCACCGTCAGGTCGTCGTGCGGGAACAGGGCGAACCGCGCCAGCGCCCGCAGGTCGTGGAAGGCCACGTGCTCCGACAGCATCAGCCGGTCGGCCCCCGCCACCGGCACGCCCTCGGCCTTCAGCGCCCGCAGGATCTCCTCGAACAGGCCGTCGCGCTTGCGCACCAGCACCAGATAGTCGCCCCAGCCGGCCGGGCGCAGCGCGCCGGTCTTCTCGTGGACGGCGACGCCGCCCGCGACCTGCCGCTTGATCTCCTTGGCCAGATCGCGCGCCAGCGCCTTGCGCGACCCCTCCTCCGGTTCGGCGTCGACCGGCTCCCAGGCGTCGCGCTCCACCTTCGGCGGGTCGACGTGCATCTCCCACAGATCGACCGACCCGGCCTGTCCCTGACGGGATGCCAGATGATGCGGCGGCGTCGCCACGTCCGGCCCGACCAGGGCCGCGGTCCGCTCCGGCGTCTCGAACACCCGGTCGACGAAGGCCAGCACCTGCGGCGTCGAGCGGAACGAGGTGGCCAGCTCCACGCCCGCGAACGGCAGCCCCGCCTGCCGGGCCAGCAGGTCATAGCGCTGCGATTCCGCCCGCAACCGCTCCGGCCGCGCCCCCTGGAAGGAATAGATGGACTGTTTCTCGTCCCCCACCGCGAACACGGTGCGCGGCCGGTCGGTGGCGCGCTCGGCGCCCGCCCCGGCGAAGAAGGCCTCGGTCAGGGCCTTCAGGATCTCCCACTGCTCGGGTGCCGTGTCCTGGGCCTCGTCCAGCAGGACGTGATCGACGCCCCCGTCCAGCTTGAACAGCACCCAGGCCGCGTCGGCGCGGACCGTCAGCAGCTGCACGGCGGCGGCGATCAGGTCGGCGAAGTCCAGCGCCTGCGTCCGCGCCTTGGCCGCCTCGTAGAAGGCCGCGTGCACGCGCGCGAGCGCCAGCACGTGCAAGGTTTCCTCGGCGGTGCGGATCTTCCGCGAGACGTCGAGCGCGTGCAGATACGCCGCCTGCAGCTGCGTCAGTTCCTCCGCGGCGGCGGGCGGAGCCTGTTTGGTCGCCATCTTCGCCCGCGGCCCGTCCTTGGTCAGGAACACCGACCGGACGGCCTCGAAGCTCCAGTCCGCCGTCCGCATGCGCGCCGCGCAGTCGGCGTCGGTCTTCGATCCGGTCGCAATGGCCTCGGCCAGCGCCAGCCACCGCCCCCGGTCCAGCCGCCGCATGAAGCCGGACTGGTGCTCTTCCAGCGTCTCGTCCGGCGCGCCGAACGCGCGGTGCGGCCCCGGGCTCACGCCGTCCGCGATCCGCTCCAGCCACGCCGTCAGCACGTCCCGGTCGGCCTCGATCCGGCCCAGCAGGTCCTGAAAGCTCTGCCAGTCCAGCATCACGGCGAAGTGGGCGTAGGCGCGGCCCACCGCCCCGTCCGGATCGGCCAGGGCGTGTCGGGCCAGATCGTCGCGCGCCCGGGTCGACAGCTCCGCCGCCCCCGCATCGTCCAGCACCTCGAACCCCGGATCGACCCCCGCCTCCAGCGGGAACCGCCGCAGCAGCTGTTCGCAGAAGGCGTGCAGGGTCTGGATCTTCAGCCCGCCCGGCGTCTCCAGCGCCCGGGCGAACAGCCGCCGCGCTCGCGACAGGGCGTCGGGCGTCAGCCGGCCGCCGTCCGATCCGTCCAGCGCCGCCATCTCGGCCCGCAGCGTCGCGTCGTCGGCGATGGCCCATTTCCCCAGCCGCTCGTACAGCCGCCCCTGCATCTCGGCCGCCGCGGCCTTGGTGTAGGTCACGCACAGGATTTCAGCCGGCTTGGTGCCCGTCAGCAGCAGGCGCGCCACCCGGTCCACGAGGGTCGAGGTCTTGCCCGACCCGGCGTTGGCCACGACGAAGACCGACGCGCCCGGATCGGCGGCCGCGCGCTGGGCGGGGTCCGGCAGAGGACGGCTCATGCCTCGTCTCCCTCGCCGCCGCCCGCCACGTGCCATTCCCAGACGCGCGCCAGATGGTCGTAGTTGCCGCCGAAATTGCCCATGAACTGCGGCGCGGCCCAGCTGACGTAGGGCGTCGCAGGGTCGTCGAAGCGCTCGACCCCGGCCTTCAATCGGGCCAGCGCCGCCATCGAAAGGGCTAGCGCCTCCGCGCCGGAAGCCCGAATGGCCACTTCATCTGCCCGGTCGCGCCCGGTGACGCGGACGTATGTCAGCTCTTCCGGCTCGATTGGACCTCTGTCTTTCAGCCCCGCTTCGGCGAGGATCGCGCCGGTCAGCGACAACTGGGGCGCAAAGTTGGCCTCGATCTGCTTCTTCGACGGGATTTGACCGGTCTTGAAGTCCATCACCGCCGCGCCGTGGGCCGAGATCTCGATGCGGTCGGCCTTGGCCGTCACGGTGAACAGGCCGAACGGTGCGGCAAAGGTGTGCTGCACGCTCTCCTCCACCCGCACCTCGATCCCTCGCGCGCGTCGCTCGGCCTCCAGCCGCGACAGGGTGCGGGCGCAGTTGCGCGCCAGCGGCCCCTCGCGCGCCATGGCTCCGTCCTCGAAGCCCGCGTGGCCCAGTTCCTCGATCAACAGGCCGTGCAGCACGCCCTCGCAGTCGTCGGGCAAGACCTCGGGCCACGAGACCACCAGCCGCTCCAGCGCCTTGTGCACCGCCGTGCCGCGCGCCAGCGCCTCGGCCGACCGGCCGGGCCGCTCCAGCTCCTTCAGGCCCAGCACATAGCGGGCATAGACCGCATAGGGATCGCGCACCCAGCGCTCGACCGCCGTGACCGGCAGCTTGCGGGGACGCCGCGCCACCGGCGGCGTGGGGCGCGGGCGTTTCGCCGGCTTGTCGTCGCCCGTCGGCGCGTCCAGCGCGCGGGCCAGCGCCAGCGGCGCGGTCGCCGTCGCCACCGTCACCCCCGCCCCCTCGGCCAACATGCGCAGCCGCCACAGCCAGCGGCTGGGCACGGCCGGCTGGCCGCCGCGTCGTCGCCGCTCGACCAGCGCCACCTCGGGCGAGGACGCCGCCTGGATGAAGTCCTGCGCCGTCTGGCCCAGCCGCTTCTCGGGCGGGGGCAGGCCGACCGCCGCCCGCATCGGCCGCGACAGCAGGGGATCGACCGAGGCCGCGCCCGGCCAGACGCCTTCTTCCAGCCCCGCCAGGATGACCCGGTCGGCCCGCACCAGACGCGCCTCGATGGCCCCCAGAATGCGCAGGCTGGGGTGCGTCGCGTCGCCCGCGCGCACCGTCTCGGCGTCCATCAGTTTCGTCAGCAGCCGCGCGAAGGCCGGCGCGTCCAGCGCGCCCAGCGGCGCGCCGTGCGCGATCAGCCCGGCCAGCAGGGCCGCCGCCGCCTCCCCGTCGTTCCCCGCCCAGGCCTCCAGCCCGGCCACGGCCTCGACGAAGCCCGTCAGAGTCCGCGCCGCCTGGTCCAGCGTCGGGTCCGGCGTGGCCCGCGCCGGGCCGATCAGCGCCTCCAGCCGGTCCAGCAGGGCCTCGGCCGCGCGCGCCTGCGCCACGCTCGTCTCCGACGGCACCCGCCCGTCGTCCCGGACCGAGCGGGCCTTCAGCAGTTTCGCCCGTGCCCGCGTGACATCCCGCAGCCGGGGCCCGCGCAGGGCCAGCCGCTCCAGCCCGCGCCGGGCGTCGACGAACTCCTGCCCCTCCAGCGTGATCGTGACCGCCGGGTGTTTCAAAAGGCCCAGCAGCGCCTGAGGGTCCAGCGGATCGGCCAGCACCCGCGCAGACAGGGTCAGCAGCCGCCCCGCCGGCGTGCGCGACAGGGGCATGCCCGACGAGCTGTCGGCGACCACGCCCCACCGCTCCAGCCGCGCCGACACCCGCCGCGACAGGTCCAGGTCCGGCGTCACCAGGGCGCAGGTGCGGCCCGGCGTCTCCAGCGCCTCGCGCATCATCACGGCGATCGCGGCCGCCGCGTCCTCCTCATTCTCGGCAGTCAGGACCGACAGGCCCTCCAACCCTTCCGCCACCGGATCGGCGCCGGTGACGTCCGCCGCCGCCTCGCGCAGGGCCTGGATGGCCGTCTGCCAGTCGCCGGTCGTCTCGGCGGGCCTCAGGGCCTCGGCCAGCACCCGCCCGCGCGCCTGACCCTTGCGCGCCGCGACCGCCTCTTCCGCCGGACGGAACCACGGGCGGACGGCGCGTCGCTCGACCTCCACGGCGGTCAGCAGTCGCGACAGCGCGTGCTGCGGATGCTGGGCGTCCGTCGTGACTTCGGTCCACACCGCGTCGGCCATGTCGCGGTCCAGCCCCGGCACGACCACGGCCCCGCGCGGGGCCGTTGCCACGGCCTTCAGCACCGCAGCCGCCGCCGGTGCCGTACCGGTCGATCCGGCGGCCAGAACGGGCCGGGCGGGCGGGCTTTCCGTCCACCGCTCGGCCAGCAGTCGCAGCAGTCTCGATCGCCGCCACGCCGGATCGACCATCCCCAGTTCGCCCAGCCGCGCGGGCCATCGTTCGGTCGCCAGACGCAGGAAACCCGCGCTCTCCTGCCAGTGCCGCGCCAGATCGCCCGAGACCATCTCGTCCAGCTTCGACAGGTCCTCGACCTCCTCGATCTGGCAGCTGTCCAGAAAGCGGCTCAGGGCGTCGGCCAGACCCAGCGCCCCCACCGGCGTCAGGCCCGGCCGCAGGCCGGACTCCACGACCAGCCGCGCCAGCTCGAACCGCCGCGCCCGCGCGTCGATGGCCGGCGGCAGGTCCAGCCCGACGTCGCCGGGCGAGAACGGCGGCTCGTCCTCCTCCAGATCGCCCAGCGGCCGCACCTCGGGCAGCAGCACCGCGCGGTCCCCTGCGCGTCGCGCCAGCGCCTGCGAAAACGCCCGCGCCGCCCGCCGGTTGGGCAGCAGCACCACCGCGTCCGACAGGGCCTCCGGATCGCGATCCCCCAGCCAGGCCAGCACCCCGTCGGCCAGATCTTCCAGAAACGGCCGGTGCGCGTCGATGGAGAACCAGCGGGGAGAGGGCCCGACGAAGGGGTCGAACCGGCTCATGCGCGCAGCCGCGCTTCCGCCTCGTCGCGCGCCTGCGGGTCGCCGACGTGCATCCAGTCGCCGTCCAGCACGCAGCCGAACAGCCGCCCCTCCGCCGCCGACCTGCGCCACAGCGGGCTCAGCGAGAACGGCCCCTCGGGCCCCCCGTCGGCGTATCCCGGCCGGGTGATGTGCACGCCCATGTAGGCATAGGGCGCGGCCGGCGCGTCGCCCCGGAACGTCAGCCTGCCGTCGTCGGCCAGAAAGAAGTCCCCGTCGCCCTCGAACCCGATCGACCCCTCGCGCCGGGCCAGAAGCAGGGCCGCGTCCATCCGGTCGGGGTCCCACAGCCGGACCAGGTCACCCAGGGCGTCGCCCCGGTCGATCCAGACGCTGTCGATATTGGCCACGAACACCGGCGCGTCGCCCAGCAGGGGCCGCGCCTTCTTCAACCCGCCGCCGGTCTCCAGCAGCAGGTCGCGCTCGTCCGAGATGACGATCTCCGGCCCGCGCCCGCGCGCCCGCAGATGCGCCTCCAGCCGGTCGGCGAACCAGTGGACATTGACCACGGCCCGCGTCACGCCCGCCTCCGCCAGCCGGTCCAGCACGTGGTCGATCAGCGCCCGCCCGCCGACCTCGACCAGCGCCTTGGGCCGGTCGTCCGTCAGCGGCCGCATCCGCGTCCCCAGCCCCGCGGCCAGCACCATGGCGGTCCCCGGCGCGCTCACGACCGCACCCCGGCGGGGACGAAGCGACGAAACCAGTCGGAGATCGGCTCCAGTCCCGGCGTCTCCAGATTGCGCTCCAGATGCGCCCACATGCGCGGCATGAACTGCGCGTATCGGGGCTTGCCGTCGCGCGTGATCAGCCGGGCGAAGACGCCGAGGATCCGCGCCTCGTTCAGCGCCGCCAGCGCGGCATAGCTCTGCATGAAGGCGGCCCGGTCCACGTCGGGCCGCAGGGCGAAATAGCGGTCCAGCGCCGCCGCCTCCAACGCGGGCGACACGTCGCGTCGCGCGTCCTGCAGCAGCGAGTGCAGGTCCCAGCTCGCGTGGGCCCGGACCGCGTCCTGGAAGTCGATCATCCCCGCGCGCGCTGCGCCCGCACGACCCGGCAGCCAGATCAGGTTCTCCGCGTGATAGTCGCGGTGCGCCATCACGGAGGCGTCGCGCTCGGCCGCGTCCACCACCGGTTCCCAGACCGCGTCCCACTCCGCCCGCGCCTCTTGCGACACGTCGAAGTCCGGCCGCAGCTTCGGCAGCCAGTCCACGAACAGGTCCGCCCCGCCCTTCAGCGCCGTGGCGTCATAGGTCTGGAGCGGCCAGTCCCCGCCCGGCCCCGTCAGCGTCCCGGGCGTCGGCGCGGCGTGCAGTTCGGCCAGCGCCTCCACCGCCGCCATGTACAGCGGTGCCTCGGCCTCGCCCTGCGCGATGACCCGGGCAAACAGATCGTCGCCGAGGTCCTCCAGCACCGCCAGCCCGTTGGCCACGTCCAGGGCCACCACCTCGGGCGCACTCAGGCCCACGGCGCGCAGATGCGCCGCCACCGCGGCGAAGGCGTCGATCCGGCCGGCGGAGAGCCGCGCCGTGGCATTCCAGCCCGCCGCGCGGCGCTGCGCCGGGGTCCACGACGGATCGGCCGGCGGGCTCTCGGCCGCGGGGGCCTGATCCATCAGCATCAGCGTCGCGCCGGTCGGCAGGGTCAGCCGTTCATAGCGGCGCGTCGAGGCGTCGCCGGGCAGGGGCGCGCGCGCCGCGTCGGCCAGGCCGGCGGTCTTCAGAAAGTCGAGCCGCAGGGCTTCACGTTCGGACATGGATCTCCTTCACGGCCTCTTCCCACCGGCCTGCGCCAGAAACGGTCGCACGCCGGCCGGTGCCGTCTTCCTCCAGCCGGATCGTCAGCCGGTCCGGGCCCAGCCAGGCCTCCGGCTCCGCCCCCAGCCGCTCCGGCCATTCGATCAGGGCCGCGCCCGTGTCCAGCGCCTCGTCCAGCCCGATCTCGGCGGCCTCCGACGGCCGCTCCAGCCGGTACAGGTCAAAGTGGCCGACCGGCGGCGCGGTCTCGTATGTCTGCACGATCGTGAACGTCGGGCTCGGCACGTCGACGTCCTCGCCCGCCAGCGCCCGGATCAGGCCCCGCGCCAGGGTCGACTTGCCCATGCCCAGCGGACCCTCCAGCAGGACGGCGTCGCCCACCCGCAGCAGGGGCGCAACCGCCCGCCCCAACGCCGTGGTCGCGGCCTCGTCGGCCAGCCGCACCCTCATGCGAACTCCGCGTCGGGCTGGGATGGCAGCACCCGCTCGACGAAGGCCTTCAGCGCATAGGTCGCCTTGCCCGCGTCCACGTCCAGCCGCTCCGGCGGGATCGGCTTGCCGACCATCAGCCGGAACGCCGTCTTCCGCTTGTTCAGCAGCTCGTGGAACAGGGTCACGTCCCGCAGCTCGGCCGAGAAGCGGTTGAAGAAGTGGAACAGCCGGCTGTACGGTCCGGACACGTGGACCGGCACGATCGGCGCCCGGTATTTCCGCGCCAGCGAGGCCGCCGTCGGGGCCCACTCCGGATCGGTCAGGGCCCCGCCCTCCACCCGCGCCAGCCGCCCCGCGGGAAACAGCACCACGCAGCGCTCGGCCTCGAACGCCGCCCGCGCCGCCTCCAGCGTGGCGCGCGTCTTTTCCCGCGTGCGCTTGTCCACGACCCACTCCACCGGGATCACCGTCTCGGCCAGCCGCGGGCAGACCCGCAGCGCGTCGGCATTGGCGAAGAAGATGGCGTCGGGCCGCCGCGTGCGGATGGCGTCGAACACCGCCACCCCGTCGGCGATGCCGGTCGGATGGTTGGCCACGACCACGCACCGGCCCTCGGCCGGCAGCCGGTCGAGGTTCAGCGCCGAGGTCTTCAGGTCCAGCAGGTCCGACACCTGCTCCAGCGCGATCCGCCCCGGGCTGTCGGCGATCATGTCGGCCATGCGCCGCGCCTGGCGATAGCCCAGCAGCCGGTACAGCCCCGGCCGCACCAGCGGCCAGATCCACGAGCCCGTCAGCCGGGGCGCGCGCTCGGCGATCAGGACGTCCACGATGTGGGGCGAACGGTTCGGCATCCGCCCGGTTGTCGCCGCTCCCGCCCGGCCGGGCAAGCGGCCAGTTCGGCAGGGCTGACCCCGTCGCGCGCCCCGTGCTACGCCTCGGGCCAAAGCCATCGGAGACCATGCCCATGCGTAGCGCGCTTCTGTTCTCGGCCGCCCTCGCGGCCCTCGCCATGGGGGCCGCCGCCCCCGCCGCGGCCCAGCAGATCGACCGCTTCACCTACGACGACCTGATCCAGGTCAACCGCCTGTCCGACCCGCAGGTCTCGCCCGACGGCGCCGCCGTCGTCTATTCGGTTCGCGCCACCGACCTGCCCAACAACCGCGGCGTCTCCAGCCTCTACCTCCAGCCGATCGCGGGCGACGGCGAGCCGCGCCGGCTGGCCATCTCCGACGGCGGGGCCAATACCGCGCGCTGGGCTCCGGACGGCAAACTGTACTTCCTGTCGGGCCGCTCGGGCTCCAGCCAGGTCTGGGTCTCGGCCGATCAGGGCGCCACGGCGGCCCAGGTCACCGACCTGCCCGTCGACGTCCAGACCTATCGCCTCAGCCCGGCCGGCGACCGCGTGGCGGTGGCCCTGGCCGTCCACCCCGACTGCGCCGACCTGGCCTGTTCGGTGGCGAAGACCGAGGCCGAGGCCGCCTCGAAGTCGACGGGCATGGTCTACGACCGCGCCTTCGTGCGCCACTGGGACACCTGGAACGACGGCACGCAGAACCACGTCTTCGTCGCCCCGATCGGCGCCGACGGCCGCGCCGGCGAGGCCGTCTGGGTCACCCGGGGCTTCGATGGCGACACCCCCTCCAAGCCCTTCGGCGACGAGGGCGACTTCACCTTCACGCCCGACGGCGAAGGGCTCGTCTTCTCCGCCCGTGTGGCCGGCAAGTCCGAGCCGTGGAGCACCAATTTCGACCTGTTCCGCACCGACCTGTCGGGCGCGGGCACCTTCACCAACCTGACCGACGCCAACGACGCCTGGGACGCCGGCCCCGTGTTCTCGCCGGACGGCAAGACCCTGGCGTATCGCGCCATGGCCCGCCCGGGCTTCGAGGCCGATCGTCTGATCGTGCATCTGATGGACGTGGAGACCGGCCGGACGCGCGCCCTGACGGCCGACTGGGACCGCTCGGCCGATTCGCTGCAGTGGTCGCCCGATGGCCGGACGGTCTACGTCACCGCCGGCGACGTCGGCCAGACCCGCCTGTTCGGCGTCGACGTGCGCTCGGGCGACGTCGTTCCCATGACCGGCCCCGGCCACGTGGGCGCCTTCGACCTGACGCCGACCGGCTTCGTCTTCTCGCGCGACGCGCTCGATTCCCCGGCGGAGCTCTGGTTCAAGACCTTCCGCGGCCGCGAGATGCCGCGGCGGATCACCAATGCCAACCCCCAGCTGGCCGACGAGACCTTCGGCGAGGCGGAACAGTTCACCTTCGCCGGCTGGAACGGCGAGACGGTGCACGGCTACGTCATCAAACCCGCCGGCCTGGCCCCCGGCGAAAAGGCCCCGGTCGCCTTCCTGATCCATGGCGGGCCCCAGGGCTCGTTTGGCAACAGCTGGTCCTACCGCTGGAACCCCCAGAGCTACGCCGGGGCCGGCTATGCCGTCGTCATGATCGATTTCCACGGGTCGACCGGCTACGGCCAGGCCTTCACCGACTCGATCTCGGGCCACTGGGGCGACCGCCCGCTGGAGGACCTGCAGAAGGGCTGGGCCCACGCCCTGTCGACCTACGACTTCCTCGACGGCGACCGCGCGTGCGCGCTGGGGGCGTCCTACGGCGGCTACATGGTCAACTGGATCGCCGGTAACTGGAAGGAGCCGTGGAAATGCCTGGTCAACCACGACGGCATCTTCGACACCTTCGGCATGGGCTACGCCACCGAGGAGCTGTGGTTCACCGAATGGGAGAACGGCGGCACGCCCTACGACGTCCCGGAGAACTATCAGAAGTTCAATCCGGCCAACCACGTCCAGAACTGGTCGACGCCGATGCTCGTGATCCAGGGCGACCTCGACTTCCGGGTGCCCACGACCCAGTCGCTGGCGACGTTCAACGCCCTGCAGCGGCGCGGCATCGAGAGCCGGCTGCTGGTCTTCCCGGACGAGAACCACTGGGTCCTGAAGTCGGCCAACAGCCTGCAATGGCACCAGACCGTTTTCGGCTGGCTGGACCAGCACCTGAAGGCCGAGTGACCGGGCACGAAAAGGGGGCGGAGCCGGCGGCTCCGCCCCTCATTCAGGTCGACCTGCCGTCAGCGCGCGCGGGCGCGGGCCTCGTTGAGGCGGACCAGTTCGGCGTATTCGCGCTCGCTCATGCAGCGCGGCGCCTCCCAGCCCCTGTCGGCCTCCAGCACCTGACGCGCCGTCATGAAGACCGGCCGCTCGCCGTAGGCGCGCTCATAGCTGCGGGCCGTCGTCTGGTCCTGGCTGCAGACCATGACCTCCTTGGTCAGGGGATCGGTCGTGACCGCCAGCGCGGGGTTCGCGCCGGCCGTGACGGCCGCCGCCAAGACAAGGGACGAGGTGAGTTTCCGGATCATCAGGGGGCCTCCAAGGTTCGAAAAAGGTCAGAACTCGGATGGAATAGTGCGCCGTTTCGGCCCGATGTAAAGCTTTTACGACAACTAATCCGCAGCCGCCTCAAATGACGTGGAAAATTCATGGAGCGAACCGCGCGGCCAGGCCGTTGGTGGCCCCGTATCTGCCCGCCATGACCCGACGCACCATCCTCGCCTCCGCCCTGGGATTCCTCGCCGCCGCCTGCTCGCCGCTGGCGGCCCTGAACGCGCTGGGGCCGCGCGACCGCAACGCCCGCCGGGTGGCCCGCGACCTTCCCTACGGCCCGGATCCGCGCCAGAGAGTCGATCTCTACGCCCCGACCGACGCGACGGGGCCGCTGCCGACCCTGGTCTTCTTCTACGGCGGCGGCTGGGATTCCGGTTCGCGAGATCACTACGGCTGGGCGGCCCAGGCGCTGGCCGCCCGAGGCTTCCTCGTGGCCCTGCCCGACTACCGGATCGTGCCCCAGGTCCATTTTCCGGCCTTCGTCCAGGACGCCGCCGCGGCGACCGCCGCCGTGGCCCGGGTCGCGCCCGATCACGGCGGCGACCCCGACCGCCTGGGCGTGCTCGGCCATTCCGCCGGCGCCCATCTGGCCATGATGATCGCGCTGGACCGCCGCTACATGGCCGCCGTCGACCGACCGGACCTGATCCGCGCCGCCGCCGGCCTCGCCGGCCCCTACGAGTTCCTGCCCTTCGACGTGGCCGCCTCGCGCAATGCCTTCGGCCGGGCGCCCGACCCGACCCTGACCCAGCCCGTCACCTTCGCCCGCGCCGACGCCCCGCCGATCTGGCTGGGCCACGGCACGGCCGACGTCGTGGTCCACGCCGAGGACACCGAGATCCTGCGCGACCGGCTCAAGGCCGTGGGCGCGCCGGTCGAGGCGAAACTCTATCCCGACCTGGACCACGCCGACCTGATCTCGACCTTCTCGCCCCTGTTCCGCAAAAAGGCGCCGGTGCTGGAAGACGTCAGCGCCTTTTTCAGAAGGACGCTGGGCTGACGCCCCCAATCAGCGAGCCGCCGCGCGGCAAGCGGCAGGGCGCAAGAGAACCCCGTCTCGCCAAGGTCACGTTCCTCCGTTAAGGGAGGCCATGACAGAACAGACGAATGCGCAGGCGGCGCTGGACCGCCTCGAGACCCTCTACGCCGCCTCGGTCGACAACCTGCGCCGGGCCGTGAAGACCTTCCTGGAAACCGGCGAGCGCGCCGATCCGGAGGCCCGCGCGAACGGCCTGTTCGCCTATCCCCGCGTGAAGGTGACCTGGTTCGGGGAGCGCCCGCCGAATCTGGAGGCCCGCGCCTACGGCCGCATGTCCCGGCCCGGCGTCTACGCCACCACGATAACCCGCCCCGACCTGTTCCGGCCCTATCTGACCGAGCAGCTGCATCTGCTGGCCCGCGACTACGGCGCGACCTTCGAGGTCGAGCCCTCGGATCAGGAGATCCCCTTCCCCTATGTGCTGGACGGGTCCGACGTGGTGCTGGACCGCACCCAGACGGCCGCCATCGCCCGCTGGTTCCCGACCACCGACCTGGCCCACATCGGCGACGAGATTTCCGACGGCCTGTTCGCGCCGGGCGAGGACTTTCCGCTGGCCCAGTTCGACGGCCTGCGCACCGACTTCTCGCTGGCGCGTCTGCGCCACTACACCGGCACGCCGGTGGAGGCGGTGCAGTCGTGGATCCTGTTCACCAACTATAACCGCTATGTCGACGAGTTCGTGCGCTGGGCCA
This sequence comes from Alphaproteobacteria bacterium, assembly GCA_018820275.1. Lineage (GTDB taxonomy): Bacteria > Pseudomonadota > Alphaproteobacteria > Caulobacterales > Caulobacteraceae > Brevundimonas. The sequence goes on from JAHJOO010000008.1 coordinate 76,694, forward strand.
TGGAGCAGCTGCGCGACCCGACCACCCCCTACCAGAGCCTGGTCTGCGCCGGCGGCGTGGTGATCGATCGCGACACCCCGGACCCCGAGGCCGCCGTCATGGACGCGGCCTGGAAGAAGCACCAGATGCCGGCCTACCACCTGACCGCGCCGGGTCATGAAGGGGTCACCCTGGTCAACATCGGCGTCGGCCCGTCCAACGCCAAGACCATCTGCGATCACCTGGCCGTCACCCGGCCGCACGTCTGGATGATGATCGGCCACTGCGGCGGCCTGCGGCCCAGCCAGACCATCGGCGACTACGTCCTGGCCCACGCCTATCTGCGCGACGACCACGTGCTGGACGCCGTCCTGCCGCCGGACATCCCGATCCCGTCCATCGCCGAGGTCCAGCGCGCCCTCTACGACGCCGCCAAGGTGGTCTCGGGGGCCCCGGGCGAGGAGGTGAAGCGGCGTCTGCGGACCGGCACGGTCGTCACCACCGACGACCGGAACTGGGAGCTGCGCTATACGAAGTCGGCGCTCCGCTTCAACCAGAGCCGCGCCGTGGCCATCGACATGGAGAGCGCCACCATCGCCGCCCAGGGCTATCGCTTCCGCGTGCCCTACGGCACCCTGCTGTGCGTCTCCGACAAGCCGCTGCACGGCGAGATCAAGCTGCCGGGACAGGCCAACCGCTTCTACGAGGGCTCGATCTCCGAGCACCTGCAGATCGGCATCCACGCCGTCGACCTGCTGCGCCAGGAGGGCCAGCGGGTGCACAGCCGCAAGCTCCGCGCCTTCGACGAGCCGCCGTTCCGCTAGGCGCGCAGCGGGCCGTGGCCGCGGAAGGCGCGGCCGGGCTCGCCCAGCTCGCTCCAGCCCGCCGAGGTCAGACGCGCCCCGGACTTGCCGGCGGGTTCGGCCAGCCCCAGCACCATCAGCCGGCGGGCGGATTCGGCCGAGGCGGTGCGCTCGGGGTCGGCGAGGTCGAGCATGGCCTCGAGGCGTTCGGCTGGGGTCATCGCGCCCCTATAGCCGATCGGCGGCGCGCGTGGTGCGCGAAAATGGACCCTCAGTCCGCCTTGCGGAACAGGTAGAGGCCGAACCCCAGCCAGGGCCGACCGAAGGCGAACATCGACTTCACCCGGTCGGCCGAAGCCTCGACGACGCGGCGCTCGTCGGCGTCGGGATTGGCGGCGATCCAGTCCCGGGCGGCGGCGTCCATGGCCGCCAGATAGCGGTCCCACGTGGCTTCGGACGACGCCGCGGCCGACACCACCTCATACCCCGCCTCGCGCGCCGCGGCCTGCCAGCCCTCGTGGGTCGCGTACAGGTTCGACAGCTCCATCACCTGCCGCAAGGGCGCGGGGGGCTCGTCCTTCCAGAACAGGTCGCCCCAGATGACCCAGCCGCCGTCCTTCAGATGGGGCCGCAGCCCCTCCAGCATGGCGCGCGGCGCGCGCACCCCCTCGCCCGTCGGCTCGGTCGCGCCGATGACGCAGATCAGGTCCAGCCCACCAAGGCCGCCCAGCACCGTGTCGGACCGCAGCCGGTGCAGGGTCACCTGGTCCGCCACGCCCGCCGCGTCGATCCGGCCCTGGGCCAGCGCCGCCATGCCCCAGTCCAGCTCGACCGCCTCCACCGTCATGCCGAAGTCGCGCGCCAGCAGGACCGAGACCTCGCCGTTGCCCGCCCCGATCTCCAGCGCCCGCGCGCCGGCGCCCAGCCCCGTCCGCGCCACGCAGGCGGCCAGATCCGCCCGTTCCAGGGCGTTGCAGACCTCCAGCGCCGCATAGGCGATCTGGTGAAAGTTGCGTCTCACCCGCGCGGGCCGAACGGCACGATCTTGTTGGCCCGGTCGTGGCCGATGTCGGCCGTGCCCAGATACGGGATCCCCGACCGCTCGCACCAGTAGCGGGCGATCTCCTCCGCCGTCAGGCCGAAGTCCGGATCGTTCTCGACCACGTTCGAGACCCGCCCCATGCGGATCCCCGCGACCCTGCGGATGCTCTCCTGACCCGTGACGTGGAACATCATCCGGTCGATCCGGTACATCGGCTCGGACACGTCCTCCAGCATCAGCACGTGCCCGCTCAGGTCCGGCTCCAGCGCCGTGCCCACCAGGGCGTCGAGGATCGACAGGTTGAAGGCCACCGCCGGCCGCGGGTCCGCGTGCAGGCTGGGCTCCCAGCCGTCGGAATCGCCCGACTTCAGCCAGTTCAGCGCCCGGATCGCCGTCGGGACGTTGCGCACCGCGTCCGACGCCATCGGTCCGTGCGCCACCCGCCCGATCCCGTGCCGGTACAGGATCGCCAGCAGGCTGCCGGCGTCGGAGTAACCCAGATACCGCTTCTTCTTCGCCGCCGGACCCAGCCGGGGCAGCACCGCCTCGGCGATGCGGCAGGCGCCATAGCCCCCGCGCGCGAACCAGACCGCGTCCAGCCGCGGGTCGTTGGCGAACTCCACGAAGGCCTCGGCCCGGCTGCGGTCGTCGCCGCCGAAATGACCGTGCTTGCCGAAGGCCGCCGGGTGAAACACCACCTGCACCGACCGGTCCGGCAGATGCTCCGCGAACCAGTCCTGCACCGCCGCCGCCCGGTCCGGGTCGAAGCGCGAACTGGCGTTGACGATGCCGATCTTCATCTGTGGTCCGCGCTCTCGGGCATGCTAGGTCAGGCCGTCCTCGACCCTCCCCGGTTTCGCCCTCATGAATCAAGCCTCCTACTTCTTCTGCGGCATCGGCGGGTCCGGCATGCTGCCGCTGGCGCTGATCGTCGCCGCCTCGGGCGCGCGGGTCGAGGGCTCCGACCGCTCCCGCGACCAGGGCCGTACGCCGGACAAGTTCGCCTGGCTTGAGGGCAAGGGCTTTACCCTGCAACCGCAGGACGGTTCCGGCGTCACCTCGCCCGACCAGATCGTCGTGGCCTCTGGCGCCATCGAGGACACCGTGCCCGACGTCGCCGCCGCCCGCCGCGTCGGCGCGACGCTCCTGACCCGACCCGAACTGCTGTCGCGCCTGTTCAACGCGGCGCGGACCTCGGTCGGCGTGGCCGGCACCTCGGGCAAGTCGACCGTCACCGGCATGATCGCCCGCATCCTCGCCGATGCCGGGCGCGACCCCACGGTCATGAACGGCGCGGTGATGAAGGACGGTGCCGACCCGTCCAATCCCTTCGCCAGCGCCCGCGTCGGGGCCCCCGACCTGTTCGTCGCCGAGGTGGACGAGAGCGACGGCTCCATCGCCCGCTACGACGCCACCGTCGCCGTGGTGAACAACGTCGCCCTGGACCACAAGTCGCTGGAGGAGCTGCACGACCTGTTCGGCGGCTTCGCCCGGCGCGCGGGCCGGCTGGTGGTCAATCTCGACAACCCCGGCACCGCCGGACTGGCGCGCGAGTTTCCCGACGCGATCACCTTCTCCCTGACCGACCCCGCCGCCGCCCTGTTCGCCGACGCCCTGACGCCGCGGCCCGACGGCATCGCCTTCCGCCTGACCCCGCGCGGCAAAGTCCCCGTCGACGTCACGCTGAAGACGCCGGGCGCCCACAACGTCGCCAACGCCCTGGCCGCCATCGGGGCCGCCACCGCGCTGGACGTCGACCCCGCCGAGGCGGCCGAAGCCCTGTCGCGCTTCTCGGGCATCCGGCGTCGTCTGGAGATCGTCGGCACGGCCGGCGGCGTCACCGTCATCGACGACTTCGCCCACAACCCCGACAAGATCGCCGCCACGCTGAAGACCCTGCGCGACTTCCCCGGCCGCCTGCTGGTCTTCTTCCAGCCCCACGGCCACGGCCCGCTGAAGCTGATGGGCGCCGAACTGGCCGACGCCTTCGATCAGGGCCTCGCCCCCGACGACGTCGTCATGATGCCGCAGCCCGTCTACTACGGCGGAACCACGGACCGCTCCGTCGGTTCGGAGGTCGTGATCGGACCCCTCTCCTCTTCCGGCCGCACGGCCGAGGTCGTCGCCTCGCGCGAGGCCGCCGCCGACCGGCTGCTGGGTCTCGCCCGGCCCGGCGACCGCATCGTCGTCATGGGCGCGCGCGACGACACCCTGACGGAGTTCGCCGAAAGCCTGCTGGCCCGCCTCGCCTGATGTTTCAGGATCCGCCGGTCACCGTCGTCGACGAGGTCGTGGTCACCGCGCCGCGCCTGCCCGCCGCCGCCGGCGACGCCGCCTTCTCGGTCACGCGCATCGGCCCCGAGACGCTGGACGGCGAGGCCCGGCTGGACGAGGCGCTGGGGACGGTTCCCGCGGTCGGCCTGTTCCGCCGCACCACCAGCCTGACCGCCAATCCGACGACCCAGGGCCTGTCGCTGCGCGCCGTGGCGCCCAGCGGCGCGGGCCGCGCCCTGGTCACCCTGGACGGCGTGCCCCTGAACGACCCCTTCGGGGGCTGGGTCATCTGGAGCCGTCAGCCGGTCGAGGGCCTGTCGGGCCTCGACGTCGTCCGCACCGGCGGCACGGGCCCCTACGGCGCCGGCGCCCTGACCGGGACGGTCATCCTGCGCGAGCGCGACGACGGCGGGGCCGCGACCGCCGCCATCGGACAGCGCGGCTCGGCCCGGCTCGCGGCCTCGGGCACGGGCGACCTCGGCCGGCTGCGCTGGGTCGCCACCGCCGGCCACGAGCGCACCGAGGGCCACGTGCCCGTCCGCGCCCCGGACCGCGGTGCCGCCGACCGCCCGCTGGACCTCGACGCCCTCTCCGGCTCCCTGCGTCTCGACCTGCCCGCCGGCCCGGTCCTCATCTCCGCCCGGGCGTCGGCCTTTCGCGAGGACCGCGGCTCGGGCCTCGAGGGCGCGCGGGCCCGGGCCGAGGGCACGCTGCTGTCCCTCACCGCCGCCCGCGCCCCGGCGGCCGACGTCGCCGGCTGGCGCATCCAGCTGTGGCGCGGCACGTCGGACCTGCAGAACGCGTCGGCGGCCGTCGCCCCCGACCGGTCCTCGACCACCCCCGCCGCCGAGCAGTTCGCCACCCCGGCCGAGGCCTGGGGCCTGAACGCCGCCTGGCGCGTGCGGCGCGGCGGGCTGGAGGGCGAGCTGGGCCTCGACGCCCGGCTGGCCGAAGGCGAGACCAACGAGCGGTTCCGCTTCATGGCCGGCCAGTTCACCCGCAGGCGCGAGGCGGGCGGGGAGACCTCGGTCGTCGGCGCCTATGCGGAGGGATCGTGGACCACGGGCCCGTGGCTGGTTGCCGGCGGCCTGCGCCTCGACCGCTGGGAGGCGACCGGCGGCTTCCGGCGCGAGGCCGACGCCCAGACCGGCGCGTCCACGCTGGACAGCCCCTCGCCCGACCGTTCCGGCGATGTGGTCTCGGCCCGCCTCGGCGTGCGGCGGGCCATCACGCCGGACTGGTCCGTCCGCGCCGCCGCCTACACCGCCTTCCGCCCCGCCACGCTGAACGAGCTGCACCGGCCCTTCCGCGTCGGCAACGACATCACCGAGGCCAATGCCGCGCTGGCGCCCGAGCGCCTGTCCGGTGGCGAGATCGGCCTGGCGCGCGAGACCGACCGGCTGGACCTGCGCGCCACCGCCTTCGCCGTCCGCGTCGAGGACGCCATCGTCAACGTCACGATCGGCGCCGGGCCCGGCACCTTCCCCGTGGCCGGCTTCGTCCCCGCCGGAGGGGTGCTGCGCCAGCGCCGCAACGCGGGCGTCATCGACGCCATGGGGCTGGAGCTCGACGCCGCCTGGCGCCCGACGGACGGCCTGACCCTGCGCGCGGCCCTGTCGGCCACCGACGCCCGTCTGGACGGCGGCGCCCAGGCCCCGCAGCTGACCGGGCTCCGGCCCGCCCAGGCCCCGATCTGGTCCGCCACCGCCGGCGCCGACTGGACCTTCGCGCCGGACTGGACCCTGTCGGCCGACACCCGCTGGGAGAGCCGCCGCTTCGACGACGACCTCAACAGCCGCGTGCTCGATTCCGCCCTGACGCTCGACGCCCGGGTGGAACGGGCCTTCGGCCCGGCCACGGTCTGGATCGAGGCCCTGAACCTGACCGACGCCGACGTCGAGACGGCCGAGACCGGGACCGGCGTCGCGTCCCGGGCCCCGCCCCGCACCCTGTGGATCGGCGTCTCCCGTCGCTGGTGAGCGCCGACGTCCCTCCCCTGCCGGACGGGGAGAGGCTAAAGCACCGTCCCATGACTGACGCCTTCGCCCCGACCCCCGACGCCGCCCCCGAGGCCGAGCCGCCGCGCGTCCTGATCCCGCGCGTCGCGACCGCGCCCGCGCCGCCGCCGGACGGTCCGATGTACGACCTCGCCGACCCGGCCTTCGGCGCGGCCTGGCGCGCGCAGGTGATCGTGCCCCCCGGTGTGGCCCCGCCGGATCTGCTCGAGGCGTGCCGGGATGAACTGGCCCGGATGGAGGCGGTCTTCAGCCGCTGGTCGCCCGCGAGCGAGATCTGCCGCTTCAACGCCGCGCCGGCGGGGGCATGGGAGCTCTCAGAGAGCCTGTGGGACGCCCTGACCGCCGCGCTGGATCTGGGCGACGACACCGCCGGCGCCTTCGATCCCACGATCGGCGCCCTGATCGACCTGTGGGGCTTCGGCCCCGGCGGCCGCCGCCCCATCCTGACGCCGACGCCGTCCGACGCCGAGATCGCCGCGGCGGTCGAGGTCTCGGGCTGGACGAAGCTGCGCCTCAACCGCGACGCCCGCGCCGCCGTCCAGCCGGGCGGCCTGAAACTGGACCTGTCGGGGCTGGCCAAGGGACTGGCGCTGGAGCGGATGTCGCGGCGCCTGACGGGCCTGGGCGCCACATCGCACGTGATCGACTTCGACGGCGACGTGAAGGCGCGCGGCGTCCGTCCGGACGGCCGTCCATGGTCCGTCGCCCTGCCGCCCTTCCCCGGCCCGGCGACCCGCCCGCTGGTGGTCGCCTGTCACGACCTCGCGGTCTCGACCTCCACCGTCTTCCGCAAGGGCTTCCGCCACGGGGCGCGCGTCATCTCCCACCTGATCGACGGCCGGTCGGGCCGCGCCATCGACGTCGACACCGTCGGCGTCACCGTGATCCACCCCAACGCCACCCGCGCCGACGCCCTCTCGACCGCCCTCATGGTCATGGGCCGCTACGAAGGCTTCGAATGGGCCGAGGCCATGGAGGTCGCCGCCGTCTTCACCAACGACGACCCCCGCGGCCGCACCGTCAAGCTGACGACCGCGGCGGAAGAGATGGCGGGGTAGCCATAGCTTCTCCCTCCCCGACAGGGGAGGGTGGCTGAGCCGAAGGCGAAGCCGGGTGGGAGGGACGCGGCGCGCCACGCTCATTCCCGGGGTCGATCGCCTCGCCCTTCCCACCCGATCGCGTCGCGATCACCCTCCCCTGTCGGGGAGGGAAACGCCTGAGCCTACTGCGGCCGTCCCACCACCGCGTCCACGCTGCCCGTGGTGATCGGGTGGTACAGCGGGCGGGCCTTGGCGTAGATTCGCGTCGCCAGCGCCCGGCCCCAGTCGCCCTCGCCCCACATCGTCTGGAACAGGGGCAGCACGAACTTGCGACGTCCCATCCCCAGCAGGAAGGCTTCCGCGCTCGGCTCGGCCTTCACGAAGCGGTGTGTCAGGGCGATCTGCAGCCACGCGAAGCGGACTTCGGCATTGCCCTCATTGGACAGGCCCAGGGCGGCGTCCAGCGCCGTCAGTTCCGACACGTCCAGCCAGTCCTGACCCGCCTGCCAGCCGTCCGGCCGCCACGCCAGGAAGCGCTGGCGCTGCTGGGTGTTCCAGTCGGCCCACGGCACGGACCGCGGATCGCCGCCGTCGACGAACACGGCCTGCGCCGCCGCATCGACCGGCACGAAGGCGTCCGACGTCGGCGCAATCGCGTTGGACGGCAGGCCCGGCTCATAGATCCAGGCGTCCATCATCAGCTGGGCCTCCAGCGCCTGGTCGCCCTTGATCAGGTGCGTCCGGATGTCCTCCAGGAACATCTCCGTCGTCATCGGCACGAAGGCGTTGCGCTCGAAATAGCCCTTCAGCCAGGCGTCGAACCGCTCGCGCCCGACCACCCGCTCGATGGTGCGCAGGAAGAAGGCGCCCTTCTCATAGGCGACGTCGGTCAGCCCCTCGTCCGGGTCGCGCCCCTCCAGGTCCAGCTTCAGCCGCGTGTCGGCGGGCGGCAGGTCGGCGATCGTCGCCTCCAGGCTCTGCCAGCCCAGCACCTGCTCCATCATGGCCCGGTCGCGGCCGTAGACGGCCTCCATGATCCGGTTCTCGAAATAGACGGTGAAGCCCTCGTTCAGCCAGAAGTCGTCCCAGGTGGCGTTGGTCACCAGATTGCCCGACCAGCTGTGCGCCAGCTCGTGCGCCACCAGCGCCACCAGCGACCGGTCGCCGGCGATGATGGTCGGCGTGGCGAAGGTCATCCGCGGGTTCTCCATCCCCCCGAACGGGAAGGACGGCGGCAGGACCAGAATGTCGTAGCGGCCCCAGCGATAGGGGCCGTACAGGGCCTCGGCCACGTCCACCATCTCGGCGGTGGGGACCAGTTCCTCGCGCGCGGCCGCCAGCTTCGACGGCTCGGTCCAGACGCCGGTCCGTTCGTCGATGTCGGCGAAGGCCACGTCGCCGACGCCCAGCGCGATCAGATACGGCGGCACCGGATTGTCCATGCGGAAGCGGAAGGCGCGGCGTCCGTCGCCCGCCGGCTCGCCCTCCGGCGTCAGGCTCTCGGCGCTCATCACGGCGCTCAGGCCCTCCGGCACGACCAGCCGCACCGAATAGGTCTGGCGGATGCCGGGGCTGTCCTGGGTCGGCACCCAGGTGCGCGTCAGGATCGCCTGCCCCTGGCTGAACAGATAGGGCTTCTCGCCGCCCGCCGTCTGGGCCGGGGTCAGCCACTGCAGGGCCGCCGCCCCGGGCCGGGTGGCGTAGTCGATCACCACCTTGCGCGTCTCGCCCTCGCCCAGCGCCGGCAGGGTGATGGTCAGCGGGCTGCCCATGAACTCGCGCGCCGCGCCGATGGTGAAGGGCAGGGCCGTCCCGTCCGCGCCGCGCACCGCCTTCACGTCCAGATCGCGCACGTCGAGGACCAGCTCGGTCGCGCCGGCCCGCCCCTGCACGTCCAGCGTCGCCGTGCCCGACAGCGACTTCGCCGCGAAGTCCGCGCTCAGGTCCAGGTCGACGTGGGTCACCCGCGCGATCTCGGGCCGGGCCCAGGAGTGCACGTCGCGCACCCACTGGATCGGCCGCACGGCCCGCGGCGGCGCGGCGGGATCCGCCTCCCGCGCCGGCGGGATCGACAGGTCCGGCGTCCGGCCCGCGCCCGGCGTCGCGTCCGGCATCAGGGCCGACAGCTGGGCGCAGCCGGACAGGGCGACGGCGCAGGCACCGGCGAACAGCAGGGATCGGACGGACATGGGCGAAACTCCGGACGCAGGGGGTGGGGGATCAACCCCTTCCGGCGCCCGCAGGTCAAGCCTCGGCCATCCGGGTCGAGGCGTGTTGCGCCTGGAACAGCCGGCCCCGCTCGGCCCAGAAGACGCAGGCCAAGGCGACCGCCCCGCACGTCGCGACGCCCAGGATCATCGGCGTCGCCGTGCCCGCGAACTGCTGGCCGATCAGGAAGCCGGCGATCGAGCCGAAGGTGGTCGAGATGAAGCCTTGGGCCGAGCTGGCCGTGCCGGCGATGTGGCCCATCCGCTCCATGGCCATGGCCCCGAAATTCCCGGCCACGAAGCCGAAGCAGAACATCGTCAGCCCCTGCATCACGCCGAACACCCAGAGGGTCTCGTGCCCGGTGATCGACACCGCCGCGTGCAGCGCCGCCACCGTCGTGAAGCCGATCAGCGCCCAGTGCGACAGCATGCGGCTGCCGAAGCGCTCGACGAAGGTGGCGTTCAGCAGGCTGGCCGCGGCGATGCCCGAGGCGATGGCCGCGAACACCAGCGGGAAGGCCGCCTCGGCGTCGAACACCTGGGCGAAGATCTGCTGCGACGAGTTCAGGAAGCCGAACAGGGCCCCCGTGATCGCCGTCATGGCCAGGGTGTAGCCGACCGACTGGCGCTCGGTCAGCGCCTCGCGGAAGGCCCCGGCGATGCGCCCGACCCGGATCGGCAGCCGGTCCGCCGGCTTCAGCGTCTCCGGCAGGCGGATCGCCGCCCACAGCATCACCGCCGACCCGGCCAGCGCCAGCACGCCGAAGATCCACGGCCACGGCGCCACCACCAGAATGGCCGCCCCCAGGCTCGGCGCGACGATCGGCACGCCGAGGAAGACGAGGAAGCTCAGGCTCATCACCCGCGCCATCGTCCGCCCCTCATAGCGGTCGCGCACGATCGACACGGCCAGCACCCGCAGCGACGCCGCCCCCAGTCCGCAGCCCAGCCGCGCCAGGATCAGCATCTCGAACGTCTGGGCAAAGGCCGCCATGGCCGCGAACAGCACGTACAGCCCCACCCCCAGCATCAGCACCGGCTTGCGCCCGTACCGGTCCGCCAGCGGCCCGTAGATGATCTGCGCCACGCCGAAGCCCAGCAGATAGGCCGTGACGATCCACTGCCGGTCGTTCTCGCGCGCCACGCCCAGGGCGTCGCCGATGGCCGGCAGGGCCGGCAGCATGGCGTCGATCGCCAGCGCGTTCAGCGCCATCAGACAGGCCACCAGCGCCACGAACTCGGGAAAGCCCGGCCCCCGCGCGGCGGGAGGGGCGGCGGCGGGGGCGGCGAGGGTCATGCGGCCCAGATGCGACCGCCTGTCGCGGTCCGCAACCTTCGCACCTGCAAAAAAGCCCGTCCGAAACCCGACGTGACCCGCTTGCCCCCGCGGCCGCGCCCGGCCACCCTCCGGCCATGACCGCCCCCGGCCCCCCCGGCGTCCCGCCCGAGTCGCTCTGGCGCGGCAAGCCCGTCCCCCCGGCCGACGCCTGGCCCGGCGCCCGCGTCTTCGACCGCTCGCCCCTGTGCCGCCAGGCCGATTTCGAGACCCCGTGGTTCGCCTGGTGGGCCGAAAGCCTCGGCGAGGGCCTGCGCTATCACCGCAAGCTGTGGGAGTTCGTCTTCATCGCCCAGGCCCTGCACGAGCGCGGCGTCCTGCGCATGGGCGCCCGCGGCCTCGGCTTCGGCGTCGGCCAGGAGCCCCTGCCCGCCTGTTTCGCCGCCCGCGGCTGCCGCGTCACCGCCACCGACCTCGACGTCGCGGCCGCCGCCGACACCGGCTGGATCGAGACGGCCCAGCACGCCGCCGGCGTCGCGCCGCTGCAGCGCCCCGACCTGTGCCCGCCCGACGTCCTGACCGCGCGCGTCGACTTCCGCCCCGCCGACATGACCGCCATCCCCGCCGACCTCACCGGCTTCGACTTCTGCTGGTCGGCCTGCGCGCTGGAGCATCTCGGCTCCATCGCCGCCGGGCTGGACTTCATCGAGGCCTCGCTGGAGACGCTGCGCCCCGGCGGCGTCGCCGTCCACACCACCGAGTTCAACCTCGTGTCCGACGCGGCCACGGTCGACTTCCAGGGCACGGTCCTGTTCCGCGACCGCGACCTGCGCGCCCTGGCCGAGCGGCTGACGGCCCGCGGCCACCGCGTCGCCCCGCTGGACCTGACCCCCGGCGACGCCCCGCTGGACCGCTACCTCGACCTGCCCCCCTACCGCGCCGAGCCGCACCTGAAGCTGGCGCTGGAGGGGTTCGAGACCACCTCGGTCGGGTTCATCGTCACGCGCGGGGCCTGACCGGGCACCTCACCGCGGCGCGATCAGCTCCAGCCCCGCCCCCGCCGCCTCGCCCGGGGTCCGGGTCACCACGTCCAGCCGCGCGTCCAGCGTCACGTCCTTCAGCGCCGCCTCCATCAGCGCCGGCAGGGTCCCGGCGTCCTCCGGCGCCATGCGCACGTCCAGCAGAAAGCCGGGCTCCGGCGCGTCCGCCCAGCGCGCCAGCGCCAGCCACGCCCCCTTCACCGCCGGCGCGGCGCCCAGCGCCCGCGTCACCCCCTCGACCAGCCCGTCCGGCGTCGTCCCGGGCCGCGCCAGATGCGTCGGCCGGCGCACCCCGTCGATCGGCGACGGATCGCCCAGCAGGGCCCCGATCGCCGCCGAGCTCCACCGCACCCCGTAGACGTGGCCGGGGTTCAGCACCGCGTCGCGCCCGCGCACCGACTGCAGCAGGTCGCGCCCGGCAAAGCCCACCGGCGTCGCCTCCGGCAGGGTCGCCGCCACCCGCTCGCGCGCGGTGAACAGGGCCGTGGCCACCGATCCGTCCTGCCCCCGCCCGGTCACCAGCGTCAGCGGATCGCCCGCCGGGTCCGCCCCCGCCGGCACGCCCGCCCACAGCTCGTGCGCCAGCACCGCGGCCTCGAAGGCCTGCCGCGCGTCCGCCCCGCCCTCCGTCGCCGCCACCAGCAGGCGTTCGAGGGCGTTCAGCGGGACGAAGTCAGGCGCGGCGGCGGCGGTCATCGAGCGGGCTCCGGAAAAAACGAGCGCCCGTCCTAGCCCGTCCCCGCGTCGGGCGGAACCGGCGGGTGGCCGTTCTCTTTCAGCCACCGCGCCGCATGCGCCCTCTGCTCGACCTCCGCCGCGCCGATGCCCTCGCGGGTCACCTCGGCCGGCTTGCCGCCCGTGAAGTCCATCCACAGGCCGAACGCGATCGATACGCCCATCTCATGGTCCTGCTGCATGGCCCGCAGGCGCCAGAACTCGTCCTTGACCGGATGGGGCGGGTCGCCGGGGTTCACCCGCATCAGCTCGCCGGCATAGTCGGAGTCCAGCAGCGCCCGCGCCACGTCCTCCAGCCTGTAGGTTGGCTCCGGCGGCGTCAGCCCCGGGTCCCCGCCGCCGCCCCCGCTCCCCCCGCCGCCCGCGCCGCGCCCCTGCGCCAGCCGGGCATAGCTCTCGGCCAGCGCGGCCAGCGCCCGCGCCTCGGTCCACAGCCGCCCCCGCATCGCCCGGCCCGAGGCCAGGGTCGCCTGCCGCGCCAGCCCGGCCGGATCGCCCGTCTCCTCCTCCCCGGTCTCCAGCCCGTCGAACAGACGCGCGGCCGCCGCCTCGGGGCTGTTGCGCCGCGCCTCTTCCAGCTCGGCCTCGCGCGCCAGCGCCTGCCCGATCGCCTGGGCGTCGCCCCACGCGCGCTTGGTGGCGTTGTGCTGGGTCACCCGCTTGCGGATGGCGTGCTCCGACACCCGCCATTTGCGCGCCAGAAAGGGCGCCGTCGCCCCCTCGCGGTAGTCCTTCAGGATCAGCGCCCACGTCTCCCCGCCCAGCCGGTAATGGGCGGGCCGGTCCGCGGCGGGGACGGGGGAGGGAGCGCTCATGCCCCGCACCCTGCCGCCGCCCTGCGTCAGTCCCTGTCGCACCCGCCCGAGCCCCGTTCCCTCCCGCCTTGAGCCCGCCCCCCGCACGCGTCATCCTGCGCCCATGACCGACACGCCCCCGCGCCGCCTGCGCGACCTCCCCGGCCTCGACGCGCTGGAGCTGGCCGCCCTGATGAAGCCCCGCCTCGCCGACCCGGACCAGCGCCACGACCATCCCCAGGTCGATGAGGCGGCGCAGGCCGCCTTCGGCCTGACGCTGGATGAGGCGGAGGCCGCCGCCCTGCCCCCCGACTGGCCCGACCATCTGACCCGGCTGGACCGCCGATCCCCCGCCGAACTGGTCGAGGCCTTTGAACAGGAGGGCTGGGACGTCACCGACGCCAAACGCAAGCCCCTGCGCCTCCTGCCCCTGATGGCCCTGCCGCTGGCGCTGGCGATCCGCGGCGTGGCGGGGACCCTGCCGTTTCAGCCCGAGCCCGAGGTCAGGTCCACCGACTGGGGCCGCGCGCTGGCGGCGGACGCGAAGCGGTTCAGGAAGGGGTAGCGGGCCTCACGCCGCCGCTGCCTCGGTCCATTGCTCGGCCATAGCCTTGGCGATCCCCGGATAGAAGCGAGACCGCTCCTTCCACCGATCCGCCGAAGGCGGCATCCGATGAACCCGCGCGTCCCGGCCGCTGACCACGTGCGTCGGAACCAGTGGCGGCAGGTTTCTCAGCCACAGACAGGTCCGCTTCGTCTCGCCGTGCCCGAACTGCCACGGCTGGATGCTCTGGGCAAACTCTTGGAAGTTCGCGATCCGCGCCTTGGCGTGCTTGTGCATCACAGGATTCTCTATGGCGACCCGCTCGATGGGCGCGTTCCAGAAGTCCGAGAACAGGGCCGCCCCCTCTTCCAATTCCGCCCACATCTGCTCGCGCGTCTTGCCCGGCGGCGGCTTGGCCAGCCACCGGACGCCCGAGTTGCACAACCGCGTACAGGGCGGGTGCGCCACCATCAGCAGGTCCCACCCGTCGTTCAGCAAGTCGCGCGCATCCCCGACGATATGCCGGTTCGACCCGTCCTCGCTCGGCAGCAGGTCGCACGACCAAGCGTCGTGGCCCAAGGCGAGGAAGGCGTTCCGCACGATGCCGCTGTACTCACAGGCGACCAGAACCCGCATCGCCTGCGCACTGAATGCCGTCACCCTGTCCTCGTCCAAGCCGCCCGTGATGGCCGGACCCGCAGGTCCGCCGTGCGATTCTCAGCCTATAGGCACTAAGAAAATACCAGGATAGGTTGCGTTCAGTCAGCACTACATTGCTGTGGATTGCACCGGGGATCACATTGACGAGACCAGAACAAATGCGGAACACGTTCGCATGGCTGACATCCGAACGGTCCACCTCGCCCGGCACCGCTTCCTCCCCGCCGCCGGCGGCGGGACGGTCTTCTGCGTCATGACCTATGACGGCCGGGTCCTCGGGGCGCTCGCCTACCTCACGCCCGGCCAGTTCCCCGAGTTCGAGGGCGAGGAGGCGTGGTTCCGGGTCCGCTGGTTTTCAAAGCGGCGTCGGGAATTTCTGGAACAGATCGAGAGGCCGTCATGGGTCGCGACCGAAAAGAGATAGCGATGATCGTGGCGCTGATCGTCTGCACGGCGATCCAGATCGCGCTGATTGTCTGGACGGCAACTGGCCACTAACCTCCCCCCGCATCTTGGGGGAGCGAATGAAGGGCGTCTTCGACATCAAGGTCGGTTCTCCCTACGGGGACCGGCCCAGCGAGCGGTACTACCTCGACAACCGCAAAGATTACGAAGATCTCGCCAAACGAATGGTCGATGACTGGATTATCTATAGAGAATCCAAAAGGAGTGGCGGCCGCAAAGGCTACGTCGGCGCTGCGCGTGTAATCTCTGTCGACGTGGATGAGCTAGGGCAAAGCTACGCTAAAGTCGGTGATTATATTGCTTTCGACCCCCCAGTCGCCTTGAGCGACAACGCCGGTCTTTACCGAGAGTCGCTTATTCGGCTTGTTCAGGACTCACGGCACGTTGGCATCACCTTCCAGAATCGATCCGTTCGCGAGCTTTCCGACTCGGATTTCGCGTCGATCGTTGCCGATGGGCTCGGGGCGACGCTGTCTCCAGACAGCATGGTCCGCTATGGCGATATGTCGCCATGGGTCGACGACCCACAACTTCCAAACCCGATCGGGATCCCCGGCGCTGATTTCGTGCGGCGGGTAGAGACCGCCCTTGTCAGTCGGAAAGTTCGGAAAGCCAATTTCCGGCGGCTTGTCTGTCGCGCGTACTCCGACACTTGCGCCGTAACCGGCCTTCGAATCATCAACGGTGGCGGTCGATCAGAAGTTCAAGCGGCCCACATCTGGCCGGTGGAACAAGGGGGGCCAGACGTCATCCAAAACGGCATTG
Source organism: Alphaproteobacteria bacterium (assembly GCA_018820275.1). GTDB lineage: Bacteria > Pseudomonadota > Alphaproteobacteria > Caulobacterales > Caulobacteraceae > Brevundimonas. The sequence goes on from JAHJOO010000008.1 coordinate 92,336, forward strand.
CCCTTTCCGGCACAATGCACTGGCTATTTGACCGCCATCTACTCTCCATAACCGATGACTACAGGCTGAAGGTCGCTCACAACAGAGTGCCACCAGAACTGCGGAATCTCTTTGAGCGGCAGATGGAGCGAGTTATTCTACCGAAGCGCTCGGTTGACTGGCCCCATCCTGAGTATATTCGAATGCGAAGAGAGCACTACGGGCTCTAACGGCGGAGGAGTCGGCATAGGTCTGTCGGGGAGTGACCAGCAAACCGCTCTTCGCCCCATGCGCACCCTCGGTCGTAGCAGCAGACCTCGGGACCAAACCACCCATTCAATCAACGCGATAGGTACAACTAACTGACTCTATTGACAGAATCTACAGGACATCTTAGCTTTCTCTCGCGTCTTGGCGAAGCGGGCCTCGAGTCCGTGGAGCAAGCGACTGAGCAGCCGGGCAGAGATGTTCGGCTGTCTCTATTTTAGCCCAGTCGCTTGATCCCGTCGCGACTGGCGCTAACGGCGGTATTCAATAGCGACTTAGGGATTTCGTCAAAGAGGGTCCCGAGACCGTACTGTGCCTGCCAGGGCTCGAGTTCGCCGTTTTCAGCCTTAATCTTCAAGAAAGCCGCAAAAGCAATTAGGTCAGCAATTTGTGTGAACTGGCAATGCTTCGAGTTTTTTTCGTTAGCGTCCTTGAAGAACATACCTAGAGATAAATTCTTAGACGAACGACCATCGCCCCATCCGCCCGACACCATACTTCCCGTCGGGAGATGAACTTGGGCCTGCCGATAAAGCTTCCTGTACTCGGGATGTCCTTGATCGAAAAAAACCATTGCGTTGACACCCCGCCTATCGCTCTGGGTGCGCATCCGCTGAAGCAAGGCGTACAGAGCTGCCTCCAAACGCGTCTTCCCATACAGCGTGGAAGTCCCGCGGCGGGCAGCGGCTGCCATTATCGATCCGGGTAACAGCACTTGATCGAGATTGCGGAGGATCGACCTATAGACTCCGTTGGCCTTCGCTCGGTCGAAGTTGTGCTGACCCTTGAAAAAGTTCCCTCGACCGGAGATCAGCTTGTTGCCATGAAGCTCCTTCGCTGCCGGAATCTTCACGGCCCGGCTCATCGTGCGACGCCAGTCTCTCGCTACCCCCAGACGTTCTGGCCACACGATATGCCAATCACCGTCCACCATTCGCATCATCGGAACAGTGATTGCAGCTAGAACGTATGACCTCTGGTCGTTGGACTCATCAATGTAGAAAACGTCTATGCCGTTGGGAGCGAGCTTCATCGCGCAACTGTGACGCTAGTTTTGAAGAGAGTCTACCTAACAGAGCGTTCGCCTTCCGGCAGCTAGCCCTCAATCCCCGTCCATCTTCAGCGCGGCGATGAACGCCTCCTGCGGGATCTCGACCTTGCCGAACTGGCGCATGCGCTTCTTGCCGGCCTTCTGCTTCTCCAGCAGCTTCTTCTTCCGCGTGGCGTCGCCGCCGTAGCATTTGCTGGTCACGTCCTTGCGCAGGGCGCGGACGGTTTCGCGGGCGATGATCTTGCCGCCGATGGCCGCCTGGATGGGGATGACGAACATGTGGGGCGGGATCAGCTCCTTCATCTTCTCCACCATGCCGCGGCCGCGCGTCTCGGCCCGGGCGCGGTGGACCAGCATGCTCAGCGCGTCGACCGGCTCGGCGTTGACGAGGATGCTCATCTTCACCAGGTCGCCCTGTTTGTAGTCGGTCAGCTCATAGTCGAAGCTGGCGTATCCCTTCGAGATCGACTTCAGCCGGTCGTAGAAGTCGAACACCACCTCGTTCAGCGGCAGCTCATAGACCACCAGGGCGCGGGCGCCGACGTAGGACAGCTCCTTCTGCTCGCCGCGGCGGTCCTGACACAGCTTGATGACCCCGCCCAGGTATTCGTCGGGGGTCAGGATGGTGGCCTTGATCCACGGCTCGTGGATCTCGAGGATCTGCATCACGTCGGGCAGGTCGGCCGGGTTGTGCAGGTCGATGGTCGTGCCGTCGCGCTGCTTGATCTTGTAGACCACCGACGGGGCGGTCGCGATCAGGTCGAGGTTGAACTCGCGGCTGAGGCGCTCCTGGATGATCTCCAGATGCAGCAGGCCCAGGAAGCCGCAGCGGAAGCCGAAGCCCAGCGCCGCGCTGGATTCCATCTCATAGGTGAAGCTGGCGTCGTTCAGGCGCAGGCGGGCGATGGCGGCGCGCAGGTCCTCGAAGTCGGCGGCGTCGACCGGGAACAGGCCGCAGAACACCACCGACTGGACCTCCTTGAACCCCTTCAGCGGTTCGGCGGTCGGCTTCTTTTCATCCGTGATGGTGTCGCCGACGGCGGCGTGGGCGACCTCCTTGATCTGGGCGGTGATGAAGCCGACCTCGCCCGCCGACAGGCTGTCGACCGGGGTGTTCTTGGGCAGGAAGACGCCGACGCGGTCGACCAGATGGGTCGTGCCGTTCTGCATGAACTTGACCCGCTGGCCGGCCTTCAGCACGCCGTCGAACACGCGCACCAGCAGGACCACGCCCAGATAGGGGTCGTACCAGGCGTCGACCAGCATGGCCTTCAGCGGGGCGTCGAGGCTGCCCTTCGGGGCCGGCAGGCGGGTGACGATGGCCTCCAGCACCTCCTCGATGCCGATGCCCGACTTGGCCGAGCACAGCACGGCGTCCGAGGCGTCGATGCCGATGACCTCCTCGATCTGCGCGCGCACCCGCTCCGGCTCGGCCGCGGGCAGGTCGATCTTGTTCAGGACCGGCACGATCTCGTGGTTGTTGTCGATGGCCTGGTAGACATTGGCCAAGGTCTGGGCCTCGACGCCCTGGCTGGCGTCGACCACCAGCAGACTGCCCTCGCACGCCGCCAGCGAGCGGCTGACCTCATAGGCGAAGTCCACGTGTCCCGGCGTGTCCATCAGGTTCAGGACGTAGTCCAGCCCGTCCTTCGCCCGATAGTTCAGACGCACCGTCTGCGCCTTGATCGTGATCCCCCGCTCCTTCTCGATCTCCATGTTGTCGAGAACCTGAGCCGACATCTCCCGCGCGGTCAGCCCGCCGGTCACCTGAATCAGCCGGTCGGAAAGGGTGGATTTGCCGTGGTCGATGTGCGCGACCACGGAGAAGTTGCGGATGCGCTCGAGGGGGGTCTGGGGGTTCGTCATTGTCGGGCGCGGTTAGCATGGGCGGAGCCCGGACGCCACGGCGGGCGACGCGGCGCGACCCTCCGCGTCATGCGCTGCAACATTACTTTAGCGTAACGGCGTCGCGCCCCCCTTGGGAGATCGGCGGGAAACCTGTAAGGAGCCGCTTGTCAACGACGGTGGACCTCCCCGACCGCCGTCTCTCCGAACCTTGAGGTGTCTCCGTGAAGTTTGCGCGTCGATTGGGCGTCCTGGCCGCCGGGCTCGCGATGCTGAGCGTTCTGGCCGCGTGCGGCGGCGGCTCCGAGGACGCCTCGGCCAAGGCCGACGAGACCCGGGGCCGCCAGACGGTCACGGCGGCGACGGTACGGCTGGTGAACCTCCCGCGCGTGCTGACCGCCTCGGGCAGCGTCTCGCCGTGGGAGGAGGTGCCCGTCGGCGCCGAAACCGGCGGCCTGGTGGCCACGGCCGTCTACGTCGACGAGGGTGCCTACGTCCGCCAAGGCCAGCCGCTGGTCCAGCTGAACGACTCGGTCCTGCGCGCCCAGGTGCGGCAGCAGGAGGCGCAGGTCGCCACGGCCCGCGCCAACCTGGCCCGCGACGAGGCCGCCCTGTCGCGGGCGCAGGAACTGAAGGAACGCGGCTACCTGTCGCAGGCCTCTCTGGACACCGCCACGGCCAACCAGCGCGCCGCCGCCGCCGCCCTGCAGTCGGCCGAGGCCTCGCTCTCGGAGCAGCGCACCCGCCTGTCGCAGACCGTGATCCGCGCGCCGGTGTCGGGTCGCATCATCAGCCGCAACGTCACCCGCGGCCAGATCGTCCAGGCCGGCGCCGAACTGTTCCGCATGGTCCGCGACGGCCGGCTGGAACTGGACGCCCAGGTGCCCGAGGCCGACCTGCCTCTGGTGCGTGCGGGCCAGACGGCCACCATCATCTCCGAAGAGGCCGGCTCGGTCGTCGGAACGGTCCGCATCGTGACGCCCGAGGTCGATCCGCAGACCCGCCTCGGCCTCGCCCGCGTGGCCCTGCCCGCCAACGCGGCGCTGCGCCCCGGGATGTTCGCCCGCGCCGAGATCAACGTCGGCGCCCAGCCTGCCTTCGTCGTGCCGTCCAGCTCGATCGTCTATCGGGAGGGCAAGGCCGGCGTCTATGTGATCGGGGCCAATGACGCGGTCGCGTTCCGCGCGGTGACCACGGGTGCCCGACAGGGCGACGATCTGGCCGTCACCGGGCTTCGCGCGGGTGAGCGGGTGGTCGTGTCCGGCGCCGGCTTCCTCGGCGACGGCGACCGGGTCACCGTCGGCACGGCCCGCCCCGCCGCCGCGGCCGCCGCTAAGAAGGCCGCCGGCTGATGAATTTCAACAACATCTCGTCCTGGTCGATCCGGAATCCGATTCCGATCATCCTGATGTTCGTGGTCCTGACGATCGCGGGGATCGGCAGCTATTTCAACCTGAGGACCAACAACTTCCCCGACGTCGACCTGCCGGTCGTGGCGGTCACCATCGTCCAGGCCGGCGCCTCGCCGACCGAGATGGAGACCCAGGTCACCCGCATGATCGAGGACTCGGTCGCGGGTCTCGGTCAGGTGCGCCACATCACCTCGGTGGTGAACGAGGGCGTGTCGACCACCTCCATCGAGTTCCAGCTGGGCGTCGATCTGGAGAAGGTCACCAACGACGTCCGCAACGCCGTCAGCCGCATCCGGCAACAGCTTCCGGCCGACGTGCAGGAACCGATCGTCCAGCGCATCGAGTTCACGGCCATCCCCTTCGCCAACTTCGTGGTGCGGGCCCCGGGGATGAGCCCGGAGGAGCTGAGCTGGTTCGTCGACGACACGGTGTCCAAGCGCCTGCTGTCGATCCGCGGCATCAGCCAGGTCAGCCGGGACGGCGGCGTCAGCCGCGAGATCCGGATCAAGCTGGACCCGGCGCGGCTGGAGGCCTTCGGCGTGACCGCCTCGGCCGTGTCGAACCAGCTGCGGGCCCAGAACATCAACCTGCCCGGCGGGCGGGGCCAGGTCGGCGGCTCGGAGCAGGCCATCCGCACCGTCGGCTCGGCCCAGTCGGTCGAAGAGCTGCGCGAGACCCTGATTCCGGTCGCCGGCCGGACCGTGCGCCTCGGCGATCTGGGCGAGGTCACCGACGAGTGGTCCGAACAGCGCGGCCGCGCGCGCTTCAACGGCCAGGAAGTCGTGGGCTTCGGCATCTCCCGCGCCATCGGCTCGTCCGAGGTCGACGTCTATCACCGGGCCGTGGCCGAGCTGGAACAGCTGGACGCCGAGCGCGCCGACATCACCGTCGAGGAGGTGGCCAACACCACCGAGGACGTGATCAACAACTTCCACGCCTCGGTCGAGACCCTGCTGCTGGGTGCCCTTCTGGCCGTGGCGGTGGTGTTCATCTTCCTGCGCGACTGGCGCGCGACCATCATCTGCGCCTGCGCCATTCCCCTGTCGCTGATCCCGACATTCTGGATCATGGACCTGACGGGGCAGTCGCTGAACGTGGTCAGCCTGCTGGCCCTGTCGCTGACGATCGGGGTGCTGGTCGACGACGCGATCGTGGAGATCGAGAACATCGTCCGGCACATTCGCGACGGCAAGGCGCCCTATCCGGCGGCCATCGAGGCCGCGGACGAGATCGGCCTGGCCGTCGTGGCCACCACGGCCACGCTGATCGCCGTGTTCGCGCCCACCGGCTTCATGCCCGGCGTGGTCGGCCAGTTCTTCAAGAGCTTCGCCATCGCCGCCTGCGTCAGCGTCTTCTTCTCGCTGGTCGTGGCGCGGACCCTGACGCCGCTGATGGGCGCCTATCTGCTCCGGCGCGACCAGGGCAAGGAGCACGGCGACCCCTTCTGGATGGCCCCCTATCTGAGGGCCGTGCGCTGGAGCCAGGCCAACTCGGCGCCGCGGGCCTTGGCGGCGGACCGTCAGGCGAAGCGCGGCGGCTGGATGCGGCGCAAGCTGCTGTGGCGCGTCTTCGACCACCGGATCTGGGTGCTGGGCATTGGGACGGTCTTCTTTATCTTCTCCATCTTCCTGGCGTCGCAGCTGCCGGGCGAATTCATTCCCGTGGAGGACATCTCCCGGTCGACCGTGACCGTGCAGATGGCCCCCGGCACGACCCTGGAAGAGACGGACGCCGCCGTGGAGCGGATCACCGACGAGCTCATGGCCCAGCCGGAGGTCCGTTCGGTCTATTCCTCGATCGGCTCGGCGACCGTCAGCTTCGGCCCGGGCGGGGGCAACTCCGCGGGCGAGGTGCGTCGCGCCAATCTGACGGTCAACCTGACCAAGCGCGCGGACCGTTCGCTGACCCAGCAGGAGTTCGAGCGAAAGATGGGGCCCGTCCTGGCCCAGGTGCCCGGCGCGCGCATCCAGTTCGGCGTCGCCGGCGGCGGATCCGGCCTGCTGACCATCGCGCTGGTCGGCGACGACCCCGAGGTGCTGGAACCCGCCGCGGCCCGGCTGGAGCGCGACATGCGCCAGATCGACGGCCTGTCGAACGTGATCTCCTCCTCGTCGCTGGTCCGACCGGAGATCCTGATCACGCCCAAGGCGGACGTGGCGGCGCTGCAGGGCGTGTCGTCCGCGGACATCAGTCAGGTGGCGCGCGTGGCCACGCTCGGCGACGCCGATCAGCTGCTGCCCAAGTTCAACCTCGGCGACCGCCAGGTCCCCATCCGGGTCATGCTCAGGCAGGACGCGCGTGAGGATCTCAGCGTGCTGCAGAACCTGAAGGTGCCGACCTCCTCGGGGGCCGTGGTGCCGCTGTCGTCCGTCGCCGACATCACCTTCGGCGCCGGTCCGAACCAGATCGACCGGCTGGATCGCCGGCGCGTGGCCAACATCACCGCCGAGCTGACCGGCGTCGCCCTCAGCGAGGCGACCGTCGCGGTCAACGAGCTGGACAGCATGACGAACCTGCCCGACGGCGTGGAGCAGCAGCTGACCGGCGACGCCGAGAGCAATATGGAGCTGGTCACCGGCTTCCTGTTCGCCATCGTGACGGGCATCCTGCTGATGTACGTCGTGCTGGTGCTGCTGTTCGGCAGCTTCTTCCACCCGATCACCATCCTGGCGGCGCTGCCGGTGTCGTTCGGCGGCGCCTTCCTGGCCCTGCTGATCACCGACAAATCCCTGTCGATGCCGGCCCTGATCGGCATCATCATGCTGACGGGGATCGCGGCCAAGAACTCCATCCTGCTGGTCGACTACGCCATCATGGCGATGAAGGGCGGGATGAACCGGAACGAGGCCCTGATCGACGCGGCCCACAAGCGGGCCCGCCCGATCATCATGACCACCTTCGCCATGGGTCTGGGGATGCTGCCGATCGCCATGGCGTTCGGCGAGGGTACCGCCTTCCGCAGCCCGATGGCGATCGCCGTGATCGGCGGCCTGATCACCTCGACGGCCCTGTCCCTGCTGTTCGTGCCGGTCGTGTTCTCGATCATCGACGGGATCAAGACCCGCCTGACCCGCTTCGGCGGACGGCTGTTCCACGCCCAGCGCGACGCCGAGCCGGAGGAACGTCCGGCCGAGTGATCCTTCCACCGCCTGAACAGCGAAGGGCCGCTCCGGGAACGGGGCGGCCCTTTTTCGTCCGGGCGGTCGCGGCCGGGGAGTGCCCGTCCCGGCGCTGATCCCGGTGTCTCACCTCCGCCGGTCCGGCAGCCGGTGCCCCCGGCGGCACGAGGCCCCTCGCCCGGGGGTGGGGTGGGCGACGGCCCGGCCGATCCGGGCCGCCCAAAAGAAAAGGCCGGCCGGGGTCGCCCCCGGCCGGCCTCGTCTCAGGTCAGGCGCGCCGCGATCAGTAGCGGAAGCGCAGGGTCATGCCGTAGGTGCGCGGCTGTCCCAGGAAGGCGTCGTAGGTGCCGGTGTCGCGCGCCGGGTCGTAGAAGGTGCCATTCGGCTGCACCGTCGACTGGAAGAAGGTGCCCTGCAGCGGCCCGTTGTAGCCGACCTGCAGATACTCCTCGTCGGTGATGTTCTGGGCCCACAGCTCGAGGGTCCAGCGCTCGTCTTCCGATCCCAGCGAGATCCGGCCGTTCACCGTGGTGAAGGCGTCCTGCTGCTTGAAGGGCAGCAGGTCCGAACCGGTGTTGTATTCGCTCATGTACTTGCCGGCGAGGCTGAAGCCCCCGCGCAGGCCGTTGCCCAGCGACCGGTCGAAGTTCATCGACAGGGTCGCCGACCATTCCGGCGCGAACGACGGGCGGCTGCCCGGCAGCAGCGAGGCGGCGGGGAAGTTGTTCGGGTCGACCAGGTCGGCAGCGGTGAACACGCCGTATTCGGCGTCGGTGTAGGTGACGCCGCCCTGCAGGCTCAGGCCCTCGACCGGCGTGAACCAGACCATGTCCGCGTCGACGCCCTGCGAGGTCAGCTCGGGGATCGGCTCGACCGTGAAGCCGACGCCGTTGAAGGTGTTGAGCTGGAAGTTCTCGAACTTCTGGTGGAAGTAGGTGGCGTTCAGCAGCAGGGTGCGGTCCAGCAGGGTCATCTTCACCCCGGCCTCGTAGCTGTCCACCGTCTCGGACGGGAAGAACAGGCTGGACACCGGCGTGACCGTGCCCGTGACGTGGACCCGATCCAGGTTGTAGCCGAAGCTCTTGTAGCCCCGCGCGTAGGAGGCGTAGCCGAGGACCTGCTCGTTCAGGCGGTAGGAACCCTTGATCGTGCCGCTCAGCTCGGTGTCGTCATGCTCCTCGACGACGGCGCGGTTGTTGAAGGCCGCGTTGCTGAAGGGCAGGCAGAAGGTGCCGATCACGGATCCGGCGCCGGCGGCCCCGATGGCCCCGGCGATGGCGCCCTGGTTGGCGCCGGCCGCGGCGCAGGCGGCCCCGTTGGTGCCGACGTTGTCCTGCAGGCCGTCCAAGGACTTGTCGTCCATGGTGAAGCGCAGACCCAGGGTGATGTCGAACTGGTCGGTCACCCGGAAGGTGTTGTTCGTGAAGACGGCGAACGACGTCGATTCCTGGTCATAGACGTCGGCGTAGCCCTGACCCACGGTGAAGCCCTGGCCGGTGGCCTGGGCGGTGGGGACGACCACCAGCGAACCGCCGGGGCCGATCGGCAGGGCACCGGTGCCGCCGCTGGCGAGGCAGCCCTGCAGGCCCGTCAGACCCGAGGTCTGGCCCGGACGGGTGAAGCAGCCGGCGATGCCGGGGCTGATCGGGAAGGCACCGCCGCTGGACCCGTTCAGGCTCGCGCTCAGCAGGAACGAGATGAAGGGCGTGTAGTCGCTGCCGAAGAACCAGCTGTCCTTACGGGTGATGTCTTCCGACGTGGCGAAGACGCCGACCAGCCAGTCGAGGCGATCGGTCGAGCCGGCCAGGCGGAATTCCTGGGTCAGGTTGTCGACGCTGTAGCCGTTCTGCCCGTCCTGGTTCCGATAGGCGATGTCGGCGCCGGTGTAGTCGATGTCCTGACCCAGCTCGGTGCTCCACTCGCGGGCCGAGGTGACCGAGGTCAGGGTGGCGCCGCCGAACATGCCCGGCATGTCGAAATTGGCTTCCAGCGAGACGCCGCGGTCGTCGACCTCCTGCCCGGATTCCCGGTTGGCGTAGGCCAGGCGCGAGTACGGCAGGGCGGCGAAGCCCGGGGCCGGCGGCCGGATGCCGGGGCCGGTGGCCAGCAGGTCGATGAAGGCGGCCGTCGGACCCGAACGGATCTGGACGCCGGTGCAGCAGTATTCGTCCCGGCGCGAGTAGTCGACGATCAGGCGCAGCGAGGTGTTGTCGTTCGGCAGCCACAGCAGCTGGCCGCGGACGGTGCCGAAGTCCTGGTTGGCGTCGTCGGTCTGGGTGCGCGGACCGTCGCCGGTGTTCACCTCGTAGAAGCCGTCACGCACGCGGCGCGCGCCGTACAGGCGGAAGGCCAGGGTGTCGGAGAGCGGGCCGGAGACCGAACCCGAGGCGGCCAGGGCGCCGTAGTTGCCGACGGTGGCCTCGCCGTTGAACTCCGGCGTGAAGGAGGGCTGCTCGGTGATGATGTTGATCACGCCGGCCGAGGTGTTCTTGCCGAACAGGGTGCCTTGGGGTCCCTTCAGCACTTCGATGCGCTGCAGTTCGCCGAGGTCGCCGAAGCCGACCGAGTTGCGCGAGCGGTAGACGCCGTCGATGACGACGCCGACCGAGCTCTCGAGGCCGGGGTTGTCGCCGACCGTGCCGACGCCGCGGATGCGGGCGGTGGTCGAGGCTTCCGACGACGTGGAGGTCACGGTCATGCCCGGCGTCAGGATCTGGAGATCCTTGATGTCGCGGACGCCGGCTTCCTGCAGCGTCTCCTGCGACAGGGTCGTCACCACGATCGGCACGTCCTGAAGGCTTTGTTCGCGCTTCTGGGCGGTGACGATGATGTCGTCGACGCGGGTGATCTCCTGCTCCTGGGCGGCGGCGACGCCGGCGACCCCGAAGAGAGCCGTCCCGACGACGGCGGCGGACACGGTGGTGCGAAGAATGTGGTTCAGACGCATGTCTATCCCGGCTCCTAGAGCCCGGCCGGAGCGGCCGAGGCGTTCCCAATCCCTAATGACCCCGTCCTTCTGTCGTGACGGCGGTCGCCAACGTCCGGGGTAATCCAACCGGTGTCGCCCGACAAGGATAACGCCGCGTTACAGCCCCGTTTGCGCCGCAGGGCGACCGTGAGTGTGACAAGAAAGCGACGGAAACGCGTGACGCTAGGTCAATATTCGTGCGTCAGGACGCAGTATTCGCCGCCGCCTCGGCCTTTTCCTTGCGTCGACGGCCGGCGACGCTGAGCACCGCAGCCCCGGCGATCGCGGAAAGCAGCGAGCCGCCCAGCACGCCCAGCTTGACCTCGACCTGCGCCGGCGAGTCGATCGCGCCCGGAAAGGCCAGGGCACCGATGAACAGGCTCATGGTGAAGCCGACGCCGCACAACAGGCTGACGCCGTAGACTTCGGGCCAGGTGGCGCCGGTCGGCTTCGTGCCGATCTTCAGCGCCGAGGCCAGCCAGGCCATGGCGAGCACGCCGACCTGCTTGCCGATGAACAGGCCCAGCGCGATGCCGATCACCAGCGGTGCCGCCAGCTGCTCCAGGCCGATGCCGGCGAAGCTGACGCCGGCCTTGGCGAAGGCGAAGATCGGCAGGATGACGTAGGCGACGTAGGGGTGCAGATCGTGCATCGCCTCCTTGAGCGGCATCTGGCCGTCGCGCCGCGCCTTGATCGGCACGATGGCGGCGAAGGCCACGGCCGTCAGCGACGTCGACAGGCCCGCCTCGACCGTCAGCCACCAGGTCAGGGCGAAGCCGAGGAACCAGAAGGGCGACGGGATCTTGCGCCACTGGGCGAAGGCCGCTCCGACCGCCAGCAGGCCGGCGACCCACAGCAGGTGGCCCCACACGACGCCCTGCGAAAACAGGACCGCGATCAGGGCGATGGCCCCGAGGTCGTCCACGATGGCGAGGGTGAGCAGGAAGACCCTCAGCGACGACGGCAGGCTGCGCGCGAAGACGGCGAACACCGCCAGGGCGAAGGCGATGTCCGTGGCCAGGGGGATGGGCCAGCCCTGGGTCGGTCCGCCCAGCGCGGAGACCACGCCCAGATAGACGAGCCCGGGAGCCAGCATCCCCCCGATGGCGGCCAGCACCGGCGTGGCCAGCTTTTTCGGATCGCTCAGCTCGCCGCGCAGGATCTCGTATTTGATCTCCAGCCCCACCACGAGGAAGAAGATCGCCATCAGCCCTTCCTTGATCCATTCGGAGACGGACATCTCCAGGATCGCCGGGCCGATCTGCAGGACGTGCTCGGCCTTGAGGAAGCTGAAATAGTCGGTCGCGAACGGCGAGTTCGCCAGCACGAGGGCCGCGAGGGCGGCCACGCCCAGCACGGCCCCCGAGCCGGCCTCGGTCTTGAGGAATTCGAGGGTCAGTCTGCGCGCCATGGCGGCCTCCGGGATCACGAAAGGTCGGGGCGCCAGGTTATCGACGGACGCCGGACCGGATTCACCCAATGACGCGGGCACCGGCCTGGCCCGCGCGGAACGACGGCGGACCTGATCTCTGCGGTCTAAATACCCGCCCGCTCTCCGGGTTCAAGGCCGGCCGGTTGCCATCCGGGCCCCGGGACCGCATTTGCCGCCCATGCCCCCGTCCAACGCCTACCGCCCCGAGCCGCGCTTCTTCGATCTGGGCGAGGACTACGGCGACGCAGTGCGGGCCGCGGAGTTCCCGCGCACCGTCCTGCGGTTCCGCAACGACCGCGCCGCGGCCGAGGTGGGACTGGCGACGCTGGGCGACGGCGAGTGGATCGACCATTTCGGCCGGTTCGCGCCCCTGCCCGGTCAACCCGGCCCGATCGCCATGCGCTACCATGGCCACCAGTTCCGCACCTACAACCCCGACCTCGGCGACGGACGCGGCTTCCTGGCGGCGCAGATGCGCGACGACCGCGGACGCCTGCTGGATCTCGGCACCAAAGGGTCGGGCCAGACGCCCTGGTCGCGCGGCGCGGACGGCCGGCTGACGCTGAAGGGCGGGATGCGCGAGGTGCTGGCCGCGGAGATGCTGCAGCGGCTGGGCGTGCCGACCAGCCGGGCCTTCAGCCTGATCGAGACGGGCGAGGCGCTGGAACGCGGCGACGAGCCCTCACCGACCCGCTCCGCGGTGCTGGTGCGTCTGTCGCACAGCCACATCCGCTTCGGCACCTTCCAGCGCGCGGCGTATCTGGGCCGCACCGACATGCTGGAAGCGCTGCTCGAGCACGCCCGATCCCTCTATCACCCGCACGTCGCCCCTGGAGATCCGGCCGGCTTTCTCGCGGCCGTGGTGGACGCGTCGGCCCGGCTGGCCGCGCGCTGGATCGCCGCAGGCTTCGTCCACGGGGTGCTGAACACCGACAATCTGAACGTCACGGGCGAGAGCTTCGACTACGGCCCGTGGCGGTTCCTGCCGCACTATGAGCCGGGGTTCACCGCCGCCTATTTCGACCAGTTCGGCCTCTACGCCTTCGCGCGTCAGCCCGAGGCCGTGTTCTGGGCCCTGACCCAGCTGGGCGGCGCCCTGAAAGGCGTCGGCGACGCCCAGGCCCTGACCGACGCCCTGAACGGCTTCGGTCCGGCCTACATCCGCGAGCTGCGCGCCGCCTTCCTGGAACGGCTGGGCGTGCTCAGCCTGGGTGAGGCCGGGGACCAGCGACTGCTCGACTCCACCCTGGCCCTGCTGCGCGAAGGGGGCGAGGCGATGCGGTGGGAGCCGCTGTTCCACGACTGGTTCGCCGGCTTCGCCTCCTCGGCCCGCGCCCTGTCGGGCCCGCGCGCCGCCCTGTACCAGACCAAGGCCTTCGCCGACTTCCGCTTCGCCCTGTTCGAGCACGAGCCGGACCGGCCCGAGCGGCTGGAAGCCCCGCGCTTCGCCCGCGCCGAGCCCGAGGAGATGCTCATCGACGAGGTCGAGGCCATCTGGGCCGCGATCGACCGCGACGACGACTGGCGTCCGTTCGAGGCGAAGATCGCGCAACTGCGGGAGGCCTGACGCCGTCTTGCCGGCGGATGGACGGCGCTGCTGACAGCACCCTGGCGGCAGGCTTCGGGCAGTGTCGCCACGCGGTCGAAAGCCGGCCGCCCCGAACGTCTCATCCCTGCGGCGACCCGCCCGCGGCAACGCTTCCTTACGGATTTTTATGCATACGGTCACGCTTCGGCCCCGGTGCTCACGCAGAAGGCGATCACGGATGGTTACGCTGAAGCTTCGCGCCCTTGCGCAATGGGGCAGGCGAACCGATCTCGCGACTGTTACCAATAAGAACCGGAGCGCCCCTCCCCGGGCGACTTTGAGAATGAGCTCTCAGGCCCTTTCCCCGTCGCAGGTCCGCCTGCGTCAAAGCTATCGCAACCTGACCCTGTGGACCCTGCAGGGCTGGCTTTCCATGTTCTTCCTCGCCGCCGGCTGGGCCAAGGCGACGGAGTCGTCGGCCACGCTCGCCGAGCTGATGTCATGGACCGCGGGCGCGCCGGTCGAGATGGTGCAGGGCCTCGGCATCGCCGAGATGATCCTGGCCGTCCTCCTGCTGGCACCGCTGGCCTCCTGGAAGCGGGGGCGCCCCCTGATGATCACCGCCGCGGTCGGCCTGCTGACGCTGGCGACGGTCATGCTGGGGGTCCATGCCGTGGCGCTTGAGGTCGTCCCGGCCCTGACCAACCTGGCCCTGATCGCCGTGACCGCCCCGGTGCTGTGGATGCGGGCCCGCGAGGTCCGCTGAGGCTCAGCCGTCGCGGCACCGGTCCGAGCAGAACTTCACCTGGTCCCAGTCGCGCGCCCATTTGCGGCGCCAGGCGAAGGGGCGGCCGCAGGCGACGCAGACCTTCTGCGGCAGGTCGCCCTTTCGGGTGCCGGCGTCGTTGACGTGCTTGCGGCCCATGGCGCGACCAAGCCTTCCCTTTACGTCCGCGTCAAGTTCGGGCAAGGATGCCCGCCATGGCGAGCGCCGACGACCATCGCACCTATTCGATCCGCCAGCTGTGCCGCGAGTTCGGGGCCACGGCGCGGGCGCTGCGCTTCTATGAGGACAAGGGGCTTCTGACCCCCGCCCGCAAGGGACAGACCCGCGTCTATTCGGCGCGCGACCGTGCCCGGCTGAAGCTGATCCTGCGCGGCCGCCGCATCGGCTTCTCCCTGATCGAGATCCAGGAGATGCTCGATCTCTATGATCACAAGGACCACAACGCCCATCAGATGGCCGTGGCCCTGCGCCGCCACCGGGCCCAGATCGAAGCCCTGAAGCAGCAGCGCGCCGACCTCGACGCCGCCATCGAGACCGCCGAGGAGGCCTGCGCCGTCATGGAGGCGCGGCTGGGCGAACATCGCCCCGACCTGCTGCCCGGCGCCGAGGAATATGCCAACCTGCTGAAGGCCCGGCTGAACCCGGACCCGATGCACGACGCCCACCTGACCCGACTGCACCCCCTCAAAGCGAGAGCCTGACCCATGGCCTACAAGGCGCCCGTCCGCGACCTGACCTTCGTGCTGAACGAGGTCCTGGAGGTCGAACGCCACTCCAACCAGCCGGGCCTGTCGGACGTCTCGTCCGACCTGATCGGCCAGATCCTCGAGGAGGGGGCCAAGTTCGCCGAACAGGTCATCGCCCCGCTGAACCGCATCGGCGATCAGGAAGGCTGCAAGTGGGACGCCGGCAAGGTCACCGGCCCGACGGGCTGGAAGGACGCCTACAGGCAGATGGTCGAGGCCGGCTGGGTCGGCCTGTCGTCCGAGGCCGAGCACGGCGGCCAGGGCATGCCGGCCATCGTCGGCATGGCCTTCGGCCAGTTCACGGCGGCGGCCTCGCCCGCCTTCTCCATGTACCCGGGCCTGACCCACGGCTGCTACGAGGCGCTGAACGCCAACGGCTCGGAGGAGCAGAAGGCGCTGTACTGCCCCAAGCTGGCGACCGGCGAATGGGGCGGCACCATGAACCTGACCGAGCCGCAGTGCGGCACGGACCTGGGCCTGATCCGTACCAAGGCCGTGCCGAACGGCGACGGCTCCTACAGCATCACCGGCCAGAAGATCTGGATCAGTTCGGGCGAGCACGACTTCACCGACAACATCGTCCACCTGGTGCTGGCCCGCATCGAGGGCGCGCCCGCAGGCATCAAGGGGATCAGCCTGTTCGTCGTGCCCAAATTCTTCGCCAACGAGGACGGCACGGTCGGCGAGCGCAACGCGGGCGCCCAGTGCGCGGGCCTCGAGCACAAGATGGGCATCCACGGCAACGCCACCTGCGTCATGGCCTATGACGGCGCCAAGGGCTGGCTGGTGGGCCAGGAGAACAAGGGCATGGCGGCCATGTTCGTCATGATGAACGAGGCCCGCCTCGGCACCGGCCTGCAGGGCCTCGCGATCGGCACCGCCGCCTATCAGGCCGCGGTGGAGTTCGCCCGCGACCGCCTGCAGGGCCGCAGCCTGACCGGCACCAAGAACCCCGACGGCCCCGCCGACCCCATCATCGTCCACCCCGACGTGCGCCGCATGCTGCTGGAGGCCAAGGCCTTCGTCGAAGGCGGCCAGGCCTTCATCCTGTGGACCGCGCTGCAGGCCGACCTGCAGAAGTCGGAAGACGAGGCCACGGCCACCAAGGCCCGCGACTACATGGGCCTGATCACCCCGGTGCTGAAGGCCTATCTGACCGACAAGGGCTTCCACGTCGCCAGCCTCGCCATGCAGGTGCACGGCGGCAGCGGCTACACCGAGCACTTCCCGGCCTCGCAGTACCTGCGCGACGCCCGCATCACCATGATCTACGAGGGCGCCAACGGCATCCAGGCGCTGGATCTGGTCGGCCGCAAGCTGCCCGCCAACGGCGGCCGCGCCATTATGACCTGGTTCGGCGAGATCGACGCCTTCGTGTCCGAGAACGGCTCCAACGAGGCCATCAAGCCCTTCGTCGACGGCCTGGCCGACGCCAAGAAGAAGCTGCAGGAGGCCACCATGTGGCTGATGCAGAACGGCATGGCCAATCCGGACAACGCCGGCGCCGCCTCGACCGACTACCTCAACGTCTTCGGCCTCACGGCCATGGCCTATATGTGGGCGCAGATGGCCAAGGCGGCGCAGGCGAAGGTCGACGCCGGGTCGGACGATCCCTTCTATGCCGGCAAGCTGGCCACCGGACGCTACTTCGTCGAGCGCATCCTGCCCGACGCCGGCGCCCACCTGGCCAAGCTGAAGACCGGCGCCGACGTCCTGATGAGCATGCCGGCGGAGGCGTTCTGAGCATGAACGTCCTCGCCGCCCCCGATCCCGACTTCATGCAGGAAGAGGAGATCACCCTCTTCTCTGACTCGGTCTCCAAATGGATCGACGCGCACGCGGCGCCGGAGAAGGTGCAGTCGTGGATCGCGGACTCGTCGGTGCCGCGTCAGCTCTGGAACGACGCCGGTGAGGCCGGTCTGCTCGGGCTCAGCCTTCCGGAGGCCGACGGCGGCTTCGGCGGCGACTACCGGCACGAGGTGGCGCTGATGCGCCAGCTGGGCTGGAAGGGCGCGGACCACTTCGGCATCTCGCTGCACAACGCCATCGTCATGCCCTACGTCTGGCACTACGGCACGGGCGAGCAGAAGGCGCGCTGGCTGCCGCGTCTGGTCTCCGGCGAGCTGGTCGGCGCCATCGCCATGACCGAACCGGGCGCGGGGTCCGACCTGCAGGGCGTGAAGACCACCGCCATCCGCCAGGGCGACCACTATGTCGTCAACGGCTCCAAGACCTTCATCACCAACGGCCAGCTGGCCAACTTCATCATCGTGGTGGCCAAGACCGACCCGGCCGAGGGCGCCAAGGGCACCAGCCTGATCGTCGTCGAGACCGACGGGCTGGACGGCTTCGAGCGCGGCCGGAACCTGCACAAGATCGGCATGGAGGGGAACGACACCTCCGAGCTGTTCTTCAACGACGTGAAGGTCCCGGCCGAGAACGTCATCGGCGGCGGCGAGGGCCAGGGCTTCGTCCAGCTGATGCAGCAGCTGCCGCAGGAGCGTCTGAACATCGCCATCCAGGGCGTCGCCGCCGCCGAGCGCGGGCTTCAGGAGACCCTGGCCTACGTCAAGGAACGCAAGGCCTTCGGCAAGCGCGTCATCGACTTCCAGAACACCCAGTTCAAGCTGGCCGAGGTCAAGACCAAGCTGACCGTCGCCAAGGTGTTCGTCGACCACTGCATGGGCCTGCACCTCAAGGGCCAGCTGGACGCGGCGACCGCCTCGATGGCCAAATACTGGGTCACCGACATCCAGGGCGAGACCATCGACGAGATGCTGCAGCTGCACGGCGGCTACGGCTACATGAACGAGTATCCGATCGCCCAGCTGTACAAGGACGCCCGCGTCCAGCGCATCTACGGCGGCACGAACGAGATCATGAAGCTGCTGATCGCCCGGACGCTGTAGCGCCGAACGTGCAGTCATCTTGTCATCCCGGCCGAAGCGAAGCGGAGAGCCGGGACGCGGAGAACCTCTTGCATACAGGGGCCCGGCCGTGGAGCCGGGCCACGGGCAGGTTCGGACTCGTTCGGAGCATCCTCCCGGCTCGGCCCGTCGGGCCGCCCGGGAGCGACAGGTCTCGGGCTCTTCCGTCCCGGATCGCCGCTTCGCGTCGTCCGGGATGACAAGGCTGCCCCTCGGGCTAAAGGGAAGCTATGACCCGCCTCCACATCCCCCAACCGCTGTCCGAGGGCGCGCCCGTCGCCCCGTCGCTGGACCAGTCGCGCTACCTGACCCAAGTCATGCGGCTGAAGGCGGGCGACGCCGTGCACGTCTTCAACGGCGCGGACGGCGAGTGGCGCTGCACGATCGCCGAGGTGCTGAAGAAGGGCGTGGTCCTGCGCGCCGAGGCGCGCGTCCGCGACCAGATCACGCCGCCCGACGTGCATCTGCTGATCGCCGTGGTGAAGAAGGCGGCGCTGGAATTCGCGGTCGAGAAGGCGACCGAGCTGGGCGCCGCGCGCATCCGGCTGGTGACCACCGCCCGGACCCAGCCCCAGCACCTGCGGCTGGACCGTCTGGACGCCATCGCCGTGGAGAGCGCGGAGCAGACCGGCCGGCTGGACGTGCCGCCGGTCGACGCCCCGGCAAGGCTGGACGCCCTGCTGGCCGACTGGGATCCGTCGCGCCGCCTGATGTTCTGCGACGAGACCGGAGGGGCCCCGGCGACAGGGGCCCTGATCGAAGCCGGCACCGGCCCCTGGGCGATCCTGATCGGCCCCGAGGGCGGCTTCAGCCCGGAGGAGCGCGACCGCCTGCGTGCCCTGCCCTTCACCCTCGCGGTGTCGCTGGGGCCGCGCGTGCTGCGCGCCGACACGGCCGCGACCACGGCGCTGACGCTGTGGCAGGCGGCGGTCGGCGACTGGGATCGGTGAGCCCTCAAGCAGCGCGGCGGACACGCCGGGCGGCAGGGCAACGAAACTGCCCCTTGTGCGCGTCTCTCCGGTCGCCCATTTCGCGGCGACCTGAGGGGCTGGACTTCCACGCATGACCGACGCGCCGCTGAATCGGACAGACCTGATCGAGGCCCTGTCCAGGGGCATGAAGCCGCGCGCCGACTGGCGCATCGGGGCCGAGCACGAGAAGTTCGGCTTCGAGCGCGAAAGCCTGCGCCGCCCGGCCTATGAGGGCCCCAGCGGCATCAAGGCCATGCTGGAGGGCCTGACCCGCTTCGGCTGGTCCGAGGTGTATGAGGGCGACCACGTCATCGCCCTGGAGCGCACGACGCCCGAGGGTCTGACCTCCTCCATCTCGCTGGAGCCCGGCGGCCAGTTCGAGCTGTCCGGGGCCCCGCTGAAGGACGTCCACGAGATCTGCGACGAGACCGGCCGTCACCTGATGGAGGTCAAACAGGTCGCCGACCAGCTGGACCTGGGCTTCCTGGGCGTCGGCTTCGACCCGATGTGGACCCGCGCCGACGTGCCGGTCATGCCCAAGGGCCGCTACGACATCATGCGCGCCTACATGCCGAAGAAGGGCGGACTGGGCCTCGACATGATGCTGCGCACCTGCACCATCCAGTCGAACCTCGACTTCGAGAGCGAGGCCGACATGGTGCGCAAGTTCCGCACCTCGCTGGCCCTGCAACCGATCGCCACGGCCCTGTTCGCCAACTCGCCGTTCACGGAGGGCCGGCCCAACGGCTTCCTCTCGGCGCGCGCCAACGTCTGGACCGACACCGACCCGGACCGCACCGGCATGCTGGACTTCGTCTTCCAGGACGGCTTCGGCTTCGAGCGCTACGTCGACTATGCGCTGGACGTGCCGATGTATTTCGCCAAGCGCGACGGGAAGTACGTCGACCTGTCCGGCCGCGCGTTCCGGGCCTTCATGGAGACCGGTCTGGATGACCTGCCGGGCGACCGGGCGACCAGGAAGGACTGGGCCGACCATCTGACCACCCTGTTCCCCGAGGTGCGGCTGAAGTCGTATCTGGAGATGCGCGGTGCCGACGGCGGGCCGTGGAGCCGGATCTGCGCCCTGCAGGCCCTGTGGATCGGCGTCCTCTATGACGACGCGGCGCTGACCGCGGCGTGGGACCTGTGCAAGGGCTGGGACATCGCCGACCACGAACGCCTGCGCCGCGACGTGACGCGTCTGGGCCTCAAGGCCGAGGTCGCCGGCCGCAGCGTGCGCGACATCGCCGTCGACATGGTCGCCATCGCGCGGCAGGGCCTGAAGAACCGCGCCCGGTTCAGCGGCGGCATGGTCGACGAGCGCGGCTATCTGTCGGAGCTGGAGGACATCGCCGATTCGGGGGTCACCCCGGCCGAACGCCTGCTGGACCTGTTCCACGGTCCGTGGGAGCGCGATCTGTCGCGCCTGTACCGCGACTTCGCGTACTGACGGAACGTCCGGCCCAGCTTGGCATTGATCCGGCATGACCGATCCGATCCTGCCGCACACCCAGCCCGATCCCGAACAACGCGGAGACGGCGAAGTCATCTCCGAAACCCGCGCCAAGGGCGGACGGGGCGGCATGCACGTGCTGACCATCCTGGTCGTCTCGGCGACTCTGGTGGCGATCGCCTTCGCGGTGATCTACTTCGTCGCCAGCCCCGGGCTCGAGCGCGCCGAGGAGAGGACGGAGGCGGCCTCGACCTCGATGGAGGCGGCCCAGCCCCTGCCGGAGCGGCCGACGACGACCCTGCCGACCGAGGTTCAGCCCCGCACGCCGGACGCACCCGCCGGGACCTGACCCAGGGCCGGGCGCGCCGCCAGCAGGGCGACCACGCAGCCGACGAACAGACCCGCCTCCAGAGACGCGGTGAGGGCGCCGGCCAGACGCCCGAACTCCGGCTCGCCGACGAGCGTCCCCAGAGGCGCCAGGCTCAGCCGGGCGGCGGGATAGGCCTCGAGCAGCAGATCGAGGCTGCCGCCCATCAGGCGGCCGCCCGTGATCGACAGGAACGCCCCCGCCGCCAGGCCGATGCCGGCGGCGACGGCCGCGGCGCGCCGGGCCGACCAGCCGCCTCTCGCCGCCAGCCAGACGCCGGACCCGACCGCCGCGCCGAGGATCAGCCCCTCCGCGCCGCCGGTCATGTTGGCCGGGGCC
This sequence comes from Alphaproteobacteria bacterium, assembly GCA_018820275.1. Classification (GTDB taxonomy): domain Bacteria; phylum Pseudomonadota; class Alphaproteobacteria; order Caulobacterales; family Caulobacteraceae; genus Brevundimonas. The sequence goes on from JAHJOO010000008.1 coordinate 113,527, forward strand.
GCCCCCGTCAGCAGGGCGAGGGCGTCCAGTCCGATCAGGCGGGTGACGCCGCCGATCACCGCGCCGGCGAGGGCGCCCCCGAGGATCCCGCCCCAGGGGCCCGGCCGCAGGGCGCGCCCCGTCTCCACGCCGAAGCCCACCACGCCGCCGGCGGTCAGGGCCAGCGCCGTCGTGGCGCAGACCAGCACCAGAAGCGCGGACGCCGCGCCCATGCCCTCGGGCGACACGGCCAGGCCGTAGACCATGCCGCCGATCAGTCCGGCCACCGCGCCGCCCGCGCCGCCGGACGCCGCGCCGCTGAGCCCCTCGCGCCACGGCGGCCGTTCGGCCCGGACCGTCACGGCGGGCGGGGCCACGGGCGCCGGGGGCGGCGGGGCGACGACCGCCGGGGCCTCGTCCCCGGTCACCTCGGCGACGAAGCGGTAGCCGTGCCGCGGCACCGTCTCGATGAAGCGCGGCCGCGCGGCGTCGTCGCCCAGCTCGCGGCGCAGGCTGCGCACGCACTGGGTCAGGGCCTCGTCGGTCACCGGCACGCCCTTCCAGACCTCGGCCATGAACCGGTCCTTGGTCACCAGCCGCCCGCGCTCGGCGACCAGCAGGGTCAGGGCGTCTAGGTAGCGGCCGCTGATCTCGACCGTCTCCCCGTCGCGCGTCAGCCGGCGATCCTGCGGGTCCAGGCGGAAGCGGTCGAAGCGGGTCGGGCTCATGCGGCGACGGTCGGCCATCCGGGGGGGCAAGGCAATGGGCGACCCTCTACCGGCCGCGTGCCGTCCGTGGCATCGTGGGGCCGTTCAGGGAGGGACGCCATGACCGATGCCGACGCCAAGCTGAGGGAGCAGGCCGAGCGCCGCGTGGAGGCCAAGCGCAGCGTGATTTCGCACCTGATGGTCTTCGTGATCGTCAACGCGGGCCTGTTCGCCATCGACTGGTACACCGGCGGCGGCATCGAGTGGGCCTTCTGGCCGCTGTTCGGCTGGGGCATCGGCCTGGCCTCGCACATGGCCTCGGTGTGGATGGCCCTGTCGGGCAGCCACGAGGCGGCCGTCGAGCGCGAGATGGAGCGGCTGCGCCGCCAGCGCCGGTGACGGGAGCGATCCGCGTCGGGATCGGCGGCTGGACCTATGAGCCGTGGCGTGGCGTCTTCTATCCGGACAGGCTGAGCCAGAAGAAGGAGCTGGAGTTCGCCAGCCGCGCGCTGACCTCCATCGAGATCAACGGCACCTACTACTCCACCTTCAAGCCCGACAGCTGGATGAAGTGGCGCGACGAGACGCCGGACGGGTTCGTCTTCTCGGTCAAGGCCAGCCGCTACTGCACCAACCGCAAGGTGCTGTCGGACATGGGCGAGTCGATGGGGCGGTTCCTGGATCAGGGGCTGACGGCGCTGGGCGACAAGCTGGGGCCGATCAACTGGCAGTTCATGGGCACCAAGAAGTTCGATCCTGAGGATTTCGAGGGCTTCCTGAAGCTGCTGCCGCACGAGAAGGACGGGCTGCGGCTGAGGCACGCGCTGGAGGTGCGGAACCCGACCTTCGACGTGCCGCAGTTCCACGACCTCGCCACGAAGTACGGCGTCGCCATCGTCTATGCCGAGGACGACGTGGCGCCGGAGTGGCCGCGCATCGACCGGCCCACCGCGGACTTCACCTACGCCCGGCTGATGTCCAGCCGCGAGGACCAGCCGACCGGCATGACGGCCGCCGAGCTGGACGGCGTGGCCGACCGCTGCCGCGACTGGGCGAAGCGCGGCGACGTCTTCGCCTACTTCATCGCCGGGGCGAAGGTGCGCAATCCGGCGGCGGCGCAGGCGCTGATCGCGCGCCTCGCCTGATCCGGGTCAGAAGGTCTTGCGGACGCGGACCTGGACGAAGGTCCGCGGGTCGACGAAGCGGTTCTCGACGAAGGCGATCGGCCGGGCCGGGGTGCGGTCGGCGTAGACCGTGCGCTCGACGTTGAAGTCGTCCCAGATGTTGACCTGCAGGCGCAGGGCCAGGGTCGGCGTCGGCTTCCACTCGGTCCAGGCCTCGAGGTAGTCGGAGCCGCGGAAGCCCGAGGTCTGATCCGGGTCGTAGCTGAACTGGTACAGGGAGACGATGTAGGCGCCGCCCCACTGCAGGTTCCAGGAGGGGATGTCCTGCTGCACGGTGAAGACCGGCTGGGACGGCCGGACGCCCGAGATGCGGCGGGTCCGGCCCGTGGTGGGATCGGTGACCTCGCTGTGGTTCCAGGTGTTGCGGAAGCCCAGCTTGCCGCCGGAGAAGCCGGCCCAGTCCATGGGGACCAGGACGTTGAGCGCCAGCTGGTCCAGGGTGCCGTCGCCGATGTTGCCGACCGCCGACAGCCCCATGTCCAGCGGGATGACGTCGATGGCGTCGACGATCTCGTCGTGGCGCAAGCCGATCGAGACGATCCCGTCCTTGAGGAAGCGGCGCTCGAAGGTCAGTTCGCTGATCCAGCGCTGCTCGGGCTCGAGGTCGGCGTTGCCGCCCAGCACGTTCTCGTCGTCCAGATCCGCCGAGGCGGCGAAGTCGCCGAAGTCCAGCTGGCCCAGCTCGCGCTCGAAGCGGAACCGGACCTGGGTGTTGGCCATGGGCGTCCAGGTGGCGAGGAGGCGCGGCTTGGCGAAGAAGAAGCTCTTCTCCTGATCGGCGTCGCCGGACTGGCGGATCTCGGACGCCTCCAGGCGCAGGCCGCCCTCCAGGTTCAGGTCGGGACGGAGGCGCCAGGTCGCCTTGCCGAACAGTTCGCCGCGCAGCTCCTCGACCTTCACCGAGGCGGACGGCAGGGGGATGGGCGTGCCGCCGACCGAGAAGGCCTGGTCGGTCTCCAGCATGTTGTAGGCGACCTCGCCGCCGGCCTCGTAGGTCAGGGTCGGGGAGCGCTCGAAGCGGATCAGGGCGCGGCCGATGGTCTCGGACGACTCGTCGACGGACTCGAAGCGCTGCTCCGGGTCGTCGACCGCGCCGAGGCGGGTGCGCGAGGTGGAGACGGCGTCGCCCTCGCCGAACTGGTGGATGAAGCGGGTCTCGAGATCGAGGCGGTCGTCCAGCGGCCGGGTGTAGACGACGCCGACCTCGCCGGACGAGCCCTCGGTCCCGAACAGGTTCTCGCGGCGCACGCCCAGGCCGGTCTGCAGGCTTTGCGAGACGTAGTCGTTGACGCCCCAGCGGGCCGTCAGGTCGATCTTGCCGCCGGCGAAGGGGGTGGCGAGGTTGCCACGGACGCTCGTCGAGCCGCCGTACTGGTCGTTCCAGTAATCCTCCTGGCGGATGATCGCCCCGGCGCCGTTGCGGCGCACGACGACGCCCTCGCCGTTGGCGTCGCTCATCGACACCCCGTCGCTGAGGGTCACGCCCCAGCTGGTCTCGCCGTGTTTGGCGGTGAACTGATAGGTGCCGGCGGCGAGATCCTGGCCGCCGTCGAAGGCCCAGTAGTTGGCCGTCAGGATGGATTGGGTGCTGCTCTCCTGCCGGGTGACCACGTTCACCACCACGCCGTGGCCCTGCATGTCGATGCCGGCCGCGCCGCCGCGGATGAGCTCGATCCGCTCGACCTGCGAGGCCAGGGTCCGGGACAGGACCGAGGAGCCGGTGTCGGTCTTGGACGCCGGCCGGGCGCCGTTGATCAGGATGTTGCCGACCGAGCCCTCGAAGCCGCGGCTGCCGTCGCCGTCGACGACCGAGAAGCCCGGGATGCGCTGGACCATGTCGAGCGCCGTGTTCGGCCGCTGCTCGGCGAAGAAGGCCGGCACGAAGACCAGCACGCCCTGCTGTCCGGCCTCGGCCCGGGGCGCGGCGGGCGCGGGTCCCGTCTGGGCCTGGGCGGTTCCGGCGATGGCGATCGCGGCCGCGCCGGCCAGCAGAATGGTCTTCGTCATGTACTGTCCCCTCGTGTCGATGGCCGGACGTTGGCGAGGGGGATCGGCCCGATCCAGTTACAAGCTGGACAGGTCGATTAAATCGGGTTCACATGCGCGAAAGCTGCATAGCTTCATTGCCATCATGTAATGATTGGGGCGGAATCAAGATGATTAAAGCAATCGGTGTGGTTTTCGCCTTGATGTTTGCTTGGCCCGCAATGGCGCAGGACGAGGTCACGGAGGTCGACGAGGTCGTCGTCGAGGCGCGGCGGTCGGGCGCGCCGACCTGGGAGGTGACGCGGGGCGGGTCGACGCTTCTGCTGGTCGGGACGATCCAGGCCCTGCCGAAGAGCCTCGAGTGGCGCCCCGACGCGCTGGAGCGCGCGGCGGAGCGGGCGGACCGCGTGCTGTATTCCCAGGCCGTGAACCTGTCGCCCGGCGACATCCTGCGCCTGATCTGGCGGCAGAGGACCCTGACCCGCCTGCCGCGCGGCACCACCAGCGCCGACTATCTGGCACCGGAATGGCAGACGCGGCTGGTCGCGCTGGACGCGCGGACGCGCGACGACCTGATGACTCAGAGCTTCTTCAGCACCTCGGCCGAGCTGATGTTCGGTCTGACCCGGCTGAACCGGGACCGCGGCCCGTCGGTCGAGGACTCGGTGCGCCGCACCGCCCGGCGCGGCCGCACACCCAGCCAGCGCATCGGCGAGGTGCGCGGCGACGCGGTGATCGAGGACCTGTTGACCATGGCGCCCGAGACCTGGGTCCCGTGCATCCAGCTGGCCATCGTCGCGGCGGAGGCGGGCGAGCCGGGCATGCTGGAGCGCGCCGCGGCCTGGCGACGGTTCGACGTGCCGACGGTGATGGGGTCGCCGCTGGAGCTGGCGCTGAGCCAGTGCTGGCCGTGGGGCGACCCGGACTGGGGCATCCAGCTGCGGGCCCAGTGGCTGACGGGCGTCGAGGACGCCCTGGCCCAGGACGGGACGACCCTGGCGGTCGTGCCGCTGCGGGTGCTCGCCGAGTCCGGCGGCCTGCTGGACACGTTGCAGGCGCGCGGGTTCGAGATCGTCGGCCCGGCCTGGACGCGCTGAGGGGCGCGAGGGACTCAGTGGACTCAATGGACTCCCGTACTTTTTTCGAGTCTCGAGAGTCTCTTGAGTCCGGATGGGCGAGGGGGCGACGGTCACGGGCGCAGGCTGGCACGGCAAGCGATCCGCGACGGCGCAACACCTCAAATTTCGCGCCGGGCGCTGAATCGGCGGAGGAAACCGGTGCGCGCCGTCATGATCTGACGGCCTAGACCGCCGTGCCGCCGACGGTCAGGCCCGAGATCTTCAGGGAAGGCTGGCCGATGCCGACCGGCACGCCCTGCCCGGCCTTGCCGCAGGTGCCGACGCCGGGATCGAAGGCGAAGTCGTCGCCGATCATGGTGACGCCCTTCAGCGCCGTGGCCCCGTCGCCGATCAGGGTGGCGCCGCGCACCGGGGAGGTGATCCGGCCGTCCTCGATCAGATAGGCCTCGGTGCACTGGAAGACGAATTTGCCGTTGGTGATGTCGACCTGGCCGCCGCCGAAATTGGCGGCGTACACGCCGCGCTTCGTCGAGGCGATCATGTCGGCGCGGCTGTCGGAGCCGCCCTCCATGAAGGTGTTGGTCATGCGCGGCATGGGGATGTGGGCGAAGGACTGTCGGCGCCCGTTGCCGGTGGCGTCCTGCCCCATCTGACGCGCCGACAGGCGGTCGTGCATCAGGCCGACCATGATGCCGTCCTCGATCAGCACGGTGCGCGAGGTGGGCGTGCCCTCGTCGTCGACCGACAGGGATCCCCGACGGCCGGCGATCGAACCGTCGTCGACCACCGTCACGCCCGGCGCGGCCACGCGCTGGCCCATCATGCCGGTGAAGACCGACGAGCCCTTGCGGTGGAAGTCGCCCTCGAAGCCGTGGCCCACGGCCTCGTGCAGCAGGACGCCGGGCCAGCCCGCGCCCATGACCACGTCCATCTCGCCCGCGGGGCAGTCGACGGCCTCCAGATTGACCAGGGCCTGGCGCAGGCATTCGTCGACCTGGGCCTGCCAGCGCTCCGGCGCGGTCCATTCCTCGAAGCCCGCGCGGCCCCCGGCGCCGGCGGAGGCGGTCTCGCGGCGACCGTTCTTCTCGACGGTGACGGAGACGTTGAAGCGGACCAGCGGGCGCACGTCGCGCACGGCGCGGCCCTCGGCGCGCAGGATCTCGATGGAGCGCCGCTCGCCGATCAGGCTGGCCGAGACCTGCACCACGCGGGGATCGCGGGCGCGGGCCCAGGCGTCGATCTCCTGCAGCAGGGCGATCTTGTCGGAAAAGCCGGGGGCCGCCAGCGGGTCCAGCGGCGGATAGAGCGACTGGTTGGTGGCGCGCGGGGCCTCGGCCGTCACGCCGGCGTGGCCCGCCTTGGCCAGCGACGCCGCCCCGGCCGCGCGGCGGATGGCGTCGACCGTGATCTCGTTGGCGTGGGCGTAGCCGGCGGTCTCGCCCGCCACGACCCGCAGGCCGAAGCCCTCGCTCGCGTCGTAGTTGGCGCCCTTCAGCCGGCCGTCGTCGAAGACGAGGGACTCCAGCTCGGACCGTTCCAGAAACAGTTCGCCGTCGTCGGCGCCGGTCAGGGCCCCGCGCAGGATCGACAGGGCCTCTTCGGGATCGACCCCGGCGGTTTCGAGCAGGGGCGGCGGGGAAACGTGTGCGGTCATGCGCTGCAGATAGGACGGCGGAAGGGGCGCGTCACCCCTTCCGCCGCTGTCCCTACCAGGCGTCGTTGACGTCGCCGGAGCCGGAGACGGTCGACTGGACCGAGGCCGGACGTCGCGTCAGGTCCACATCGCCCGATCCGGAAATGGAGATGGACGCCCGCCCCGCGGGGCCGACGTCCACTTCCCCCGACCCGGAGACCTCGACGGTCGCGTCGGTCACCACCAGGCCGGACAGGTCCGCGGTCCCGGAGCCGGCCACGTCCACCTCGACGGTGCGGGCGCGCCCTTCGGCCTCGACGTCGCCCGAGCCGGAGATGGCGACGCGCAGGTCGGGCACGTCGATCGCGCGCAGCGTCAGGCTCTGGGAGCCGTTGAGCTCGAAGACGGACACGTCCGGCGCGGTGATGGTGACGCGCACCTGGTCGCGCCAGCCGCGCCAGCCGTGCTCGTCGTCGAGGAACAGCCGGCCGTTCTCCAGCTTCAGCGCCGCGACGCGGTCCTGCGGGCCCGTGACCGTGACGGAGGCGGTCGGCCCCTGGGTGAAGACCACGTCGGCGGCGGCGTCGAGGATCAGGCGGTCGCCGCCGGTCCAGGCCAGGGTGCGGGTGACCTCGGGACCGCGTTCGCGCCGGCCCTCGTGGCTGACGCGGACCCATTCGCGGTCGCCGTCGACCCAGGTCCAGGCCCAGCCGTCCCGCATCAGGGAGGGGCCGCCGACGGCGAAGGCGCCGCCGATGCCGATCACGGCCATGACCAGGCCGACGCCCATGATGATGAGAAGATTGCGGATCATGTCAGTTCCTCCCTCAGATCCGGCCCTGGTCGAGCGCGGGCTTCAGCACACGATAGTGCAGGCGCGCGTACCAGACCGTGGCGTCGATCAGCCATTTGACGAAGACGGCGCAGAGCGCGGTCATGAAGATGCCCAGACCCATCACGCCGATGCCGGCGAGCACGGCGACGGCGGGGCCGCCCGGCGGGGCCAGGAAGGGCCCGGCCACGAGGACGAAGCCCCCGCTGAGGAAGACCGCGACGCCGGACACCAGCACCGCGATCAGGCTGCCGAACAGGGGCAGGACGAGCGGCAGCAGGATCAGGATGTCGATCGCACCCAGGCCGATGATGGCGAAGACGGCGCCGGCCGCGGATGAAGCGCCCGGTTCCTGGTTCCAGCGGCGGGCGCCGGCCTCGGCCCGCAGCTCGCGCGCCAGCCGGTCGGGGTCGCCGAGCGCGGCGGCCACCTCGGCCTCGCTGCGGCCGTCGGCCGCGCCGGCGTCGAAATGCGCCTCGTAGTCGGCCACGATCTCGGCGGCGGCCGGGGCGGACAGCCCCACCAGCCCCTTTTTCAGGCGCGAGATGAATTCCGCGCGGGTCATTGCGTCAGCTCCCCTTGTTGGTCGGTCGGCGCCGCGGGCTGCGGCTCGGCCAGGACGGCCTCGACGGCGTCGGCGAAGGTGCGCCATTCCGCCGTCTGGGCTTCGAGCGCCCGACGGCCGGCGGCGGTCAGGCGGTAGTATTTGCGCGAGGGCCCCGAGGCGGACTCGACCAGATAGGTCTCGACCAGTCCGTCGGTCTGCATCCGCCGCATCAGCGGGTAGATGGTGCCTTCGCCCATGCCGATGGCCTTCGCGAGGTCCGCGGCGATGTCGTAGGCGTAGCCGTCGCGGCGATTGAGGAGCGCGAGGACGCAGAGCGTCAGCACCCCCTTCTTCAGCTGCGTGTCGATGTGCTCGGGCACGGTGTGGGTCTCCCTTGACGACCGAACGTCTATGGCAAGGTAGCTTGCGACGCAAGGTAGCTTGCACAACATGACCCCGATTTAATGCGATCCGGCCCCCCACCCCTGCGGTGTAGAGCCGCGCGCCTTGGCAAAGGGGGGCGGGAGGGATATGCACCGGCCAAAGCCCCCGGGCCGCGCGTGCGGGGGCCATTCGGCGACAGCCCCGCGCCGGGGACCGGCGGGGCAAGGACTAGGGAAACACCGCATGAGCATGGGCAAGTCCGCCCTGGGGATTTCGGCCTTCATCGGCTCGGTCGTGATGACCGGCGCCGCCGCGGCCCAGGATCTGATCGGCCAGCCCACGCCGGGCGGCATCGGGCTTCAGCCCGCCGCTTCCCCGCTGAAGGAAAGCGCGCACTTCTTCCACGACGTCATCCTGATGCCGATCATCGTGGGCATCAGCCTGCTGGTGCTGGGCCTGCTGATCTGGGTCGTGATCCGCTACAACAAGAAGTCCAACCCGGTGCCCGCCAAGTGGAGCCACAACACCCTCGTCGAGGTGGTGTGGACGGTGCTTCCGGTCTTCATCCTGGTCGGGATCGCCCTGTTCTCGTTCCGCCTGCTGTTCGCCTACGAGAACATGCCGGAGCCGGACCTGACCGTGAAGGTCACGGGCAACCAGTGGAACTGGGCCTATGAGTACCCGGACCAGGGCGTCAGCGAATACATCTCCAACATGCTGCCGGAAGACGAGGCCCGCGCCCGCGGCGTGCCTTACCGCCTGGCCGCCGACGAGCCGATGGTCGTCCCGGTCGGCCGCACCGTGAAGCTGCTGGTCACCGCCGCCGACGTGATCCACGCCGTGGCCCTGCCGGCCTTCGGCCTGAAGACCGACGCCGTGCCCGGCCGCACCAACGAGACCTGGTTCAAGGCCGACCGCGTCGGCACCTACTACGGCCAGTGCTCGGAGCTGTGCGGCGTCGACCACGCCTTCATGCCGATCGAGATCCGCGTCGTCACCGAGGCCGAGTTCGCCGCCTGGGTCGCCTCCAAGGGCGGCTCCATGACGGCCGCGGCCGACGCCGAGGCCGCCGCCGCCGCCGTGCCCGCCGCGACCGTCCCGGCCGACGGCGCCGCCC